>NZ_JBVHPN010000013.1:0-264001 GCF_055567935.1 Streptomyces sp. NPDC026301 | reverse complement strand
CTCCCAATCCCCTCGCCCTCCCCCCCTTTTCTCCCTGCCCCCCCCCCCTCCCCCCCCCCCCCCCCCCCCCCCCCCCAGGGCGAGATACCCGGCTAGGACACTCGGGCCACGCTCGGGACAGTCAGGGCCGTGCTCGGCCCCTGCCGGGCCTGCCGGGGATGGTTGTCGGGGCAGCCAGGGGCCGTCGGCCGGGCCGTTTCGGAGGGGTCAGGGGCGGGCTGGTTCCAGCCAGCCTTCGTATTCGGCGGCCAGGGTGTCCAGTGCGGCCGGGTCGCAGGTGGCTTCCGGGTCCTCCAGGACGACGAGCCACTGGGCGTCCTCGGCGTCGTCCTCGCCGGCCAGGGCGTCCCGTACGAGCTGTGGCTGCTGGGGCACTCCGTACTCCTCGGTCAGCACCTCGGCCACTTCCTCGGCGGCGTCCCGGTCGGGCAGCACCAGTACATGTCGAACATCGCTCACCCGGCCATTCTCCGACAGCGGTCGTCCGCCGGCGACGGCCGGTGCCGCGGTCGGCGGCCGGTGTGTCAGTGGGGCGTGGGATGCTGTTCGCGATGGCCAGGAAGACAGCAAACGACGACCCCCTTGCCCCCCTCACGATCGCCGTGGGGCAGGAAGAGCTGCTGCTCGACCGTGCGGTGCAGCAGGTGGTGGCGGCGGCGCGGGCCGCCGACGCGGACACCGACGTGCGTGACCTCACCCACGACCAGCTGCAGCCCGGCACGCTGGCCGAGCTGACCAGCCCGTCGCTGTTCGCCGAGCGGAAGGTCGTGGTCGTCCGCCAGGCGCAGGACCTGTCCGCCGACACGATCAAGGACGTCAAGGCGTACCTCGGGGCGCCGGCCGAGGAGATCACGCTGGTGCTGCTGCACGCGGGCGGCGCCAAGGGCAAGGGGCTGCTGGACGCCGCGCGCAAGGTCGGGGCGCGCGAGATCGCCTGCCCGAAGATGACCAAGCCGGCGGACCGGCTGGCGTTCGTGCGCGGGGAGTTCCGTACTGCAGGGCGGTCGGCGACGCCCGAGGCGTGTCAGGCGCTGGTGGACGCCATCGGCAGCGACCTGCGCGAGCTGGCCTCGGCGTGCGCGCAGCTCGCGGCGGATGTCGAGGGCACGATCGATGACGCGGTGGTCGCGCGGTACTACACCGGTCGCGCCGAGGCGTCGAGCTTCACGGTGGCCGACCGGGCGGTCGAGGGGCGCGCGGCCGAGGCGCTGGAGGCGCTGCGGTGGGCGGTTTCGACCGGGGTCGCGCCCGTCATGATCACGAGTGCGCTGGCGCAGGGCGTCCGCGCGATCGGCAAGCTCGCCTCCGCGCCGCGGGGTGCCCGGCCGGGCGATCTCGCGCGGGAGCTGGGCATGCCGCCGTGGAAGATCGACCGGGTACGGCAGCAGATGCGCGGCTGGTCGGCGGACGGGGTGGCGGTGGCCCTGCGCGCGGTCGCCGAGGCGGACGCGGGTGTGAAGGGCGGCGGCGACGACCCGGAGTACGCGCTGGAGAAGGCGGTCGTGACGATCGCCCGCGCGGCGCGTTCTCGCCGCTGAGCCTGCGGGCCGGGCCGCCCGAGGCGTCGGCCGGGCCGCCCGAGGCGTCGGCCGGGACGCCCGTAGGTCCACGAGCGCGCCCCTCAGCCGCTCAGTCGCAAGCCGCCCAGCCGCGCGAGCCCCTCACCGTGAGCCGCTCGGCCGTGAGCCCTTCACCCGCCAGCCGCCCACCCGTGAGCCGCCCACCCGCGAGCCGCTGAGCCGCAGGCCGCCAGCCGCTCAGCCCTTCAGCTTCGCCAGTGTCTGCTTGGCGCTGGTGCGGAGCATGTCGGCCACCTCGGCGGAGTCGGGGCGGTCGGTGTTGTCGCTGCTGGAGTAGCTGGACCAGGTGGTCTCGTACGTCAGCCAGCCGTCGCGGACGCCGAGCACCACGTACGAGCCCTTGCTGTCGGTGGTCTCCTCGCGGGTCACCAGGTACGCCTCGTCGCCGATGCCGCGTACGGGCTCGACCTTGTAGTGGGTCGAGGACCGTTCCTGTTCGTACGAGCGGTACTGTGCCGCGAACTCCGGTGCCGGGTCGGTCTTCTTGTGCAGGAACGCCTTGGAGTAGACGAGGGTGGAGGAGTAGTCGTCGCTGCCAGCGTCCTCCGGTACCAGGTCGGCGTTGCACCACATGGAGTCCAGCGCGGGGTCCTCGTGGCCGCTGGACTCGGGGTTCTCGCCGGCGCTGTCCGAGGTGCTGCTGTCCTCCATCTTGAAGCGCGCGTCCTCGAACGGCGTCCACGAGGTCGACCGGCAGAGGTCGGACTGATAGCGGTAGCCGCGCAGGTCGGGGCTTGGCTCGCCGCCGAGGCCGCCGAGGCCCCCGGTCGCGAAGAGCACGCCGGCCCAGACGGCCGAGGCGACCACGGCTCCGCCGACGGCCCACAGCCAGGCGGGCAGACCCTTGCCGCCACCGGTCCCACCGGTCCCATCGGGGCCGCCCGGACCGACGCCGTAGCCGGCGGGGCCGGCACTCGGCATGGTCGGTGCGCCGTGCGGCGCGGCCGCCGGGTAGCCGTAGCCGGCCGGTGGCTGGGCGTACGGGTTCTGCTGCTGGGGCACCTGACCGTACGGATTGCCCGGCTGCGGCCCCGCCGGAGCCGCCGGAGCCGCCGGAGCCGGCGGCGGAGGCGGTGGCCCCTGTTGTGGCTGGTGGGGCTGCTGGGCATACGGATTGGGCTGTTCCCCCGAGTTGGACATGAGCGGCAGCGTAGCCGACGGGAATCAGCCATCGCTGCCCCGCTCGAGTGGACGAGGGTGGGTGGGTCAGCGCGTAGGGGACCTTTGGCAAGACGAAGACCTCACCCCCCGCAAGACGAAGACCCCGCCCCCGCCCTGGGGAAGGGCGGAAGCGGGGTCCTCGGTGTGGAGCTGGGTGCGCCGCACCCGCGTGGCGAACGCAGGCCGCGTGCGGCGCGGGGGCCGGGGAGGAGCGGAGAGAGGGGCCGCTGGGTCCTCACCGGCGATGAAGCGTGATGACTGCCGTACAGGTCGTGACCCGTGACGGCGGCCGCGAGACCTCCGGGGAGGTCATCCGCGAAGCGTCAGAAGGTCAGCCCTTGAGGGACGCGACCTTCTTCGCCAGCGCCGACTTCTTGTTGGCGGCGGCGTTCTTGTGGATGACGCCCTTGCTGACGGCCTTGTCGAGCTTCTTGCCCGCCTCGGCCTGGGCGGTGGTGGCCTTCTGCAGGTCACCGGCCTCCACGGCCTCGCGGGTGCGACGGATCGCGGTCTTCAGAGTCGACTTGACAGCCTTGTTGCGCTGCCGGGCCTTCTCGTTGGTCTTGATCCGCTTCATCTGGGACTTGATGTTCGCCACGAAAGAGCCTTTTCAGGTTCGTTGGATTCCGGGTGGCCGAGGAAGATCCCGACCGGCTCCGGGCTTTCTGCGTGTCGCGTACACGAGAGCGCACGAAACACAGTGGACCAGGCTACCAGCAGGGGGAACGCCCACCCAAAAACGGACCGCACCACCACCATGACCGAGCCGCGCCCTCACCATGACCGGCCCGCGCCCCCGCCACGACCGGGACCGCACCCCGCCACCCCCGGAACCACCCCGTCCCCCGCCCCGCGCCTCCCGAAGAGTTTGGGGCCGCGGCTCATGGGACGATAGGGAGGACGAAACAGCCGAGCCCCGCCCACCGCATCACCGCACACCGACCCCGCATCCTCTGACCCAGCATTCTCTGAATGGACCTCTGCGTGCCCGCGACCCCTACGAACGTGCCGGAGCCGAGCCGTACCGACCCGGCTCTCCTCCGTAACTTTTGCATCATCGCGCACATCGACCACGGCAAGTCGACGCTTGCCGACCGGATGCTCCAGCTGACGGGAGTCGTGGAGCAGAGGCAGATGCGCGCGCAGTACCTCGACCGCATGGACATCGAGCGGGAGCGGGGCATCACGATCAAGTCGCAGGCGGTCCGCCTGCCCTGGGCCCCCACCGGCGAGCCGGGCAACACCCACATCCTCAACATGATCGACACGCCGGGGCACGTCGACTTCACGTATGAGGTGTCGCGCTCGCTCGCCGCGTGCGAGGGCTGCATCCTGCTCGTCGACGCCGCTCAGGGCATCGAGGCGCAGACGCTCGCCAATCTGTACCTGGCGATGGAGCACGATCTGCAGATCATCCCGGTGCTCAACAAGATCGACCTGCCGGCCGCGCAGCCGGAGAAGTTCGCGGCGGAGCTGGCGAACCTCGTCGGCTGCGAGCCCGAGGACGTGCTGAAGGTCTCCGCGAAGACCGGCGTGGGCGTGGACGAGCTGCTGGACAAGGTCGTGCGGGTCGTGCCGCCGCCGGTCGGTGTGAAGGACGCGCCCGCCCGCGCGATGATCTTCGACTCGGTGTACGACGCGTACCGCGGCGTCGTCACGTACGTGAAGGTCGTCGACGGCACGCTCAGCAAGCGCGAGCGCATCAGGATGATGTCGACCGGCGCCGCGCACGAGCTGCTGGAGATCGGGACGAACTCGCCGGAGATGACGGTCGCGGACGGGCTGTCCGTCGGCGAGGTCGGTTACCTGATCACCGGTGTGAAGGACGTCCGGCAGTCCAAGGTCGGTGACACGATCACCCAGCTCAGCAAGGGCGCGACGGAGGCGCTGGGCGGGTACAAGGACCCGAAGCCCATGGTGTTCTCCGGGCTGTACCCGCTGGACGGCTCGGACTACCCGGAGCTGCGCGAGGCGCTGGACAAGCTGCAGCTGAACGACGCGGCGCTGGTGTACGAGCCGGAGACCTCGGCGGCGCTCGGCTTCGGCTTCCGCGTGGGCTTCCTCGGCCTGCTGCACCTGGAGGTCATCCGGGAGCGGCTGGAGCGCGAGTTCGGGCTGGAGCTCATCGCGACCGCGCCGAACGTGATCTACAACGTGACCATGGAGGACGGCACCGAGCACGAGGTGACCAACCCCAGCGAGTTCCCCACCGGCAAGATCGCCGAGGTGCAGGAGCCGGTCGTACGGGCCACGATCCTCACGCCGAGCGACTTCATCGGCGCGGTCATGGAGCTCTGCCAGAACCGCCGCGGCAATCTGCTCGGCATGGACTACCTCTCCGAGGACCGGGTGGAGATCCGGTACACGCTGCCGCTCGCCGAGGTCGTCTTCGACTTCTTCGACCAGCTGAAGTCCAAAACGCGGGGATACGCGTCGCTGGACTACGAGCCCACCGGTGAGCAGACCGCCGACCTGGTCAAGGTCGACATCCTGCTGCACGGCGACCAGGTCGACGCGTTCTCCGCGATCTGCCACAAGGACAAGGCGTACGCGTACGGCGTCCGGCTCGTCGCCAAGCTGCGCGAGCTGATCCCGCGGCAGGCGTTCGAGGTGCCGGTCCAGGCGGCCATCGGCAGCCGGGTGATCGCCCGCGAGACCATCCGCGCCATCCGCAAGGACGTCCTCGCCAAGTGCTACGGCGGTGACATCTCCCGTAAGCGGAAGCTGCTGGAGAAGCAGAAGGAAGGCAAGAAGCGGATGAAGATGGTGGGAAGTGTGGAGGTTCCGCAAGAAGCCTTCATCGCCGTCCTGTCCTCGGACTCCGATGGTGACTCCAAGAGCAAGAAGTAACGCCGGACGGTGACCGTCGCGAGGGCGGCGGGCGCCGTCGAGCGACGCCGGGCGTCCGTTCCCAGCCGGGAACGGGCGCCTTTCGCGTACCGGCGCCGCCGCGGCCGGAGCCCGGCGCAGCCGCCGCCGGAGCGCGGTTCGGGCGCCCCGCGCGGGGGAAGACGGGCTTCTGAGGACCACGCGCGGACGCGCGGCGGGAGCCCCGCGCACACCGATCGGTCACAAGGTGAACGAGTGTGAGGAAGGCCCTTACGTGGGAGCGCCACGCGTTCTAGTCTGATCCTGCTCGAAGGTTACTCGCGAGTCACCAGCAATGAAGCGGGCCCCGGAGGAAGACGTGACGGACAGCCAGTCGTTGATCGAGAACCGGCCACCTTCCGTGGCGACGCTCTTCCTGGAGCGGGTCGCGGCAACCCCCGAAGGGGAGGCGTACCGGTATCCGGTGCCGCCCGCCTCGGGCCAGGGCCCGGACGACTGGAAGACGCTGACCTGGGCAGATGCCGCCCAGCGGGTGTACGCCACCGCCGCGGGCCTCATCGAGCTGGGCGTGGCCCCCGAGGAGCGGGTGGCGCTGGCCTCCAGTACGCGGGTGGAATGGATCCTCGCCGACCTCGGCGTGCTGTGCTCGGGCGCGGCCACCACGACCGTGTACCCCAGCACGAACGCGGACGAGACGGCGTACATCCTCGCCGACTCCGGCAGCCGGGTGATGATCGCCGAGGACGCCGGGCAGCTGGTCAAGGCCCGCGAGTGCCGCGCCGACCTGCCCGACCTCGCGCACGTCATCGTCATCGACGAGGCCGGCGCGGTGCCGGCCGAGGGCGACCCCGAGGGCTGGGTGCTCTCGCTCGCCGAGCTGGAGAAGCGCGGAGCCGCGTATCTGGAGAAGCACCCCAGCTGCGTGAAGGAGCGGGTCGCCGCGCTCCGCGCCGACCAGCTGGCCACGCTGATCTACACCTCCGGCACGACGGGCCGGCCCAAGGGCGTCCGGCTGCCGCACGACTGCTGGGCGTACATGGCCCGCGCGATCCAGGCCACCGGGCTGGTGAACGAGGAGGACGTGCAGTACCTCTGGCTGCCGCTGGCGCACGTCTTCGGCAAGGTGCTCACCGCCGGCCAGATCGCCCAGGGCCACGTCATCGCCGTGGACGGCCGGGTCGACAAGATCATCGAGAATCTGCCGGTCGTGCGCCCGACGTACATGGCCGCCGTGCCGCGGATCTTCGAGAAGGTCTACAACGGCGTCGCCGCCAAGGCCCGCGAGGGCGGCGGGGCGAAGTACAAGATCTTCCAGTGGGCGGCCGACGTCGCCCGCGAGTACGCCAAGGTCTCGCAGGACAACTTCCGGCGGACCGGCACGGCCTCGGTGCCGTTCGGGCTCGCCGCCAAGCACAAGGTCGCCGACGCGCTG
Organism: Streptomyces sp. NPDC026301; assembly: GCF_055567935.1. Lineage (NCBI taxonomy): Bacteria > Bacillati > Actinomycetota > Actinomycetes > Kitasatosporales > Streptomycetaceae > Streptomyces > Streptomyces sp. NPDC026301. The sequence goes on along the minus strand of NZ_JBVHPN010000013.1, from coordinate 256,999 downwards.
GTGTACGCCAAGCTGCGCGAGGCGTTCGGCGGGCGGCTGCGCGCCGCGGTCTCCGGCTCGGCGGCGCTCGCCCCCGACATCGGTTACTTCTTCGCCGGCGCCGGCATCCACATCCTGGAGGGCTACGGCCTGACCGAGTCCAGCGCGGCCAGCTTCGTGAACCCGGGGGAGGCGTACCGCACCGGCACGGTCGGCAAGCCGCTGCCCGGCACGGAGGTGCGCATCGCCGAGGACGGGGAGATCCTGCTGCGCGGCCCCGGCATCATGCAGGGGTACCACGGGCTGCCGGAGAAGACGGCCGAGGTGCTGGAGTCCGACGGCTGGTTCCACACCGGCGACATCGGCGAGCTGTCCGCCGACGGCTATCTGCGGATCACCGACCGCAAGAAGGACCTGATCAAGACCTCGGGCGGCAAGTACATCGCGCCCGCCGAGGTCGAGGGCCAGTTCAAGGCGGTCTGCCCGTTCGTCTCCAACGTCCTCGTGCACGGCGCCAACCGGAACTTCTGCACGGCGCTGATCGCGCTGGACGAGCCGACCATCCTGACCTGGGCCAAGGAGCACGGCCTGGCGGGCAAGGACTACGCCGCGGTGGTCGCCACCGAGCAGGTACGCGTGCTGATCGACGGATACGTCGAGCGGGTCAACGAGGGCCTGCAGCGCTGGCAGCAGATCCGCAAGTTCCGCATCCTGCCCCGTGACCTGGACATCGAGCACGGCGAGGTCACGCCCAGCCTGAAGGTGAAGCGCCCGGTCGTCGAGCGCACCTTCAAGGACCTGCTGGACGACATGTACGCGGGGACCCGCGAGTCCTGACACCGGCCGCCGGGTCCGTACAGCAACGTACGGAGACGTATGGGACGTACGCGGCGTACGGACCCGGCGGGTGTCAGGCGCGGCCGTGGCGCAGCGCCCGTACGGTCTCCTCCAACGCGGCCATTCCCGCGCGCAGTTCGCCCGCTTCGAGAGGGGCGCCGGCGGTCAGTGTCTGCTCCATGACCGCCAATGTCTGCTCCATGGCGGCGATACGGTCCGCCAGCTCGTCGATGCGGTCCCGGTCCTGCTGCCGCAGCCGGCGCAACTGGCGGTTCTTCTGGTGCAGTTCCAGGAAGACCTTGACCTTGGCGCGCAGCACCCAGGGGTCGAAGGGCTTGGTGAGATAGTCGGCGGCGCCCGTGGAGTAGCCGCGGAAGGCATAGCCGGAGTCGGCGTCCGTGCCGGTCAGGAAGATGATCGGGATGTGTTTCGCCTGGTCGAGCCGCTTGATGTTGCTCGCGGTCTCGAAGCCGTCCATGCCGGGCATCAGGATGTCCAGCAGGACCACCGCGAACTCCTGGCGGAGCAGCGCCTTCATCGCTTCCTCGCCCGACCGCGCGCGGACGAGCGGTTCGCCGAGTGAGCGCAGGACGGCTTCCAGCGCGGCGAGGTTCTCCTCCATGTCGTCGACGAGGAGGATTCCTGCCCGGTCGTCGCTGTCGGTGCGGGTGGCGTGGGTCATGAGTGGCCTCTGAACTGGTGTGCCCCTACGAATTGCCGGCTCGGCCGGTCTCGTCGTGCTCTGCGTCGTCTTCGTGTCCTTGGCCGGCCGGCGCGCCGCCGTCGGGAGCGGAGGCGGGGGCGCGGTACTTGGCGAGCAGATCGACCGCGACGTTCAGCAGCCGGTCCACGTCCAGCGGTTTGGGGAGGTAGTCGTTGGCGCCGGTCTCCAGGGATTTCTCGCGGTCGCCCGGCATGGCCTTGGCCGTCAGGACGACGACCGGCAGATCGGCGTACCGGGGGGTGCGGCGGATGGCGCGGATCGTTTCGTACCCGTCCATCTCCGGCATCATGATGTCCATCAGGACGAAGTCGATGCCCGGGTTCTTGCCGAGCATCTCTATGGCCTCGCGGCCGTGCTCGGCGTAGAGCACCTGCATACCGACCCGGCTGAGGACGTTCGTCAGCGCGAAGGCGTTGCGGATGTCGTCGTCGACGACCAGGGCCTGGGCGCCCGAGAGCAGCTCGCCGGTGGCGCCCTTGGCCCACTGCTCCACATTGGACACGGCGGGCCAGGGGGTCTCCTCCGGGGGCGCGGCGGGCGCGGGGACCGATGGCCGGGTGAGCTCCGCAGGCGCGGTGGGGGCCTCGTCCTCGTCGGCGTCCGCTTCGCCGTCGTCGAGCGGCTGCTCGGCGGGCTCCGCCGTGCTGTGGCACCTGACGGGGATGCGGAAGGCGAAGGTGGAGCCGGCGCCGGGCTCGCTCTCCGCCGTGAGCACGCCGCCGAGCAGGCCCGCGATCTCCCGGCTGATGGACAGGCCGAGGCCCGTACCGCCGTACTTCCGGTTGGTCGTGCCGTCCGCCTGCTGGAACGCCTCGAAGATGACCGGCAGCTTCTCGGACGCGATGCCGATGCCGGTGTCGGTGACGGTGAAGGCGACGGAGCCGTCCTCCGCCAGGTCCACATGCAGGACGATCTTGCCCTTGGAGGTGAACTTCAGGGCGTTGGAAAGAAGATTCCGCAGCACCTGCTTGATCCGCTTCTCGTCGCTGTACAGCTCCTTGGGCACCGCGTCGGTCACCGAGACCTCGAAGGCCAGGCCGCGGTCCAGCGTCAGCGGGCGGAAGGTGTCGTGGACGTAGTTCAGCAGCTTGATCAGCGGTACCCGGGACGGAAAGACATCCATCCGGCCGGCTTCGATCTTGGACAGGTCGAGGATGTCGTTGATCAACTGGAGCAGTTCGGAGCCGGAGCGGTGGATCATCGCCGCGCTCTCCACCTCGTGCCGGCTGAGGTGGCCGTGCTCGTTGTCGATGAGCATCTGGGCGAGGATCAGCAGGGAGTTCAGCGGATTGCGCAGCTCGTGCGACATGTTCGCCAGGAACTCCGTCTTGTACCGCGAGGAGCTGGCCAGCAGCGCGGCCTTCTCCTCCAGCGCGGCGTTGGAGCGCTGCAGCTCGGCCTGGCGGCGCTGCAGCTCGCCCGTGCGCTCCTGGAGCTGGCGGGCCAGCCGCTGGGACTCGCTCAGCAGCGACTCCGTACGGGAGTTGGCGACGATGGTGTTGATGGCGACGCCGATGGTGTTCACGAACTGGTCGAAGAAGGCGAGGTGGACGTCGGAGAAGCGGGAGAAGGACGCCAGCTCGATCACGCCGAGGATCTGGTCCTCGAAGAGCACGGGGATGATCGCGACGGTGTTCGGGGCCGCCTCGCCGAGCCCGGAGTCGACCTTGATGTAGTCGGGCGGCACCTCCTCCATCAGGATGCGCTTCTTCTCGATGGCCGACTGGCGGACCAGTCCGTGGCCGTGCGAGCCGGGGGTGTCGATGCTGGCGTCGTGTGCGGAGCCGTATCCCGCGATGAAGTCCAGGCGCAGCTCGTCGGTTTCGGCGCTGGCCAGGAAGAAGGCGCCGTACTGGGCGTTCACCAGCGGCGTCAGCTCGCGCAGGATCAGGTCGGCGACCTCGACCAGGTCGCGGTGGCCCTGCATCAGGCCCGCCAGCCGGGCGAGGTTGGCGTCCAGCCAGTCCTTGGCCCGGGTGGTCTCGCGGAGGTTGGAGACCATCATGTTGATGTTGTTCTTCAGCTCGTCTACCTCGCCGCGGGCCTCGACCGTGACATTGCGCGTCATGTCGCCGGAGGCCACCGCGCTGGTCACCTCGGCGATCGCCCGGACCTGCGTGGTGAGGTTCGACGCGAGCTCGTTCACGCTGGTCGTCAGGGACTTCCAGGTGCCGTAGACGCCCTCGACGCGGGCCTGGCCGCCCAGCTGGCCCTCGCTGCCGACCTCGCGGGCCACCCGGGTCACCTCGGAGGCGAACGAGGAGAGCGTGTCCACCATCGTGTTGAGGGTGGTCTTCAGCTCCAGGATCTCGCCGCGCGCGTCCACGTCGATCTTCTGCGACAGGTCGCCCTGCGCGACGGCGGTCGCGACCAGGGCGATGTTGCGCACCTGCGTCGTGAGGTTCGACGCCATGAAGTTGACGTTGTCGGTGAGGTCCTTCCAGACCCCCGACGCGCCGCGCACCTGGGCCCGGCCGCCGAGGTCGCCCTCCGTACCGACTTCCCTGGCCACCCGGGTCACCTCGTCGGCGAAGGCCCGCAGCTGGTCGACCATGCCGTTGACGGTCTCCTTCACCTCCAGGATCTCGCCGCGCGCCGCCACCGAGATCTTCTTCGACAGGTCGCCGTCGGCGACCGCGGTGGTGACCTGGGCGATGTTGCGTACCTGTGAGGTGAGGTTGGAGGCCATGAAGTTGACGTTGTCGGTGAGGTCCTTCCAGACCCCGGAGACGCCGCGGACCTGGGCCTGGCCGCCGAGGTTGCCCTCCGTACCGACTTCCCTGGCGACCCGGGTGACCTCGTCGGCGAACGCGGAGAGCTGGTCGACCATCGTGTTGATCGTCGTCTTCAGCTCCAGGATCTCGCCCTTGGCCTGGACCGTGATCTTCCTGCCGAGGTCGCCCTCCTTCACCGCGGTCGCCACGAGGGCGATGTTGCGCACCTGCGTGGTGAGGTTGTCCGCCATGAAGTTGACGCTGTCGGTGAGGTCCTTCCACATCCCCGACACCCCGCGCACCTGCGCCCGGCCGCCGAGCCGCCCGTCCGTGCCGACCTCCCGCGCGACCCGGGTCACCTCGTCGGCGAACGCGGAGAGCTGGTCGACCATGGTGTTCACGGTCTCCTTGAGCTCCAGGATCTCGCCGCGGGCGTCGACCGTGATCTTCTGGCTGAGGTCGCCGTTGGCCACCGCGGTGGTGACCTGGGCGATGTTGCGCACCTGTGAGGTGAGGTTGGAGGCCATGAAGTTGACGTTGTCGGTGAGGTCCTTCCAGACCCCGGAGACGCCGGGCACCTGCGCCCGGCCGCCGAGCCGCCCCTCCGTACCGACTTCCCTGGCGACCCGGGTGACCTCGTCGGCGAACGCGGAGAGCTGATCGACCATCGTGTTGACCGTCAGCTTCAGCTCCAGCAGCTCGCCGGTCGCCTCCACCGTCACCTGACGCGTCAGATCGCCGCGCGCCACCGCCGTCGTCACCGCCGCGATGTCCCGCACCTGCGCGGTCAGCCGGGCGGCCATCGTGTTGACCGCCTCCGTCACGTCCCGCCAACTCCCGGACAGCCCCGCGACCTTGGCCCGGCCGCCGAGCCGTCCTTCGTTGCCCGACTCGCGGGCCACCCGCGTGACCTCGCCGGTGAACAGCGAGAGCTGGTCGACCATCGAATTCACCGCGCGGCCCAGCCCGCGGCGGTCGCCGCGCAGCCTGCGGTGCCCGTCGTGCAGCTCCACGCGCTGGGTCAGATCGCCGCCCGCCACGGCGTTCAGCACCTTCGTCGCCTGGGCCGCCGGGACCACCAGCGCCTCGATGATGTCGTTGGCCGCGAGCACCGAGGAGGCCCACGTGCCCTGGCCGGGGCTGGCAGTCATCCGCTCGTCCAGCCGGCCCTGCCGGATCAGCTCGGAGCGCAGCCGCACCAGCTCGTCGGAGTGGTGCTGCGTCCGTGTGGCGATGTCGTTGAAGGCGCCGTGCAGATCGGCGAGGACGCCGTCGTACGCCACGGGGAGCCGCGTGCGGAAGTCGCCCGAGGACATCGAGGCGAGTGCGGTGAGCAGCGGCTTCAGATCAGCCGCCCGCACCCAGCCGGAATCCGTCTCCCGCGTATCGCCGCGCACTGCCGAATCGACCGACATAGTGACCCACTTCAGTAACTCGGTGCGAATGGGTGAGCTCAGTCTGTCACTCTGGCGATGGCGCATTCGGCGCGATTGCGGAACTGCTCGGGAGTGCTCAATGAGGACGACAACTCCGTCGGAAAACGACGTGGTGCGCAGGCCGGCCACGGTCCGGCCCGCCGCCGTCCCCACCCAGGACAGCGGCCCGCCCGCCGACGGCCGCCCGGCCGACGGATCACAACCCGCCGACGGTGCATACGGAACCGACGGTTTCCGCGCCGTCGGACTGCCCGGCTCGCCCATCGCCGCCGGCGCCGCCCGGCAGTTCGTCCGCACGACGCTCGCCGACTGGATCAGCCGCGGGCTGCCCGGCGCCGAGTACCTCACCACGCGCGTCGCCGACGAGACCGAACTGCTCGTCAGCGAGCTGGTCACCAACGCCGTCGTGCACGCCGGCACCGCCGTCGAGCTGCTGTGCCGGCTGCACGGGGACGGCCCGCACACCGCCGTGACCGTGGAGGTCTCCGACCACCACCCGGCCCGCCCGGTGCGCGGCCGCCACGACGCCGTGACGGCCGAGGGCGCGGGCCGCGGCCTGCAGCTGGTCGGCGCGATCGCGGACTCCTGGGGCATCACGTACCGGCGCACCCTGAAGACCGTGTGGTTCCGGGTGGCGGCGGACGCGCCGGAGCCGGCGTACGGACCGCCGGCGGAGATCTTCCACGCGGACCGCAGGGGGCCGGGCGGGCCGCCGGCCACCGAGCTGATGCCGCCCGGGCCGCAGCGGGCCGCGCTGCGCCGCTGCGAGGTGGAGCGGATCCACCACGGCGCGCTGTCCTTCCTCGCCGAGGCGTCCGACCTGCTCAGCGGGCAGCTGGACGCGGACCAGGTAGCCGCGCTGGTCGCGCAGCTGATCGTGCCGCGGATGGCCGACTGGTGCGCGGTGTGGCTGGACGACGGCAAGGACTTCGGGGCGTCCCGGCTGGCCCGCGTCTGGCACGCCACGGAGAGCCGCATCGACGGGCTGCGCGAGCTGCTGGAGAAGGACCCGCCGGTACTGACCGGCCGCGGCGGCGACGGCCACCCCATCGGCGCGGGACCCTGGCCGTGGCCCGGCGAGCCCAGCGGCTTCGGCCCCGGCGGCGCGGCCCTGGCCTGCCCGCTGATCTCCGGCGTGCGCCGGCACGGCACGCTCCTGATAGGCAGGGCCGGACTGCTCCGCTTCCCCGACGAGGTCGTCTCGCTCATCGAGGACCTGGCGGGGCGGGTGGCCCGGGCCATCGCCACCGCGGACGCCTACAGCCGCCAGGAACGCATCAGCCGGGTGCTGCAGCGCCGGCTCCTGCCCGGCCGGCGCCCCGACGTACCGGGCGTGGCCTCGGCCGTGGTGTACGAGCCGCGCGAGGGCGCCTGGGCGGGCGGCGACTTCTGGGACCTCTTCCAGGCGGGCGAGGGCCGCTGGTGCTTCATGCTCGGCGACGTCTGCGGCAGCGGCCCGGAGGCCGCGGCCGTCACGGGTCTGGCCCGCCCGGTGCTGCGGCTGCTGGCCCGCGAGGGGTACGGCGTCGGCGACGTACTGGACCGGCTGAACCGCACGGTCGCGCGGGAGGCGGCCGACTCCGTCGCCGCGGTGGCCGCCGCGGTGGTGGCGGCCGGCTCCGAGGCGGAGCTCCAGCCCGGTTACCGCGAGGAGAGCGAGCAGGCGCGGTTCCTCTCCCTCCTGTACGGCGAGATCGTCCCGTACGCGGGCGGCACCGGTGGCGCCCGCTGCACGCTGGCCAGCGCCGGGCACCCGCTGCCGCTGGTGCTCGGCACGGACGGCACGGTGCGGGCGGTCGCCGCGCCCCAGATGCTGCTCGGCGTCATGGAGGAGACCGAGTACGAGAGCGAGTCCTTCGACCTCCTGCCCGGCGAGACGCTGCTGTGCGTCACCGACGGCGTGACCGAGCGCCGCTCGGGCCGCCGGCTCTTCGACGACGAGGACGGCCTCGCGCAGGCCCTCGCCGAGTGCGCGGGCCTGGGCGCCGACGGCGTCGCCGAGCACCTCCGGCGCCGCGTGCACGCCTTCGACCCGGCCCCGCCGGACGACGACCTGGCGCTGCTGGTGCTGCAGGCGGTGGCCTTGTAGAGGGGGGTAGAGGGGGCAGGAGCGGCCGGCGGAGGGGATCACTCCCCGCGTGCCGGACAATGGCGGTATGCCTTCTGCACTCCCCGACGGTGAGCCCATGCCCGAGGACGGGGCGCTGCCCGCCTCCGCCCTGGACGGAGCGGGCGAGCGGCCGCTCGGGTTCTATCTGCACGTGCCGTACTGCGCGACCCGCTGCGGATACTGCGACTTCAACACCTACACCGCGAGCGAGCTGCGCGGCTCCGGCGGCGCGCTCGCCTCCCGCGAGAACTACGCCGCCACGGTCGTCGAGGAGATCCGGCTCGCCCGCAAGATCATGGGCGACGACCCGCGGCCGGTCGAGACGGTCTTCGTCGGCGGCGGCACGCCGACCCTCCTCCCGGCCGCCGACCTCTCCCGCATGCTCGCCGCGATCCGCGACGAATTCGGCCTCGCGCCCGGCGCGGAGATCACCACCGAGGCGAATCCGGAGTCCGTCGACCCCCGCTACCTGGAGGAACTCCGCGCCGGCGGCTTCAACCGGGTCTCCTTCGGCATGCAGAGCGCCCGGCAGCACGTCCTGAAGATCCTCGACCGTACGCACACCCCCGGCCGCCCCGAAGCCTGCGTCGCCGAGGCCCGCGCCGCCGGCTTCGACCACGTCAACCTCGACCTGATCTACGGCACGCCCGGCGAAACGGACGACGACTGGAAGGCATCCCTCGACGCCGCGATCGGCGCCGGCCCCGACCACGTCTCCGCGTACGCGCTGATCGTTGAGGAAGGCACCCAGCTCGCCCGCCGCATCCGCCGCGGCGAGGTCCCGATGACCGACGACGACGAGCACGCCGACCGCTACCTCATCGCCGAGGACACCCTCACCGCCGCGGGCTTCACCTGGTACGAGGTCTCCAACTGGGCCACCACGCCCGCAGCCCGCTGCCGCCACAACGAGCTGTACTGGACCGGCGCCGACTGGTGGGGCGCGGGCCCCGGCGCCCACAGCCACGTCGGCGGCGTCCGCTGGTGGAACGCGAAGCACCCCGGCGCGTACGCGCAGGCGCTGAACGACGGCCGCTCCCCGGGCGCGGGCCGCGAACTCCTCGCGCCCGAGGACCGCCGCGTGGAACGCATCCTCCTGGAACTGCGCCTCGCGGCGGGCTGCCCCCTGGACCTCCTCGCCCCGGCGGGCGCGAAGGCGGCGGAACGCGCCCTGACGGACGGGCTGCTGGAGGCAGCGCCGTACGAGGCGGGGCGAGCGGTGCTGACGCTCCGGGGCCGGTTGCTGGCGGACGCGGTGGTGCGGGACCTGGTGGACTGACCCGCCGTCCCGGCGAGGTCGTGCCCTCAAACGCCGGGCGGGCTGGATTCAGCCTGATTCATGCGGTGACAAAGTCGATCAGCTCCTCCACCCGCCCCAGCAGCGCCGGCTCAAGGTCCTTGTACGAGCGGACCGAGCCGAGGATTCGCTGCCAGGCGGCGCCCGTGTTCTCCGGCCAGCGGAGTGCCCGGCAGATGCCTGTCTTCCAGTCCTGGCCGTGGGGGACGGACGGCCAGGCGGGGATGCCCACCGCGGACGGCTTCACCGCTTCCCAGACGTCGATGTACGGGTGGCCGACGATCAGGACGTTCGCGTCCGTGACCGAGGCCGCGATGCGGGACTCCTTGGAGCCGGGGACGAGGTGGTCGACGAGGACGCCGAGGCGGGCGTCGGGGCCGGGGGAGAAGGAGCGGACGATCGTGGGGAGGTCGTCGATGCCCTCCAAGTACTCCACCACCACGCCCTCGATGCGGAGGTCGTCGCCCCAGACGCGTTCGACCAGCTCGGCGTCGTGGCGGCCCTCCACGTAGATGCGCCCGGCGCGGGCGACGCGGGCGCGGGCGCCGGGGACGGCGAGGGAGCCGGAGGCGGTGCGGCGCGGGCCCTGCTGTGCGGGCTGCGCTGAGGGGCGGACGAGCGTGACGACCTTGCCCTCCAGGAGGAAGCCGCGGGGCGTCATCGGGAAGACCCGGTGTTTGCCGAAGCGGTCCTCCAGGGTGACGGTCGGCCCCTCGGCCGTCTTCTCGCAGCGGACGACGGCACCGCAGTAGCCGGTGGTGATCTCCTCGACGACCAGGTCGGTGTCGGCCGGGACCTCGGGGGCGGGCTGCTGCTTCTTCCACGGCGGCGTGAGGTCGGGACCGTACTGTCTGCTGCGCATTCGACAGACGATATGCGGGCGGCGTGTCGCCCGTGCGGGCTACCCGGGCGACACGCCGAAGCGGCGGGCCAGCCCCTCGCGCTGGGTGCGGACGAAGCGGGCATCCACGACGGCGCCGTGGCCCGGGACGTAGCGGGCGTCCTCGCCGCCGAGGGAGAGGAGCCGGTCCAGCGCGGCCGGCCAGCAGGCGGGGAGCGCGTCGGGCCCGGCCTGCGGCTCGCCCGACTCCTCGACGAGATCGCCGCAGAACACCACCTCGGGCCCGCCCGAGGTGCCCTGCACGCACACCGCCAGGTCGTGCGCGCTGTGCCCGGGACCCACGTTCGCCAGCAGGACGTGCCGGTCGCCCAGGTCCAGCGTGCGTTCGCCGCAGACCGCGTGCTGCGGGACCACGAGGGTGTCCACCGCCTCGGCCGCCGCGTCCGGGTCGGCCCCGTTCCGTACCGCGTCGGCGAGCAGCGCCTCCGGCTCGCGGCGCAGCAGCTCGCCCATGCCGGTCGCGCCGAAGACCGTCACACCCGCGAACGCCGCCGTGCCCAGTACATGATCGAAGTGCGGGTGGGTGAGTGCGATATGGGTCACCTCACGGCCCAGTACGCCACGGACCTGGCGGCGCAGCTCGGCGCCCTCGGCCAGCCCGGACCCGGTATCGACCAGGAGGACGCCGGTGGTACCGGCCACGACGCCGACCGTGGCGTCCCAGTGCGGCAGCCGGCGCCTGGCGACCCCGTCGGCGAGCCGCTCCCACCCTGCCTCTTCCCAACTCGTGCGCATACCGCGACGCTAGCCCGTATAGCGCGAAATCGCCCGCGGCCGACCGGCTGACCTGGGCGTATCCGGGGGACACGGAGCCGCCGCGGCGCGATACGGTGGCCCGCCGGGCCGCGTGCCGCGGTGCCCGGCCTTGCCCTGGCCGTGCTACCCGGCCGTACACTGGTTCAGGGTTTGGCACTCGGACCGGTCGAGTGCCAGGGACAGCCGGCCGGACCCCGGCCGGGCAGGCGGCCACAGAGGCCAGGGGAGAGCGCGGGACTGGAGGTGTACGCGATGCTCAGCGAACGCAGACTCGAAGTGCTGCGTGCCATCGTCCAGGACTACGTGGGCACCGAGGAGCCCGTCGGCTCCAAGGCGCTCACGGAGCGCCACCGGCTCGGCGTCTCGCCGGCCACGGTCCGCAACGACATGGCCGCGCTGGAGGACGAGGGTTTCATCGCCCAGCCTCACACGAGCGCGGGCCGTATCCCCACCGACAAGGGCTACCGCCTCTTCGTCGACAAGCTGGCGGCCGTCAAGCCGCTCTCCGTCCCGGAACGCCGGGCGATCCACAGCTTCCTCGACAGCGCGGTGGACCTCGACGACGTCGTGGCCCGTACGGTACGGCTGCTCGCGCAGCTGACCCGGCAGGTCGCGGTGGTCCAGTACCCCTCGCTGACCCGGTCCACCGTCCGGCACGTCGAGCTGCTGTCGCTGGCCCCGGCCCGGCTGATGCTCGTCCTGATCACGGACACCGGACGGGTCGAGCAGCGCATGATCGACTGCCCGGCGCCGTTCGGCGAAACGTCCCTGGCGGACCTGCGGGCCCGGCTGAACAGCCGGGTCGTGGGCCGCCGCTTCACCGACGTCCCGCAGCTGGTGCAGGACCTTCCCGAGTCCTTCGAGGCGGAGGACCGGGGCACGGTCTCGACAGTGCTGTCGGTGTTGCTGGAGACTCTGGTGGAGGAGACCGAAGAGCGGCTGATGATCGGCGGTACCGCCAATCTCACGCGCTTCGGACATGATTTCCCGCTGACGATCCGGCCGGTGCTGGAGGCACTTGAGGAGCAGGTCGTGCTGCTCAAGCTGCTGGGAGAGGCGAAGGATTCGAGCATGACCGTGCGCATCGGGCACGAGAACGCTCACGAAGGCCTCACTTCCACATCGGTCGTCGCAGTCGGCTACGGTTCGGGCGACGAGGCAGTCGCCAAACTCGGCGTGGTCGGACCGACCCGCATGGACTACCCCGGAACGATGGGAGCGGTACGCGCAGTGGCACGTTACGTCGGACAGATCCTGGCGGAGTCGTAAGTGGCCACGGACTACTACGCGGTCCTCGGTGTCAGCCGCGACGCCTCGCAGGACCAGATCAAGAAGGCTTTCCGGCGGCTGGCGCGCGAGCTGCACCCGGACGTGAACCCGGATCCCAAGACCCAGGAGCGGTTCAAGGAGATCAACGCCGCTTACGAGGTGCTGTCGGACCCGCAGAAGAAGCAGGTCTACGACCTCGGCGGCGACCCGATGTCCCAGGGCGGCGGCGCCGGCGGTGCCGGCTTCGGCGCGGGCTTCGGCAACTTCTCCGACATCATGGACGCGTTCTTCGGCACGGCGTCGCAGCGCGGGCCGCGCTCGCGCACCCGCCGCGGCCAGGACGCCATGATCCGGCTGGACGTGGAGCTGCACGAGGCCGCGTTCGGTACGACCAAGGACATCCAGGTCGACACGGCGGTCGTGTGCACGACCTGCTCCGGCGAGGGCGCGGCGCCCGGCACGTCGGCGCAGACCTGTGACATGTGCCGCGGGCGTGGCGAGGTCTCGCAGGTCACCCGGTCCTTCCTGGGCCAGGTCATGACCTCGCGGCCGTGCCCGCAGTGCCAGGGCTTCGGCACGGTCGTGCCGACCCCGTGCCCCGAGTGCGCGGGCGACGGCCGCATCCGGTCCCGCCGCACGCTCACGGTCAAGATCCCGGCCGGTGTCGACAACGGCACCCGCATCCAGCTCGCGGGCGAGGGCGAGGTCGGCCCCGGCGGCGGCCCGGCCGGCGACCTGTACGTCGAGATCCACGAGGTCGCGCACCCGGTCTTCCAGCGGCGCGGCGACGACCTGCACTGCACGGTCACGATCCCGATGACCGCGGCGGCGCTGGGCACGAAGTGTCCGCTGGAGACGCTGGACGGGGTACGGGACGTCGACATCCGGCCCGGCACCCAGTCCGGGCAGTCGATCCCGCTGCACGGCTGCGGCATCACGCACCTGCGCGGCGGCGGTCGCGGCGACCTGATCGTCCACGTCGAGGTCCAGACCCCGGGCAAGCTCGACGCCGAGCAGGAGGAGCTGCTGACCCGGCTCGCCAAGCTGCGCGGCGAGGAGCGGCCCACCGGGCAGTTCCAGCCGGGCCAGCAGGGACTGTTCTCGCGCCTCAAAGACGCCTTCAACGGGCGGTAGGCAGTAAGGCCGGGGGGCCGGGGTGGTCCCCCGGGAAGGCACTGCGCGGCACGGTCGCCCCGATTCAAGGGGCGGCCGTGCCGCGTGACACGATGTGGTCATGCCCACCGCGCTGACCGATCTGTGCCGCCATCCGATCGTGCAGGCCCCCATGGCGGGTGGCGCCTCGTGTCCCGAGCTGGCCGCCGCCGTCAGCACGGCCGGCGGCCTGGGCTTCCTCGCGGCCGGATACAAGACGGCCGACGGCATGTACCAGGAGATCAAGCAGCTGCGCGGGCTGACCGACCGCCCCTTCGGCGTGAACCTCTTCATGCCGCAGCCCGAGCTCGCCGACGCGGCCGCCGTCGAGGTCTACCGCGAACAGCTCGCGGGCGAGGCCACCTGGTACGAGACGGAGCTCGGCGACACCGCGGGCTCCGCCGACGACGGGTACGACGCCAAGCTCGCCGTCCTGCGCGAGGACCCCGTGCCGGTGGTCTCCTTTACCTTCGGCTGCCCCGGCCGCAAGACGCTGCAGGCCCTCGACCGGGTCGGCACGTACACCGTCGTCACCGTCACCACGGCCGCCGAGGCGCGGGCCGCGCAGGAGGCGGGCGCACATGCCGTGTGCGTCCAGGGCACAGAGGCGGGCGGCCACCAGGGCACGCACCGCGACGACCCGCACAGCGACGGCACCGGCGCGGGCTTCGGCCTGCTCACGCTGATCGCCGAGGTCCGCGAGGCCGTCCGGCTGCCGGTGATCGCCGCGGGCGGGCTGATGCGCGGCGCGCAGGTCGCCGCCGTACTGGCGGCGGGCGCGGCCTCGGCCCAGCTCGGCACGGCCTTCCTGGCCTGTCCCGAGTCCGGCGCCCACCCGCTGCACAAGCGGGCCCTGACCGACCCCCTGTTCACCCGTACGGAGCTGACCCGGGCGTTCTCCGGGCGCCCGGCCCGCGGCCTGGTGAACCGTTTCCTGCGCGAGCACGGCCCGTACGCCCCGGCCGCCTACCCGGCCGTCCACTACCTCACCTCCCCGGTACGCAAGGCCGCCGCCAAGGCCGGCGACCCGCAGGCCATGAGCCTGTGGGCGGGCCAGGGCCACCGGCTGGCCCGGCGGCTGCCCGCGGGCGAGCTGGTGGAGGTACTGGTGGCCGAACTGGCCGCCGCACGCGACATGTCGAACCCCTCCGGCGCCGCCGGAACCGGACCCCTCGGGAGTGCCTCGTGACCGCCCCGGTCTTCCTCGTCGACTCGCTGGCCGGCGCCGCGCCCGGCGCGACCCTGACCCTGGACGGCCCGGAAGGGCGGCACGCGGTGTCGGTGCGGCGGCTGCGCGCCGGCGAGGAGATCGTGCTGACGGACGGCGCGGGCACCGGCGCTTACGGAACGGTCGCCGCGGTCGAGGGCAAGGACCGGCTCGACGTCGCGGTGACGGACGTACGGACCGAGGAGGCGCCGCGGCCGCGCCTCACCGTCGTACAGGCGCTGCCCAAGGGCGACCGCGGCGAACTGGCCGTGGAGACCATGACCGAGACCGGCGTGGACGCGATCGTGCCGTGGCAGGCGTCGCGTTGTGTGACGCAGTGGAAGGGCGAGCGGGGCGCCAAGTCGCTGACGAAGTGGCGCAATACGGCGCGCGAGGCCGGGAAGCAGGCGCGCAGGCTGACGTTCCCCGAGGTCGCGGCGGCGGCGTCGACGAAGGACGTGGCCGAGCTGCTGTCCGGCGCCGCCTTCGCCGCCGTGCTGCACGAGGAGGGCAGCGAGCCGCTCGCCCGCGCCGAACTCCCCGCCGACGGCGGCATCGTGCTCGTCGTCGGCCCCGAGGGCGGCGTCTCGCCCGAGGAGCTGGAGCTGTTCGCGGCGGCCGGCGCGAAGCCGTACCGGCTGGGGGCGAGCGTGCTGCGCACCTCCACGGCCGGCACGGCCGCCACGGCACTGCTGCTGGGGCGTACGGGCCGCTGGAACTGACCGCGGGCCGGTTCGGCGCGAGGAGCGCGGAACCGGCCGGTGCGGGGCGTCAGACCAGCGTCGCGTCGAGCGTGATGTTCTTGACGCCCGCCAGAGCCTGGCTGACGGGGCAGTTCTTCTTGGCGTCCTCGGCCGCGGCCTGGAAGTCCGCCTCCGAGAGACCGGGGACGCGGGCCTTGACGGTCAGCGCGATGGCGGTGATGCCCTCGCCCGGCTGGAACGTGACGTCGGCCCGGGTGTCGACCGTCTCGACGGTATAGCCCTGGCCTGCCAGGCCGTGCGAGAACGCCATGGAGTAGCAGGAGGAGTGGGCCGCGGCGATCAGCTCCTCGGGGCTGGTCTTCCCGCCGGGCTCCTCGGCGCGGGCCGGCCAGCTCACGTCGTACGTACCGACCTTGGAGGAGTCCAGGGCGACCTGGCCCTTGCCCTCCATCAGGTTGCCTTCCCAGTGGGTCCTGGCCGTGCGCGTCGTTGCCATGATGGGTCGCTCCCGTATGTGGCGGAACCTGGTACTGAACGGCCCAGGTTAGTGACGATCCGGGCGGGCGGGGGAGCGCCGCGCGGAGTTGGCCGGAGCGGGCCTGTCGGGCCGTACGGCGGCGGTGGCACGCTGCGGGGCATGACGGGACGCGTGCGGGGCCGTTGGTTACGGGCGTTGGCAGCGGCGGGGGCCGCGGGGGTGGTGGCTGCCGGAACGGCGGCGTGCGAGCCGACCGGCTACTCCAACACCTCGGCGATAGCGGTGACCACCGACCGCCAGGGGACCCGGGCGCTGGAGTGGGAGAAGGTCGACGTGCGGTGGCTGAGCTGCACGGCGTCGGCGCCGAACGGCGGCGCGCCGGAGCCCAGGGGAACGGCCGACACCGGCCCGGACACCTCGGGCGGCCTCACCCGGGTCGACTGTCAGGGCCAGACCGCCAGTGGCGAGCGGATCACCATCCGCGGACTGGTGACCAGGGAGGTCAGCGGCCGGTGCGTGGAGGGCAGCGGCCTGGTCGCCCGGGTCGGGAACCGGGTGATCTTCCGTACGAACACCATCGGCAACTGCAACGCCCCGGCGTCCGACGCCTCGTCGAGCCCCGCCAACCCGGACAACAGCGGGGGCGGCGGAAGCGACGACGACGACGGTGGGAACAGCGACGACAGCGGGAACAGCGGCGGTGGGAGCGACGACGGGAACGGAGGGAACGGCGACCGTCACGACGACGGTAAGTGGCAGGACGACGGCAAGTGGCACGACGGCAACCACGACGACTGCCCGGACGGCGACAAGAACGACGCCCACGGCGACCACGGCGACGACGGCCACGACGACGGCAAGTGGCAGGACGACGGCAAGTGGCACGACGGCAAGGACGCCCACGGGGACGGCAACGGGGACGCCCACGACGACCGCGCGGCACGCCAGTAACCGCCGTCGCGCCCCGGATCGGTACGATCAGGTCGTACGAGCCGACGATCCGTGAGGAGCGCACCCGGTGGCGGGAGAACCGCAGGCCGACTGCCTGTTCTGCAAGATCGTGGCGGGCGAGGTGCCCGCGACGATCGTCCGAGAGACCGACACGACCGTCGCCTTCCGCGACATCAACCCCCAGGCGCCCACCCACGTCCTGGTGATCCCCAAGGTCCACCACCCGGACGCCGCGTCCCTGGCCACCGCCGAGCCGCAGGTCGCCGCCGACGTGCTGTGCGAGGCGCGCAAGGTCGCCGAGGAGGACAAGGTCGACGGCACCGGCTACCGCATCGTCTTCAACACCGGCACCGGCGCGGGCCAGACCGTCTTCCACGCGCACGCCCACGTGCTCGGCGGCCGCGGCCTCAACTGGCCGCCCGGATAAGGCGCGGCGAGGTCACGGGAGCGGATCAGCACCTTGTCCGTACGCGAACTGGTCGTCCTCGGCACCGCCAGCCAGGTGCCCACCCGGCACCGCAACCACAACGGCTATCTGCTGCGCTGGGACGGCGAGGGCCTGCTCTTCGACCCCGGCGAGGGGACGCAGCGCCAGATGCTGCGCGCCGGGGTGGCCGCGCACGACATCAACCGGCTGTGCGTCACGCACTTCCACGGTGACCACAGCCTGGGCCTGGCCGGGGTGATCCAGCGGATCAACCTCGACCGGGTGCCGCATCCCGTCACCGCCCACTACCCCGCGAGCGGGGCGCACTTCTTCGAGCGGCTGCGCTATTCGACGGCGTACCGGGAGACCGTCCGGCTGGGCCAGGAGCCGGTCACCGGCGACGGCGGCACCCTCGCCGGGACGCCCGCCTACATGCTCACCGCGCGCCGCCTCTCGCACCCCGTCGAGTCCTACGGCTACCGTCTCCAGGAGCCGGACGGGCGGCGGATGCTGCCCGAGCGGCTGGCCGAGCACGGCATTTCCGGGCCCGAGGTGGGCCGGCTGAGCCGGGAGGGCGCGGTCGTCCGGGAGGACGGCCGGACGGTCACCCTGGAGGAGGTCAGCGAGGTACGGCCGGGCCAGTCGTTCGCGTTCGTGATGGACACCCGGCTGTGCGCGGGCGCGCACGAGCTCGCGGCGGGCTGCGACATGCTCGTCATCGAGTCCACGTTCCTGGACGGCGACCGGCAGCTGGCCGCCGAGCACGGCCACCTGACGGCGGGCCAGGCGGCCATGGTCGCGCGCAACGCCGGCGTCCGGCATCTGGTGCTCACGCACTTCTCGCAGCGGTACACCGACCCGTCGGAGTTCGAGCGGGAGGCCCGGGAGACGGGCTACGACGGCGAACTGACGGTGGCCAGGGACCTGTTGCGGGTCCCGCTGCCGAAACGGCGCTGAGTACCTGAGCACCTGCGTGCCCGGGTACCTCCGGGGTGCCCGCTACGGCAGGTAGTACATCGGGTTCGGCAGCTTGAAGGTGCGGTCCGCGTAGCCGCCCTGCAGGTCGGAGTGCTGGTCACCGAAGTTGGCGACGATGTCGTACCCCTGCGACTCGATGTGCTTGCGGGTGCCGGACTTGTACTCGATGGTGGAGCAGCCGGCGCCGCAGGACAGGTAGGACGGCGGGTTTTCCTTGTCCTTGAGGTAGACGTGCCCGCGGTCGAGCGGGACGTCGTAACCGACGTTCTTCAGGTTGCGGACGCTCCAGTCGCGCTGGCCCTCCTTGCGGCCGGTCACGAAGAAGACCTCGTAGCCCTTCGCGCGGGCGTGGTTGACCAGCGCGTCCATCCCGAAGACCGGCTCCATGTCATGGCTCTTCAAGTACGCGTCCTGGGCCTTGTCGCTGAAGGCGAAGCCGGTCTGCAGCTCGAAGTTGTACGTGAGCAGCGTGGTGTCGTCCATGTCGAGGACGATGGCGGGCTTGCCCGAGCCGTGCTGGTTCCGCGCGGCGCCGTCCAGGTAGCGCCGCGCCTTCGTCTCGATGCCGTGGACCTGGCGGGCGTAGTTGCTCTTCGGGGAGGCGTAGTGCTCCCCGTCGGCGGTGACGGTGTCGCCGTAGTACGCCTTGATCTTGTCCTGGACCTGGGTGAGGTTCGGAATCTCCTTGTCCGAGCGCGGGACGGAGTGTTCGGCGGTGGCCTGGCCGACGCCGAACGCGGTGGTGGCGGCGACGGCCGCCGCGGCGGCGACGGCGCCCAGGCGCGCGCGGAAACGCATGTGGTTCTCCTGCGGAGTTGGGGGCGGAAAGGGGGACCCCGTAGATCTAGCAGGCGTTGCTTCTGCGTATCTACGCGCGGAGATTAAATCGTTGGCAAAGCATTGCCGGGGCGGTCGCGGGGTTGTCGCGGGCGGTTGCGGGATGCGCGGAGTGGCCGCGGATGCCGGTACGGACTGTCCGCGGGTGTCCGTACCGGCATCCGTGGGTGTCCGTACCGGCATCCGTGGGTGTCCGTACCGGCTGTCCGCGCCCTTGACGGCTGTGATGCCCGTCTCTAGCCTCCATTCTCATCCGTGGACGCCATTTACATATGGAGACAGGTTCATGACGGTCGTCGAACGCTTGCGCGCGGGTATGGCCCGCGGCGTGCTGTCCTTCCCCCTCACCTCCTTCACCGACGACGGCGCACTGGACCTGCCCGCGTACCGCGACTACCTCGCGAGCCGGATCGCCGCCGGGCCCGGCGCGCTCTTCCCGGCCTGCGGCACGGGCGAGTTCTTCTCGCTGGACGAGGACGAGTACGGCCGGGTGATCCGGGCCGCCGTCGAGGTGGCGGACGGGCGGCTGCCGGTCGTCGCCGGCGTGGGCTACGGCTGGGCGCAGGCCGCGCGGTTCGCCAGGATCGCCGAGGACGCCGGCGCCGACGCGGCGCTGCTGATGCCGCACTACCTCGTCAAGGCACCGCAGGAGGGCCTGGTCGCCCAGGTGCGCGAGGTCGCGTCCCGCACCCGCCTGCCGCTGATCGCCTACCAGCGCGACCACGTCACCTTCACCGCCGACAGCGTCCGCCGGATCGCGGAGATCCCCGGCGTCATCGGCCTCAAGGACGGCCACAGCGACCTGGACCGGCTGCAGCGCGGCAAGCTCGCCGCGCCCGACGGCTTCCTGTTCTTCAACGGCGCCGCCACCGCCGAACTGCAGGCGCGCGCCTACGCGAGCCTGGGCATCACCGCGTACTCCTCCGCCGTGCACGCCTTCGCGCCCGAGATCGCCGGCGCGTTCTTCACGGCGCTCGGCGAGCACGACGACGCCACCGTCGAGAAGCTGCTGACCGGCTTCTACATCCCCTTCGTCGAGCTGCGCGACCGGGTGCCCGGGTATGCGGTGTCGCTGGTCAAGGCCGCGGCCCGGCTGCGCGGGCTGCCCGTCGGCCCCGTACGCGCCCCGCTCACCGACCCGTCCCCCGCCGACCTCACCGACCTCGCGGCGCTCCTGGAGCGCGGCCTCGACCTGGTAGGAGCCACCCGATGACGACCGCAGCGGACCCGACCGGCAGCGCCCCGGCCCACCGCGACCTGAGCATCAGCGAGGTCCGGCTGACGCCGATCCTGGTCGCCGACCCGCCGCTGCTCAACACCCAGGGCGTGCACCAGCCGTACACTCCCCGGCTGATCATCGAGGTGGTCACCGAGGGCGGCGTGACCGGCCTCGGCGAGACCTACGGCGACACCAAGTACCTCGACATCGCCCGGCCGCTGGCCGAGGTGGTGCGCGGCCGCTCGGTCACGGATCTGAACGCGCTGCCCGAACTCGCGGCCGAGGCGTGCGGCGACTCGCCGGACGCGACCGCGGCGGGTGCGGTGGACGTCGGCGGGCTGCGCGGCGTCCAGACCGCCGACAAGCTGCGCCTCTCCGTCCTCTCCGGCTTCGAGGTCGCCTGCCTGGACGCCTGGGGGAAGGCCGCGGGACTGCCCGTGCACGCCCTGCTCGGCGGCAAGGTCCGCGACCGCGTCGACTACAGCGCGTACCTCTTCTACCGCTGGGCCGAGCACCCGGGCGGCCGCGGCGAGCCCGACGACTGGGCGGCGGCCACCGACCCGGCGGGCGTGGTCGCGCAGGCCCGCCGCCTCGCCGACACCTACGGCTTCCGCTCGTTCAAGCTCAAGGGCGGGGTCTACGAGCCGGCCGAGGAGATCGCCGCGGTCCGCGCGCTGGCCAAGGAGTTCCCCGGGCAGCCGCTCCGCCTGGACCCCAACGGCGCCTGGTCGGTTGCGACCTCGCTCAAGGTGGCCGACGAGCTGACGGACGTACTGGAGTACCTGGAGGACCCGGCGAGCGGCACGGACCGGATGGCGCAGGTGGCGGCCCGTACGGAGATACCGCTCGCCACCAACATGTGCGTGACGACCTTCGACGAGATCGCCGAGGCGTTCACCCGCGGCGCCGTCCAGGTCGTCCTCTCCGACCACCACTACTGGGGCGGCCTGCGCAACACCCGTGAACTGGCCGCGATCTGCCGCACGTTCGGCGTCGGCGTCTCCATGCACTCCAACACCCATCTCGGCATCAGTCTCGCCGCGATGACGCACGTCGCGGCCACCGTGCCCAACCTCCACCACGCCTGCGACAGCCACTACCCCTGGCAGACCGAGGACGTCCTCACCGAGCGGATCGCCTTCAAGAACGGCGCCGTCGCGGTCACCGACACCCCGGGACTGGGCGTCGAACTCGACCGCGACCGGCTCGCCGCGCTGCACCGGCGCTGGCTGGACGACGACGGCAGCCAGCGCGACCGGGACGACGCGGCGGCGATGCGGATCGCCGACCCGGAGTGGACGACTCCGGCCGTGCCGCGCTGGTGATTCCGACCAGTTGCGCGCCGACGTCGGACTGTCGGCCTCCGCCTTCGGGTTCGGCGCCGGCCTGTTCTTCATCGCGTACGCGATCTTCGAGGTCCCCAGCAACATGCTCATGGAGCGGTTCGGGCCGAAGGTCTGGCTCACCCGCATCATGATCACCTGGGGTCTGGTGGCCGCCGCGATGGCCTTCGTCACCAGCGCCGAGATGTTCTACGTCCTGCGCTTCCTCCTCGGCGTCGCCGAAGCGGGCTTCTTCCCGGCCGTCATCTACTACTTCACCCGCTGGCTGCCCGACTCCGACCGCGGCCGGTCCACCGCGATCTTCCTCATGGGCTCCGGCACCGCCTCCGTCATCGCAGGCCCGGTCTCCGGCGCGCTGCTGGAGATGCACGGTCTGCTGGGCCACAGCGGCTGGCAGTGGATGTTCTTCATCGAAGGCATCGCCTCCGTCGTGCTCGGCCTGGTCGTCTACCGCTTCCTGGACTCCCGGCTGGAGGACGCCACCTGGCTGTCGGACGCCGAGAAGACGGGCCTGACCGCGGCGATCGACGCCGAACAGGCCGCCCGTACGCAGGACCGCGGCACCGCCGCCGTCTCCCGCTGGAAGCTGCTCGCCGACCCCCAGATGCTCCTCTTCTGCTGGCTGTACTTCGCCATCTCCATCGCCCTGTACGCCGTCACCTTCTGGCTGCCGAGCATCGTCGACGACATCGGCGGGCTCTCGGAGTTCGAGGTGGGGCTGCTGGTCGCGGTGCCCTGGCTGTGCGCGATCGCGGCGGTGTACGTCACGGGGCGGCTCTTGGACCGTACGGGCAAGCGCCGCCCGTTCCTCGTCGGCATGCTGCTGCTGGGCGCGGTGGGCACCCTCCTCGCCACCCTGGTCTCCCCGTGGCTCGCGCTCGGCGCGCTCTGCCTGGCCGCCATGGGCTTCAAGACCTCCTCGCCGGTCTTCTGGACCATCCCGCAGAGCTACCTGGACGCCCGGATCGCCGCCCCCGCGATCGCGCTCGTCAACTCGCTGGGCAACCTCGGCGGCTTCGTCTCACCGACCGCTTTCGGCCTCTTGGAGGACGCCACCGGCTCCACGCGCGGCGGCCTGATCGGCCTCTCCGTCGTCGGCGTCCTCGCGGCGGTGACGGTGGCCCTGGTCCGCGGCGGCGGACGCAATGACCGGCGCCGGGCCCCGGGGTGTCGCCCTCTGGGCGGGAATGCGGGTAACGCGTACGGTATGGGTCCGTCCCGTACGTGATCATCGAGAGGGGCCGCCCCCATGGCACAGCAAGTACGCGGAGTGATCGCACCCGGCAAGGACCAGCCGGTGCGCGTCGAGACCATCGCCGTGCCGGACCCGGGCCCCGGCGAGGCCGTGGTCCAGGTCCAGGCGTGCGGTGTGTGCCATACGGACCTGCATTACAAGCAGGGCGGGATCAATGATGAGTTCCCGTTTTTGCTGGGGCATGAGGCGGCGGGGGTGGTGGAGTCGGTGGGTGAGGGCGTCACGGACGTCGTCCCGGGTGACTTCGTGATTCTGAATTGGCGTGCGGTGTGCGGGCAGTGTCGGGCGTGTCTGCGGGGGCGTCCGCAGTACTGCTTCGATACGCACAATGCGCGGCAGAAGATGACCTTGACGGACGGTACTGAGTTGTCGCCGGCGCTGGGCATTGGTGCGTTTGCGGAGAAGACGCTGGTGGCGGCGGGGCAGTGCACGAAGGTGGATCCGGCGGTGTCGCCCGCCGTGGCCGGGCTGCTGGGGTGTGGGGTGATGGCCGGTATCGGTGCGGCGATCAATACCGGCAACGTGGGTCGGGGTGACTTGGTTGCCGTGATCGGTTGTGGTGGGGTCGGTGATGCGGCGATTGCGGGTGCCCGATTGGCGGGTGCTGCGAAGATCATCGCGGTGGATATCGACGACCGGAAGCTGGCGACCGCCAAGACGATCGGTGCCACGCACACGGTGAACTCCAAGACCGTGGACCCGGTTGAGGCGATCCGTGAGCTGACCGGTGGCTTCGGGGCGGATGTCGTCATTGAGGCGGTGGGGCGTCCGGAGACGTACAAGCAGGCGTTTTACGCCCGGGATCTGGCCGGGACTGTCGTGTTGGTGGGGGTGCCGACGCCGGAGATGATGTTGGAGTTGCCGTTGCTGGATGTGTTCGGGCGGGGTGGGGCGTTGAAGTCGTCCTGGTACGGGGATTGTCTGCCGTCTCGTGATTTCCCGATGCTGGTCGATCTGCATCAGCAGGGGCGGATCGATCTCGGTGCGTTTGTGACGGAGACGATCGGGATCGAGGACGTGGAGAAGGCGTTCGCGCGGATGCATGAAGGCGACGTTCTCCGTTCGGTGGTGGTGCTGTGATGGCGGCGCGCATTGAGCAGTTGGTCACCTCCGGGACGTTCTCCCTCGACGGGGGGACATGGGAGGTGGACAACAATGTGTGGATCGTCGGGGACGACGAGGAAGCGGTGGTCATTGATGCCGCGCACGACGCCGAGGCCATCCTCGCGGCGCTCGGCGGGCGGCGGCTGCGTGCCGTGCTCTGTACGCACGCGCACGACGACCACATCGACGCGGCGCCCGCGCTGGCGTCCCGTACCGGTGCCATGATCCATCTCCACCCCGACGATCTGCCGCTGTGGAAGCTGACCTATCCGGGCAGCCCTCCGGACCGGGAGCTGACGGACGGGCAGGTGCTGACCATCGCCGGTACGGATCTCACCGTGCTGCACACGCCGGGGCACGCGCCCGGCGCGGTCTGTTTCCACGCGCCCGATCTCGGGGTCGTCTTCAGCGGGGACACGCTGTTCGCGGGCGGACCCGGCGCGACCGGGCGGTCGTTCTCGGATTTCCCGACCATCGTCGAGTCGATCCGGAAGCGGCTGCTGACCCTGCCGCCGCAGACGAAGGTGCTCACCGGGCACGGTGACCCGACGACCATCGGGGACGAGGCACCGCACCTGGAGGAATGGATCGCGCGCGGCCACTGAACGAGGGCCGCGCCGGCGTCGCTTGCTACCGGTTTTCGAACCTTTGCGCCGCTATCCCATGCGTACCGGGAGGGGGGCCGGTTACCGTGCTCCGTATGGCAATCAGCACCGCACCGACCGCTCACGGCTACGCCTTGCTGATCGCCGCCGATCCGCCGGTCCGCCGGCCGCTGCCGGCGACCGCCGCGCTGCCGCAGCTGGCGGCCGTCCCGCCGGCGCGGCTCGTAGGCGCTCCGTACGCCAGCGCCGTGCAGCTGGCGAACCCCGACGACCCGAACACGGTGCTGACCCACATCCGTACCGCGGCCGCCGTCGAGGGGCCGTTGCTGGTCTACGTCGCGGGGCACCTCCAGGTCGACGCGCGGCAGGGCAGGCCGCATCTGGCGCTGGCCCGGACCGTGCCCCGCACGGTCCGGTACACCGCGCTGCCGTGGCACTGGCTCGCCGCGGAACTGCAGCACCGTCCGCCGGGCAGTACGACGGTACTGGCCGACCTGGCGGCGGCGCCGGAGGTCTGGCACGACCTGGGCACGGGGAAGCTGTCGCTGGGCGGACCGTTCCTGCTGTACGGCACGGTGCAGCGGAGCGACAAGCGGCACCAGCCCGCGCCGGCGTACACACATGCCCTCGCGCGGGCGCTGCGGGCGGGGACGGGCGCGGTGCGGCCCGGTATGGAGGAGCTGCACGGGTGGGCGGCACGGGAGGCCGGGCTGAACGGTGCGGTGACGTTGTGGCTGGCGCCGGAGGGTGCGGGGGCGGGGGTGCAGACGCCGGCACCGAGACCCATACAGGTACCGAGTCCGGTGCAGGCACCGAGTCCCCTGCAGGCGCCGAGTCCGGTGCAGGCACCGAGTGCGGCGCCCGTGCCGAGTCCGGTTCCTGAGCCGAGTCCGGTTCCTGAGCAGGGTCCTGCGCCTGTGGCTGCACCGGCTGCCGCGCCCGAGCCTGCACCCGCGCCTGCCCCGGCGCCTGTGCCGGCTTCGGCGCCCGCGCCTGCCCCGGATCTCACGCCGGCTTCGGCGCCCGCTCCCGCCCCGGCTCCCACGCCCGAGTTCACTCCGGCTCCCACGCCCGAGTTCGCCCCGGCTCCCGCGCCCGCGCCCGCTCCGGTGCCCGCGCGGCCCACGCGGCCGCCGATTCCCGTGGTGGCCGCCATACCCCCGGTGCCCGGTGCGGCGCCTGCCGTCGATCCGCACCATGCCGTGTTCGCCGCTGCCGCGGCCGGGCGGCACGGGGAGGCCGCCGCGATGGCCGCGGCCTGGGAGCAGGCGGCCCTCCGGAGCCACGGGCCGGTGTCGCCCGAGGCGGTGCACTGGATCGAGGTACAGGCGGAGCTGGCCCGGCAGGCCGACGAGCCGGTGCGGGCGAGCGGGCTGTGGATGCGGTCCGCGCACGTCCGGCTGGCCGGCGGGCAGAGCGAGACGCACCCCGAGGTCACGGCCGCCGTCGACCGCGCCCACCACTGCTGGCACCAGGTCAGCAACAGCGAGGAGGTGCGGAAGCTGGGCGTGGAGCTGGCGAACCTGCGGACCCGAGTACCCGGCAGGAGCGGCGCCCGCGACGACGTACAGCGCCGCCTCGCCGCCCTGGCGGAGTCCGTCAGCCGCTGACCCGCTCCAGGATGCGGGCGGCCACCGCCGGTGAGTCCACCAGAGGGTGCAGCGCGAGCGCCCGTAGGGCCGCGTCGCGCTCCTTGAAGACGGCGGCCTCCACCGTCGCCCGTTCCACCGCCTTCAGCTGGAGCATCAGCCCCAGTTGGTCGTTGCGGAGCGGGGCGCACGGCAGCGGCCGGGCGCCGTCCGCGCCCACCTCGCACACCGTCTCGATGATCGCTTCGGGGGCGAGCGCCGGCACGGTCGTACCGTTGCGCACGTTCAGGATCAGCCGGGCCCGCCGGTCGCCCGCGATCGCGTGCATCAGGGCCAGCGCCACCCGGTCGTACCCGCCGCCCTCCAGGTCGCAGCTGTCGCGCTGCCAGCCGCCGCTGGCCTCCCGGCTCTCCGCCATGTACGTCTCCTCGCGCTCCAGACGCGTGCGCTCCCACAGCGCGTACGCGTCCTCCGGGCGCTCGGCCGCCGCCTCGAAGAAGCCGCCCTGCTGCCGGTCGAGGAAGGCACCGCGGGTCTCGTCCGCCTCCCGTACGGAGGCGAGCGTCTCGCGGCGGAAGTAGTAGTAATGCAGGTACTCGTTGGGGAGTGCGCCCAGCGCGCGCAGCCAGTCCGCGCCGAAGAGCCGGCCCTCCTCGAAGGACGCGAGCGCTTCGGGGTCGGCGAGCAGCCCGGGGAGCAGGTCGCGGCCCCCGGAGCGCAGCGACCGTAGCCACCCGAGGTGGTTCAGCCCCACGTAGTCGTACGTCACCGTGTCCGGATCGGCGCCCGCCGCCCGCGCGGCCCGGCGCACCAGGCCCACCGGCGAGTCACAGATGCCGATCACCCGCTCGCCCAGCACCTCCGCCATCGCCTCGGTGACCATCCCGGCGGGATTCGTGAAGTTGATGACCCAGGCGTCCGGGGCCAGCGCCGCGGCCCGCTCGGCGATGTGCAGCGCCACGGGGATGGTGCGCAGCCCGTAGAGCACGCCGCCCGCGCCCACCGTCTCCTGGCCGAGCACGCCCTCGGCGAGCGGGACGCGCTCGTCGGCGACGCGCCCCGCGGTGCCGCCGACCCGGATCGCGGAGAAGACGAAGTCCGCGCCGCGCAGGGCGTCGTCGAGGTCCGTCGCGAGCCGCACCCGCACCGGCCGCTCCCGGCCCGCCGCCTGCCGCTCCAGTACGGCCGCGATGACCCGCAGCCGGACCGGATCGGTGTCGTACAGCGTCACCTCCGTCACGGCGTGCGAGGGGTCGTCGAGCAACGCGCGGTGGACCAGCGGCACCCGGAAGCCGCCACCACCGAGAATCGTGAGCCTCATGGGCCGGAACGTACCGCACGAAGGTGCGTCACAAGCCGCACGAAGGAGCGCCGCAAGCCGCGCGAAGGTTGTACGAACGTGTGCCGGAAGCCGCCCCGCTCGCAGCCATCGCCACCCCTGATCCGGCACACTGGCGTGACGTGCACGGACGAAAGGGGCAGGCAAGGTGAGCGCTCACAGCGGAGAACAGTTCGCTCCCATGAGTCCCACGCCGGCGGTGCTCGATCCGCTCGCCGCCGTACGCGGGCCGCAGGACCCGGCCACGGACGTCTACCTCACCGGCACGGTCTTCCTCGACATCATCTTCACCGGGCTGGACTCGGCGCCGGTCCGCGGCACCGAGTCCTGGGCGCGCGGGATGGGATCGAGCCCCGGCGGGGTCGCGAACATGGCGACCGCGCTGGCCCGCCTCGGGCTGCACACCTCGCTGGCGGCGGCCTTCGGGGACGACATGTACGGCGAGTACTGCTGGGACGCGCTGCGCCGGGGCGAGGGCATCGATTTGTCGATGTCGCGGAAGGTGCCCGGGTGGCACTCGCCGGTGACGGTCTCCATGGCGTACGAGGGCGAGCGCACGATGGTGTCGCACGGGCACGAGGCGCCGCCGCCGGAGTCCGCCTTCGACGGGGCGCACGCGCCGGGGTGCCCGCCCGCCTCGCGCGCCTGCGTCGCGTCGCTCGTGCCGGGGCGACGGGAGGGCTGGCTGGGCTGCGCGGCGGACCGCGGCGCCCGGATCTTCGCGGACGTGGGCTGGGACGACACCGGGCGCTGGGACCCGGCCGACCTCGCCGACCTCGAACACTGCGAGGCGTTCCTGCCGAACGCCGAGGAGGCGATGCGGTACACGCGTACGGACTCGCCGCAGGCCGCCGCCCGTAAGCTCGCCGACCTGGTGCCGGTCGCGGTGGTCACCATGGGTTCGCGGGGCGCCTGCGCGGTGGACGCGCGTACCGGCGAGAGCGCCGAGGTGCCGGCGATCGCGGTGGAGGCGCTGGACCCCACGGGCGCGGGCGACGTCTTCGTGGCGGGCTTCGTCACGGGCACGCTCGCGGGCTGGCCGCTGGCCGACCGGCTGGCGTTCGCGGGCCTGACGGCGGCGCTGTCGGTGCAGGAGTTCGGCGGCTCGCTGTCCGCGCCCGGCTGGTCGGAGATCGCCGCGTGGTGGCAGCAGGTACGGGATCACCACACGGAGTCCGTGGACGGGCTCGCGGCACCCGGCGGCGGGCTCCCGCTGCGGGAGCGGTACGCGTTCCTGGAGGGCGTACTGCCGGCCGCGTACCGCCAGTGGCCCCTGGCCCGCGCCCTCCCCACGATCGGCTTCCGCCGCTCCGGCTAGCGGTTCCACGCCTCCGCGCAGGGGCGACGACGGATGCCCGCCGACCCGTGACGACGGATGCCCGCCAATCTGTGACGACAGATGCTTCCCGGCCCTTTTGGGTAACCCCTGGCCCCTTTGGGTAACCCCTGAGCAAGGGGGCCACCCGCGTTCGATTCGCCCCGTAGGCGAGCCCGAGCCGACGCCCACCTCGAGCCCGAGCCGACGCCCGCCCCGGCCCCGCGTAGGCCCCCCTCTGGCTCCCGTCGGCCCCTCCAGCACCCCTCCTCGAAAAGTTCTCCGTCGATGTCGGTGGCGCGTCGTACCCTGGACGTGCTCAGGAGAGCCGCAGGCATCGCTACGTAGAAATGGGGATCAGCAGGCCACAGAGCCGGCCCATGACGCAGACACCCACCAATCAGCAGGCGCGCGCCCAGTTCACCGTCCCCTCCAAGCACCCCATGGTCACGGTCCTGGGATCCGGGGACTCATTGCTGCGCGTGATCGAGAACGCCTTCCCGGCGGCCGACATCCACGTCCGTGGCAATGAGGTCAGCGCCGTCGGAGATGCCGAGGACGTCGCGCTGATCCAGCGCCTGTTCGACGAGATGATGCTGGTGCTCCGCACCGGACAGCCGATGACGGAGGACGCAGTGGAACGTTCGATCGCCATGCTGCGCTCGGCGGAAGACGGC
This sequence comes from Streptomyces sp. NPDC026301, assembly GCF_055567935.1. NCBI lineage: Bacteria > Bacillati > Actinomycetota > Actinomycetes > Kitasatosporales > Streptomycetaceae > Streptomyces > Streptomyces sp. NPDC026301. The sequence goes on along the minus strand of NZ_JBVHPN010000013.1, from coordinate 227,796 downwards.
GAGAGCGGGACGAGCGAGACCCCCGCAGAGGTGCTCACGCAGAACATCCTCTCCAACCGGGGCCGCACGATCCGTCCCAAGACGCTGAACCAGAAGCGGTACGTCGACGCCATCGACCAGCACACGGTCGTCTTCGGCATCGGCCCCGCCGGTACGGGCAAGACCTACCTCGCCATGGCCAAGGCGGTGCAGGCCCTGCAGTCCAAGCAGGTCAACCGCATCATCCTGACCCGGCCCGCGGTCGAGGCGGGCGAGCGCCTGGGCTTCCTGCCCGGCACGCTCTACGAGAAGATCGACCCGTATCTGCGCCCGCTCTACGACGCGCTGCACGACATGCTCGACCCGGATTCGATTCCCCGGCTGATGGCCGCGGGCACGATCGAGGTCGCGCCGCTGGCGTACATGCGCGGTCGCACGCTGAACGACGCGTTCATCATCCTGGACGAAGCGCAGAACACCAGCCCCGAGCAGATGAAGATGTTCCTCACCCGCCTCGGCTTCGACTCGAAGATCGTGATCACGGGTGACGTGACGCAGATCGACCTGCCCGGCGGCACGAAGAGCGGTCTGCGGCAGGTGCAGGAGATCCTGGAGGGCGTCGAGGACGTCCACTTCTCGCGCCTCACCAGCACCGATGTCGTCCGGCACAAGCTGGTCGGCCGTATTGTCGACGCGTACGAGCAGTACGACAGCCGCAACGGCCAGAACGACGGTCGCTCCGGTCAGAACGACAGCCGCAGCCGCAACAGGAAGTCTTGAGCAGTCACACGATGGCAATCGACGTCAACAACGAGTCCGGTACGGACATCGACGAGCAGGCGGTCCTGGATGTCGCCCGCTACGCACTCGCCCGGATGCGCATCCACCCGCTGTCCGAGCTCTCGGTCATCGTCGTCGACGCCGACGCCATGGAGCAGCTCCACATCCAGTGGATGGACCTTCCAGGGCCGACCGACGTGATGTCCTTCCCGATGGACGAGCTGCGGCCGCCGGCCAAGGACGAGGAGGAGCCCCCGCAGGGGCTGCTCGGCGACATCGTGCTCTGCCCCGAGGTCGCCAAGAAGCAGGGCGAGGAGGCGCCGACCGGGCACTCCATGGACGAGGAGCTGCAGCTGCTCACCGTCCACGGCGTCCTCCACCTCCTCGGGTACGACCACGAGGAGCCGGACGAGAAGGCCGAGATGTTCGGGCTGCAGGCCGCGATCGTCGACGGCTGGCGGGCCGAGCGCGGCATCGAGGGTCCGTCCCCGGCACCCACCACCCGGTGACGCGGTGTCCGTCCAGCTGATCGCCGTGGCGGTCCTCCTCGTCGTGGTCGCCTGGCTCGCCGCCTGCGCGGAGACGGGCCTCGCCCGCACGACCAGCTTCCGCGCCGAGGAGGCCGTACGGTCGGGGCGGCGCGGCAGCGCGAAGCTCGCGGCCGTCGCCGCGGATCCGACGCGGTATCTCAACGTCGCGCTGCTGGTGCGGGTCGGCTGCGAGATGGCCGCCGCGGTCGTCGTCACCTATGGGTGCGTGCAGCGGTTCGCGGAGACGTGGGAGGCGTTGACCGTCGCCATCGCGGTGATGGTGCTCGTGTCGTACGTCGCGGTGGGGGTTTCCCCGCGCACGATCGGTCGGCAGCATCCGCTGAACACGGCGACGGCCGCCGCGTACGTCCTGCTGCCGCTGGCCCGCATCATGGGCCCCGTACCGCAGCTGCTGATCCTGCTGGGCAACGCGCTCACGCCCGGCAAGGGCTTCCGCAAGGGCCCCTTCGCCTCCGAGGCCGAGCTGCGCGCGATGGTCGACCTCGCGGAGCAGGAGTCGCTGATCGAGGACGAGGAGCGCCGCATGGTGCACTCGGTCTTCCAGCTCGGTGACACGCTCGTGCGCGAGGTGATGGTGCCGCGGACCGACCTGGTCTCGGTCGAGCGCTTCAAGACCATCCGCCAGGCGCTCACGCTCGCGCTGCGCTCCGGGTTCTCGCGCATCCCCGTGACGGGCGAGAGCGAGGACGACGTGGTGGGCGTGGTGTACGTGAAGGACCTCGCCCGGAAGGTGCACATCAGCCGGGACGCGGAGACGGAGCTGGTGTCGACGGCGATGCGGCCCGCGGCGTTCGTGCCGGACACGAAGAACGCGGGTGATCTGCTGCGGGAGATGCAGCGGGACCGCAATCACGTGGCCGTGGTGATCGATGAATACGGCGGTACGGCCGGGATCGTCACCATCGAGGACATCCTGGAGGAGATCGTCGGGGAGATCACCGACGAGTACGACCGCGAGCTGCCGCCCGTGCAGGAGCTGGGCGACGGCCGCTATCGGGTCACGGCCCGCCTCGACATCGGCGACCTCGGCGAGCTGTATGGCCTGGAGCTGGACGACGAGGACGTGGAGACGGTCGGCGGGCTGCTGGCCAAGCGGCTGGGGCGGGTACCGATCGCGGGGGCGCAGGCGGAGGTCGACCTCTCCGAGGACGCCGTGGATCCGTCCCTCAAGGCGCTGCGGCTCACGGCGGAGTCGCCCGCGGGGCGGCGGAACAAGATCGTTACGGTGCTGGTGGAGCCGGTCGGCGTGGGCGCCGGGGGCGCCGGGAGCACCGACGGCTAGTGGGCTACGGCTAGCGGGCTACGGCTGTGCCGAGGGAGTCGGCGCCCATGGGCTTGGGGGCGCCCTTCTCGTAGAACGTCTCGACAGCTGTGATCGTGAAGCCTGCTGACTTCAGCATGTCGGCTATCGGCCGGGTGAGGTGGCAGCCGCCGAAGAGGCGTTTGTTGAGGGGTTCCAGGCGGCGCTGCCATTGGCGTACGGACTCGTCCGTGTCCGGGGCCAGGCCGTGTTCGAGGAAGTGCAGGGTGCCGCCCGGCTTGAGGACCCGCCGGACCTCGCGGAGGGCGGCCTCGGCGTCGGGGATGGTGCACAGCGTCCAGGTGGAGAGCGCGGCGTCGAAGCGGTTGTCCTCGAAGGGGAGGGACTGGCCGTCCAGGCCGGCTCGGTGGACGGGCGTACGGGATGCGCGGATGCGGGTGGTGGCGAGTTCCCAGCCCAGGTCGGAGGGTTCCACGGCGGCGACGGTGGTGACGGCCGGAGGGTAGAAGGGCACGTTGTGGCCCGTGCCGAAGCCGATCTCGACGATGTCGCCGCGGAGGTTCTTGCAGACCTCGCGGCGCAGGGGCTGGGCGGGTTTCACCCCGCAGGCGAGGTTGATGATGTGCGGGAGTACGCGTTCTGTGTACATGCCCATGCGGACCGCCTCCGTCTTCCGCTTTCCAGCGTAGGCGGGCGGGCGGTCCGCTGCTCGGGGCATGGACGCGGGCGCTGAGCGGGGGCCGTGGCGTCAGACCGTCCGGCGGCGCAGGCCGAAGGCCACCAGGGCGGCTACGGCGAGCAGGATCGCCGCGTCCGTGGCCAGGCCCAGGCGGACGCCGCCGAGAGTTGCCTCGGCGAAGCCGGCGCCACCCGCGCGGAGCGCGGACACGTGGGACGAGGCCAGGGCGCTGAGCAGGGGGATGCCGATGGTCATGCCGATCTGCTGGGCGCTGGTGACCAGCCCCGTGGCCAGGCCCTGTTCGTGGTCGGGAAGGCCGGACGTCGCGGTGACGCCGTAGGAGACGATCACCCAGAGGTGGCCGAGGGAGGCGAGGGTGACGCCTGCCATGGCGAGCCAGGCGGAGCCGGAGCCCGTACCCAGGCCGAGGAGCGAGGCGGTCAGTGCGGCCTGGATGAGGAGGCCGGCCAGGAGGGTGCGGCGGGCGCCGAGGCGGGCGATCAGGCGGGGAGCCACGATGCCGGCCAGCGCGGAGACGACGCCCTGGACGCCGAAGACCAGGCCGGTGCGGAAGGGCGAGAGGTGCAGCACCTGCTGGAGGTACAGCGTCAGGAGGAAGACGACGGTGGTCATCATCGAGACGGTGGCGAGCCCTGCGAGGTTGCCGAAGGCCACGGTCGGGCGGCGGAGCATGGGCAGCGACACGAGCGGCTCGGGGGAGCGGGACTCGACGAGGACGAAGGCGATGAGCAGTACGGCGCCCAGGGCGAGGGTGCCGAGGACATCGGCGTGGGCGAAGCCGTCGGCCGCCGCGGTGGAGAGGGCGTAGATCAGGGACAGGAGGCCGCCGGTGACGGTGAGCGCGCCGGGGACGTCGATACGGGGGCGGTCCGGGCGGCGGCTCTCCGTCAGGAGCGCGGGGGCCAGGGCCAGGATGGCCAGGCCCGCCACGGCCAGCAGGCCCATCGTCGAGCGCCAGCCGAGGGAGTCGGTGAGGACGCCGCCGAGCACCATGCCGACGGTGAAGCCCATGGACAGCAGCGTGCCGCTGACGCCCAGGGCACGCTCGCGCTGCGGGCCCTCGGCGAAGGTGGTGGTGAGCAGGGACATGCCGGCCGGGACGATGACGGCCGCGCCGATGCCCTGGAGCGCGCGGCCCGCGAGGAACGCCGCGGGTGACCAGGCGAGGGTGGCGAGGACGGAGGCCGCGGCGAAGAGCGCGAGGCCGGTGAGGAAGAGCCGGCGCCGTCCGTAGAGGTCGGCGATCCGGCCGGACAGGAGGAGGAAGCCGCCGGACGGGAGGGCGAAGGCGGTGACCGCCCACTGCAGGTTTGCCTGGCCCATGCCGAGGTCCGCGCCCAGTACGGGCAGCGCCACGTTCAGGATCGAGAAGTCCAGGGCGACGAGGAACTGGGCTGCGCACAGGACGAGGAGGATGAGCTTGGCCCGGCCCGTCATCCGGGTCGCGGTGGGGGTCGGAGCGGATTCCCGTACGGCGTCGGACGCGGTCGGGGCGGATTCCCGTACGGGGGCGGGCGGGGCGATCGTCTCGGTTGGCATGAGGCGAGCCTCGTGGATCGGAATAACCGGTGGGGAGCGGCAACTTATCGTGGTGTTCCGAGCACCAGGCAGCACGAGGGGGAGCGATGGCAGCACGGACGGCAGGACGCCGTGAGGAATTGCGGGAGTTTCTGATGGCGCGTCGGGCGCGGGTCAGCCCGGCCGAGGCGGGGCTGCCCGACGGCGGGCGGCGGCGTACGCCGGGGCTGCGCCGCGAGGAGGTCGCGGTGCTCGCCGGGGTCGGGGCCTCCTGGTACCAGTGGCTGGAGCAGGGCCGGGACATCAGCGTCTCGCCGCAGGTACTGGACGCGGTGGCGCGCGTGCTCCGGCTGCGCGACGCCGAGCGCCGCCATCTGTATGTGCTGGCCGGTCTGAACCCTCCGCTGCTGCGCTCCGAGTACGACGGGGACCCGATCTGCGACGGTCTGCAGCGGATGATCGACGCCTGGCTGCCGTTCCCGGCGCACATCATGGACCCGTACTGGAACACCGTCGCGTACAACGAGGCGTCGCGGCTGGTGATGGGGCACGGGCAGCCGGGCGTCTCGTCGAACTGCATGATCGCCTACTTCACCGACCCGGTCTACCGGGTCCGCGCGAAGAGCTGGGAGCGGAACGCGCCGCAGGTCGTCGCCCAGTACCGCGCGGCCTGTTCCGAACGGCCCGGCGACGAGGGCTTCGCCGAGGTCGTACGGGAGGTGTCCGCGGCGAGCGAGGAGTTCGCGCGGCTGTGGGCGCGGCAGGACGTCACGGTGGGCGGCCAGCTGCCCAAGGAGATGGAGCACCCGATGGTGGGCACGCTGCGGTTCGAGTCCACGCAGCTGCGGGTGCCGTCCCGGCAGGACCTGACCGTGGTGATGCACAACGCCCAGGCCGACGGCGAGACAGAGGCGAAGCTCCGCCGCCTCGCCTCCCCCGAGGGCCGCCGCGGCGGCATGTACTCGGTGGCCGGCTGAACCAACGACGCCCCCGTCACCCGCACCCGCGGAGGTACGCAAGCCCCCTCGTCGCCCCCGGCCAAGCGCAGCGGATAGGCTCCGGCCGTATGAGCGAAGCCGCACCGCTGGACCCGGAAGACCGCAAGATCATCACGCTCGCCCGTTCGGCGCGTGCCCGTAATGGTGTCGTCGAAGGCGCCGCCGTACGGGACGAGACCGGACGGACGTACGTCGCGGGCACCGTGACCCTCGACTCTCTCAAGCTGAGCGCCCTGCAGACCGCCGTGGCGATGGCCGTCGCCAGCGGCGCGCAGTCCCTGGAGGCCGCCGCGGTGGTCACCGAGGCGGACACCGCGGCCGACGCGGACCGCGCGGCCGTCCGCGACCTGGGCGGTGCCGAGACCCCCGTACTGGTCGCCGGTCCCGACGGCGCCCTCCGGGAGACCGTCAAGGCCGGCTGAGCACCACAGCGCCGCCGCAATACCGCTGACCCACCGGTCCGGCCGGGCCGGTGGTCGGTGTCGTGCCCGCGATCGGGGAGAATGGGCGCCATGAGCGTTCGTACAGACTCCTCCGCCCCGCACCGCGCCGGCTTCGCGTGCTTCGTCGGCCGCCCGAACGCGGGCAAGTCCACCCTGACGAACGCTCTCGTCGGTACCAAGGTGGCCATCACCTCGAACCGGCCGCAGACCACCCGGCACACCGTGCGCGGCATCGTGCACCGCCCGGACGCGCAGCTCGTCCTCGTCGACACCCCCGGTCTGCACAAGCCGCGCACGCTGCTGGGCGAGCGGCTGAACGACGTCGTGCGGACCACCTGGGCCGAGGTCGACGTGATCGGCTTCTGCCTGCCCGCCGACCAGAAGCTCGGCCCGGGGGACCGTTTCATCGCCGGTGAGCTGGCCCAGGTCAAGAAGACCCCGAAGGTCGCCATCGTGACCAAGAGCGACCTGGTCGACTCCAAGGCGCTCGCCGAGCAGCTGATCGCCATCGACAGGCTGGGGCAGGAGCTCGGCATCGAGTGGGCCGAGATCATCCCGGTGTCGGCGGTGGGCGACAGCCAGGTGGGGCTGCTGGCCGATCTGCTCGTGCCGATGCTGCCCGAGAGCCCGCCGCTGTACCCGGAGGGCGACCTCACCGACGAGCCCGAGCAGGTCATGGTCGCCGAGCTGATCCGCGAGGCGGCGCTGGAGGGCGTGCGCGACGAGCTGCCGCACTCCATCGCGGTCGTGGTGGAGGAGATGCTGCCGCGCGAGGACCGGCCCGCCGACAAGCCGCTGCTGGACGTGCACGCGATCGTCTACATCGAGCGGCCCAGCCAGAAGGGCATCATCATCGGCCCCAAGGGCAAGCGCCTGAAGGAGGTCGGGATGAAGTCCCGCAAGCACATCGAGGCGTTGCTCGGCACCCCCGTCTACCTCGACCTGCACGTCAAGGTCGCCAAGGACTGGCAGCGCGACCCCAAGCAGCTGCGCAAGCTGGGCTTCTAGCCGTCCCCCTGGTCCCTCGCGGATGCCGCTAGTCCACCCCTCGGATGCGGCGTACGAAGAGCGCGCCCACGAGGGCGATGGCCGCGGCCAGGAGGTACAGGGCCGGGTAGCCGCCCAGGTGGCGGACCACCGGGGCCGCCAGGGCGGGCGCCGCGACCTGCGGCAGGGAGTTGGCGATGTTGATGACGCCGAGGTCCTTGCCGCGGTGCGCCGCGGCCGGGAGGACGTCCGTCATCAGCGCGAAGTCGACGGACATGAAGACGCCGAAGCCGATGCCCAGCGTGCCGGCCGCGACCAGCGCCCCGGGCCAGGTCTGCCAGCAGGCGAGCACCGCGGTGGCCGCCGCCATCAGGACGCCCGCCCACAGGACGAACGGCTTGCGGCGGCCCGTGCGGTCCGACCAGAAGCCGGCGGTGACGACCGTCGCCAGCAGCAGCGCCCCGTTGACCGCGGTGAGGATCAGCACCCCGGTCGCGGGGTCCGGGTGGTGCAGCGCGTCCCGCAGGTAGTACAGCAGGTACAGCAGCGCGATCGAGTTGCCGAGGTTGACCAGGAAGCGGGTCAGCCAGGCCCAGGCCAGGTCCGGGTGGCGGCGCGGGCTGATCCAGAAGGCGGTCAGGAAGGCGCGCCGGTCGAACGGCGGGCGCCGGTCGGCGGGCAGCACCAGGTCGAGGTGGAGCAGGACGTACGGGAGCGTGGCGAGGACCGTGAAGGCGGCGCAGGCCAGATAGCCCGCCGCGATGCCGCCGGCCGCGGTCGCCAGGCCCGTGCCCGCCAGTACGCCCAGGATCTGGGCCGCGCCCAGCCAGCCGCCGACCGCGCCGCGCTGCCGCCGCGGCACCCGGTCCGGCACCGCGGCCGTGAGCGCGGCGTACGCGGCGCTCAGCGCCAGCTGGACCAGGCACCAGCCCAGCAGCAGGGACGGCACGCCGTCCGCCGTGGCCAGCAGCGCGAGCGCGGCGGCGCCGGCCGGTACGCCGCCCGCGATCCACGGCGTACGGCGGCCGAAGCGGGAGGCCGTACGGTCCGAGGCCGCGCCGAAGAGCGGCGTGGCGACCAGCGCGACGGCCGCCCCGCAGCCGGTCACCCAGGCCAGTACGGTCTCCTTCGAGGTGCCGGCCGGGGCCAGCTCGGCGGCCTGCAGGGCCAGCAGGATCTGCAGCGGCCCGAACCAGCCGACCCAGACCGCCCCGCTGGCGAGCACCAGCGCCGCCGTCCAGCCGCGCCCGACCGGCACGACGGGCTCGGCCAGCGCGTCCTCCGCGCGCGAAGGCGCCGCTCTGCCCGGCGTCACCGCTGCGCCCGTAGCGCGTCCCGCAGCCAGTGGAAGGACGCCTTCGGGGTACGGGCCAGCGTCGCGTAGTCCACGTGGACCAGGCCGAAGCGCTGGGCATAGCCCTCGGCCCACTCGAAGTTGTCCAGCAGCGACCAGACGAAGTAGCCCCGGACGTCGACGCCGGCGGTCATGGCGGCGTGCAGCGCCCGCAGATGCGCGTCGAGGAACGCGATCCGCTCCGGGTCCTCGATCCCGTCGTACGAGCAGCCGTTCTCCGTGATGACGACGGGCGGCAGCGCGGCGCCGTAGCGGTCGCGGAAGGCGGTGAGGAGCTCGGTGAGGGCTTCGGGGACGACCGGCCACCCGAAGGCCGTACGCGGCCTGCCCTCGATCTCCCGCGGCGCGAAGGGCAGCTCCGGCGGGATCTCCACGCCCGCGAAGTCGGTGCCGCCGGCCGCCGCCGGGTCCGGGGCGCCCACCTTCGTCGGCTGGTAGTAGTTGACGCCGTACCAGTCCAGCGGCTGGGAGATCACCTTCAGATCCTCCGCCACCGGGCCCGGCAGCAGCGCGGCCAGCTCCTCGTCCGGGTAACGGCCGAGCAGCAGCGGGTCCGCGAAGAGGCGGTTGAGCAGCAGGTCGTACAGGTCGGCGGCCTCCCGGTCGGCCTCGCTCCCGGAAGCCGCCCAGGTCGGCCCGTGGGAGTTGGCGATGCCGACACTCGTCGCGCCGCGGGCCCGCAGCGCCTGGAGGGCGAGGCCGTGGCCGAGGAGCTGGTGGTGGGCGGCGGGCAGTGCCTCGAAGAGCAGCTTCCGGCCGGGCGCGTGCACGCCCAGGCCGTAGCCGAGGAGGGTGACCTCGGCGGGCTCGTTGAGGGTGATCCAGCGCGGTACGCGGTCCCCGAGGCGGGCCGCGACGGCGTCCGCGTACGCGGCGAAGGCGTACGCCGTGTCCCGTACGAGCCAGCCGCCCGCCTCCTCCAGCGGCAGCGGGGTGTCCCAGTGGTAGAGCGTGGGGAGCGGCTGCACGCCCGCCGCCAGCAGCTCGTCGACCAGCCGGTCGTAGAAGTCCAGCCCCGCGGCGTTGACCGGGCCGGTGCCGGTGGGGAGCACACGGGGCCAGGAGACCGAGAAGCGGTACGCACGGGCGCCGAGGCGGGCGAGCAGGGCGACGTCCTCGCGATAGCGGTGGTAGTGGCCGGTGGCGCGCGCCGAGGTGGCGCCGTCCTTGATGCTGCCCGGTACCGCCTCGAACGCGTCCCAGGACGAGCGGCCGCGCCCGTCCTCGTCCACCGCGCCCTCGATCTGCTGCGCCGAGGTCGACACACCCCACAGGAAGTCCGCGGGGAAGCGGGGGAGGGGAGGGAGCGGGCCGGCGGGCAACGTTGTCAGCGGCGACGTCATGGCCGGATCTTCTTGACCCGTCAGTAACGTGTCAAGGGCGCGGGCGGAGCCGCCCACCCGCACCCTTGGCACGCGCTATGCGCCTTCTTTGAGCACCCGGGTGATCAGCTTGCGCTGGTGGTCGGTCAGCCGGGGATCCGCGCAGTACACCGTCCGGCCGTCGACGGTGATCTGGTACGTGAAACCGTCCGGCACCCCGACGGGCGGGGTGCTCCGCCCGTCGGCCAGCGCCCGCTCGACCAGGTCGTCCCACTGGGCCGTATCGGCCCGGTCAGCGGTGTCGATCTCGGCGTGCTTCTCGATGCCGGCGAAACCGCCGGTGCGCCTCACCTGAATCCGCATGGCGGCAGCCTTCTCCTCTGCACGCCGGCGGTCAATGACCGCCGCCGGTCAATGACCCTGGTTGTTGGTGACGCCCACCTGGGACCACGCCTTCAGCAGCGCCTGGTGCTCCTCGCCCTGGTCGCCGTAGCGGGCCTTGGCCGCGTCGATCGTCAGCCTGGCGAAGTCCGCGAACTGGGCGTCCTTGGCGAGCTCGCCGCCCGTCAGCACGTCGTACCAGACCTGCCCGGCCCGCTCCCACGCGTTGCCGCCCAGGGCGACCGCCGCGAGGTAGAAGGCGTGGTTGGGGATGCCGGAGTTGATGTGCACCCCGCCGTTGTCCTGCGAGGTCTGCACATACCCGTCCATCGTGGCGGGCTGCGGGTCCTTGCCGAGCACGTCGTCGTCGTACGCCGTGCCGGGCGCCTTCATCGAGCGCAGCGCGGTCCCCTTGTCGACCTCCGGGCCGAGCAGCCCGTCGCCGATCAGCCAGTCCGCCTGCTCGGCGCTCTGCTTGAGGGAGTACTGCTTGATCAGCGAGCCGAAGACGTCCGAGACGGACTCGTTCAGCGCGCCGGACTGGCCGAGGTACTCCAGGTTGGCGGTGTACTGGGTGACGCCGTGGGTCAGTTCGTGCCCGATGACGTCCAGGGCGGTGGTGAAGTCCAGGAACAGCTCGCCGTCGCCGTCCCCGAAGACCATCCGCTCGCCGTCCCAGAAGGCGTTGTCGTACTCCCTGCCGTAGTGGACCGTGGCGTCCAGCGGGAGGCCCATGCCGTCGATGGAGTGCCGGGCGTAGACCTTGAAGTACAGCTCGAACGTGGCGCCGAGGCCGGCGAAGGCACGGTTGACCGAGGCGTCCTGGCCCGCCGGGTCGGCCTCGCCGCGGACCTTGGTGCCGGGCAGGGTTTCGGTGTGTTCCGCGTCATAGATCGTGCGCTGCGGCTTCTCGCTGCCCGCCCGGGCTTCGGCGGGCGCGGTGAAGCCGCGGACGGTGGAGATGCGGCGGCGGGTGCGCTGCAGGGCGTCGTGCTCGAGGGTGCGGCGCGCGCGGCCGGAGATCGTGGAGTTCTCGGCACGGGAGAGATGGTCGAGGAGGTGCGGCGGGACAATCCCGCAGAAGACCTGGCCGACAGCATGACTCTGGTTCGAGGAAGTGGCGTCCATGGGGCGAGCGTGGCACCGCGTGCAGGCTCTGTCACGACCCGCTACCGAGATTCCCGCGAATGTGTGCTTGGTCGCGAAACGGTCACAACGGAACTTCGGTCCCGCATACTGATACGGGACATCCGAGTGCCACGGGTCTCCGCTAGGGTGCAGAGCATCATGCGTTTCGGGCTGCTTCTCCTTAGCTGCCGCGGCGAGGGCCTGTAGTCGTAGGCCGACCCCCTCCCCGCGGAGTTCGGTGTTGCCGTGACAGCGCCCCGTCGGTCGTCCCAACCGGACATACGAGGAGCCCTACGCATCATGTCGAAGTCTGAGCAGTCCGAGAACGCCATCGGCCGCCCGACCCCCATCACCGCCGCTTCCGTCCAGCAGAAGCCGTCCGGGATGCCGGTCCACAAGTACGGCCGTTACGAAGCGGTGTACATCCCCGACCGCACGTGGCCGGACCAGCGCATCACCAAGGCCCCTCGCTGGCTCTCGACCGACCTGCGCGACGGCAATCAGGCGCTGATCGACCCCATGTCGCCCGCCCGCAAGCGCGAGATGTTCGACCTGCTGGTCAAGATGGGCTACAAGGAGATCGAGGTCGGCTTCCCCTCCTCCGGTGAGACCGACTTCAACTTCGTACGCTCGATCATCGAAGAGGGCGCGATCCCCGAGGACGTGACGATCTCCGTCCTGACCCAGGCCCGCGAAGAGCTGATCGAGCGCACCATCGAGTCGCTGCGCGGCGCGCACCGGGCGACGGTGCACCTGTACAACGCCACGGCGCCCACCTTCCGCCGGGTCGTCTTCCGCGGCTCCAAGGAGCAGGTCAAGCAGATCGCCGTGGACGGCACGCGGCTGGTCATGGAGTACGCCGAGAAGATCCTGGGCGACGAGACGATCTTCGGCTACCAGTACAGCCCCGAGATCTTCACCGACACCGAGCTGGACTTCGCCCTGGAGGTCTGCGAGGCGGTCATGGACGTCTGGCAGCCCGAGGAGGGCCGCGAGATCATCCTGAACCTGCCCGCCACGGTCGAGCGCTCCACGCCGAGCACGCACGCGGACCGCTTCGAGTGGATGTCGCGCAAGCTGTCGCGCCGCGAGTACGTCTGCCTGTCCGTCCACCCGCACAACGACCGCGGCACCGCCGTCGCCGCCGCCGAGCTGGCGGTCATGGCCGGCGCCGACCGCGTCGAGGGCTGCCTGTTCGGGCAGGGCGAGCGCACCGGCAACGTCGACCTGGTCACCCTGGGCATGAACCTGTTCTCGCAGGGTGTCGACCCGATGATCGACTTCTCGCAGATCGACGAGATCCGTCGCACCAGCGAGTACTGCAACCAGATGGAGATCCACCCGCGCCACCCCTACGCGGGCGATCTGGTCTACACCGCCTTCTCCGGCTCCCACCAGGACGCCATCAAGAAGGGCTTCGACGCGCGGGAGGCCGACGCGGCCGCCGCGGGCAAGAGCGCGGAGGAGATCGAGTGGGCGGTGCCGTACCTGCCCATCGACCCCAAGGACGTCGGCCGCTCCTACGAGGCCGTGATCCGGGTCAACTCCCAGTCCGGCAAGGGCGGCATCTCCTACGTCCTGAAGAACGACCACAAGCTGGACCTGCCGCGCCGCATGCAGATCGAGTTCTCCCGGACCATCCAGGAGAAGACCGACTCCGAGGGCGGCGAGGTCACCCCGGCGGACATCTGGTCCACCTTCCAGGACGAGTACCTGCCCACCCCCGAGAACGCGTGGGGCCGCATCTCGCTGCGCTCCGCGCAGACCTCCACGACGAGCGAGGGCACGGACGCGCTGACCGTCGAGGCCGTCGTCGACGGCCAGGACACGGTCCTGACGGGCACCGGCAACGGCCCGCTGGCCGCCTTCTTCGACGCGCTGCACGCCATCGACGTCGACGTCCGGCTGCTGGACTACGTCGAGCACACGATGAGCGAGGGCGCCGGGGCGCAGGCCGCCGCGTACATCGAATGTGCCATCGGCGACAAGGTCCTGTGGGGCGTCGGCATCGACGCGAACATCGTCCGCGCCTCGATCAAGGCCGTCGTCTCCGCCGTCAACCGCGCGAGCCGCTGACACCCGGACGGAGGTGGGTGGTAAACCCGCTGGCCGGGTACGGGAACGTACCCACGGGCCGGTTCGCCGCCCCCGCCTGACGCCCGCGCAAGGCCCCGCCCCTCGTCAAAAAGAGGGGCGGGGCCTTCCGTCTTGTCCGGTACGACATGCTGACGCGGCGTCTCGGATGTGGCTAACATCACGTCAGCGCGGCAGCGTTGCCGATGGGGGCACCTCCCGCGCCCTTGAGGCGCAGGGGGAGTTACGGAGGTCTGGACGTGATGCACAAGCTGGGCATGGTGGGCGTGCGCACGTCATGGCGCACTCTCGCCGACGGCGAGTTCTTCTGCCCCGAGTGCGGTGGCGACCGTAACTACCGCCGTCGTACGGGCAGGCGCCGGCTGACCGTGCTCGGCCTCCCGGTCCTCCCGCGCGGCACGGCGGGCCCCGTCCTGGAATGTTCCTCCTGTACGGGCCACTTCGGCCTGGACGCCCTGGACCACCCGACCACGACCCGCTTCTCGGCGATGCTCCGCGACGCCGTGCACACGGTGACGCTCGCCCTGCTGGCCGCGGGCGGCACGGCCTCCCGCACGGTCCGCGAGCAGGCGGTCGCGGCGGTACGGGCCGCCGGCTTCACCGAGTGCACGGAGGAGCAGCTGCTCTCCCTGCTGGCCGCGCTCGCCGCGGACACGGGCCGGCTCCCGGGCACGTACCACGACGGGCGGGACGGCCTCGACCCGTGCGGCACGGCGCTCGCGATAGAGCTCCACGAAGCGCTGGAGCCGCTCGCGCCCCACCTCGCGCCGGCCGGGCGCGAATCGCTGCTGCTGCAGGGCGCGCGCATCGCGCTGGCGGACGGCCCCTACACGGGTCCCGAGCGCGAGGTCCTCACGACGGTGGGCACGGCGCTGTCGCTCGACGCGCAGGACACGGACCGGCTCCTCGCCGCCGCCGCGCGCACGCCTTCTTAGGGCCGCCGCGCAGCGAAATGCCGCGCACCGCGCAGCAAATCCTCGTACGCGCGGGCGAAAGTGCCGCTCGTTTTCGGTTCGGTCGCCGGCCCAACTCCCTTGCCTCGCGCCGCACTTGACGCGCGTACGCCGCTGTCGATTTTAGGTCGGCAGGCGTGCGTCAAGGATGTGAACAGCGAAAATCTCCCGGCGGAAAACTCCGTGCCGGGAAGGTGGGGCGTGCGGTCGGCGCGGAAAGCAGTGCCCGCGAAAGGCCGCGGACCAGTGCCGAATTCGAGGCGAAGGAAGCGAGCGAGGAACGATGAGCGCCGCGGTGGGTTCGTACGTCGTGGACACGCGGACGGGCAGAGTCGGAATGGTGATGGGGAGCGAGGGGCCGTATCTGCAGCTGCGGCCGGTGGGCGGCGGGCGGGAGTGGGACTGCGCGCCCGAGGCCGTGCGGATCGCGACGGCGAGTGAGCGGCTGAGCGCGGCCACGGCGTACGTGAACGCCCGCAGCCGCGGCGAGGTGGGCTGAGCGCGGCCGACAGGGACAACGGGGGAGCAACGGGGGACCGTCCCCGTGCGGCACGGCCGTACGGGACAATGGCTTCATGAGTCTGTTCCGTGATGACGGTGTCGTGCTGCGCACCCAGAAGCTGGGTGAGGCGGACCGGATCATCACGCTGCTGACCCGCGGACACGGCCGGGTACGGGCCGTGGCCCGCGGCGTCCGGCGCACGAAGTCGAAGTTCGGCGCGCGGCTGGAGCCGTTCTCGCACGTGGACGTGCAGTTCTTCGCGCGCGGCGGCGAGCTGATCGGGCGCGGACTGCCGCTGTGCACACAGAGCGAGACGATCGCCGCGTACGGTGGCGGCATCGTCCGCGACTACGACCGGTACACCGCGGGGACCGCGATGCTGGAGACGGCGGAGCGGTTCACCGACCACGAGGGCGAGCCGGCGGTGCAGCAGTACCTCCTCCTCGTGGGCGGGCTGCGGACGCTCGCCTCCGGGGAGCACGCCGCGCATCTCGTCCTGGACGCCTTTCTGCTGCGCTCGCTCGCGGTGAACGGCTACGCACCGAGTTTTGACGACTGCGCCCGGTGCGGAATGCCCGGTCCCAACCGGTTCTTCTCGGTCGGCGCGGGCGGAGTGATATGCGGGGAGTGCCGCGTGCCCGGAAGCGTCGTACCCTCCTCGGAGTCGATCGCGCTGCTCAGCGCGTTGCTGACGGGGGACTGGCAGACGGCCGACGCGGCCGAGGCCCGGCACGTCCGGGAGGGCAGCGGGCTGGTCGCGGCGTATCTGCAGTGGCACCTGGAGCGAGGACTGCGCTCGCTCCGCTACGTAGAGAAGTAACCACCCAAGAGCTGAACCAAGAGCTAGGAGACGTGGCACGCATGGCACGACGTGGGATTCTGGGCCGTTCGCGGCGGGAGTACCAGGCGCCGGAGCCGCACCCGTCCGGTGCGCGGCCGCCGAAGATCCCCGGTGAGCTGGTCCCCGAGCACGTGGCCATCGTGATGGACGGCAACGGGCGCTGGGCGAAGGAGCGCGGGCTGCCGCGCACCGAGGGGCACAAGGTCGGCGCCGAGCAGGTGCTGGACGTGCTGCAGGGCGCGATCGAGATGGGCGTGCAGGCCATCTCGCTGTACGCCTTCTCCACCGAGAATTGGAAGCGGTCGCCGGACGAGGTGCGCTTCCTGATGAACTTCAACCGCGACTTCATCCGCAAGACCCGCGACCAGCTCGACGCGCTCGGCATCCGGGTCCGCTGGGTGGGCCGGATGCCCAAGCTGTGGCGTTCCGTGGCCAAGGAGCTCCAGGTCGCGCAGGAGCAGACGCAGGACAACGACAAGCTGACGCTGTACTTCTGCATGAACTACGGCGGCCGCGCGGAGATCGCGGACGCGGCGCAGGCGCTGGCCGAGGACGTGAAGGCGGGCCGCCTGGACCCGTCGAAGGTGAACGAGAAGACCTTCGCGAAGTACCTGTACTACCCGGACATGCCGGACGTGGACATGTTCCTGCGGCCCTCCGGTGAGCAGCGCACGTCGAACTACCTGATCTGGCAGAGCGCGTACGCCGAGATGGTCTTCCAGGACGTGCTGTGGCCGGACTTCGACCGGCGGAACCTGTGGGACGCGTGCATGTCGTACGCCAAGCGCGACCGGCGCTTCGGCGGTGCCCAGCCGAACGAGGTCCCGGAGACGCCCGCCCAGCAGTCCTGAGCGGACACAGAAGGGCCCGGCAGCCGCCTGCGCGGCCGGACCGGGCCCTTCGTCGTTTCTCCGGCGTCCTAGGACGCCTGCGCGGCCTTCACGCAGTCCCCGCACGTGCCGAAGATCTCGATCGTGTGCGCGACGTCACGGAACCCGTGCTCCGCGGCGATCTGATCGGCCCACTTCTCCACCGCCGGACCCTCGACCTCCACGGCCTTGCCGCAGGTGCGGCAGACCAGGTGGTGATGGTGGTCCTCGGTGCTGCACCGGCGGTAGACGGCCTCGCCCTCGCTGGTGCGCAGCACGTCCACCTCGCCGGCGTCGGCCAGCGACTGGAGCGTGCGGTAGACCGTGGTGAGCCCCACCGAGTCGCCCCGGTGCTTGAGCATGTCGTGCAGGTCCTGCGCGCTGCGGAACTCGTCGACCTCGTCGAGCGCCGCGGCCACGGCGGCCCGCTGCCGCGTCGACCGGCCGCGCACCGGAGATCCCGCGCTCGTCGCCACCGTTGCCTCCCTAGGCGTAGAACATCCCCCTGCGGAACGTCCGGCCATTGTGCCAGGTGATGACCGGAACCCGGCTGGGACGCTTACACCCGCACGCCGACGTCGTCGGCGGGGGGGCGTGCTCCCGGCACCTCCAGGGTGCACCCCTGCTCGTCCCGTACGGCGGCTCGCGCGCGTTTTTTCGCCAGCGGAGCGGCGATCAGCGAGAAGACGGCGAAGACCGCGATGGCCAGCAGCACGATGCTCGCACCCGGCGGCACGTCCACGTAGAACGACACGGCCGTACCGGAGAGCGTGACGATCACGCCGATCGCCACCGAGATCGCGAGGGTCGCGGCGAAGCCGCGGGTGGCCTGCTGGGCGGCCGCGACCGGCACCACGAGCAGCGCGCTGACCAGCAGCAGGCCGACGGCGCGCATGGCGACCGTGACCGTGACGGCGGCGGTGACCGCGAGCAGCAGGTTCAGTACGCGGACGGGCAGGCCGGTGACGCGGGCGAACTCCTCGTCCTGGCAGATCGCGAAGAGCTGGCGGCGCAGCCCGAGCGTGATCACCAGCACGAAGGCGGCCAGGATCGCGGTGACCGTGACGTCCTCGGGGGAAACGCTGGTGATGGAGCCGAAGAGGTAGCTGGTGAGGTTGGCGGTGGAGCCGCCGGGCGCGAGGTTGATGATCAGTACGCCGCCGGCCATGCCGCCGTAGAAGAGCATGGCGAGCGCGATGTCGCCGCGGGTCTTGCCGTACGACCGGACCAGCTCCATGATCACCGCGCCGACGGTGGCGACCAGTACGGCCATCCACACCGGCGAGGTGTTGAGCAGGACGCCGAGCGCGACACCGGTCAGCGCGACGTGCCCGATGCCGTCGCCCATGATCGCCTGGCGGCGCTGCACGAGATAGATGCCGACGGCGGGCGCGGTGATGCCGACCAGGGCGGCGGCGATCAGCGCCCGCTGCATGAAGGCGTAGGTGAGGATGTCCATCTCAGGTCAGCAGTCCTGTCCGGACGGGCTCGTGGGCCGCGTCCGCGTGCGGGTGTACGTGGTCGTGGCCGGGCAGCGCGTGCTGGCCGACCGCCTCCGGGGGCGGCCCGTCGTGGACGACGCAGCCGTCCCGCAGCACCACCGCACGGTCGATGAGCGGCTCCAGCGGGCCCAGCTCATGCAGGACCAGGAGGACCGTGGCGCCGGCCTCGACCTGGGCGCGCAGCGTCGCCGCCAGCACCTCCTGGCTGGCGAGGTCCACGCCGGCCATCGGCTCGTCCATGATCAGCAGTTCGGGCTCGGCGACCAGCGCGCGGGCTATCAGGACCCGCTGGTGCTGGCCGCCGGAGAGCGCGCCGACCGAGTCCTTCGCGCGGTCGGCCATGCGGACCTGTTCCAGCGCGGTCATGACGGCCGCGCGGTCGGCCCTGCCCGGCCACTTCAGCTTCGTACGGGCCAGCCGGCCCGCCGCCACGACCTCGCGGACCGTGGCGGGCACCCCGCCGGCCGCGGTGGTGCGCTGCGGTACGTACCCGATGCGCGCCCAGTCCTTGAAGCGGCGCGCGGGCGTGCCGAACAGCTCCAGCTCGCCGGAGCTGAGCGGAACCTGGCCGACCACCGCGCGGACGGCCGTGGACTTGCCGGAGCCGTTCGCGCCGAGCAGCGCGACGACCTCGCCGCGCCGCACGGTCAGGTCGACGCCGCGCAGCACGGGGCGGGCGCCCAGCGCCGCGCTCGCGCCGCGCAATGACACGACAGCCGCGGCCTCGTCCGTACTGCTCATGGCAGCTCCTTCGGTCACTTGGCGCCCAGTGCCTTCTGCAGCGCCTTGAGGTTGGACTCCATGACGGAGAGGTAGTCGTCGCCGCGGGACTTCTTGGTGATGCCCTCGATGGGGTCGAGCACGTCCGTCTTGGCGTGCACGTCCTTGGCCAGCGTCTTGGCCATGTCGGGGCTGGTCAGCGTCTCGAAGAAGACGGTGTGCACGTCGTGCTTCTTCGCCAGCGCCTGGAGGTCCTTCACGCGGCTGCCGCTGACGTCGGTGGCCTCCGGGTCCAGGCCGCTGATGGCCTCCTCGGTGAGGCCGTAGCGCTCGGCGAGGTAGCCGAAGGCGGCGTGGGTGGTGATGAAGGTGTCCGACTTACGGTTCTTCAGCCCGTCCTTGTACTCCTGGTTCAGCTTGTCCAGCTGCTTCACCAGCGCGTCGGTGTTCTTCTCGTAGTCGGCCTTGTGCTTCGGGTCGGCCGCGGCGAGGGTCTTCCCGACGCCCTTGGCGGCCTCGGCGTACTTCACGGGGTCCAGCCAGATGTGCGGGTCGAGCCCGGACTCGTCACCGTGGTCGTGACCGCCCTCGGCGTGCTCCTCGTGCCCGTGGTCGTGGCCGCCGACCTCGCTGCCGTGCTGTTCGAGAGTGGTGAAGGAGGCGGCGTCGGCGGTGTGCTGCACGCCGGACTGCTTGACGGCCTCGTCCACGGCCGGCTGGACGCCCTTGAGGTAGACGATGGCGTCGGACTCGCCGAGCTGGGCGGTCTGCTTCGGGCTGAGCTCCAGGTCGTGCGGCTCGGTGCCGGGGGCGGTGAGGCCGGTCACCGAGACGTGGCTGCCGCCGATCTTCTCGGCGAGGAACTGCATCGGGTAGAAGGACGCCGTCACGGCGAGCTTGCCGTCCTCCTTGCCCGTCGCACCGGAGGTGGAGCAGGCGGAGACGGCGAGAAGGCCCAGGACGGCGGAGCCGGCGAGGGCCGCGGTGGATATCCGACGGCGTACGTTCATGACACTCATTTTCAACAAAGCTGGAAACGATTGTCAACAAACCAGGTGAGAGGGGGACAGGGGCGGGAACCGATTTGATCCGGGGGGTACGGCCGCCGGTACCCTGAACCATTCGCCCGACCGTCTCCCGACCACCACCCGCTCGGGGCGCCAGGGCGCCGCTCCTATCCATCGTTCGTCGTCGCAATGAAGAGAGCACCGTGGCCGCCGACAAGATCGACACCATCGTCAGCCTGAGCAAGCGCCGTGGCTTCGTATACCCGTGCAGTGAGATCTACGGCGGCCAGCGCGCCGCCTGGGACTACGGTCCCCTCGGTGTGGAGCTCAAGGAGAACATCAAGCGTCAGTGGTGGCGCAACATGGTCACCTCGCGCGACGACGTGGTCGGTCTCGACTCGTCGGTCATCCTGGCCTCGGAGGTCTGGGTGGCCTCCGGTCACGTCGCCACCTTCACGGACCCGCTGACCGAGTGCACCTCGTGCCACAAGCGGTTCCGCGCGGACCACCTGGAAGAGGCGTACGAGGCCAAGCACGGCCACCTGCCCGCCAACGGCATGGCCGACATCAACTGCCCGCACTGCGGCAACAAGGGCGGCTTCACGGAGCCCAAGCAGTTCTCCGGCCTGCTCTCCACGCACCTCGGCCCGACCCAGGACTCCGGCTCGGTCGCGTACCTCCGCCCCGAGACCGCCCAGGGCATCTTCACCAACTTCGCCCAGGTCCAGCAGACCTCGCGCAAGAAGCCCCCGTTCGGCATCGCCCAGATGGGCAAGTCGTTCCGGAACGAGATCACGCCGGGCAACTTCATCTTCCGCACCCGCGAGTTCGAGCAGATGGAGATGGAGTTCTTCGTCAAGCCGGGCGAGGACGAGCAGTGGCACGAGTACTGGATGGAGCAGCGCTGGAACTGGTACCGCGACCTCGGTATCCGCGAGGAGAACATCCGGTGGTACGACCACCCCAAGGAGAAGCTCTCCCACTACTCCAAGCGCACCGCTGACATCGAGTACCGCTTCCAGTTCGGCGGCTCGGAGTGGGGCGAGCTGGAGGGTGTCGCGAACCGCACGGACTACGACCTCTCCTCGCACTCCAAGGCGTCCGGCCAGGACCTGTCGTACTTCGACCAGGAGGCCGGCGAGCGCTGGACTCCGTACGTCATCGAGCCCGCGGCCGGTGTCGGCCGGGCGATGCTCGCCTTCATGCTCGACGCGTACATCGAGGACGAGGCGCCCAACGCCAAGGGCAAGATGGAGAAGCGCACGGTCATGCGCCTCGACCCGCGCCTGTCGCCGGTCAAGGTCGCCGTCCTGCCGCTGTCCCGGAACCCGCAGCTGTCCCCGAAGGCCAAGGGCCTCGCGGCGGACCTGCGCAAGAACTGGAACATCGAGTTCGACGACGCGGGCGCGATCGGCCGCCGCTACCGCCGCCAGGACGAGATCGGCACGCCGTTCTGCGTCACGGTCGACTTCGACACCCTCGACGACAACGCCGTGACCGTGCGCGAGCGCGACACGATGAAGCAGGAGCGGGTGTCGCTGGACCAGATCCAGTCGTACCTGGGTGGGCGTCTGCTGGGCTGCTGACGCAGCGGTTTTACCGGCCGGTCCCTGCTTGCTGCGGGGGCCGGCCGGTTCGCGTCTGTGTGGTGGCGGTCGGTGGCCGGGTGCGGCGCCGTTCTGGTTGCTCGCGCAGTTCCCCGCGCCCCTTACGGGGCGCGGAGGCCGTCCAGTACCAGGGTGAGGACGGCCCTGTACTCCCGCTCGATCTCGGGGGCGGACCACTCCGCCGCGTGGGCGGGGTTGTGGAAGCGGGTCGTGGCGTCGAAGACCGCGCGGGCCGTCGGTTCCGGATCGGTGGGCGCGAAGGCGCCCTGCGCGATGCCGTCCGCGACGATCCGCGTGAGCTGCCCCACCAGCTCGGCGACGTGCGCGTCCACGACCTTCGCCGTCTCGGACGTCAGCACCATGTAGGTGCCGAAGAGCTCGGGATCGTCGCCCGCCTTGCGCCGCTTCGCCGCGAAGAGGGTGTCGAGCCACCGCGTCAGCCGGTCGGCGGCGGGGCCTTCGGTGTCCGCCGCGATGTCCGCGAGCACCCCGGTCGTACGCTCCAGCCAGCGCCCCGTGACCGCCTCGCGCAGCGCCGCCTTGGTCGGGAAGTGGCGGTAGACGCTGCCGTGGCTGACGCCCAGTGCCCGCGCCACGTCCACCACCGTGGCCTTGGCCTGGCCGTGCCGGCGGAGTACCTCCTCGGTGGCCTCGAGGATGCGTTCGCGGGTCAGCGGCTCAGACGGCATGGGGAGTTCGGGCCTTCCGTGATCGGGAGCGGCGGGTGGGGCGCCGTGCTACGGACCGTATCCGACGCCCCGCCCGCCGCCGAGCGGGGTCAGCGCTCGCTGTCCAGGTCGGCCATGGCAGCCGCGGGGTAGCGGTCGCCCGCGGCCGCGCCGGCCGGCACCGCCTGCTCGATCGCCGCCAGGTCGGCGGGGGCCAGCGTGACGTCCAGGGCGCCGAGCGCCTCGGTCAGCCGCTCGCGGGTGCGGGCGCCGATCAGCGGGACGATGTCCTCGCCCTGGGCCAGCACCCAGGCGATCGCGGTCTGGGCGACCGAGACGCCCTGCTGCTCGGCGATCTTCCGCAGCGCGTCGACCAGGCCGAGGTTGTGGTCGAGGTTGGCGCCCTGGAAGCGCGGGCTGAAGCTGCGGAAGTCGTTCGCGGCCAGCTCCCGGTCGCGGGAGAAGTGCCCGCTGATCAGGCCGCGGGAGAGGACCCCGTACGCGGTGATCCCGATGCCCAGCTCGCGCGCGGTGGGCAGGACGTTCGCCTCGATGCCGCGCGAGATGAGCGAGTACTCGATCTGGAGGTCGGAGATCGGGGCCGTGGCGGCGGCCCGGCGCAGCGTCTCCGCGCCCACCTCGGACAGGCCGATGTGGCGCACGTGCCCGGCCTCGACCAGCTCGGCGATCGCGCCGACGGTCTCCTCGATCGGTACGTCGGGGTCGAGGCGGGCGATGCGGTAGACGTCGATGTGGTCGAGGCCGAGCCGCTGGAGGGAGTAAGCGGCGAAGTTCTTCACCGCCTCCGGCCGTCCGTCGTAGCCGTTGAACGCGCCCTCGACCGTCCGCAGGGCGCCGAACTTCACGCTGGTCAGGGCCTTTTCGCGGGCGGCCGCCGGAGCGGTGCGGAGCGCTTCGTTGATGAGCAGTTCGTTGTGGCCCATGCCGTAGAAGTCGCCGGTGTCCAGGAGCGTGACGCCGGCGTCCAGCGCGGCGTGGATCGTGGCGAGGGACTCGGCGCGGTCGGTGTCCCCGTAGAGCGCGGACATGCCCATGCAGCCGAGGCCGAGGGCGGAGGTGTGCGGGCCGGTGGTGCCAAGGGTGCGAGTCTGCATGTCCTTCACCGTGCCATGACAGCTGACAGAATTCAATATCTGTTACTTGTTAACTGTTATCTGCGAGTCGTCAGCCGTCATGGTGGGGCGTTCCGGGGCGCGGGACGGGGTCAGTTCAGGGACCGCGGCAGGCGGCGGGAGAGGGCCGCCATCGCCAGCAGGCCCGCGAACTGGACGGCGAAGGCGATGAGCAGGGCGTTCCGGACGCCGGCCGACGGGACCAGGCCCAGGTACACCGAGCCGATCGTCGCGACCCCGAGGGCCAGGCAGGTCTGCTGGGCGGTGACCGAGAGGCCGCTGCCCGCGCCCGCCCGCTCCGGCGGTACGGAGGCCAGCATCACCCGGAAGTACGTCGGGAGCTGGAAGCCCTGGCCGGCGCCGATCACGGCCATGCCGGGGGCGAGCGTCAGCGGGCTCAGGTGCGGCCAGCCGGCCAGGACGGTGCCGGCGAGCAGGGCCAGCCCCACGGCGTGGATCAGCGCGCCGGCCGTCAGGACCCGGCTGCCGAGGCGGGGGACGAGCCGCGGCCCGTACAGCGAACCGGCCAGGAAGGCCACGCTCATCGGGACCACCGCGGCCCCCGCCACCAGCGGCGACAGCCGCAGCCCCTGCTGGAGTGCGACCGCCACCACGAACATGAAGCCGCCGAAGCCCGCGAAGAGCGGCACGGCGACGGCCAGGCCGCGCCGGACGCCCGGCTCGCGCAGCAGGGAGGGCGGCAGCAGCGGGGCGCCGCCGGTGCGCTCGGCCCGCCGCTCGACCACGTAGAACGCCCAGGCCAGCAGGGGTGCGGCGGCCAGCAGTAGCCAGGACCACAGCGGACCGCCGGCCGCCCGGCCCTCGGTCAGCGGCAGCAGCAGCGCGACCAGGGCGAGCGCGAAGAGGACGGTGCCGGCCCGGTCGCCGCGGGACGGCCGCGCCGCCCGGCTGTCCGGTACCGAGAACCGGCCCAGCAGCAGGATGGCCGCCACCACCGGCACGTTCACCAGGAAGATCGCGCGCCAGCCGGTGCCCAGCAGGTCGGCGGAGACCAGCAGCCCGCCGAGCAGCTGCCCGGCCACCCCGGCGACACCGCCCGTCGCGCCGTACAGGCCGAGCGCCCGGCCGCGCCGCGCGCCGGACGTCGTGGCGTGGATGGTGGCCAGCACCTGCGGCAGCATCACCGCGGACGCGGCGCCCTGCGCGGCCCGCGCCGCCACCAGCGACCAGGCGTCCGGCGCCAGGCCGCAGGCCAGCGAGGTCACGCCGAAGGCGGCCGCGCCCCACAGGAACAGCCGCCGCCGGCCGTAGGTGTCGCCGAGCCGGCCGCCGAGGACGAGCAGCACGGCGTACGCCATGGCGTAGGCCGCCGCGACCATCTCCAGGACGGCGGGCCCGGCCCGCAGGTCGCGCTCGATGGACGGCAGGGCGACGTTCACGATGAAGAAGTCGGTCATGGGCAGCGCGGCGCCCAGGAGGAGGGTGGCCAGGCCGAGTGCGGTCAGGCGGGCGGCCGGGGCGGCGGGGGCGGCCGCTGAAGGTCCGGCGCCGCGGCCTTCCGGAGCCGGCGTCTCCGGCGTCGTCGTGGGAGTCGTCTGAGGTGTCGTCGTGGTGCTCACACTCCGACGATCCGGCAGCGCCCAGCCGGGTACCAGAGTGTGCTCATCCTGGTACCGGCACTACCTGGCAACCGGCTCGGCGGTGCGCCACCCTGGAAGCATGACCGTCACGGAACTCCCCGCGCCCGCCCGCGACGCCGCCCGGGTCCGCCGGCACGAGCTGGCCGCGTTCCTGCGCAGCCGCCGCGAACGCATCCCGCCGGAGCGGGTCGGTCTGCCGCGCGGCGCCCGCCGGCGCACCCCCGGGCTGCGCCGCGAGGAGGTCGCCCAGCTCGCTGCGGTCGGGGTCACTTGGTACACCTGGCTCGAACAGGCCCGGGACATCCACGTCTCGGCGCAGGTACTGGACGCGGTCGCGCGGGCGCTGCTCTTCGACGCCAGCGAGCGCGCGCACCTCTTCGCGCTCGCCGACGCGGTCGACCCGGCGCCCGGCGGCGAGTGCGCGGTGGTCTCGCCGGAGCTGCGGCAGGTGCTGGCGCAGCTGGAGCCGTTCCCGGCCTGCGTACAGAACCGGCGGTACGACATCCTCGCGTACAACCGCACGTACGGGCGGCTGCTGACCGACCTCGACGCGCTGGAGCCGCAGGACCGCAACTGCCTGTGGCTGACCTTCACACACCCGGAGTGGCGGGCCGCCGTGCCCGACCTGGAGAAGACGCTGGGGCAGATGACGGCCCGCTTCCGGGCCGCGATGGCCGAGCACGTCGCGGAGCCCGCCTGGAAGGCGCTGCTCAAGCGGCTGCAGCGGGCCTCGCCGGAGTTCCGGGAGCTCTGGGACCGGCACGAGGTGCTGTGTGCCAGGGCGAAGACCAAGACCTTCGACAACCCGGAGGTCGGGCTGGTGCGGGTGGCCAACACCCCGCTGTACGTCGGCGCGCGCGAGGGCATCCGGGTGACGGTGTACTCCCCGCAGGACGAGGCGTCGCGGCAGCGGCTGGAACGGCTGCGGGAGCTGGCGGTGGCGGCGGAAGCCGCGGGGACAGCGGAGGCCGTCGCGAGTTAGGGCTCCCGGTGGCTGGGCTCCTGGCGGCTCCCGGCCGCTCGGCCGTCCGCCGGGACTTCCTCCAGCTGGTGGGCCGCGCGGCGGGCCGTTTCGCGGGCCCAGCGGCCGCTGGTGAGGGCGCCGACGAGGAGGACGGCCAGGCCGCAGCCGGTGATGATCCACCAGGCCGGGCGGCCGGCGGCGGCGAACCGGTCGTCGGAGGCGGCAGCCCCGGCGCCGCTCGCCAGCACCGCGCCGATCACGGCCACACCCAGCGACTGGCCCACCTGGCGGCTGGTGGAGGCCACCGCGGCGGCGACCCCGGCCTGCGCGCGCGGCATCCCGGACACGGCAGTGTTGGTGATCGGCGCGTTGACCAGCCCGAAGCCGATGCCGAAGAGCACGTAACCGGTGAAGAGCAGCGGTGTACTGGTCTCCGCCTCGAAGCCGGCGAAGAGGACGCCGCTGATCGACATGCCCGTACCGGCCAGCAGCAGCGGCAGCCGTGGCCCGCGGGCGCCGACCAGCCGCCCGGACAGCGGCGCGAAGATCAGCGTCATCACCGCCATCGGCAGCATGTACAGGCCCGCTCCGAGCGCCGAGAGGCCGCGGATGTCCTGGAGGTAGAGCGTGTTGACGAAGAGGAAGCCGCCGAGCGCGGCGAACGCGCTCACGGCGATGACCGTGGCGCCGCTGAAGGGCGCGCTGCGGAAGAAGCGCAGCTCGATCAGCGGCTCGGTGCGCCGTCGCTCGTAGCCGATCAGCCCGGCGAGGGACAGTACGGCCAGCGCGACGCAGCCCGTGATCAGCGGCGAGCTCCAGCCCGCCTCGGGCGCCTCGATGATCGCGTACGTCAGCGAGCCGAGCAGCAGGACGACCAGGACCTGGCCCACGGGGTCCACGCGGCGCGGGTGGGGCGCGCGGGAGTGCGGGACGTAGCGGATGGTCAGGAAGAGCGCGAGCAGCCCGATGGGTACGTTGATCCAGAAGATCGCCCGCCAGTCGACGGCCTCCACGAGCAGCCCGCCGACCACCGGACCCGCGGCCATGCTCAGGCCGACCACACCGCCCCACACGCCGATCGCGCGGGCCCGTTCGCGCGGCTCGGTGAAGGTGTTGGTGATGATCGACATGGCGACGGGGTTGAGCATCGAGCCGCCCACCGCCTGGACCATCCGGAACGCCACCAGCCACGGCAGGCTCGGCGCGAGGCTGCACAGCAGCGAGCCGAGGGTGAAGACGATCAGGCCGGTCTGGAAGACCCGGCGGCGGCCGAGCCGGTCCGCCGTGGAGCCGGCCAGCATCAGCAGCGACGCCAGGACCAGGGTGTAGGCGTCGATGGTCCACTGCATACCGGACACGGAGGCGTCCAGGTCGCGGCGGAGGGACGGCAGGGCGACGTTGAGGACGGTGTTGTCCAGGCTGACGATCAGCAGGCTCATGCAGCAGATCGCCAGCACCAGCATCCGTCGCCGGTGGGTGAGCTCGGGCATGATTGAACGTTACAACGATTATCTGTGTGGGGGTCTGTGGCGGGCGGCCGCCCGGTCCCTGTACAGGTGCCCCGTCGCGTGCGGGACAATGGGAGGCCGCACCCGTCCCATGTACCCCGTCGAAGGAACCCGCTTCAGATGTCCTCGCTGCAGATCGGCCCGCACAGTGTGCAGCCCCCGGTGGTCCTCGCGCCGATGGCCGGGATCACCAACGCGCCCTTCCGGACCCTGTGCCGGGAGTTCTCGGGCGGCAAGGGTCTCTTCGTCAGCGAGATGATCACCACGCGGGCGCTGGTCGAGCGCAACGAGAAGACCATGCAGCTGATCCACTTCGACGCGACCGAGAAGCCGCGCTCGATCCAGCTGTACGGGGTCGACCCGGACACCGTCGGCAAGGCCGTCCGCATGATCGCGGACGAGGACCTGGCCGACCACATCGACCTGAACTTCGGCTGCCCGGTCCCGAAGGTGACCCGCAAGGGCGGCGGCTCGGCCCTCCCGTACAAGCGCCACCTGCTGCGTTCGATCCTGCGCGAGGCGGTCGGCAACGCCGGCTCGCTGCCCGTCACGATCAAGATGCGCAAGGGCATCGACGACGACCACATCACCTACCTCGACGCCGGGCGGATCGCGGTCGAGGAGGGCGTCACCGCCGTCGCGCTGCACGGCCGCACCGCCGCCCAGCACTACGGCGGCACCGCCGACTGGGAGGCCATCGCGCGCCTGAAGGAGCACGTCGGCGCCGTCAGCGACATCCCGGTGCTCGGCAACGGCGACATCTGGTCCGCCGAGGACGCGCTCCGGATGATGCGCGAGACCGGCTGCGACGGCGTGGTCGTCGGCCGCGGCTGCCTCGGCCGCCCCTGGCTCTTCGGCGACCTGGTCGCCGCCTTCGAGGGCCGCGAGGAGGACTACGCGCGGCCGACCATGAAGGAGGTCGCCGAGGTCATGGTCCGGCACGCCACCCTGCTCGGCGAGTGGCTGGGCGACGAGGCGCGCGGCGTGATCGACTTCCGCAAGCACGTCGCCTGGTACACGAAGGGCTTCGCGGTCGGCTCGGAGATGCGCCGCAAGCTCGCCGTCTCCTCCTCCCTCGCCGAACTCGCCGACCACCTCGCCGAGCTGGACCTCGACCAGCCGTGGCCGGCCGGCGCCGACGGCCCGCGCGGCCGCACCTCGGGCCGCAACAAGGTCGTCCTCCCGGACGGCTGGCTGGACGACCCGTACGACTGCGCGGGCGTGAGCGCGGACGCGGAGCTGGACACGTCGGGCGGCTGACCGCGCCCCGGCCTCCGCGGTCCGGTCATCGCCTCCGCAGCGGGATCTGCTGGAGGTCCTCGCCCGCGATGACCCGGCCCGAGAAGCCCTTGCCCGCGCGGCGGCGCCACTCCGCCGAGGAGACGTCCTTCGGGTCGGACGGGCAGATGTGGCTCAGGGCGAGGGTGTCGACGCCCGCGGCCTCGGCGATCGGGCCGACCTCCGTGACGTCCGTGTGCGACTGCAACATGTGATCCAGGTAGGCGGGCGGCAGTCCGGCGGCGCGGTAGAAGTCCGCGTCCATCACCTCGTGCACGAGGAGGTCGGCGCCCCGGGCGAGCCGTACGACGTTGTCGTGCCTGACCGTGTCGCCGGAGAAGACCACCGACCCGTGCTCCGTGTCGAACCGGAAGGCGTACGACGGGAAGACCGGCCCGTGGTCCACCAGGATCGCGGTCACCCGGACCGTCCCGTCGTCCCTCACCTCGAACGGCTCCATGGGCGGCGCGGTCGGGCCCAGCGGGTGGGCGCCCGTGCCCTCCGGCAGCTCGATCTCATGGGTACGGATGATGTCCCGGACATCCGCGATGTCGGAGTCCCGGATGAAGATGTTGGTGCTGTACGCGAACGCCTCGATCTGCTTCTCGGTGAGCCGCTTCAGGCCCGGGGTGGGGTGGTGCGGCGCGACGACCGGCGGGTCGTCGTTGTCGAAGGCGGGCGGCAGCGCACCGGCCGGGCCCGGCCCGTACACGTCCACCGGCTTGGTGATCAGGTCGTCCTCGTCGTTGGAGAGCTGCGCGCCGAGCAGGAAGAAGTTGTAGTAGTCGGCGATGTGGTCGGCGTGCAGATGGGTCAGGAAGATCGACTCGAGGTCGGCGAGCTTCAGGCCGGCCAGGCCGTACTGCGTCACGGCCGACCGTCCGCAGTCGATCACGTACGTTCGACCGTCCACGACCAGCGCGCTGGCGATGCCGCGCCGCGTCGCCTCCGGGGGCGGGCCCGCCGCGGTACCGAGCAGGACGAGGCGGGGGCCGTCGAGCGGGCGGACGCGAGGCGCGGCGGACGCGGCGGGGGCGGCTCCCAGGGCGGCGGCGGTCCCGCCGGCGAGCGTGGCGGCGCCGGTGGCGGCGAGCAGGTGGCGGCGGGAGACGGGCTTCCGGGGCTTGTCGGGCATGGCAGCTCCTCGAAGGGGGATGCGGGGCGGTGATCAGGGCGTGTCGTCCGTGGCGCAGGTGCCGATCGCGGCGTACGCGGCGGGGCGCGCCGCGCGCAGGTAACGGGCCCAGGCGGCGCCCAGCACGGCGGCCACGAGGACCAGGCAGGGCAGGATCCAGCGGAGCGGATTGCCGGGGCCGACGCCGAGCTGGACCTGGAAGTTGGTGAGCGCGAGGTAGAAGATCACGGCGAGGGCCACGGCCGAGAGCCCGGGGGCGATCAGCCGCTGCCACGCGCCCTCGTCCGTACGGCTGCCGCCCCGCCCCTCGTCCGTACGGCTGCCGCCACGGCGCGCGAAGTAACAGATCACCGCCACCGACGTGACGAGCAGCAGCAGGATGACGCCCAGCGCCCCGAGGTTGGTGAGCCAGGTGAAGACGTCGTCCACCGGGTCGCGGCCTGCCAGCGCGAAGAGCGCGGTCACGGCCACCGTCACCGCGGTCTGCGCGAGCGAGCCGCGCGCCGGGGAGCCGTACCGGGGGTGCAGCGCGCCCAGCCCGCGCGGCAGCACGCCTTCGCGGCCGAGGGAACGTACGTAACGTGCCACCGCGTTGTGGAAGGAGAGCAGTGCGGCGATCAGGGAGGTGATCAGGAAGAGTTGGGCCAGGTCGGAGAAGAGCGGGCCGAGGCTGTCCGCGCCCAGCGCGAACATCATCTCGGGGCCGTGCGCGGCGGCGTAGCGCACCGCGTGCCCGTCCCCGGCGCCGCTGATCATCGCCCAGGCCGTGCCGGCGTAGAAGACGCCGATGAGCGCGACGGCGGTGTAGGTCGCGCGGCCGATCGTGCGTCGCGGGTCCTTGCACTCCTCGCCGTACAGCGCCGCCGATTCAAATCCCATGAAGGCGGCGAAGATGCAGCACAGGGCGACGCCGAGCGCGCCGTCGGTGGCCGCGTGCCAGGTGAGCGGGGTCAGCGAGACGCCCTGCGGGGCGTGCCCGAACTGCGCGATGTCGAAGACCAGCACGGTCCCGGACTCGATGACGATGAGCACGGCGAGGACCTTGGCGCCCACGTCGATCCGCCGGTAGCCCAGCGCTCCGACCAGCGCCGTAGCGGCCAGTACGAGGGCCCACCACGGCACGTCCAGACCGGTGCGGGCCTTCAGGAAGTCGGCGGTGGTGGCGCCGAAGAGCCCGGCGATGCCGACCTGCATCGCGTTGTAGGAGACCAGCGCGACGAAGGCGGCGGCGACGCCCGCGGTGCGGCCGATGCCGTGCGCCGCGTAGGCGTAAAAGGCGCCGGCGCCGGTGATGTGCCGGCTCATCGCCGCGTAGCCCGCGCTGAAGACCGCCAGCAGGACCGCGATCAGCAGGTAGAGCAGCGGGATGCCGAGGACGCCGGTGACGCCGAGGGACTGCGGGATGCCGCCGGCCGCGACGGTGAGCGGCGCCGAGGCGGCGATGATGAAGAAGACGATGCCGGGGACGCCGATGCGGGGCGACGGGGTCGCGGGCGGTGCCGCGCCCGACGGGCGGGCGGCGGGAGCGCGTGGGTCGATGGCCATGCCAGGCTCCTGGGGCGGGGATGATGGGGCACGAGCGCGCGGCGCGGGCGTACGGGCGAGCGGCGGGGGAGGCCGAGCTGGGCAGGCGGTGCTGGGCAGGCGATGTTGGGGAGGCCGCGATATCGTTTGAGCCCGTACGGATCGCGGTGCGGCAGATCGTACGACCACAAACGACACCCGGCAAGGGTCCGGGCGGGTTCGCAGGAAGGTGTGGGGAGATGCGGGAGAAGCCGTGGTGACCGGCCACCGTTCCATCGGGGACACGGAGAAGGCGGTACAGGCCAAGCTCGGTGAGACGCCCATCCGGCACGCGCAGATGGCCGCGGTGGGCAACATCTACCGGGCCGCCGCCGCGGTCCGGCAGCACTTCGAGAACTCGGTGCTGCGCGGCGCCGAGCTGACCTGGACCTCGTTCGTGGTGCTGTGGGTGGTGTGGATCTGGGGCGAGATGGAGACCCGGCGGGTCGCCGAGGAGGCCGGCATCTCCAAGGGCACGCTCACCGGCGTCGCCCGCACGCTCCAGGGGCGCGGCCTCATGGAGCGCAGCGGGCACCCGACCGACGGCCGGCTCGCGCTGCTCTCCCTCACCCCGGCGGGCGAGGAGCTGATGGCGGAGATCTTCCCGCAGTTCAACGCCGAGGAAGCGTTCGTCACCGACGACCTCAGCGACGCCGAGGCCCGCCAACTGGCCGACCTGCTGCGCCGGATCGTCGTCCGGGTCGAGACGGACGGCGAACAGCGCCGCCTGGATCTCCTGAACGGCGCGGAACCGCGCCCGCGGCGGAGCGGACGGCGGGCGCGCGGGTAACGGGGGCAACGCGCTACGAGGCGGCCGCCACCAGCGCGTCGAACAGCCCCTGCTGCGCCGGGTCCTTCGCCGCGGTGTCCTCCGGGTGCCACTGCACGGCGGCGAACCACCCCTTCCCGTCCGGCAGTTCCAGCGCCTCGACCGTCCCGTCGGCGGCCCGGCCGGTCACCGCGAGCCCGTCCCCGAGCCGGTCCACGCACTGGTGGTGGAAGCAGGACGCGTCGACCCGCTCCGTACCGGCCGCGCGGGCCACGGCCGACCCGCTCGTCAGCCGTACGGGATGCACGACGTGCCGGTGTTCCCGGTCCGGGCCTCCCATGTCCTGCCGCAGCGTGCCGCCCAGCGCGACGTTCACGGCCTGCAGCCCGCGGCAGACGGCGAGCGTGGGCAGCCCGGCCCCCAGCGCGTACCGGGCGACGGCCAGGTCGAACGCGTCCTGCTCCTCGTCCACGTCGTACACGCTCTCGTGCACGGCCGCCTCCGCCGCCGCGTACAGCCGCGGCGTCAGGTCCCCGCCACCCGGCAGCAGCACCCCGTCACAACGCGCCAGCCGGCCGGCGACCTCCGCCTCGTCCACCCGCCCCTCGGGCGCGTACGGATGCATCATGAACGGCTCACCACCGGCCCGCAGCACGGCATCGGCGAGCGCCCGCGCGGTCACCACCGCCTCATACCGCAGCGCGGACGTCGATGCGGAGAACCGCTGGGGCAGAGCGATCAGCGGCCGTACGCGGGGCCGTACGCGGGGACGTACGCCGGCGTGCGTGCGGATACTCACAACCGAATCCAATGAATCCAAGTGGTCTCGCGCTCGGGTGCTCACAACTGAATCCAAGTGGTCTTGAGCTCGGTGTACTTCTCCAGCGCATGCGCTGACTTGTCGCGGCCGTTGCCGGACTGCTTGTAGCCGCCGAAAGGCACGGTCAGGTCGCCCTCCTCGTAGCAGTTGACCCAGACCGTGCCGGCGCGCAGGGCGCGCGAGACGGTGTGCGCGGTGCTGAGATCGCCGGTCCACAGCCCCGCCGCCAGCCCGTACTCGGTGTCATTGGCCAGCGCCACCGCCTCCTCGACGCTGTCGAAGGTCAGCACGGAGAGCACCGGCCCGAAGACCTCCTCGCGGGCCACGGCCATGTCCGGGGTGACCCGGTCGAAGACGGTGGGCCGGAGGTACGTACCGCCGGGCACGGGCGCCGGATCGAGCGGCGCGCCACCGGTACGGAGCCGGGCGCCGGCCGCGCGGGCCGCGTCGATGTGCCCGCGTACGGCGTCCAGCCGGGCCGTGCCCGCCAGCGCGCCCATCTCGGTCGCCGGATCCAACGGATCACCGACCCGCAGCGCTTCGGCACGCGCGACCACCGCGTCCGTCACCCGCTCCGCGACCGAGGAGTGCACGAGCAGCCGGGACGGCGCGGTGCACATCTCGCCCTGGTTGAAGAAGATGCCCCAGGCGGCGGTGGCCGCGGCGGCGTCCAGGTCCGGGGCGTCGGGCAGCACGATGTTGGGGGACTTGCCGCCCAGCTCCAGCCAGACCCGCTTGAGGTTGGAGTCGGCGGCGTAGCGCAGGTAGTGGCGGCCGACGGCGGTGGAGCCGGTGAAGGCGAGCACGTCGACGTCCGGGTGCAGGCCGAGGGCGCGGCCGGCGGTCGGCCCGTCGCCCGCGACGACGTTCAGCACGCCGCCCGGCAGCCCGGCCTCCTCCATGGCCTCGTCGACGAGCCTGCCGAGGTACAGGGCGGAGAGCGGGGTCAGCTCGGAGGGCTTGAGCACGACGGTGCAGCCGGCGGCCAGCGCCGGGGCGATCTTCCAGGCGGCGAGCGTGAGCGGAAAGTTCCAGGGCACGACCGCACCGACCACACCGGCCGGCTCCCGCGTGACGAGCGCGAGCGCACCGGGATCGGTATGCGGCACTTCATCATGCAGCTTGTCGGCGAGCTGCCCGTACCACCGGAAAGTCCCGGCGACGGCCCGCAGTTCGATCCCGTACGACTCTGCGATCGGCTTGCCGTTCTCCAACGAGATCAGCGCCGCGACCTCGGAGCGGTGCTCTTCGACGAGATCGGCAATCCGCAGCAGGACACGCCCCCGGTCGGCGGGGGCGAGCCGCGGCCAGGGCCCGGAGTCGAACGCCCGGCGGGCCGCCGCCACCGCAAGATCGACCTCCTTCTCCCCGCCATCGGCGACGGTGGCGATCACCGAGCCGTCCCGAGGCGCGACCACCCCGAACACCGCCCCGCCCCCGTCCTCCTCCCGCCCCCCGATCCGATGCCGCCCCACCGGCACAAGCCGCCCGGCGACATGCACCCAGTCCTCGTAACTGCTGTCGAGCGTGGGCCCCATCGCGGCCTCCTTCTCTGGTGGTGGCGAGATCCGGCAAGAGCAAGAATATTGTTTGGGATCAAACAACATCTGTAAAGCCCTACGGGGATGGGGGCGCGGCGGGGCGTGGGAGGCCGCGGCCAAAGGGGGGCGGGGGACGCAGCGGGTCGTCCACGCCGGTGAAGTTCCCGCGCCGGCGGAGGTGGCGGAACTGCTCGGCGTGGCCGTCGGCGAACCGGTTGTCGTGCGCCGTCGCGTGATGCTTCTCGACGACCAGCCATGTGAGTTGACGGACACGTACTACCCGGCGGAGATCGCCCGTGGGACTGGGCTCGCCGGTACCGCGAAGATCCGCGGCGGCGCGGTGCGGTTGCTCGCCGACCTCGGTCACGTCGGCGCCCGGGTCCGTGAGGACGTGCTCGCCCGGATGCCGGACCGGGCGGAGCGCGAGGCCCTGCAGCTCCCACCGGACGAGCCGGTACTGCAACTGGTCCGCCTCACAGTGGACAGTACCGACCGCCCCATCCAGGCCGACGTGATGGTCATGCGGGCGCGGAGCGCCCGGCTGCGCTACGAGATCGGGATCGGATGACCGTGCCCAAGCCACTGCCCGACGACTGCGACCGACGGTCGCTTCACGAACGCATCGCCGCCGACCTGCGTGACGAGATCATGAGCGGCGACCTGGCGCCGGGGTCATCACTGCCGTCCACGGCGCAACTCAAGGAACGGTTCAGCGCGTCGAACGCCACCGTGCAGAAGGCCGTCGGTCTGCTGAAGGATGAGGGCCTGGTCGTCGGCCGGGCCGGTGCCGCTGTCTCCGTCCGTACGCATCGGCAGCACACGGTACGGCCTGCCGCTTACATGGCACCGGCGGCCCCTGGAGAGCCGTACCCCTGGGTGGCCGATGCGCCGAAGCCGGGAATACGGGCGCGGAGCGAGCTGCTCGACGTCTCGGAGGCCGTGCCGCCGGCCGACGTACGCGCCGCCCTCAACATCGCCGCGGATGACCGAGCGCTGCTGCGCCGGCAAGTACTCACGGTGGATGAAGAGCCCGTGGAACTGGTCGCCTCGTACTACCCGCTCGCGCTCGCGCGGGGCACGGCCCTCATGGAGCGCCGCAAGATCAAGGGCGGTACGCCTGCTCTCCTCGCCCACGAGGGACATCCGCCACGCCTCAGCGTGGACAGCGTCTCCGCACGGGTGCCGACGCAAGAGCAGTACACGCTCCTGCAGCTCCCCGGCAGTCTGCCGGTCCTCCGTACGCTGCGCACCGTGTACACCGACAGTGGCCTGCCCATCGAGGTCACCGTCATGGTCAAAGCCGGGCATCTGTACGAGCTGCGTTATGAGTTCACGCCGGAGTGATGGGCGCCTGCGCTTCGGTCAGTGGGTGGCGTGGACCACCTCGCCGTTGAAGACGGTCATGGTGACCGGGAGGGACGGGATGTCTTCCGGGGGTGTGTGGAGGAGGTCGCCGGACAGGACGCAGAGGTCGGCGGCTTTGCCGGGTTCCAGGGTGCCTTTCCAGGACTCGGCGAAGTCCTGGCGGGCGGCGTGGGTGGTGTACGCGCGCAGGGCCGTGCGGAGGTCGACGCACTGGTCGGGGCCGCTGGGGCGGCCGGTGGCCTTGGAGCGGCGGAGGAGCATGGAGGAGACGCCGGCGCGCCAATTGGGGTAGGTGATGGGGGCGTCGGAGCTGGCGGTGACGGGGATGCCGGCGTCGACGGCGCTGCGTACGGGCCACTGGTACGCCGAGCGTTCCGGGCCGACGACGTCGTCCATCAGGTCGGCGATGGCGTCCTTGACGCCGGGGTTCATGTTCGCGCCCCAGCCGTGCTTCGCCAAGGTGGCCAGCGCGCGGGGCGAGGCGAAGTCGCCGTGGATGATGTAGTGGCGGGCGTCCGGGCGCGGGTGGGCGAGTTGGGCGGCCACGAAGGCCTCCACGACCGCGTCGATGCCGGCGTCGCCGGTGATGTGGACGCCGAGTTGGTGGCCTCTGACGTGGGCCTGGCGGACGATGGCCGTGAGTTCCTCGACGCGCTGGGTGTCGGTGTGGCCGTGCAGGCAGAGGCTGCCGCGGCCGCCGCCGTTCGCGTACTCCTCGGACATCCAGGCCGTACGGCTGGGCGGTACCCCGTCGGCGAAGAGCTTGACGCCGAGGACGGAGAGGAGCCGCGGGTCGGCGCCATCGCAGAGCCCCTCGAGGGCAGCCAGGCGGTCGGGGAGGTCGGCCGCCGCGCCGCCCATTTCGAGGGGCAGGAGCAGGACGTTGACGCGTGCCCGGAGTTGGCCCTCGCGCGCCATCCGCGCGTACACCTTCAGCGTGGCGGTGTCGGCGGAGCCGAGGAAGAGGCTCTTGCCGCCGGGCCCGAGCCCCGGCTCGGTGAAGCTGGTGATGCCTTCGGCGTGGCAGACGTCGATCGCGGCCCGGATCGCGGCCTCGCGCGCGGCCTCGGTCATGGGCGGGATGACGGTGTTGACCAGTTCCTGGGCGCTCTCGCGGAGGATGCCGGTGAGGGCGCCGTCGGCGCGCCGCTCGACGACACCGCCCGGCGGTACGGCGGTGTCCTCGGTGATACCCGCCGCCTCCAGGGCGCGGGAGTTGAGCCAGGCGGTGTGCCCGGAGAACTCGTACAGCAGGACCGGGTGGTCGGGGGAGACCTCGTCCAGGTCCCAGCGGGTGGGCGTGCGGGCGCCGTCCCTGCGGCACTCGGCGAGGTAGCCGATGTCCCAGCCGTTGCCGAAGATCCAGGTCCCGGGCGGCTGCCGGTCCGCCTGGGCGCGTACGGCCGCGCGGATGTCCGCGATCGAGGACACGGCGGGGGTCGAGACGTCGACGGCGAGCGGCGGGCGGGTGGCGCCGAACGCGCAGCCGTGGAGGTGCGAGTCGTTGATGCCGGGCAGGACGGTGCCGCCGGCGAGGTCGACGACCTCGGTACGCGGGCCGATGAGCGGGCGCAGTTCGGCGGTGGTCCCGGTGGCGGCGATGCGACCGCCGCGCACGGCGACCGCCTCGGCCGTACGGAACGCGGCGTCGAGGGTGAGCACCTGGCCGTTGAGCAGGACGAGGTCGGCGGGGAGGTCGGTGGGGAGGTCGGTGGGGAGGGAGAGATCAGTTGGGCGGACGAGGTCGGTGGGGAAGTCGGCGGGTTCGGGCACTGCAGCCCCTTAAGGACGGACGGTGGGTACGGCGGCTGGTCGTTTGGGGTCAAACTTAAAGTGCGGAAGTGGGGGCGGCGCAAGAGGGCGGCGGGGGGATTTTGGTCCCGCGCGCAGTGCCGTACGCTGCGGCGAGCGCGACCCGTATCGCTCCCCGGTCCCAGCATCTACAGTGCTTAATCGTGGAACTCAGGCACCTGGAACACTTCGTCGCCGTCTCCGAGGAGCAGCACTTCACGCGCGCCGCTGAACGGCTGCACATCGCCCAGTCCGGCCTGTCCGCCTCCGTACGAGCGCTGGAACGCGAACTCGGCGCCGATCTCTTCGCCCGCACCACCCGCCGCGTCCAGCTCACCGCCGCAGGCCGGGCCTTCCTCGTGGAGGCGCGCCGCACGCTGGCCGGCGCCGCCGCGGCGCGGGAGGCGGTCGCGGCCGTACGCGGCCTGTTCACCGGCACCCTCGCCGTCGGCACCGAGCAGTGCATGGGCATCGTCGACCCGGTCTCGCTCCTGGCCGACCTGCGCGGCCGCCACCCCGGCATCGAGGTCCACATGGTCCAGTCCGGCTCGGCGCACCTGCTCGGGGAGGTCCGCCGCGGCGCCCTGGACCTGGCGTTCGTCGTGTACGACGGGCACGAGGAGGGCGTGCGCATCCGCCCCGTGGCGACCGAGCCGATGATGCTGCTGTGCCGCCCGGACCACCCGCTCGTCTTCAGCGGCGAGCCGCTCGCGGCGTACGGCGGCGAACCGCTGCCCCCGCAGGCGCTCGCCGGCGAGGTCTTCGTCGACCTGCACCGCGACTGGGGCGCCCGGCGGGCCGCCGACGCGCTGTTCGCCGCCGCGGGCACGCGCCGCACGGTGGCGATGGAGGTCAACGACGTGTACACGCTCCTCGACCTGGTCGCGCGGGGGATGGGCGTCGCGGTGGTGCCCCGCCCGGTCACGCACAAGGATCAGGCGCGCGGGCTCGCCGCGGTACCGCTCGCCGCCGACACCGTGTGGAACGTCGGCATCGCCGTGCCCCGCAGCGGCCGGCTCTCGCCCGCGGCCCAGGCACTGCTGGCGTCCATTGAGCACGACCAGCGATGAATGTGATCAGAACTGGATGTTGGACGCGGTACCCGCGCGAGCGCGAGGGTGGACCCGGGGGCGGGCAGGACAGGAGTCCCGTCCCACGAACTGACATGGCGAAAGGCTGCTCCCATGGCGCAGGAAGTACGCGGAGTCATCGCACCGGGGAAGAACGAGCCGGTACGGGTGGAGACGATCGTGATCCCGGACCCCGGTCCGGGTGAGGCGGTCGTGCAGATCCAGGCGTGCGGTGTGTGCCATACGGACCTGCATTACAAGCAGGGCGGGATCAATGATGAGTTCCCGTTCCTGCTGGGACACGAGGCCGCCGGTGTCGTGGAGTCGGTGGGTGAGGGCGTCACGGACGTCGTCCCGGGCGACTTCGTCATTCTGAATTGGCGTGCGGTGTGCGGGCAGTGTCGGGCGTGTCTGCGAGGGCGTCCGCAGTACTGCTTCGATACGCACAATGCGCGGCAGAAGATGACGCTGACGGATGGTACGGAGCTGTCGCCGGCGCTGGGCATTGGCGCGTTCGCGGAGAAGACGCTGGTGGCGGCGGGGCAGTGCACCAAGGTCGACCCCAGCGTCTCGCCCGCCGTGGCCGGGTTGCTGGGCTGTGGCGTGATGGCCGGGATCGGTGCGGCGATCAACACCGGCAATGTGGGCCGGGGTGACTCGGTTGCGGTGATCGGCTGTGGTGGCGTGGGTGATGCGGCGATTGCGGGTGCTCGGTTGGCGGGTGCTGCGAAGATCATTGCGGTGGATATCGACGACCGGAAGCTGGCGACCGCCAAGACGATCGGTGCCACGCACACGGTGAATTCCAAGACCGTGGACCCGGTGGAGGCGATCCGTGAGCTGACCGGCGGCTTCGGCGCGGATGTGGTCATCGAGGCGGTGGGGCGTCCGGAGACGTACAAGCAGGCGTTCTACGCCCGTGACCTGGCCGGGACTGTCGTGTTGGTGGGGGTGCCGACGCCGGAGATGACGTTGGAGTTGCCGTTGCTGGATGTGTTCGGGCGGGGTGGGGCGTTGAAGTCGTCCTGGTACGGGGACTGTCTGCCCTCCCGTGACTTCCCGATGCTGGTCGACTTGCATCAGCAGGGGCGGATTGACCTGGGTGCGTTTGTGACGGAGACGATCGGGATCGAGGATGTGGAGAAGGCGTTCGCGCGGATGCATGAGGGCGACGTTCTCCGTTCGGTGGTGGTGCTGTGATGGCGGCACGCATCGAGCAGCTCGTCACCTCCGGGACGTTCTCCCTTGATGGCGGGACGTGGGACGTCGACAACAACGTATGGATCATCGGTGATGACAACGAAGCAGTCGTCATCGATGCTGCGCACGACGCCGAGGCCATCCTGCAAGCCGTCGGGGACCGTCGGCTGCTGGCGATCATTTCCACGCACGCGCACAACGACCACATCGACGCCGCGCCGGAACTCGCGGACCGGGCCGCAGCGCCGGTCCTGCTGCACCCGGACGACTGGCCGCTGTGGAAGCTGACGCACCCCGAGCGGCTGCCGGACGGTGAGCTGGGGGACGGGCAGGTCTTCACGGTGGCCGGTACGGAGCTGACCGTGCTGCACACGCCGGGGCACGCGCCCGGCGCGGTGTGCCTGTACGCGCCTGCGCTGGAGGCCGTGTTCACCGGGGACACCCTGTTCGCGGGCGGGCCCGGCGCGACCGGGCGGTCGTTCTCGCACTTCCCGACCATCGTCGAGTCCATCAAGGAACGGCTGCTCGGCCTGCCGCCGCAGACGAAGGTGTTCACCGGCCACGGTGACGGCACCACCATCGGGGACGAGGCACCGCACCTGGAGGAGTGGATCGCTCGCGGCCACTGAGAGCCGTTTCCGGATCCGCACACCGCACCTGCGCCACACCACACACCGCACCTGCGCCACACCACGTGCCGCGCAGGTGCCCCCGTATCGCCTGACCTCAGGACGTCAGCCGCTCCACCCGCCGCATCACCTCGCGGCAGAAGCGGCCGACGTCCTGCGGGTCGTCGGTGAACTGCGACGGTTTGATGCAGAACGTACCGAAGCCCTGCGCCATCTGCTCCGGCACGCTCTCCAGCGCGCGGCCCAGGTCGGCCACCGCGTCCGGGCCGGGGAAGACCGCCCGCGTACCGCCGATCATCTCCAGCTCGTCCATCGAGCGGCCGGCCTCCGCCATCGCCGCCCGCAGCTTCTCCAGCTCCTCGGGGGCCGGCCGGCCCAGCGGGTTGAAGCCGTGGCCGTACCGGACCAGGCGGCGCAGCAGCGGGCCGTGCAGTGAGCCGCCGCCGAACCACAGTTCCGGGCCGCCGGGCCGGTACGGCTTGGGCTCCAGGTAGACGTCCTCGAAGCGGTAGTGATCGCCTTCGAAGGACGCGGGGGAGGGCTGCCACAACTGATCCCAGGCGGCCAGGTGCTCGTCGAGCAGCTTGCCGCGCCGGGCGAAGGGGACGTCCAGCGCCGCGTACTCGTCGCGGCTCCAGCTCACCGTCGGCAGGACGACCAGCCGGCCCTTGCTGAGCAGGTCCAGGGTGGCCAGCTCCTTGGCGAGGACGAGGGGGTGGCGGAGCGGGGCGAGGATCGCGCCGGCGACCAGCCGCAGGCGTTCGGTCACGGCCGCGATCGCGCTCAGCAGGACGAGGGAGTTGGGCCAGGGGGTGCGTGGGTCCTGGTTCCCGGGGAGCGCGTACTCGCGGGGGTTGGGCATCACGCCGAGCGCGCCCGAGTCGGGGCCGAGGACGAGGTGCTCGCTGAGCATGACGGAGTCGAAGCCGGCGTCCTCCGCCTCGCGGGCCCAGCGGACGAGCGCTTCGAGGTCACAGCGGCCGCCGGTCATGGTCCAGTTCTCGCTGAGCACGAGCAGCATGCGGGGGGATGTCATACGGCGGCCTCCGGAGCATTGTTGTTTGAGGTCAAACGATAAGTCGGAGGGCCGGGCGGCTCAAGGGGTGCGGCGCACTCGTGGGCGCCAGTAAATTTGATCCCAAACGATATGCCCGTACGCACCGAACGCATCGAACGAGGTCCCCATGACGCAGCGCGCCCTGGTCATCGCCCACGACCACCTCTCCGCCGCCGGCCACGTCGGCGACCGGCTGGCGCAGCGCGGATACGTGCTCGACGAGCTGCTCGTGGTCCCCGCCGAGCGGTACGCGACTCCGGACGTCGAGCCCCGAT
Source organism: Streptomyces sp. NPDC026301 (assembly GCF_055567935.1). Classification (NCBI taxonomy): domain Bacteria; kingdom Bacillati; phylum Actinomycetota; class Actinomycetes; order Kitasatosporales; family Streptomycetaceae; genus Streptomyces; species Streptomyces sp. NPDC026301. Next base: position 185,932 of record NZ_JBVHPN010000013.1, on the reverse strand, counting down.
TCCCGGCGGCCGCCGAATATGACCTGATCCTGTCGCTCGGCGCGCCCTGGTCGGTGAACCGCATGAACGAGTGGATACGGGCGGAGCTCGACCTGCTGCGGGACGCGCAGCGGCTGGGCATACCCGTGCTCGGCATCTGCTTCGGCGGGCAGCTGCTGGCCGCCTCGCTCGGGGGCTCAATTGAGCGCGCCCCGCGCTTCGAGCTCGGCTGGACGGAGGTCGAGGCGGACGAGCCGGGACTGGTGGGGCCGGGGCCGTGGTTCCAGTTCCACGGCGACCGGTGGCTGCTCCCGGAGGTCACCCCGCAGGCCGGTCTGCCGCTCCGCGAGCTCGCGCGCAATGAGGTCGCGTCGCAGGCGTTCGCCTGCGGGCGGTCGCTGGGCGTGCAGTTCCATCCGGAGCTGACGCCCGAGGTGCTGCGGGCCTGGTTCGACGGGGACGACGAGGGCATCGCGGAGGCGCTCGGGGCCGACCCCGACGCGCTGGTCAAGGAGGTGCGGGCGGCGCTTCCCGAGGCGCGGGAGCGGGCGTACGCGCTCGTGGACGCCTTCCTGGAGCGGGTGGCGGCGGCGGGATGACAGCGGCGTTTCGTGTCCGCGGACGGGTCCGGATGGTGGGATCGGCGGGCCTCGGAGCGCGTGATTCTCGCCACCCTTGATAAGGGTCGCGCTCAGATGAGCGATTCATCAGGTTTCTATGTCTCCAAAGCTGGCACTGGGTGCCATCGTGATTGAGTTCAGATGATCAAGGCAACCGTCGCGCTCCGTACAGAATCAGCCATGATCATCGATACCTTCCGGAGTCATGCCTTCAGAAGGTGTATGCATACAGCCAGGACCGGCAACTTTCGATCTGTTGGCTGACGCCGGGTTACGGGCGTATGTCGACCGAGTGGACGTACCCATGCGCCTTCGATCTGGGTATGTTCCTGGCCGTCAGGGCAGCCCGTCCGCGAGGAGTCAGTCCCGTGTCGGAAACACAAGATCCCCACGTATCCCCGTCCGCCGACGCGGTGAAGTTCGTCTACGACTTCACCGAGGGCAACAAGGACCTGAAGGATCTGCTCGGCGGGAAAGGTGCGAACCTCGCCGAGATGACCAATCTGGGACTTCCCGTCCCGCCCGGTTTCACCATCACGACCGAGGCGTGCAAGGAGTACCTGGAGAGCGGCGAGGAACCGGCGGCACTGCGTGCCGAGGTCTCCGCGCATCTGGACGCCCTTGAGCGCCAGATGGGCAAGAAGCTCGGGCAGGCGGACAACCCGCTGCTCGTATCGGTGCGTTCCGGTGCGAAGTTCTCCATGCCCGGCATGATGGACACCGTGCTGAACATCGGGCTCTCGGACGAGTCGGTGAACGGCCTCGCGCAGCAGGCCGGTTCCGAGCGCTTCGCGTGGGACTCGTACCGCCGCCTCATCCAGATGTTCGGCAAGACCGTGCTCGGCGTGGACGGCGACCTCTTCGAAGAGGCGCTGGAGGACGCCAAGAAGGCCAAGGGCGTGAAGGTTGACGTCGAGCTGGACGCGGCCGACATGAAGAAACTGGTCGGGCAGTTCAAGGAGATCGTCTCCACCGAGACGAAGCGGGACTTCCCGCAGGACCCGCGCGAGCAGATGGACCTCGCGGTGCGCGCGGTCTTCGACTCGTGGAACACCGACCGGGCGAAGCTGTACCGGCGCCAGGAGCGCATCCCCGGCGACCTCGGCACGGCGGTCAACGTCTGCTCGATGGTCTTCGGCAACCTCGGCCCGGACTCCGGTACCGGCGTCGCCTTCACCCGCGACCCGGCCAGCGGCCACCAGGGCGTGTACGGCGACTACCTGCAGAACGCGCAGGGCGAGGACGTCGTGGCCGGCATCCGCAACACGGTCCCGCTCGCGGACCTGGAGTCGATCGACAAGACGTCGTACGACCAGCTGATGCAGATCATGGAGACGCTCGAGACGCACTACAAGGACCTGTGCGACATCGAGTTCACCATCGAGCGCGGCAAGCTGTGGATGCTGCAGACCCGCGTCGGCAAGCGCACCGCGGGCGCGGCCTTCCGCATCGCCACGCAGCTCGTCGACCAGGGCCTGATCGACGAGGCCGAGGCGCTGCAGCGGGTCAACGGCGCGCAGCTCGCGCAGCTGATGTTCCCCCGCTTCGACGAGAAGGCGCTGCGTCCAAAGGGTGGGAGGGCCGAGCTGCTGGGCCGCGGCATCGCCGCCTCGCCGGGCGCGGCCGTCGGCAAGGCCGTCTTCGACTCGTACACCGCCGTGAAGTGGTCGCGTTCGGGCGAGAAGGTCATCCTGATCCGCCGCGAGACCAACCCCGACGACCTCAACGGCATGATCTCCGCCGAGGGCATCCTCACCTCGCGCGGCGGCAAGACCTCGCACGCCGCCGTCGTCGCCCGCGGCATGGGCAAGACCTGTGTCTGCGGCGCCGAGGAGCTGGAGGTCGACACCAAGCGGCGCTGCCTGACCGCGCCCGGCGGCGTGGTCATCGAGGAGGGCGACGTCGTCTCCATCGACGGCTCGACCGGCAAGGTCTACCTCGGTGAGGTGCCGGTCGTCCCGTCCCCGGTCGTCGAGTACTTCGAGGGCCGCATGCACGCGGGCGCCGACGACGCCGACGAGCTGGTCAAGGCCGTGCACCGGGTCATGGCGTACGCGGACCGGGTGCGCCGGCTGCGGGTACGCGCCAACGCCGACAACGCCGAGGACGCGGCGCGCGCCCGCCGGTTCGGCGCGCAGGGCATCGGCCTGTGCCGCACCGAGCACATGTTCCTCGGTGAGCGGCGCGAGATGGTCGAGCGGCTGATCCTCGCCGACACCGGTGAGGAGCGCGAGGCCGCGCTCTCGGAGCTGCTGCCGCTCCAGAAGGGCGACTTCGTCGAGCTCTTCGAGTCGATGGACGGGCTGCCGGTGACGGTGCGGCTGCTGGACCCGCCGCTGCACGAGTTCCTGCCTGACATCACCGAGCTGTCGGTGCGCGTCGCGCTCGCCGAGTCCCGCAAGGACTCCAACGAGAACGATCTGCGCCTGCTCCAGGCCGTGCACCGGCTGCACGAGCAGAACCCGATGCTGGGCCTGCGCGGCGTCCGCCTCGGCCTGGTCATCCCCGGCCTGTTCGCCATGCAGGTACGGGCGATCGCGGAGGCCGCGGCCGCGCGCCGGGCCGCCAAGGGCGACCCGCGTGCGGAGATCATGATCCCGCTGGTCGGCACCGTCCAGGAGCTGGAGATCGTCCGCGAGGAGGCCGAGCAGGTCATCGCCGAGGTCGAGCGCGCCCACGGTGTGGATCTGGGGCTCACCCTCGGCACGATGATCGAGCTGCCCCGTGCCGCCCTCACGGCCGGGCAGATCGCCGAGTCCGCCGACTTCTTCTCCTTCGGTACGAACGACCTCACGCAGACCGTGTGGGGCTTCTCCCGGGACGACGTGGAGGCCAGCTTCTTCACCGCGTACCTGGAGAAGGGCATCTTCGGCGTCAGCCCGTTCGAGACGATCGACAAGGACGGCGTGGGCTCGCTCGTACGGAACGCCGCGGAGGCCGGGCGGGCCACCCGCCCCGACCTCAAGCTCGGCGTGTGCGGCGAGCACGGCGGCGACCCGGAGTCGGTGCACTTCTTCCACGAGGTGGGCCTGGACTACGTGTCCTGCTCGCCGTTCCGCATCCCCGTGGCGCGCCTGGAGGCGGGCCGCGCGGCGGCGGAGTCCAAGGGCAGCGACAGCCGCTGACCCCGCGAACCCGCCTGTCTGTCGGCGTCGGGCGCCGGCAGACAGGCGTCCCAACGGCCGCTCCGGCGGCCTGCAGTACGACCGGAGCCATCAGCTGGTGTACCCGACCCTCACCCTGGTAGGTGGCTCCGGTTCCGCGAAACGAGGGCGGCACCTGTGCGGAGGTGCCGCCCTCGCCTTTTCCGGACTCCCCCCTCGGGAGCTGCCGCCGCCAGCTCGGCCCGGGCGGCGGCCTTCGGTGGGTAGCGGGACGGCCGGTGATGACTCGTCACCCCCCACGGGTCCGAGCAATCCGTGCCATCCGTATCGCCACCGAATTGAGCAACAGCATTCCGGGAGTTCGCTCCCGACGCGACCCTTTTCAAGACTGGCCAAAAGGGCGTGGTGACCCCACGTGGCCGAGTGCATACTCGGGGCTCGGGGGCCGACAACGAATGGCGATGGTGGGGTTTCGGTGCTGCGCGTCCATTTCAGTGGACCGGATCTGGCCCGCGTGCGGATCGCCGCACGCCCTGATGTGCTCTGGGAGACCGTTTTAAGTTTCCACCGACTTCGCGACCGGCAGGGTGGTACGACGCTGAACGAATGGCGTACGGAAACCCGCTCCCGGTTGAATGGTGAAACACGTTATCTCGCCCCGCTCATCCCTACCAAGGGATATTTTCCCGATTTCCTGACGCCCCCCGAGGGACTGCTGGGAATCGATGACGCACTCGCCGCGCTGAAGGCGACTCCGGCCCCGCGATTGCACCGGGACCTCACCCGGCTGACCGAGGGCCGCCCGCCCCAGCCGTGGCTGCGCGACCTCGCCCAGGGCGACACCCGGCCGCTGCACCGGCTGGCCGGCGTCCTGCGGCACTACCACGACGCGGCCATCGCACCGTACTGGCCGCACCTCCAGGCCCGTATCGAGGCGGACCGGGCGACCCGCGGCCGGGCCCTGCTGGACGGCGGCGCCGACCGGCTGCTCGGCTCGCTGCCGCCCATGATGCGCTGGCGGCCGCCCGTCCTGGAGGCCGACTACCCGGTCGACCGCGACCTGCGCCTGGACGGGCGCGGGCTGCTGCTGGTCCCGTCGTTCTTCTGCCGCCGCACCCCGGTCACCCTGTACGACCCGGAGCTCACGCCCGTCCTGGTCTACCCCGTCGAGCACCAGGCACCGCGGCCCACGGCCCCCGCGGCGCCCGGCCGTTCGCTCGGCAAGCTCGTCGGCCGCACCCGCTCCGCGATCCTGCGGGGCATCGGCGGCGGCTGCACCACCAGCGAACTGGCCCGGCGCGCCGAGGTGTCGCTCGCCTCCGCGAGCCAGCACGCGACCGTGCTGCGGGAGGCCGGGCTGCTGGTCACGCTGCGCCAGGGCAACGCGGTCCTGCACACCCTCACTCCGCTGGGCGCGGCCCTCATACGGGGCGGCGGCGCCGCGGAGGACGCGGGCGCCGCCGGGTACGACCTGACGGGCTACTCCGGGCGGTCGCCCGCGATCGCGACCCGCTCGGCGACCCGCCCGTGCGGGGCGTAGTCGGCCACCGCGTAGTGCTGCGTCGCCCGGTTGTCCCAGAACGCCACGTCGCCCGCCTGCCAGCGGAACCGCACCTGGTACTCCGGCACATGGGCCTGCTGGAACAGCAGCCGCAGCATCCGGTCGCTCTCCGCGCGGTCCCAGCCCACGATGCGGGTGGTGAAGGAGGTGTTGACGAACAGCATCTTGCGGCCGGTCTCCGGGTGGCGGCGCACCACCGGGTGCTCGACCGGCGGGAACTGCTCCTGGAGCGGGACGAGTCGCTCGGCCGGGTAGAAGCGAGAGAAGCCGGGGATGAAGTCGTGCACGGCGCGGGCGCCGTCGATACGGTCCTTCACCTCCTGCGGCAGGTTGTCGTACGCGGCCGCCATGTCGGCCCACATCGTGTCCCCGCCGAACGGCGGCACCTCGCGCAGCTGGAGCACCGCGCCCAGCGCCGGCCGCTCCCGGAAGGTCACGTCCGTGTGCCAGACGTTCTCGAAGGTGGGCGCCGTGGGGTCCTTCTTGTCGAACCGCACCACCTCCTCGCTGTCCCCGCGCGCCAGCAGCGGATTGGTCTCCAGCGCGCCCCAGTTGCGGGCGAAGTCGGCCTGCGCGGCGGAGGTCAGGTGCGCGCCGCGGAAGAAGAGCACCTTCCACTCCAGCAGCGCCCGGTTCAGCTCGGCGCGCAGCGCGTCGTCCAGCGGCCGGGACAGGTCGACGCCGCGGATCTCGGCGCCGATGGTGCGGCCCTGCGGCACGACCTCGAAGCGCTCGTACGGCTGGGTCTCCCAGCCCTCGGGGAGCCGGTTCAGGACGCGTACGCCTTCGTAGAGGCCGTCGGCGGGGATGCGGTGGTCGCGCAGGGCAGGGGCGGTGGGTACGGCGATGGCCGTCATCTGATCCTCCTGGAGAGACCAAAGGCTGCGGAACGTGCGGAAGCCCGCAAAAAGGGGAAAACGGAAAAGGGGGGGGAGGGAGAAGGCGCCGGGAGCGGGCAGGCTCAGCGGCGCGAGGAACAGGCGGCCGGGGGCGAACCCACTCGGCCACGGCGGCTCAGGAAGCTGAGACCGCGGGGCGCGCACTCACCGCGGGGGCCGCAGAACTGCGGCTCCTGCTCACGGGAGGTCGGTCGCGCCATCATGTTGGCACCGTACATCAATCGTCGATGCCTGTCCGCTCCACCCCGGCGACGATGTACCGCTGCAGCAGGAAGAAGACCAGGATCAGCGGCGCGATGGAGACCGCGGCCGCGATGAACAGCTCGTGCAGATTGACGTTCTGCGCGGTGGTGAACGTCGACAGCGCCACCTGCACCGTCCACGCCTCGCGGTCCTGGCCGATCACCAGCGGCCACAGGAAGGCGTTCCACGCGCCGATGAAGACGATCGTGCCGACCGCCGCGAACACCGGCCGGGAGTTCGGCACCACCACCCGCCAGTACGTCCGCCAGTACCCCAGCCCGTCCACCCGCGCCGCGTCCTCCAGCTCCCGCGGGAAGCCGAGGAAGTACTGCCGGAAGATGAAGCACGCGAAAGCGGAGAAAAGGGTGGGGATGATCAGCCCGCGCAGGGTCGAGATCCAGCCGAGGGAGGAGACCAGTACGAAGCTGGGTACGAAGGTGACCGCGGCCGGGACCATGAGCGTGCCGAGGATCACGTAGAAGACCGCGTTCGCGTGCCGGTACGGGATGCGGGCCAGGCCGTAACCGGCCAGCGAGGCCAGCAGCAGCGTGCCCAGCGTCGTGGCCACCGCGATCACCGTGGAGTTCAGCAGCGCCCGCGCCATCGGCAGATTCGGGTCCGCGAACAGCTCGGCCAGGTTGCCCCACCGCAGCGAGCGCGGGAAGAACGTCCAGTCCGGCGCGGTGATGTCCGCCTCGGTCGCCAGCCCGTTGCGCAGCAGCAGGTAGAACGGGATCAGGAAGAGCAGCGCGAGGACGATCAGCAGGACCAGCCGCAGGGCCCGGCCCGCCCGGATGAGTGCCTGGTCCACCGGTCAGTCCTCCTTGCGGCCCAGCCCGAACCAGCGGGCCTGGACGATGGTCGCCACCGCGATGATCAGCGCGAGGATCACCGCGCCCGCGCTGCCGAGCCCGAGATTCTGCTCCCGGCCGAGCGCGATGTAGTACAGGTAGACCAGCGGCGGCCGGGCGTAGGGCGGATAGCCGCGGGCGTCGGAGAGCAGGTTGTAGAACTCGTCGAACGCCTGGAAGGCGTTGATGACGAGCAGCAGCACCACCGCCACGGAGGTGGCCCGCAGCTGCGGGAAGGTGATGTGCCGGAAGGTCTGCCAGCCGGGCTTCGCGCCGTCCACCGCGGCCGCCTCGTACAGCCGCGGCGAGATCCGCTGCAGCCCGGCCAGGAAGAGGATCATGTAGAAGCCGGCCTGCAGCCACAGCCGTACGGTCACGATCACCAGCCAGTACCAGGGCGGATGCGTCGTCGACAGCCACGCCGTCTGGTCCGCGCCGAACCACCCCAGCACCGTGTTGGCCAGCCCGAACCGCACGCCGTTGAACACCGACAGCTTCCACACCAGCGAGGCGACCACGTAACTGCACGCGGTGGGCAGGAAGAAGACCGACCGGAAGAACGCCTGCGCCACCCGCACCCTGTTGACCATCAGCGCCAGCCCGAGCGAGAGCGCATACGTCGCCGGCACGATGAACACCGAGAACAGCAGGAACGTGCCCAGGCTGCGGAGGAACGCGTCGTCGCCCAGCATCGACACATAGTTGTCCAGCCCGACGAACTTCGTCGGCGTCACGGTGTTGTGCGCGTCGAAGAAGCTGAGCCAGACACTCCACAGCAGCGGTACGTACGTGAACAGGGCCAGCCCGACCGCGAACGGACCGACGAACACCCAGAACCACAGATTGCGGTTCTGGGGCCCCAGCAGCCTGCGGATCACTTCTTCTTGACCCGCTGGAGTTCCGCCTGGGTCTTCCGCACGACCGACTTCAGCTCCGACTCCGGGTTCGCGCCGTCCTTGATGATGCGGCTCACCGCGTCCTGGTAGGCGGTCTTGGCGGCGGTGGTCCACAGCAGCGGCTCGGCGTACCCGAGGTCGGTGGCGTACGTGACGGCGTCGGCGGCCGCGCCCGAGCGCAGCTCCTTCGCCTTCTTCGCCAGGGAGATCCGGGCCGGGATGTGGAAGCCGTAGGAGAGCGCGAAGTCGCGCTGGTAGTCCGTGCGGTCGATCCACAGCCACTTCGCGAAGGCCACCGCCTCCTTCTTGTGCTTGCTGCGCGCGCTGACCGCCGAGCCGTACGCGCCGACCGGCACGGCGTCCTTGCCGCCGGAGCCGTCCTTCGGGAACGGCAGCACCCCGAAGTCGCTCCCCAGCGCCTTCTTCACCTGCGGCAGTGCCCACAGCCCCGACCACTGCATCGCGGTCAGCCCCTGCGTGAACGCGGCCGGGTCGGACCAGTCGGCGGGCGCGCCGAGCAGCAGGGACTTGTCCGCGTACAGCTCGTGGAGCTTCCCGAGCGTGCGGGCGGCTGCCGGGTCGTCGAAGCCGACCTTGCCGTCGTCGGTGACGATGGAGAGCCCGGCGGCGTGCAGCGGGGTGCCGCCGAGCGCGCCCGCGCCCCCGTCGTTCCCCAGGAACAGCCCCTTGACCTTGTCCTTCCTGCCCTTGGCAGTCAACTCCCGTGCCGCGTCGACCAGTTCGTCGAGGGTGCGGGGCGGTTTCACCCCGGCCTGCACCAGCATGCTCTTGCGGTAGAAGAGCAGCTGCATGTCGATGACCTGGGGGATCGACCAGATCTTGTCCTGCCAGATCTTCGGCGCGAGGACCGCCTGGTTGAAGTCGTCCTTGACGGGCTCGACCGCGGACGTCAGATCGGCGACCTGGCCGCCGCGGATCTGGTCCAGCGTCGGCCCGTTGACCTCGAAGACGTCAGGGCCCGAGTCGGTCAGCAGGGCGGCGGCGGTCTGCCGGTCGTAGTCGCCGGGGCGCCACTGGACGGTGACCTTCGCCCTGTCGTACGCGGCGGCGTACCGCTGCACGGCCTGCTCGGTGCCGGCCTCGCCGTACTGGTGGTACCACTGGCTCAGCGCCGGTCCCGAACTCCCGCCGCCCCGGCCGGTATTGGAGCCGCATGCCGCCAGTGCGCCGGTGAGCGCGATGCCGCCGCCGGCCGCCAACAGCCGCCGTCTGCCGATGTCCGTCATGCCTGCTGCCCCCAGCGCTCGTCGATGATCGACCGGTGCGGCGACCACTCTGCCGCACCGGTGTGATGCACGCATGGCAACAACGTGAAACGCGCAACAGATCATTCCGGACCGGGGACATCACCCCTCCCGCCGCGCGGGTCACTCCAGTTCGGCGAGCGCCTCCTGGGCGATGCCGAAGGCGGCGTTGGCGGCCGGGACGCCGCAGTAGACGGCGCTCTGGAGGAGGACCTCGCCGATCTCGTCGGGGGTGAGGCCGTTGCGTACCGCGGCCTTTACGTGCATGGCCAGTTCGGCGTGGTGGCCGTGGGCGACCAGCGCGGTCAGTGTGATGCAGCTGCGGGTGCGGCGGTCCAGAGTGTCGCCGGTCCAGATCTCGCCCCAGGCGTAGCGGGTGATGAAGTCCTGGAAGCGGGAGGTGAAGGCGGTCTTCCTGGCCTCGGCGCGGTCCACGTGGGCGTCGCTCAGGACGGCGCGGCGGACGGCCATGCCGGCGGCGCGGCGGCCCGCGTCGTCGGACGGCGCCGCGGCCGCTTCGGCGCCCGCCTCCGGGCCGGTCGTGAAGTGCGCGGCCAGCGCGGCGCAGACCGGGCCCGGGCGGTCCACGCCCGCGAGGTGGTGGGCGTCCGCGACCTCGGTGAGGCTCGCGCCGGGGATGCCGTCGGCGATCTCGCGGGCGTGCGCGGGCGGCGTCGCCGGGTCCTCGCGGCCGGCGACGACCAGCGTGGGCACGGTGATGTCGGCGAGCCGGTCCCGGATGTCGTACGAGGCCAGCGCCTCGCAGCAGGCGGCGTAGCCGGCCGGGTCGGTGTCCAGCAGGTCCTTGATCAGCGCCTGGCCGCGCGGCCTGCCGCCGAGCTCGGGCGCGAACCAGGTGCCGGGCCGGCTGGCCGCCATCGCCTCCGTACCGTCCTTGCGGACCAGCGCGGCCCGCTCCCGCCAGGTGTCCGAGCCGCCGAAGTGCGCCGAGGAGCACACCACGGCCAGCCGGGTCAGCCGCTCGGGGTGGTCGGCGGCCAGCGTCAGGCCCACCGCGCCGCCGATGGAGATCCCGGCGTACGCGAAGGTGTCCCAGCCCTGCGCGTCGGCCAGCGCGAGGACGAGCCCGGCGAGGTCCGTCATGGTCGCCTCGGCGGGCACCAGCCCGGCCGCCGAGCCGCCGTGCCCCGGCAGGTCCCAGCGCAGCACGCGGTGGGTCCGGGTCAGGGCGGTCAGCTGCGGCTCCCAGACGTCGAGCGAGGTGCCGATGGACGGGCCGAGGATCAGCGGCGGGGCGTCCTGCGGTCCGTCGAGTCGGTGGTGGGGGAGCTCGGCCATGGGGGACCTCCTCGGGGGAGTTACGGGTACGGGTGGGGGACGGGTGCCCGGCGGGGCGGCAGTCAGCGCCGGCTGCGCACGGCTGTTACGTGGCCGGTCCCGGCCGGCCCAGCGCACGGTCGGTGAGGACGGCGGCGGAGCCGGTGTACGCGGCCGGGTCGGCCAGCGCGGCCAGCTCCTCCGGGGGCAGCGCGCCGGCCACCTCGGGGTCGGCGCGCAGCACGTCGGCCAGCGTGCGGTCCTCCTCGACGGCGGTGCGCGAGGCGCGGGTCAGCGCGGCCTTGGCGGCCTGCCGTCCGAGTACGGGCGCGAGCGCGGCGGACAGCCGCTCGGCGGCCATCAGCCCCTTGGTCCGCATGAGGTTCGCGCGCATCCGGTCGGGGAAGACGCGCAGCCCCTCGGCCAGCGCTGCGGCGTGTTCGGCGGCGCCGCCGGCCAGCCGCAGCAGCTCGCGCAGCGGCTGCCACTCGGCGTGCCAGGCGCCGGCCGGGCGTTCGTCCTCGGCGGCCAGTGAGCCCAGTACGGTCGCGGCCAGGCCCGGCGTCTGCCGGGCGGCGGCGGCGAGCAGCGTGGCGCGTACGGGGTTGGCCTTGTGCGGCATCGCGGACGAGCCGCCGCCGCTGCCCTCGGCGACCTCGCCGCACTCGGTACGGGAGAGCACCAGCACGTCCGCGGCGATCTTGCCGAGCGCGCCGGTGGCGAAGGCGAGCGCGGACGCCAGGTCGGCGACGGGCGTGCGCAGCGTGTGCCAGGGGAGCAGCGGCTCGGCGAGCCCGGCCTCCGCCGCGTACGTGGCGATCAGCCGCGGCCCGTGCTCGGGCGCGAACGTCTCCGACAGCGCGCCGAACGCGGCCAGCGTGCCCGCGGCCCCGCCCAGCTGGGCCGGCAGCCGGACCGCTGCCAGCCGTTCGTACGCGTCCAGGACCAGCGCCCGCCAGCCCGCCGCCTTCAGCCCGAAGGTGGTCGGGACGGCGTGCTGGGTGAGGGTGCGGCCCGGCATGACCGTCTCGCGGTGTGCGTCGGCCAGCTCGTAGAGCGCCCGCGCCGTACGGTCCAGGTCACCCAGTACGGACGACACCGTCCGCCGCGCGACCAGCATCGCGGCCGTGTCCCAGATGTCCTGGCTGGTGGCGCCCCGGTGGACGTACGCGGCGGCGTCCGGCGCCGCCTCCTTGACGGCCGCGGTGAGGTCCGCGACCAGCGGGATGACCGGGTTGCCGCCGGAGCGGGCGCGCAGCGCCAGGTCACGGACGTCGAACCGGCTCGCGTGGGCCGCGGCCGTCACGGCCTCGGCCGCGGCCGCCGGGGCCTCGCCGAGCGCGGCCTGCGCCCGGGTGAGCGCGGCCTCGGCGTCCAGCATGGCCTGGAGGAACGCGGTGTCGCCGGTCGCGGCCTCGGCCGCCGAGCCGGCCCGGACGGGGGACAGCAGTCCCACGTCGGCGGGCCCGGCGACGGATCCCTCGATGGGGTCAGTCGAAGGCAAGGAAGACCGTCTCCTTGTCGCCCTGGAGGTGGATGTCGAAGCGGTGCGTGCGGTGCCTGTCCGCCTCGGCCCTGGCGAGAAGAGTCTCCCGCCGCGCGGGCTCCAGACCCGACAGCAGCGTGTCGCCGGCGGGTTCGCTGAGGTAGGCGCGGGTGAAGAGGTGGTGCAGCAGGCCGCGCGCGAAGACGCAGACGGAGAGGTACGGCGCGCCGCCCGGCGGCAGCGTGCGGATCGCGTAGTGCCCGTCGGCGTCGGTGGGCACCCGGCCGAAGCCGGTGAAGTCCACGCCGTTGCGGCCGTAGTAGCCGCCGTCCACCGGGTTGCGGCGGAGCGAGCCGGGCGCTCCGGCGAGCGAGCCGTCCGGGGCCGCCTGCCAGAACTCCACCAGCGCGTCCGGGACCGGCTCGCCGGCGCCGTCGTACACGTATCCGTGCACGGTGATCGTGTCCGGGTGCCCGGCGGGGGCGATGTCGCCGCCGCCGGGGAAGGGCAGCGCGTACCCGTAGAAGGGGCCCACCGTGTGCGACGGGGTGGGGGGAAGCGTCACGTCGGTCGTCATCAGGCTCTCCTCGGACATCAGCGGCCCTCCTCGATCCAGGTGGCGGACGGACCGTCCAGGACGATGTCCCAGCGGTAGCCCAGCGAGAACTCCGGCTGCGACAGGTCGTGGTCGTAACGGGCGATCAGCCGCTGCCGGGCCGATTCGTCGGTCACCGAGCGCAGGATCGGGTCGTACGGGAACAGCGGGTCGTTCGGGAAGTACATCTGCGTCACCAGCCGCTGGGTGAACGCGTCGCCGAAGAGCGAGAAGTGGATGTGCGCCGGACGCCAGGCGTTCGTGTGGTTGCGCCAGGGGTAGGCCCCCGGCTTGATCGTGGTGAAGGAGTAGCTGCCGTCGTCGCCGGTCAGCACCCGTCCCACGCCGGTGAAGTTGGGGTCCAGCGGCGCGGGGTGGTCATCGCGCTGGTGGGCGTACCGGCCCGAGGCGTTGGCCTGCCACACCTCGACGAGCTGGCCGCGCACGGGGCGGCCGCGGCCGTCCAGCAGCCGCCCGGAGACGGTGATCCGCTCGCCGAGCGGCTCGCCGTTGTGCTGCTTGGTGAGGTCGTTGTCCAGGGCGGTGACGTCGGTGGTCCCGAAGGCGGGCCCGGACAGTTCGACGGTCTCCGGGTCGCCGTGCACCGCGACCAGCGGCTGCTTGGGGTGGCGCAGCGCGCTGGAGCGGTACGGGGCGTAGTCGCGCGGCGGGTGGTGCGCGGCGGGCGCGCCGCCGGCCCGCGCCTTGTCGTACGCGTCCTGGAGTTCGGTCACTTCACGGTCGATGTCGTGCTGGGTGAGTGCCATGGTGGGTTCCTACCTCTTCGCCGGCTCGTGCGTTGCTGCCTTGAGCGCCCGCAGCGCGGCCAGCTCCTGGGCGGTGGGCGGTGCCGTCGTGCCCACCTCGTCCGCGACCCGCAGGTCCCAGCCGGTGGCCGCGCGCACCTGGTCGACGGTGACGCCGGGGTGCAGCTCGGTGAGGACCAGCTCGGCGGTCTCCGGGTCCGGGCGCAGCACGCCGAGGTCGGTGATGACGGCGGTGGGTCCGGCGCCCGGCATGCCGAGCGCGGCGCGGTCCTTGGGCCCGGCGCCGTGCCCGAGGGTGGTGACGAAGTCCAGTGCCCGCACGAAGTTACGGGTGGAGTGGCGCAGCACCATCAGCACCTTGCCGCAGTTGGAGGCGATCTCCGGGGCGCCGCCCGCGCCGGGCAGCCGGCCCTCGGGCCTGTCCGGGCCGCGGTTGACCACGGTGGTGTTGATGTTGGCGTACCGGTCGACCTGGGCCGCGCCGAGGAAGCCGACGTCGATCCGGCCGCCCTGCAGCCAGTAGTTGAACATCTCCGGTACCGGCACCACCGCGTCGGCGGTCTCGGCCAGTTCGCCGTCCCCGATGGACAGCGGCAGCGCGGTCGGCTTCGAACCGATCGTGCCGGACTCGTAGATGAGGACCAGGTCCGGATTGACGGTGGCGCGGGCCAGGTTGGCGGCGGTGCTGGGCAGGCCGATGCCGACGAAGCAGGTCTTCGCGCCGGCCAGCGCGCGGGCCGCGTTGACCTCCATCAGCTCGTCGCGGGTGAACTCGGCCCCGGTGTCGGGCGCTTGGGACATCAGGCGTTCGCTCCTTCGGCCTCGGCCACGGGCGTCTGCGCGCCGCGCACATGCGTCTCGATCCACTGGGTGAAGGCGTCGCGGTCCCGCGCGATCGGGTCCCACGCCTGGTAGAAGGCGTTGTCGCGGACGGTGTAGCCGGTGGCGTACGAGGGGTGGGCGCCGCCGGGGACGAGTACGACCGCGTCCAGTACCCAGGTCGGCAGGACGACGCCGCCGGGGCGCGGCTCCAGGGTGTCCACGATCTCCTCGACGGTGACCAGCACCCGGCTCGCGGCGAGCGCGGCCTCCTTCTGCACGCCGGTCAGGCCCCACATCTGCACGTTGCCCGCGCGGTCGGCCTGCTGGGCGTGGATGACGGTGACGTCGGGGTTGAGCGCCGCGACGGCCGCCAGCTTCTCGCCGGTGAACGGGCAGGTGACGGTGGACACCGTGTCCGTACGGCCGGGGATGTCGCTGCCGCGGTAGCCGCGCAGCACCGCGAACGGGAGCTTGGAGGCGCCCGCGACGTAGCGGTTGGCCATGCCGGCGTGGCTGTGCTCGTCCAGCTCCAGGGGGCGCGGCCAGCCGTTCTCGACGGCGTCGCGGAAGCGGTGCAGCGAGCCGACGCCCGGGTTGCCGCCCCAGGAGAAGACCAGCTTCCTGACCAGCCCCGCGCCGATCAGCTGGTCGTAGATGACGTCCGGCGTCATCCGGGCGAGGGTCAGGTCGGTGATGCCCTGGCGGATGATCTCGTGCGCGGCCGCGAACGGGATCAGGTGGGTGAAGCCCTCCATGGCGACGGTGTCCCCGTCGTGGATGAGGTCCGCCACGGCGTCGTGGAGGCTGCG
Organism: Streptomyces sp. NPDC026301; assembly: GCF_055567935.1. NCBI lineage: Bacteria > Bacillati > Actinomycetota > Actinomycetes > Kitasatosporales > Streptomycetaceae > Streptomyces > Streptomyces sp. NPDC026301. The sequence continues at coordinate 170,757 of NZ_JBVHPN010000013.1, read as the reverse complement.
AATCTCGGCCATCGTCACTCCGCTTGTGGAAAATACTCAGTGCACTGACTAATCCTTCAGTGAGCCGTAGACTTCCAGCAAGGTTCTGATTCGTCAATGGTTCGCTGATGGTTCGCTTACAGGAGGCTCGATGGCTGCGGTCGATCTGAACACCCATCCCGGGCATCTGGCCCGCCGCCTCCAGCAGGCGCATTCGCTGCTGTGGGGCGCGATGGTGTCCGAGGAGATCACCTCGCCGCAGTTCGCCGTGCTCAACGCGCTGGTCGAGAAGCCGGACATCGATCAGCGCACGCTGAGCGAGCATGTCCACCTGGACCGCTCGACCATCGCCGACCTGGTCGCCCGGCTGGTGCGGCGCGGCCTGGTGGAGCGGGTGCGCGACCCGCACGACGGCCGCCGCAACGTACTGAAACTCTCCGACGAGGGTGCCCGCCTGCACCGCAAGCTCGTCACCCGCACCGGGCGCATGAACCGGGTCTTCCTCGCCCCGCTGGAGGAGGACGAGCAGGAGACGCTGATGCGCCTGATCGGCCGGGTCGCGGACGCGGCGGAGGAGCTGCGGGGGTAGGGCCCCGGTCCGTACGGCGGCCCCGGTCCGTACAGCGGACCCGGGCCGTGGGGGCGGCGCTCAGCCCGTGACGGGCAGGCCGCCGGCCACCGTGCGGGCCGCGGCCGTCAGGGACGCGACGAAGAGCGGTACCCGCTCGGCCGTGAAGCGCGCCGACGGGCCGCCGAAGGACAGCGTGGCGACCACCTCGCCGCCGCGCGAGCGCACCGGCACGGCCACCGACGACAGCCCCTCCTCGTGCTCGCCGTGGCTGACCGCGTACCCGGCGCGCTCCGCCTCGGCCGCCCATTCGGTCAGCGCCCGGGCATGCTTCGTGCCGTGCGGGGAGCGCCGCGCCACCCGCTCGACCAGCGCCGCCTCCGCGTCGATCAGCAGGATCTTCGACGGCCCGCCGGCCCACAGCGGCAGCTCGTCGCCGACCCGTACGACGTGCCGCAGCGCCTGCGGGCCCTCCTCCTGGGCGATGCAGATGCGGTGCACGTCGCGCCGTACGTACAGGTGCACCGTCTCCCGGTGCTCGGCGGCCAGCTCGCGCAGCGCGCGCCGGGCGGTGGCCGGCAGCCGCCAGCCCTGGTCCGCCAGCCGGACCCAGCGCAGGAAGGTCGGGCCCGCCGTGTACCGGCCGTGCTCGTCCAGCCACAGCAGGCCGTTCATGCGGAGCGTCTGGAGCAGGCGGAGCGCGGTGGTCTTGGGCAGCCCGCTGCCCGCGACGATCTCCCGGAGGGTCAGCGCGGGGCGTTCCTCGCCGAAGAGCCCCAGGATGTCGATGGCCCGCTGAACCGTCCGCATGCCGCCGCGCTCGCTCTCGCTCATGGCGACCAGTATGGATCCCGGTCCGCTGTGCGGACCAGGGGCAGGCAATCCTCCGGTTACTCGTCGGCAACCTCTTGTAGATAGTCAGCACACGTTCTATCGTCGCCGCAGCTCGGACCAAGTGGTCCGCACAGTGGACCTGCTCCCTACAGCGGTCCGCAACCGCACCGCGGACCAGACGAAGGAGTCCCCGCATGAGCGCGACCGAGCGCCCCGCATCGCCACCGCCCGTCGTCCCCGACGCCGCCCGCCCGGCGCTCAGCCGTGCCCGCTACGGGCTGCTCGCCTGCCTCTTCGTCATTACGGCGATCAACTACCTGGACCGTACGAACCTCTCGGTCGCCCTCCCGCACATCAAGGAGGAACTGCACCTCTCGGGCACCCAGCAGGGCCTGCTGCTCTCCTCCTTCGGCTGGGCGTACCTGCTGCTCCAGGTGCCGGCGGGCCGGCTCATCGACCGGGTCGGCGCCAAGCTCGCCTTCGGGTACGCGCTGGTCGGCTGGTCACTGGCGACGTTCGTGGTCGCCGCGGCCCGCAGCTTCGTCCCGCTGGTCGGCATCCGCGTCGCGCTCGGCGCCTTCGAAGCGCCCGCCTTCCCGTCGAACAACCGCCTGGTCGTGAACTGGTTCCCGGGCCGGGAGCGGGGCCGCGCCACCGCGACGTACACCTCCGGCGAGTACATCGGCCTGGCCGTCGCGGCGCCCGTCCTCTCCCTCCTCACCGTGCACTTCGGCTGGCGCTCGGTCTTCGTGATCACCGGCATCGTCGGCCTGCTCTTCTCCGTCGTCTGGTTCGCCAAGGTCTACGACCGTCCCGAGCACAGCCCCAAGGTGAGTGCGGCGGAGCTGGCGCACATCCGGCAGCCCGACGAACTGGAGTCCGCCGAGGAGATCGCGGCGGCCAAGGAGCAGGCGGCCGTCCTGGACACCAGCGTCTGGGCCGACCTGCGGGTGCTGCTGAGCAACCGGCGGCTGTGGGGCATGTACATCGGCCAGTTCGCCAGCGCCTCGGTCCTCTTCTTCTTCCTCACCTGGTTCCCCAGCTACCTGGTGGAGGAGAAGCACATGGGCATCATCAAGGCCGGCTTCTGGGCCTCGGCGCCGTACCTGGCCGCGCTGGTGGGCACGATGGCCGGCGGCGCCTGGTCGGACCGGATGCTCAACTCGGGCCGCTTCTCCCGAACATTCGCCCGCAAGGCGCCGGTAATGATCGGTTTCGTACTCGCCTCGGTCATCGTCTGTGCGAACTTCACCAACTCCGTACCGCTGGTGATCACGTTCATGTCCGTCGCGTTCTTCGCGCAGGGCCTGATGCAGAACAGCTGGGCGCTGTTCTCCGACGCGGTGCCGCGCCGGCTGACCGGCACCGGCGGCGGCGTCTTCAGCTTCGCCGCGAACGCCGGCGGCGTGCTGACTCCGCTGGTCATCGGCGTGATCGTGGACCGGACCGGCTCCTTCGCCTGGGCGCTCGGCTACATCGCGATCGTCGTCCTGGCCGGCCTGCTGGCGTACGCCCTGCTCATCGACAAGGTGGAACGGGTCGAGGGCTGACCGTGCCGGGGCCCTGCCGGGGCCCCGCCCGGTGTCCCTCTCCGGGCCCTTGTCATGCCCCCCGTTTCTGTCAGCTTTCCGGCTCGTTGGGTGAAAGAGCGGGGCCGGATCGTGGCCGCCAACGCCGCCCGCCCCGGTCGCGCGAGCGACACGGCAACTGACAGGCAACGGAAAGAGCCATAGTGCTTCAGGTACCCATCGAAGATGTGGAGATCGCCCCGGGACACGTCTTTGAGTGGTCGGTGGTGGTCGCGAGAATGCACGGCTCCGCCGAATCCGACCCGCCGCACGAGACCACCACGTACAACCAGGCGAAACATTTCGCGGTCGCCCAGGACGCGCGCAGCACGAATGATTCCGTATCCGCCTATGTGGCCGGGACGTTCGAGATTTCCGGGCCGCTGGACCGCGGTGCGCTGGAATCCGCGCTGCTGCATTTCGTGCGCCGCCATGAGGTGTTGCGCTGCACATTCCAGCAGCTCGCCGGCGATCTGTCCTGCGACGCGCTGGCGCCGGAGGACATCGAACTCAAAACGGTCGACGTGGGGCCCGTCGACTCCGCCGACGGAATCCGCGCGTATCTGCACGAGTTCTTCCAGCGGGTCGACACGCTCTCCTGGCCGCTGATCATCATGGGCGCGGTGGCCAGGGACGACTCCACCACGGTGTACTTCGCCTGCGACCACCTCGTCACCGACGGCCTGTCGACGCCGATCGCGGTGCACGACATCGCCAGCGCCTATGCGGCGTACGCCCGCGGCGAGGAGCCCGACTTCTCCGAGGTGGGCAGCTATGTCGACTTCAGCCGCGACCAGCGCAACCGCAATGGGTCCATGGTCGCCGAGGACAGCCGGCTGGACCACTGGAAGGGGTTCATGGAGCGGGGCGGGAACTTCTTCCCGCCGTTCCCGCTCGACCTCGGCGTCGAGCCGGGCCGCCTGTATCCCACGGTCAACGAAACGGAAACGCTTCTGCCGGCGGACGGGGCCGCGGCGCTGGACGACCAGTGCAGGGCGGCGGGCGGACGGCTGTTCATGGGGCTGCTGGCCGCGGTCGGGGTGTCCCTCCGGAAAGAGGGCGGGCCGTCGGTCTACCGGGGCCTGATGCCGGTCAACGAACGCGGTCGGGGTGCCTATGCGCACACCATGGGCTGGTTCATCAATACGATGCCGATCGAATTTCCGGTGCCGGAGGGTGCGGAGTTCGCGGACGTGATGACCGGCGTACAGAGCGCCTTCGCCGAAATGCAGCGCCATGGCGACGTACCGTTCGTGCAGGCGTGGCGACTGCTCGCGCCGCGCGAGTACACCGCGCTCCGCTACTGGCCGTATGCCGTCAATTTCTTCTCGTACCTGGATTTCCGCAAGGCACCGGGCGCCGAGCACCACGCCGCACGCAACGCCCAAAAGCACCTGTGGGCCTCGCGCAGCAACGGCATCTGTTTCTGGTTCCACCGCAACGACGCCGGCCTCCACATGAACTCCATCTACGTCGACACCCCCCAGGCCCGCACCACAAAATCCACCCTCGGCGACACCCTCCAACAAACCCTGAAAAACATGGCAGAAGCAGGAACGTTCTGACGGGAACGCCCAGACGCCTGGAACGTTGTGATGGCAAGGGGAGCCGCGAGCAGGAACGTTCCTGGCGAGGTACAGGGGGCCTCGCCACGCCGCCCGCTCTCTGGTCCGCTCAGCGGACCAGGCGGCCCGTTCCGTGGTCCGCCCTCGCTAATCTGGTCCCATGACCCTGACACCGGAACTCCCCGCCGCCACCGCCGGCGACTGGTGGGTCACCACCGACCAGTCGCTGGCCCTCGCCGAGCAGCACAGCGCCGCCGCGCGTACCGCTCCCGACCTGCTGGCCACCCTCGCCGAGATCGGCCGGGTGCGGGCCGCCGCCGATTCCGCGCTCGGCGCCGCCGTGCGCGCGCTGCTGTCCTCCGGGCACGACTGGGACGAGATCGCCGCCGCGCTCGGGCTGCCCGACGCGGCCGCCGCCCGCCGGGACACCGCGGACGCCCTGGCCCACGCCGACCGCGCACTGGACCGCCGCCTCGGCCACCACGGCTCGTGAGGTTTGAACGTTTGGCCGTGACCGTTCACTTGTGTGAGTGAAAGATGCTCAGTCGCCTCGAAGGGGCGTATGGGCAGGGCGGTGCGATGCCTGCCAGGGCATTGGTGCGTGTGGTGCGCAGGTAGAGCGGTTGCCGGTGGCCGGTTCACCGTGAAGCCGTTTGCTGCTGTGTTGCCCGGTCCGTCCGGTGTCGCTTGGGTTGGCCGTGCCCGTTGATCCGGGAATTCGACCGACCGAGACAAGGACGTGTTCATGCGCAGCAGCGTGCGCTGTACGGCAGCATTAGTCGGTATGTCCGCCGGGGCTCTGCTCCTGGCCCCGCCCGCTCATGCCGACCCGGCTGTCCTTACCTGTACGGGCAGCCAGTCCGCCGTCTACAGCCCTCCTATGACCCTGACGCCGCGGCCCACCCGTGCCCGGGTAGTGGAGGACTACCGCAATTGCACCTCCTCGCTGAACGGCATCACTCGTGGTCGGGGCGCGGCATCGTTTGAAGAAGAGGTCAGCTGCCTGCTGACCGTGCAGCCGGGCCGTACCGACGTGATCGAGTACAGGTGGGATACCGGTCAGGCCAGTACCGTCAGGTTCACCAATACCACCGTCGCGCGCGTGGGCGGCACCACCACGGTCACCTCAACGGGGCAGGTCAGCAGTGGCCCAGGGGAAGGTAGCACTGCCATTCGTGAAGTGGCCCTGCCCTCGCTGGATCTGGTCGCGTGCGCCGGAGAGGGAGTGAGTTCGCAGGAGGGCGTCACCACCCTGACGTTCGTGCTCTGACCCGCTTACGGGTCCCCAGCCCGCTGACTGGCGATTCAGTCGGCGGGCTCATTGACATGTCCGTCGCCCACTCCAAATACTGAATCACGATTCAGTAAGGCGTCGCCGTCGCCGTGCCGTGCGGCCGGTGCGTCCGGAGAGGGAGAGCCCATGTCAGAGCTGCCCACCGAGCTGGTCCCGCTGAGCCCCGAGCAGCGGGACATCGTCGACCTCACCCGTGCGTTCGCGCGCGACGAGATCCGGCCGCGGGCCCGCGACGTGGACGAGGCCGACATCAAGACCCCCTGGGACCTGTGGCGCAAGGCCGCCGAGGTGGGCATCACCGGCTTCATGCTCCCGGCCGAGTACGGGGGCGGCGGCTTCACCGACGTCTTCACGCAGGCGCTCGTGCAGGAGGAGCTGTGCGCGGGCGACCTCGGCATCGGCAACCTGCTCTGCTCCAACGGCTTCTTCGCCGACCCGGTACTGGAGCTCGGCACCAAGGAGCAGCAACGGACCTGGCTCACCCCGCTCACCGGCCCCGACACGCCCATGACCGCCCTGGCCACCACCGAGCCCGGCGCCGGCTCCGACGCCGCCTCGATCACCACCACCGCGCTCCGCACCGCAGGCGGCTACCGGATCAACGGCCAGAAGGCGTGGATCTCCAACGCCGGCGAGGCCGACCAGTACGTCGTCTTCGCCAAGACCGACCCCGCGCTGCGCGCCCGCGGCGTCACCGCGTTCCTGCTGCACAAGGACACCGAAGGCGTCGAATTCGGCGCGCCCATGCGCAAGATGGGGCAGCGCGCGATCGTCTGCCGCGAGATCTTCTTCCGCGACGCGTTCGTACCGGAGGAGAACCGGCTCGGCGACGAGGGCCAGGGCTTCCACGGCCTCATGCGCACGTTCGACATCTCGCGCGCGGTCCTCGGCGCGGCGGCGACCGGCATCGCGCGCGCCGCCTACGAGTACGCCCGCGACTACGCCACCACCCGGCAGCAGTTCGGCAAGCCCATCATCGAGCACCAGGCCGTCGCTTTCCGCCTCGCGGACATGCGGACCCGGGTCGAGCAGGCCCGGCTGATGACCTGGCGGGCGGCCAAGCGGCTGGACGCCGGGCTGGACGCGACCACCGAGGCCGCGATGGCCAAGCTCACCGCCTCGGAGACCGCCGCGTACTGCACGTGGGCCGCGGTCCAGACGCTCGGCGGCTGGGGCTACTCGCGCGAGTACCCGGTCGAGCAGTGGATGCGTGACGCCAAGCTGGAGGAGATCGAGGAAGGCACCTCGGACATCATGCGGCTCGTCATCGCGCGGGGGATGTGATGACTGTGGACATGACCGGTGGCCAGGCCCTCGTACGGGCACTGGCCGCGCACGGCGTCACGCGGGCCTTCGGCATCCCCGGCACCCACAACCTGGAGATCTACCGCCACCTCGACGCGTACGGCATCGCCGACCTGAACCCCCGCCACGAGCAGGGCGCGGGCTACGCCGCCGACGCGTACGCCCGGGTCACCGGCCGCCCCGGCGTCGCGCTGACGACCACCGGCCCGGCCCTCCTCAACATCGCGGCCGCCGTCGGCCAGGCGCACTCCGACAGCGTCCCGCTGCTCGTCGTCTCGCCCGGGATGCCGCTGCGCCACCCGCGGCAGTCCACCGGGCTGCTGCACGAGATGCGCAGCCAGACGGACGCGCTGCGGGCGGTGGCGGCGTTCAGCCACCGGGTGTCGACGGTCGAGGAGATCGGCGCGGCGGTCGCCCGTGCGTTCACGCTCTTCCGTACGGGGCGGCCCCGCCCGGCGCACATCGAGGTGCCGCTCGACGTGCTCACGGAGGTGGCGGCACCCGGGCCGGTGCGGCCCGCGCCGCCCGCGGTACCGGCCACCGCGGACCCGGAGGCGCTGGCCGCCGCGGCCGGAGCACTGCGGGGCGCCCGCCGACCGGCCCTCGTGCTGGGCGGCGGTGCGCGATCGGCTGCCCCCGAACTCCGGCAACTGGCCGAGGAGTTGGGCGCCCCCGTGGTGACCACCGCCAACGGCAAGGGAACCTTCCCCGAGACGCACCCCCTCTCGCTCGGCGTCTCGCTGCACAGCCCCGCCGTCCAGCGGTGGCTGGCGGCCGACTGCGACGCGGTCCTCGCCGTCGGCACGGAACTCGCCGAGTCCGACGTATGGACCACAGAACCACTCACCCTCCGGGGCCCGTTGATCCGGGCCGACATCGACCCGGCGCAGATGTACGCGGGGCTCCCGGCGGACATCGCGCTGGTGGGGGAGGCGCGGGAGACGGTGCGGGCGCTGCTCAAGGAGGCGGGGGAGGAGCGGGGCAGGGCCGCGGCGGAACGCACCGTCGCGACCCTTCGTACCGAGCGGGACGCGGAGACGGCGGAGCGGGACGCGCGGTGGCTGCCGTACCTCCGGGTGATCCGCGAGGTACTGGCCCCGGACGCCGTCCTCGCCTCCGACAGCGCGCAGTGCTGCTACTACGGCGCGATCCCGCACCTTCCCCTCGGCCCCGAGGGCCGCTATCTGCATCCGACCGGCTTCGGCACCCTCGGGTACGCACTGCCCGCCGCCGTCGGCGCCAAGGTCGTGGACCCGGACCGGCAGGTCGTCGCGCTGAGCGGCGACGGCGGGCTGCAGTTCTCCGTACAGGAGCTGGCCACCGCCGTACAGCTTCAACTTCCCCTCCCCATCGTCGTGTTCGACAACGGCGGGTACGGCGAGATCCGCGACGAGATGGTGGCGCGGGGCGACCGCCCGGTCGCCGTCGACCTGCCGCCGCCCGGCGTGCCGCCCGTCGACCTGCCCGCGCTGGCCCGCGCGTACGGGGGGCACGGCGTACGCGCCGAGACCGCCCCGGCGCTCGCCGACGCGCTCCGCCGGGCGCTCCGTACGCCCGGCCCCACCGTCATCACCGTCCCCGAGGAGCCCGCCCGATGAGCAGCACAGCCGTACCCTCCGCACCGTCCCCCGCCCCGCTCGTCTCCCTCACCTGGACCGATCACGAGACCGGTCACCAGGGCCATCTGGTCATCGACCGCCTGGTGCGCGGCGTCTCCAGCGGCGGGCTGCGGATGCGGGCCGGCTGCACCCTCGACGAGGTGACCGGTCTCGCCCGCGGCATGACGATGAAGGAAGCGCTGCACTACAACCCCGAGGGCCGTTACATCCCGCTCGGCGGCGCCAAGGGCGGCATCGACTGCGACCCGCGCGCGCCGGAGGCGTACGGCGTACTCGTGCGCTATCTGCGCGCCATGCGTCCGTACATCGAGCACTTCTGGACGACCGGCGAGGATCTCGGGCTCACCCAGGACCTGGTGGACAAGGCGGCCGCCGAAGCCGGGCTGGTCTCCTCCATCCAGGCGGTCTACCCGCTGCTGGACGACGAGACCGCCGCCCGGCAGCGGCTCGCCGACGCCTTCCGGATCGACGTGGACGGCATCGGCCTGGACGAACTGGTGGGCGGCTGCGGCGTCGCGGAGGCCGCGCTCGCCGCGCTGGACCGCGCGGGCGTTCCGTACGCCGGTACCCGGGTCGCCGTGCAGGGGCTGGGCACCATGGGCGGCGCGACCGCGCGTTTCCTGGACCGCGCCGGGCTGCGCGTCGTCGCGGTCGCCGACGTCAAGGGGACCATGGCCAATCCGGACGGGCTGGACGTCGAGGCGCTGCTCGCGGCGCGCGACCCGCACGGCACGGTGGACCGTGCGGCGCTGCGCCCCGCCGACCGTGAACTGCCGGGTGAGGCCTGGTTGTCGGCAGAGGCGGAGATCCTCGTACCGGCGGCCGTCTCGTACGCCATCGACGCCGGGAACCAAGGGGACATCACCGCGCGTTGGGTGGTCGAGGCGGCGAACATGCCGGTACGGGAGGAGGCTGAAGCGCTGCTCACCGCCCGCGGGGTGACGGTCCTGCCCGACGTGGTGGTCAACTCCGGGACGAACGCCTGGTGGTGGTGGACGCTCTTCGGGGACATCGGCGCCGACGCGGACGAGGCGTTCGCGTATACGCGGCGCTCGATGCGGGCCCTGATCGACCAGATGCTGGCGCGCGCCGAGGCTGTTGGCTGCACGCCGCGCGCCGCCGCGCACGGCATCGTGGCGAACCGGCTGCCGGTGATCGCGGAGCGGTTCGGGTGGTACCGATGACGCCCGAGCAGGCCCCATTGGCCGCGCTCTTCGACCCCCGCTCCGTGGCCGTCGTCGGTGCCTCGGCCAACCCCGAGAAGTGGGGGTACTGGCTCGCGTCCGGGGCGCTCGCCGGGCGCGGGCGCCGTGCGGTGCACCTGGTCAACCGGCGCGGCGGCGCGCTGGACGGCGTGCCCTTCCTGCCGGACCTCGGCGCCCTGCCGAGCGCGCCGGAGCAGGTGGTGGTGGCGGTACCGCCGCCCCAGGTGCGGGCGGTCGTCGCCGAGGGGCTGGCGGCCGGTGCCCGCTGCTTCACCGTCATCACCTCCGGCGGCACGGACGCCGCGGCGGAACGGGCGCTGGCGTCCGAGGTGACCGCGCGCGGCGCGCGGCTGCTCGGCCCGAACTGTATGGGCGTAGTCGACACCACCAGCGACCTCCGTCTGAGCTGGGGCGACTTCCCGGCCGGGCAGGTCGGTCTGGTCTCCCAGAGCGGCAATCTCGCGCTGGAGATCGGCCGCCTGCTGGCCCGTGCCGGGCAGGGCTTCTCACGCTTCGTCTCCCTCGGCAACCAGCGGGACATCGACGCCACGGATGCCCTGGAAGCGCTCGTACGGCACGAGCCGACGCGGGTCATCGCCGCGTACGTGGAGGACTTCCGCGACGGGCGGCGGCTGGCCCGCGCGCTGGCCGCGGCGCACGCGGCCGGCAAACCGGTCCTGCTGCTGACCGTCGGCCGCAGCGCCGCGTCCGGCCGCGCCGCGGCCTCCCACACGGGCGCCCTGGTAAGCGCCCGCGCCACGGTCGCCGCCGTCTGCCGGGACGCCGGCGCGTTGCTGCTGGATACGGCGGGCGAGGTGGTGGACACGGCCCTGTGCCTGCTGGCTGCGCGCGGTCGCGCTGCAGGGGCAGCCCCTGCCCCACCGCTGGCGACTTCTCCGCCGTCGTGGCCGCTCGCGCAGTTCCCCGCGCCCCTGGCGGGGCGCTCCTCTCCCCACCCAGCTGCGGGCAGTCGTGCCACCCCTCCCCACCCAGCTGCGGGCAGTCGTGCCGCTGGGGCGGCACGGGTGGGCGCAGCGGCACCCCAGCGGCGGGAAGCCGCCACCGCGCACCCCAGCCACCGACAGCCATCACGCATCGCCATCCTCGCCGACAGCGGAGGCCAAGGCGCCCTGGCCGCAGACGCATTCGCCGCCCGCGGCCTGGACGTACCGGCGTTCTCCGCCGCCACCGCGGCGACGCTCGCCGCCCACCTCCCACCCACCGCCGCCTCCGCCAACCCCGTAGACCTCGCAGGCGCCGGCGAAGCCGACCTCGGCACCTACGCGCGCCTCGCCCGCACCCTCCTGACCTGCGGCGAAGCCGATGCCGTCGTCCTCACCGGCTACTTCGGCGACTACGCCACCGGCAATCCGGCGCAGGCCGCGCGCGAGACCGACGTGGCGCGGGACCTCGCCGACGCCGCCGCGTCGTCCGGCCGCCCGCTCCTCGTCCACACCATGGCCCGCGACACCCCCGCCCTCGCCGTCCTCCGGCAGCGCGGCATCCCGGTCCACGAACGGATCGAGCAGGCCGCCGCGGCCCTGTCCGGCCTGGCCCGCCTCCGTACGGCACACCCCAGACCGCCCCTGCCCACCCCGCCCCCGTCCCCGTACCGCGCCCCCGACGGCGACTACGAGACCACCCGCGACCTGCTCTGCTCGTACGGACTGACGTTCCCCGCCGCCGAGTTCGTCCGTACCGCCGACGAGGCCGCGGCGGCCGCCCACCGCATCGGCTTTCCGCTCGCCCTGAAGGCGATGGGTCTGGCCCACAAGACGGAGGCCGGCGGGGTGGCGCTCGGCCTCGCCGACGAGCCCGCGCTGCGCACCGCCTTCGCCCGTATGCGCGCGGCCACCGCCGCGACCGCCGCGACCGGCGCGGGCCGGTACGCCGTCGAGGCCATGGCCACACCTCCGTACGCGGTCGAACTGATCGCCGGCGTACGGCGCGACCCCGCCTTCGGCCCGGTCCTCATGGCCGGCATCGGTGGCGTACGCGCCGAACTCCTCGCCGACACCGCCCTCGCCCTGGCCCCGCTCACCGCCGCCCACGCCCGCGACCTGCTGCTCTCCCTGCGCCACGCGCCCCTGCTCACGGGCTGGCGCGGCGCCCCGCCCGTCGACCTGGACGCCGCGGCGGCCGCCCTGTGCGCCCTCGCCCGGGCCGCCGCCGAACACCCCGAACTCGCCGAGATCGAGATCAACCCGCTCCTCGTCCACCCGGGCGGCGCCCTCGCCCTGGACGCCCACGCGGTCCTCGGAGAGTTCTGAGTTGATGCAAGTTTGCATTCGATCGATAGCGTTTCCTGTATCAATCGAGGTCAAGGCGTAAAAGCGGCCGTTAGGTGCTATAAACACGCAGATTTACGGGACGTTGATCGGCGCTCCCTAGATTCGTTCATGTCAGGAAAGCCCAACGCGCACCGAAAGGGAGACCGACATGACGACCGGTATCAGGGGATGCGACAACCAGTCCAACGCCCATGTGTCCTTCCTCAATGAGGAGCACCCCGGCGACAGCCAGACCGTCGACCCCAGGTCGTTCAGCGGCGCCTATGCCTGGATCTCGCAGCACAAGGACAAGCCGTTAAGCGTCCAGACGGGGCGCGGGCGCTGCATCATCTGGGACAGCGACTGGAAGGTCATGGGGCAGTGGGACGACGGCAAGGGTGAGTTCAAGCTCGCCGCCGTCGACAGCAGCCCGCAGGACTACCAGATGACGGTCAGCCTCACGGGAGACATCTCGCTCAAGGCGGTCTGACCCCGAAGGGTCTGACCCCGAAGTCCGATTCCTCGCCGAAGTCCGATCCACTTCGAAAGGCAGTCGAACGGCATGGCCATGAGCGATTGGCGGCCCAACAACGCCGCCCCCAACGACTGGGTGTACTACGTGTGCACCACCATCGCGGCCTTCGCGAACGTCCACTTGAGCCGAAGCGTCGACAATCCCGCCCAGGACCATTCGGCGATCAATGGCGGGAATCTCTACTACTTCGGTGTCACCGGCACCTTCAGCCCGGCCGCCCAGCAGGCGGACCCTGGGATCCGCCAGCTGCTCGTCGACGCCTGGACGGATTACTTCACCGTACGGTGAAGTAATCCGGCGGCCCTTCTCCCGTCCTTCGCTACCCCTTGGCCCGGCGCGTCTTCGCCCCCAGCGCGTAGAAGACCAGCCCGATGGCCAGGAAAAGGGCCAGCGGCACGACTTGGCTGAGCGTGTAGGCCAGCCGCTGGCCCGCGAAGGACTCCGGCAGCGAGTCACCCGCCGAACCGGCCGTACCGAACCACCCCACCCCGAAGCCCGGCCAGACCAGCACCACGACCGTGAACGCGACGAGCCCCGTCGCCAGCGCGGTCACCACCCACGCCCCGACGCGCCCGCCCGGTACGGCGTACGGGCGCGGCGTGTCCGGGTACTTCCGCCGCAGCACCAGCAGGCTCGGGAACGTGATCACGTACGAGATGAACGTCGTGGAAATCGTCAGCCCCAGCCCCGCCGCGAAGTATTTCTCCCCGTCCCCCTCGGTCAGATTCAGCGCGAGTACGAAAAGGACCGAGGCGAGGGCGGCCGACAGGAGATTCACCCGCGCCGGCGTCCCGCGCTTCGCGTCGATCTTCCCGAGCCAGGCCGGTCCCACGCCGTCCGCGCAGGCCACCGCCTGTGCCCGGTGCGCCCCCATCGCCCACGTGACGCCGCTGGTCAGCAGACCGATGATGAGTCCGGCCGCCGCGATGCCGCCGAAGACGGACCCCGCCCCGCTCAGCGTGACGGTGCCGTCGGCCGCGATATGACCTCCGTACACGGTGAAAACGGCCTTGCACGCGTCGATGAATCCGCCGAGGCTCCCGATCTCCTTCCCCGGCAGAACAAACAGGATTCCCAGAATCGGGCCGCCGTACAGCACCAGCGACGCCAGCCCCGACCGCAGGATCGACAGCGGAATGTCCCGTCGGGGATTGGCCATCTCCTCGGCCGCCGAACTCGGCAGCTCGAATCCCACGTAATTGAAGATGAGTACGGGCACGAGCGCGATGAATCCCGCGTACGTCGGCGCGAATTCGCCCGCCGGCAGCGCGTGCACTCCGTGTTCCACCGCGAAGACGACCACGGACACCAGGAAGAAGCCCAGCAGTACGATCCGCGCCACCGCTCCCGCGATCGGCACCCACTTCCCGAACCGTACGGCCTGTACGACGGCGAGCGCCCCGCCCCAGATGAAGACCAGCCCGGCCGCGTACTTCCACATCCCCGGCAGCGGCGTGAAGAATTCCTCCCACGTCGTCAGCGCGATGATGCACAGGCTGCCGCCGACCCACACCGGATTGGAAATCCAGTACAGGATCTGATTCAGCCCCGCCGTCAGCCGCCCGAAAGCGAGCCGCGTCCAGACGTAAGGCCCGCCCTGCACGGGAAAGGCGGAACCCAATTCCGCGACGAGCAGCCCGTACGGCAGGAAGAAGGCGACGGCCAGGATCGCCATCCAGGTCAGCCCCTGCGGCCCCTGCGCCGCGACCGACCCGATCGTGTCCAGCCCGACCAGCGTGCAGATCAGGAAGAACAGCACGTCCAGCCGCCGCAGATCCTTCCGCAGCCGCCCCCGCTGCTCGCCCCAGCCCTCGGAGAGATCCGGGGCGTCCGCCCCGCGGTGGCCGCGGTGGCCGCGGTGGCCGCTGTGGCCCGGTGGCGCGGACGGCTGCGGGGTTTCTGTATGTCTCACGACGAACTCCTGCGACGGCGCGGGTGCGAACGGACGTGGAGCGCTCCAACTAACTGAATGCACAGTCAGTAGTCGGTGACTGTGAACCCGCCGCGACCCGGTGTCAAGACTTCCGGCAGCAGTCCGGCCCGCCTGTAGGCTGACGGCGTGGCAAGAGTCCGGTTGAACGTGGCGGAGCGGCGCGAAGAGCTGCTGCGCGCCGCGATTGAGCAGATCGAGGCGCGTGGTGTCGCGGCCGTTCGCGTCTCCGATGTGGCCTCGGCGCTGGGCGTCTCCAACGCCCTCGTCCTCTACCACTTCTCGACCAAGGAGAAGCTCGTCGCGGCGGCGTTCGCGCATGCCGCGGAGGCCGATCTCGCGCATCTGCGGCGCCTCTTGGGGCGCCGCACGACGGCGGTCCGCCGACTGCGCGCGGCGGTGCGGTGGTACGCGCCGACCGGCCAGGCGAAGGGCTGGCGCCTGTGGATCGAGGGCTGGGCGGCGGCCCTGCGCGACCCGGTCCTGCGGGAGACGGCCGGGGGCCTGGACCAGCAGTGGAAGCGCGCCCTCGCGGATGTCATGGCCGAGGGCGCGGCGGCCGGCGAATTCCACTGCCCCGACCCCGAGGCATCGGCCTGGCGCCTCACGGCCCTCCTGGACGGCCTCGCCGTCCAGATGACCTCCTACGAGGGCCCGCTGTCACGTACGTCGATGCTCCAGTGGGCGGAGGGCGCGCTGGCCCAGGAGCTGGGCCTGACCCGCGACTCCCTCAGCGGGTAGTCGCGTACGCGACGAATTCCGCCCATGCGTGCGCGGTGACCGCGAGCTGGGGCCCCTCCGGGGCCTTGGAGTCCCGGATGCGCACGGTGCCGGGGGAGGTCGCGACCTCGACGCAGCTGTCGCCCTGCGAGCCGCTGTAGCTGCTCTTGAACCACGCCAGTTCGGTATTGCTCATAGCGCTCCTCGCATTCGCTTCAGCAGGCTCATGGAGTCTGCGTGGGACAGAGCCTGTGAGCGAAGTTTGGCATAGCGCTGCAACAGCATGCTGACGTCCTTGCGGCCGGAGACCAGCTGCCCCGTCTGCTGGCCTTCGCAGTACGCGAGCCACTGGTGCTCCGGCGTCTCCAGAAGCTGCATCGGGCCGTCGAGCCCGCAGTGGTCCGGTTGTTTGAGCGGCATGATCTGCAACTCGACGTTGGTCAGCTCGCCACACTTGAGCAGGTGGTCGATGAGCTCCCTGGTGACCTCATCGCCACCGGTGCGCCGCTCCAGCAGCGCCTGCTCGATGATGAAGCTGAAGGCGATCGGCGGCTTGCGAGTGAGCAATGCCTGACGAGCCAGCCGCGCGGCGACGCGCTGCTCCACCTCCTCCTCGGTGGGCGGAGGGGGGACGCTCACCGTCACGGCCTCCGCGTACGCCTTCGTCTGAAGCAGCCCCGGAACCACCCGGCACTCGTACGTACACAGGCTCACCGCCTGTTCCTCCAGCTTCGCCCACTGGCGGAACCACGCTGCGAGGCCCGGCTGCCGCGACAGATATCGTGCGGCGGCTCTCAACGCGCCGAAGGCGTCGAGTACTTCTTCCGCCGTCTCCACGAAATCATCCGGAGGAAACCGCCTTCCCTGCTCGATCGACGCCACCGTGTGCGGGGCGTACCGCACCAACGGGGCCAGCTCCTCCTGTGTCAGCCCGGCGCGTTCGCGGAACGCCTTCGCGACCGCGCCGAACCCCTTCAAACTGTCCGACGACTCCGGTTCCCCGCCGTACGTCATCGCCATGCCCGGTCACCTCCGGTATCGCCCGCCCCGACGCGCACATGGTTACGCGCTGTGATGCGTACTGTCCATACTCCGGACTCGTACGCTGACCCGGCGTACGAGTCCAAAGCGTGGCCAACGTCCCGACCAGGCGCAATCGTTGGCCCATGGTCATCCCGCCGGCCCATCGGCTTCCCCGGTCGCCCGTCACCGTACGTATGTTCACGCAGCGTTTCAGCTCCACGCCCCGCGGCGCCCGGCTGGCCCGCCTCCTGGCGGAGCGGCGGCTCGTGGAATGGGGCATCCCTTACGGCAGTGACGCGGCTTTCTCCGCCACCCTGATCGTCGCCGAACTCGCCACCAACGCCGTGACCCATGGCCGCGTCCCCGGCCGCGACTTCGAGCTCTCCCTCACCCTCCTGCTCCCGGACCACCGGACCGCCCCCGCGACCCTTCGCATCGAAGTGAGCGACACCCGTACCGAATCCCGTCCAGCGCCCGTCCTCGCACCCCCGCCCCCGTACGCCGAAACCGGCCGTGGTCTGCTGCTCGTTGCCGCCCTCGCCACCTACTGGACGGTGCTGGACCGTCCCTCGATCGGTAAAACCGTCCGCGCGGAGTTGAGCTTGGCCGGACGATAATTCCTGCTTTCTGTGAAGCGTTTCCGTCCTAATTCCTGCGGTGGCGAATTCTGGGCTGTGCGGGCGCAGGCCATGTGCTCAGAATGGGGGAGGAGGGCGATGGCGCGTCATTCTGGAGCGCTTGGCGACCCTTGGACGTATCCGTGGCAGGAGTGATTCACGATGGCTGCGACGTCAGGTAAAAACCCGTCGGCTGCCCAGCCCGAGCGTCCGGGCATGACGGACGGGGTGTGCAGCGAGTTCACCGTCTTCACCAAAATCAAGCCCGGTCATGCGGACGCGATGCGTGAGGATCTCGCCACGCTCGCCGACGCGTCGTCCGACAAGGACGCCCGCGGGGCGCTGCGGCAGATCGGCACCCTGCACGACGCACGTCACGTGCTGTTCGACAACGACACCCGGCACATGTTCGCCAGTGTCTTCGACGGCTCCTGGGACACCTACATCGACGACTTCGGCAAGACGTCGATCGGGTCCCGTTTCGAGAAGGTCTTCTCCCACACCGAAGGGTTCCCCGGCATCACCGATCCGGGGGTGAAGGACTGGTTCATCGCCCACCAGGCGCCCGCGGGGATCTTCGTCAGCTCCTATCCCGACCTGACGGTGCAGCAGATCTGGAAGGACCAGCGCGTGAGCGAGGCGTTCCAGGCGGTGCTGGACACTCCCGAGTTCCGGGCCGTGCTGGACAACCCGGCCAACGCGGAGTTGGTGGCCACACCCGCCTTCCGGAAGCTGATGGAGGAAGCCGCAGGCTAGCGCCCGAGCCCCGGCGTTTCATGGACCCGCGCCGGCCGGAGCGAGCCGGCCGCCGCGGGGTTGTTCAGGCAGAAACCGATGCGGAGGCGCAGGCGATCATGAACGCGGCCTCAAGCACGAGCGGGTCCGGAGCGCGCGTCGAGATCGACGATGTCCAGAGCGGGGCATTGCATCCACGGCCGGTACCGTACGAGGGGCGGTTCGTCTTCCTGCGTGTCGATGACCGCCACGCCGGCCGTACCCTGCTGCGGCGGCTGCTCCCGGCGGTCGAGGGCGGTCTCCCCAGCGCGGCCCCCAGCCAGGATGCCTGGGTGGCGGTGGCCTTCACCTACCAGGGACTGCGGGCGCTGGGAGTGCCCCAGGAGTCGCTGGAAAGCTTTCCGCAGGCTTTTCGCCAGGGCATGGCGGCGCGTGCGCACCTGATCGGTGACGTGGGCGAGAGTGCCCCGGACCACTGGGAGCCGCCGTTCGGCACGGCCGATGTCCATGTCGTGCTGAGTGCCCTCTCCCCGGATGCGGCGCGGCTGGAGAAGGCACTGGAGCAGGCCCGCGTCGCTTTCCAGGAGACGCCGGGGATCAAGGTGATCTGGCGGCAGGAGGTCCACCAGCTCCCGACCGGACGCACCACCTTCGGTTTCCGCGACGGCATCAGCCATCCGAACATCGAGGGCCTCGGGCTGCCCGGCTCCAACGGCCAGGAAGTCCCCCTCAAAGCGGGCGAGTTCCTCCTCGGCTACCCCGACGAGACCGGCAATCTTCCGCCCATGCCCAGCCCCGATGTGCTGGGGCGCAACGGGACCTACGTGGCGGTGCGCAAGCTGCACACCAAGGTGGCGGCCTGGCGCCGGTACCTGCGCGCGAACACCACCAGCGCCGAGGAAGAAGCGCTCCTGGCGGCCAAGATGGTCGGGCGCTGGCCCAGCGGAGCGCCGTTGACGCTGGCCCCGGAGCACGATGACGCGGAGCTGGGCACCGACCCGCACCGCAACAACGACTTCCTGTACCGGGAGAACGACGACCGCGGCTTCCGGTGCCCCGCCGGTGCGCACATCCGGCGCGTGAACCCCCGCGACGCCACCATCATCGGCGACGCGCGGATGCATCGCCTCATCCGCCGCGGCACCACCTACGGCCCGCCGTTGCCGGAGGGCGTACTGGAGGACGACGGCGCCGACCGGGGCCTGATCGGCGTCTTCATCGGGGCCCACCTGGAGCGGCAGTTCGAGTTCATCAAGGCCGAGTGGGTCAACGACGGCAACTTCATCGGTTACCCCGGCGAGCAGGACCCGGTGGCCGGGCACCACGACGGAACCGGCAGCGCCACCATCCCGGAGCAGCCGATCCGCCGCCGCCTGCGGAACATGCCCAGCTTCGTGGTCACCCGAGGCGGTGAGTACTGCTTCCTGCCGGGTCTGCGCGCCCTGCGGTGGCTCGCCGAGCTGGAGGGCTGAGGGGCTTTCCGGCTCCCTGAAGCCGCCACCGCGGTCCCCGAGAAGAGGTCGACGTCATGGCAGCACGGTTCGTTCCCTACACGCGGGATGTCGAGGACGATGACCCGCACTTCGACCGTCACCTGCAGACGGTGCTCGACAAGACACGGCGCTTCATCGCCGAGTCGGTCACGGCCGGTGGCACGGGCCGGGCCGTCCGCGACGCCCACGCCAAGGGGTACGGGCTGGTCCGCGGGCAGGTGGAGATCCTGCCCGGGCTCCCTCCCGAGTACGCGCAAGGCATCTACGCGACGCCGGGCACCCACGACGCGCTCATCCGCTTCTCCAACGGTTCACCCCACGCCGGAGCCGACGCCCGGCTGGGCAGCGCGACCGGACTGGCGCTGAAGATCTTCGGCATCGACGGCCCGACCCTGTTGGAGGACGAACCGGACACAGGCACGTTCGACTACGCCAACATCAACGCGCCGGTGTTCTTCTGCAACACGGTCGAGCACTACCTGTTCATCCAGGACCTGTTCCTGAACGCACCGGAGTACTTCTCCCAGGGCCGACCCGGCGCGCACCGATTCTTCGCCGAGTTCGTGACCGGAAAGGGAACGCTGGACCAGGACGACTGGGCCTGGGACGAATTCCTGGCCTTCCTGCGCCTGTCACACCTCGCCCCGGTCAACGTACTGCTGTCGACCTACTGGACGATGGGCGCCGTCCGGCACGGGAACTACATCGCCAAGGTACGCATCGCCCCCGACCCGCGCTGCGCGGCCGCGGTGGTCCAGCGCGCCATCGACCCGACCTCGGCGCCGGAGGTCTTCCGGCCGGCCCTGGTGGCCGAGCTGCGGGAGCGGCCCTACGCCTTCGACATCCAGGTACAGCTCTGCACCGACCTGGAGCGGATGCCGGTGGAGGACACCACCGTGGAGTGGCCCGAACGGCTCTCGCCGTTCGTCACCGTGGCCAGGCTGCGCTTGCCGCGCCAGGACATCTCCGGCCAGGACAACCTGGAGAAAATGGACGCGCTGTCCTTCACACCCTGGCGGGTCACCGCCGAGCACGCCCCGCTGGGCAACATCATGCGGGCCCGCAAAGAGGTCTACCGGCAATCCTCCATCGAGCGCCACAAGCTCAACCAGCAGCCGCGCACGGAACCCCGCAGCGCGGACGAAGTATTTGTCCCGGCTCGCCACTGGAGGCGCCATGGACAGGGAAATTCTTGACGGGCTGCGGAATGCGGTGCGGGGGCCGGTTATCGGGCCGGAGGATTCCGGGTACGACGAGGCTCGCAAGGTCTACAACGGGATGATTGACAAGCGTCCCGGTGCGGTCGTGCGGTGCTCGGACGCCGCCGACGTCATGAGCGCGGTGCGGGCCGTACGCGAGAAAGGGCTGGAGCTCGCCGTGCGGGGCGGGGGACACAGCGGGCCCGGGCTCGGGATCGTGGACGGGGGCGTTACCGTCGACCTCGCGCCGATGCGGTGGGTGCGGGTCGATCCCGGCGCGCGGACCGCGCAGGTGGGCGGCGGGTCACTGCTCGCCGACCTCGACCACGCCACGCACCCCTTCGGGCTCGGCGTACCCACCGGCATCCTGTCCACGACAGGCGTCGGCGGGCTGACGCTCGGCGGCGGGCACGGGTACCTCACGCGGAAGTACGGCCTGACCGTGGACAGTCTGCTGGGCGCCGACGTCGTACTGGCGGATGGCAGTTTCGTACGTGCGGACGAGGAAAACCACGCGGATCTGTTCTGGGCGCTGCGCGGTGGCGGCGGCAATTTCGGAGTGGTGACGTCCTTCACCTACCGGCTGCATCCGGTGAGCACGGTGGGGGTCGGGATCACGGTGTGGCCGGCCGAGCGGACGCGTGAAGTACTGGCCTGGTACCGGGAATTCCTGCCGCGGCAGGGGGACGATCTGTACGGCTTCTTCGCGGTGCTGAACGTGCCGCCGGGGCCGCCGTTCCCCGAAGAGATCCACGGGCGGAAGATGTGCGGCGTGGTGTGGTGCTGGACGGGTGAAATGGAGCGGCTGGGCGATGCGCTCGCCGCCGTACGAGAGGCCGGAAAGCCCGCCTTCCATTTCGCGGCGCCGATGCCGTATCCCGCGCTGCAGACCATGTTCGACGAGCTGATGCCGCCCGGACTGCAGTGGTACTGGCGCGGCAATTTCTTCGACCGGATTCCGGACGCCGCGCTGGACGCGCATCTCACGTACGCGGAAGGGCTGCCGGACGGGCTGTCGACGATGCACCTGTATCCGGTCGACGGCGCCGCGCACCGGGTCGGGAACGACGAGACCGCGTGGAACTACCGGGACGCGCTCTGGTCCGGCGTCTTCGCGGGGATCGATCCCGACCCGGCCAACGCTCGGACGGTCAAGGAGTGGAGCGTCGGGTACTGGGAGGCGCTGCACCCGCACTCGATGGGCGGCGGCTACGTGAACTTCCTCGGCGAGGGGGAAGGGGAGGACCGGGTCCGGGCCACCTACGGCGACCACTACGACCGCCTCGCGGGCGTGAAGCGGACGTACGACCCGGACAACTTCTTCCACGTGAACCAGAACGTCAGGCCCGCGACCCAGGGGTGAAGTCGTAGGTCACGCCCGTCAGTTGTTCCGAGGCGGTCCACAGGGCGTCCGACGTGGTGTCGTCCTTCGTCCACGGGGCGCGGAAGGACGGTGCGGGGGCACCGCGGAGGCCGCCCTGCGGGCCGAGGAACGCGTCCGGCTTCATGTGCGGGGCCGTGGCCGCGCACAGGGCCGGGAGCGCGCCGGTCTCGGCGGGCTGCGCGATGACGCGGTTGCCGAGGAGGACGGCGCGCTCGGCGCGGGTGCGGCCCTCCATGCGGACGCCGGCGGTCTGCAGGTTGGTGGCGGCGTAGCCGGGGTGCGCGGCCACGGACAGTACATCGGAGCCGGCGCGGGCGAGGCGGTTGGCCAGCTCGTGCGTGAAGAGCAGATTGGCCGACTTGGAGCGGGCGTAGGCGATCCAGCGGCGGTAGCGGCGGTGCTCGTAGTTGAGGTCGGCGAGGTCGACGTCGGCGAGGGCGTGCAAGCCGCTGGAGACCGTGACGACGCGGGCGCCGGGCGTGCCGAGCAGCGCGGGGAGGAGCAGGCCGGTCAGCGCGAAGTGGCCGAGGTGGTTGGTGCCGAACTGCATCTCGAAGCCGTCGGCGGTGCGGCGGTGCGGCAGGGCCATCACGCCGGCGTTGTTGACGAGCAGGTCGAGGCGGGTGGGGGCCAGGTCGGCGGCGAAGGCGCGGACGGAGGCCAGGTCGGCGAGGTCGAGGGTGCGCAGCTCGATGTCGGAAGCGGGGAGTTCGGCGTGCAGGTGGGCGGCGGCAGCGGCGCCGCGGTCCTTGTCGCGGCAGGCGAGGATCACTCTGGCGCCGCGGCGGGCGAGCTCCCGGGCCGTGACGTAGCCGAGGCCGCTGTTGGCCCCGGTGACGACGGCCAGCCGGCCGGTCTGGTCGGGAATGTGGGACGTGTTCCAGCGGCGGGCCATTGCCTGAACCTTTCGGTACGTATGTACTCGTCCGTAGCGCTCTTGCCAGCGTACGCCGGTACACAGGGCGGTCCGCGTGCGACCGCCCCGCCGCGCGCCGGGCAGGGCAGGGAAGGCGCGGGCGGGGCGGCCGGGTTGGGGGAGCGGTCGGCTGTCAGGCGGCCGCCGCGGTCTCCGCCGTCTCCGGGGCGACGCGGGTCTCGTACACCGGGACCGAGACCGCCGCGTCGTCCAGGCAGGCGCCCGTCTCCAGGTCGAAGCGCTGCTTCAGGAGGGGGGAGGCGACATACGGGCGGCCGTCGGCGGAGCCGGTGAGGCCGCGGGAGAGGACGTAGGCGCCGGTGAAGGGGTCGCGGTTGCCGATCGCGTACGGACGGCCGGCGCGGTCCAGGAAGACCGCCGCCTGACCACCGTCGGGCAGCAGCACGGCCACGCCGCGCCCGGGGACGAGCCCGGAGGGGGCGCAGACGGAGAGCCAGCCGCGGTCGGTGCGCAGTTCGATCGTGCCGGTGGTCAGCGGGCGTTCGAGGGTCTCGGTCATCGGGCGACAGTCCCTTCCAGGGTGCGTACGGGGAGCGTGGGGCCGGCGAGCAGGTCCAGGTCCGGCTTCATCTGGTCGCGCTCGGCGACGAAGCGGACGGACGGGTCGGGCGCGTCGGGCGCGTTGACGAAGGAGACGAAGCGGGCCAGGCGCTCGGGATCGTCGAGGGTCTCGGCCCATTCGTCGCGGTAGTGGGCGACGTGGTCGGCCATCAGCGCCTCCAGCTCCGCGCAGAGGCCGAGCGAGTCGTGGACGACGACGTCGCGGACGTGGTCCAGGCCGCCTTCGATGCGCTCCAGCCAGGCGGAGGTGCGCTCCAGGCGGTCGGCGGTGCGGATGTAGAACATCAGGAAGCGGTCGATCAGGCGGACCAGCTCGGCGTCGGAGAGGTCCTGGGCGAGCAGGTCGGCGTGGCGCGGGTCGGCGCCGCCGTTGCCGCCGACGTACAGGTTCCAGCCGTTGGAGGTGGCGATGACGCCGAAGTCCTTGCCGCGGGCCTCGGCGCACTCGCGGGCGCAGCCGGAGACCGCGGACTTCAGCTTGTGCGGCGAGCGCAGGCCCCGGTAGCGCAGCTCCAGGTCGATGGCCATGCGGACGGAGTCCTGGACGCCGTAGCGGCACCAGGTCTGGCCCACGCAGGACTTGACGGTGCGCAGCGCCTTTCCGTACGCGTGGCCGGACTCGAATCCGGCGTCCACCAGGCGGGCCCAGATCCTCGGCAGCTGGTCCACTCGCGCGCCGAACATGTCGATCCGCTGGCCGCCGGTGATCTTCGTGTAGAGGCCGAAGTCGCGGGCCACCTCGCCGATGACGATCAGCTTCTCGGGGGTGATCTCGCCGCCGGGGATGCGCGGCACGATCGAGTACGAGCCGTTGCGCTGGAGGTTGGCGAGGAAGTGGTCGTTGGTGTCCTGCAGCGCCGCCTGCTCGCCGTCCAGGACGTAGCCGCTGGCGCCGAGGGTGGGCGCGAGCGAGGCGATGATCGAGCCGATGGCCGGCTTGCAGACCTCGCAGCCGTCGCCGTCGCGGGCCTCGGGGCGGCCGTGCGAGGCGAGCAGCTCCTCGTACGAGGTGAGGCGCAGGGTGCGGACGATCTCGTACAGCTCGGCGCGGGTGTGCGGGAAGCAGCCGCACAGGCCCTTGTCGACGGTGACGCCGTTCAGCTCCAGCTCGTCGTTGACCAGGGTGGTCAGCGCCTTGACGCAGGAGCCGCAGCCGGTGCCGGCCTTGGTGCACTTCTTGACCTCGGGGACCGTGCCGCAGGAGTGCTCGGTGACGGCGGCGCGGATGGTGCCCTTGGTGACGTTGTGGCAGTTGCAGATGACCGCCTCGTCGGGGAGCGCGGAGGGGCCGAGGGCGACGGGGGCGCCGGCGCCGGCGGGGAGGACCAGCTGCTCGGGGGCGACGGGCGGGACGCTGCCGGTGAGCGGCCGGAGCGTGCCGTACGCCTCGGCGTCGCCGACCAGGATGCCGCCGAGCAGCGTGCCGTCCTGGCCGATCACCAGCTTCTTGTAGACGCCGGAGCGGGAGTCGGCGTACACGACGTCCAGGCAGCCCTCGGCGGTGCCGTGCGCGTCGCCGAAGGACGCCACGTCCACGCCGAGCAGCTTGAGCTTGGTGGAGGTGTCGGCGCCGGTGAAGCCGGCCGTCTCGACAGCGGCGATGGCGGAGGCCGCGGTCTCGGCCATCTCGTAACCGGGCGCGACCAGGCCGTACACCCGGCCGTCGACGGCCAGCGCGCACTCGCCGATCGCGAAGACCGCGGGGTCGGTCGCCGTGCGGCACTGCTCGTCGACCTTGATGCCGCCGCGCTCGCCGACCTCCAGGCCGCAGTCGCGGGCCAGCTGGTCGCGCGGCCGGACGCCCGCCGAGAAGATCACGAGATCGGTGTCGATGCGGGCGCCGTCGGACAGGTCCATGCCGGTCACCGCGCCGTCGGCGGCCGCGACGATCTCCTTGCCGCCGACGCCGGTGTGCACGGTCACGCCCATGTCCTCGATGGTGCGGCGCAGCGCCTCGCCGCCGCCGTCGTCCACCTGTACCGGCATCAGCCGCGGCGCGAACTCCACGACGTGCGTGTCCAGGCCCAGGCCCGTGAGCGCGCCGGCCGCCTCCAGGCCGAGCAGACCGCCGCCGACGACGACGCCGGTACGGGAATTCTTGGCGTACTCCTCGATCTCCAGCAGGTCCTCGATCGTCCGATAGACGAAGCAGCCCGTGCTGTCCTTGCCGGGGACCGGCGGGACGAAGGGGTAGGAGCCGGTGGCCAGGACGAGCTGGTCGTACTGGACGGTGAAGCCGGAGCGGGCGGTCACCGTGCGGGTGGCGCGGTCCACGGTCTCGGCCGGGTCGCCCAGACGCAGTTCGATGCCGTGCTTCTCGATGAAGTCCGCCTCGACGAGGGAGAGGTCCTCGGGGCTGCGGCCGGAGAAGTACGAGGTGAGCTGGACCCGGTCGTACGCGGGACGGGGCTCCTCGCAGAGGACGACCACGCGGGCGGTGTCGGTCACCCCGCGCTCCGCGAGGGCCTCCAGGAAGCGCTGGCCGACCATTCCGTGGCCGATGAGCACGATCGTAGGTGCGCCGGTCGTGGGTGCGGCAGTCATGGTCAGTGGCCTCCATCGTTGGTGAGCAGGTGGAGCACGGGAGCGGCGGGCAGTGGTTCGTCGCCCTCCCAGGTACGGGCGAGCGCGCCGACGGTGCCGAGATCGCCGAGAAGAATGCCGCCGACCAGCCGGTCCCCGCGGACGACGACCCGGCGGTACGCGCTGCGGGTGGCGTCGCTGAGGCGGATGACGTCGTCGCCGGGTGCCGGGGTGGTCTCGCCGAAGGCGGCGAGGTCGAGGACGGGGGTCTGTGCGGTGGGGGAGGGGCCACTCAGGGTGAGGCGGGTGAGGGCGCGGGTGCCGCGGTAGGCGCCCGCGTCGTCGAGCAGCCGGGCGGCGAGTGCGTCGGCCTGTTCCAGGGCCGGTCCCGCCAGCCCGTAGAGCACGCCGTCGTGCTCCGCGCAGTCGCCGATCGCGTGGATGCGGGGATCGTCGGTGCGCAGCGCGTCGTCGACGACGATGCCGCGGCGGACGGTCAGTCCGGCGGCGTGCGCCAGGCCCGTGCGGGGCCGTACACCGCACGCCAGGACGACGAGGTCGGCGCTGAGCTCGTAACCGTCGGCCAGTTCCACCGCGCGGACCGCGCCGCCCTCGGTGTGCAGGTCGCGGACGCGGCACTCGGTGTGCACCTCGACGCCCAGGTCCTTCAGGTGGGCGAGGAGCAGTGCGCCGGCCTCGGCGTCCAGCTGACGTTCCATCAAGTGCTCGCCCTGGTGGGCGAGGACGACCTGTGCGCCGCGCTCGGCGAGCGCCCGGGCGGCCGAGACGCCCAGCAGTCCGCCGCCGATGACCACGGCACGGGTCCCCTCGGCCGCCGCGCTCAGGGCCTGGCAGTCGTCCATCGTGCGGAACGGGTGGACGCCGTCGGGCAGTTCATGGGCGCCGGGCGTGAACAGGCCGCGCAGCGGGGGGAGTACCGGGTTGGAGCCGGTGGCGAACACCAGCGTGTCGTACGGAACGGTGCGGCCGTCGTCGCACAGCACCCGCCGCGCGTCCCGGTCCACCCGGACCGCGCGCACCCCGCTCAGCCACCGCGCGCCGGACACCACCGGCAGCGC
Source organism: Streptomyces sp. NPDC026301 (assembly GCF_055567935.1). Taxonomy (NCBI): domain Bacteria; kingdom Bacillati; phylum Actinomycetota; class Actinomycetes; order Kitasatosporales; family Streptomycetaceae; genus Streptomyces; species Streptomyces sp. NPDC026301. The sequence goes on along the minus strand of NZ_JBVHPN010000013.1, from coordinate 143,814 downwards.
GATCACCTCGGGGGTGTAGCGGCCCGCCAGCACCTCGGCGAGCAGCACGCGGTTGTACGGCGCGTGCGGCTCCTCGCCGATCACGGTCACCGCGTACCGGGCTTCCCCCCGGCTGTCGCCGGTGCCGAGCTGCCGCGCGAGCCGGGCGGCGGCCATTCCGCCGCCGATCACCACCACGCGCTGTTTCGAGGTCATGCACAGCAGCGTGCGACGCCGCTGTTACCCGGCCGCATCCCGGTCGTTTCCCCCAGGGAACGCTGCTCTCCTCACACGCTGGGGTGCCGTGTGAGGAGAGCGGAGCCTTGAAGGAGCCTGGACAGCGTCTTATGCCGCCTTGGCGAGGCGGCGGGCCGCCAGCTCCGCGTAGACCGCGGCGCCGTCCGCCAGTACCGCGTCGTCGAAGACGGCGAGCGGGGAGTGGTTGTTCGGGGAGGTCTCGGGGTCGGCCCCGGCGGGCGGAGCGCCCAGCGTCAGCATCGCACCCGGCACCTCGGCGATCACCCGGGAGAAGTCCTCCGAGCCGTGCAGCGGCTGCGGCAGCGGCGCGTAGCACTCCTCGCCGAGCGCCTCCCGGACGGTGTGCGCCACGAAGTCCGCCTCGGCGTGGTCGTTGACGGTCACCGGGTACTGCTCGATGAACCGCGCGTCGACGTCCACCCCGTACGCCTGCGCGATGCCCCGGCAGACCTCGACCGAGCCGTCCTTGACCTTCTGCTGCGCGGCCGGCGAGAAGCTGCGGACCGTCGCGTGGAAGGTGGCGGTGTCCGGGATGACGTTCTGCTGGGTACCGGCGTGGAAGGTGCCCACCGTCAGCACGACCGGGTCGAAGACGTCGAAGGTGCGGGTGATCCACGCCTGGAGCGCGGTGACCATGGCGCAGGCGGCCTGCACGGGGTCCTTGGCGCGGTGCGGCATCGAGCCGTGGCCGCCCTCGCCGTTGACGGTCACCTTCAGGACGTTGGACGCGGCGAGCGCCGGGCCGCCGCGGGTCCCGAAGACGCCGCTCGGCAGGCCCGCGGACATCACGTGGATCGCGTACGCGGCGTCCGGGCGCCGGCCGGAGGCGTCCAGTACGCCTTCGGCCAGCATCTGCCCGGCGCCGTCGAAGCCCTCCTCGCCGGGCTGGAACATGAAGACCACGTCGCCCGCGAGGCGGTCGCGGTGCGCCGAGAGCAGCTTGGCGGCGCCGGTGAGCATGGTGGTGTGCAGGTCGTGGCCGCAGGCGTGCATCCGGCCGGAGTCGGCGGCGAAGTCCAGGCCGGTCTTCTCGGCGACCGGCAGCGCGTCCATGTCGCCGCGCAGCAGCACCGTCGGGCCCGGCTGCGCGCCGCGCAGCACCGCCGTGACCGAGCTGAGCCCGCTGCCGGTGCTGGTCTCCAGCGGCAGCCCGTCCAGCGCCGCCAGCACGGTCTCCTGGGTGCGCGGCAGGTCAAGGCCGACCTCGGGGATGCGGTGCAGCGTGCGGCGCAGCTGTACGAGGTCGCCCGAGAGGGCACGGGCGTCGTCCCGCAGGTTCATCTGTACTCCTTCGGTGAGGGGGTGGAACAGATCAGCGGCTGGTGGTCTCGGTGGGCTTCAGCTTGGCCTTCGCCGGGCGGATCAGGAAGGTGCCCGCGAGGGAGACGGCGGCGGCCCCGGCGGCCCACCAGGGCACCAGCGTCAGCTGCCCGGCCTTGGCCATGGCCTGGGCCAGCAGCGGGAACGTGCCGCCGAACAGCCCGATCGCGATCGTGTACGGCACGCCCATCGCGACCACCCGCACCGCGACCGGGAAGAGCTGCGCGAAGAGCACGTTGGTCAGCCCGATGGGCGCCGCGATCAGCGCCAGGTAGACCACCGTGACCAGCCACATCGGCAGCGCCCCGTGGGCCAGCGCCAGCATCAGCGGCACGGTGGCGAGGGCCAGCAGGCACAGCCCGATCCGCAGGGTGCGCAGCGCGCCCAGCCGGTCGGCGAGCCTGCCGACCACGACCATCGCCGCGACCAGCAGCACCAGCGGGCCCAGCATCGAGGCGGCCGACTCGGTGCCGGAGACGACGCCGAGCTGCTGCGCGTACTGGGGGAGGTAGGTGGTGCCGTAGTAGTACCCGACGGTGGCGCCGACCGAGATCAGGAAGACCGCCGCCATGTTGCGCAGGTTCGACCGGTACAGCACGCGCCGCTCGGCGGCCGTTGGGCCCGCCGCGCCGGCCTCCGCGAACTCGGCGCTCTCCTCGACGCCGCGCCGGATCCACAGCGCCAGCAGGCCGAGCGCCGCCGCGACCAGGAAGCCGATCCGCCAGCCGCCGCCGCGCACGCCGTCCTCGCCGAACGCGACCAGCAGCAGCGTCAGCACGCCGAAGGAGAGGATGTTGCCGATGACCACGCCCGAGTACGAGATCGAGCTGTAGAGGAAGCGCAGGTGGCGCGGGGCGGTCTCGGTGACGTACGCGGCGGCGCTGGGGTTCTCGCCGCCCATCGAAAGGCCCTGGACCAGCCGCAGCGCGATCAGCAGCACGGGCGCCGCGGCGCCGATCAGCGCGGCGGTGGGCAGCGCCGCGATCAGGATGCTGGCGCCGGAGATGACCGCCATGCTGAGCGTGAGGGCGAACCGGCGGCCGCGCGAGTCGGCGATCCGGCCCACGACGTAGGAGCCGAAGGGCCGTACGACGAAGCCGACCGCGAAGCCCACATAGGCGGCGAGCAGCTTGGTCACCGGGTCGTGGCCGGGGAACATCGCCGCGGCGAAGTACGGGGCCAGTACGGCGTAGATGGCCCAGTCGAAGGACTCCACGACACCGCCGACGGTGGCGGCGAGCAGCGCCTTGCGCCCGTTGCCGTGCGCCGTGCGTGGGGTGTCCGCGGCTCTTGCCGCGACCGCTGATGTCGCTGATGTCATCGCCGACCTCGTCTCGTAGGCCCGGACGACCGAACGTCCGGTGTGAGAGCCGGTGTCATAACCCTGGCTCTTAGGCGGTGCCGAATGGCTCGAATGAATCGCCATGCTGGCCAGCGGCCGAACCGACGGAAACGGATTACCCTCAGGACGCAGGAAAGCGTCGAGGAGGCGGTGACCATGCAGGAAAACATCCCTCTGGAGCTGAGCGGGCTCGATGCCCAGCTGGTCCACGCCCTGCAGATCGCGCCGCGCGCCTCGTGGCAGACGCTCGCCCCGGTACTGGGCATCGACCCCGTCACCGCGGCCCGCCGCTGGAGCCGCCTGGAGCGGTCCGGGCTCGCGTGGGTCACCGCCTATCCGGGGGCGCGGCGGCTGGACCGGATGTGCGTGGCGTTCGTGGAGATCGACTGCGTGGCCGGCAGCGTCGAGACGGTCACCGAGACGCTCGTACGGCTGCCGCAGGTGGTCACCGTGGAGCACATGGCAGGCGGCCGTGACCTGGTCATCACCGTCTTCGTACCGGGCCTCGCCGCCCTCTCCGACCTGCTGCTGCGGCGCATCGCCGAACTGCCGGGCGTCACCGCCACCCGGGCCGCCATCGCCACCCGGGTCTACGGCGAGGGCAGCCGCTGGCGGCTGCGGGCCCTGGACGCCCGGCAGCGCGAGGCGCTGCGCACGGCCGAGGCGCCGCAGGGTGTCGCCGCGCCGCTGGACGCGCAGGACCGGGCGCTGATCACCGAGCTGTCGCGGGGCGGCCGGGGCAGCGCCGTGGAGATCGGGCGCGCGGTCGGGCTGAGCGCGCCCACGGTACGGCGCCGGCTCGGCCGGCTGCTCGGGGACCGGGACATCGCGGTGCGCTGCGAGGTGGCCCGCGAGCTGACCGAGTGGCCGGTCTCGGCGACCCTGTGGGCGAGCGTGCCGGCCACCCACCTGACGGAGACCGCACGGGTCCTGCTGGGCCTGCCCGAGGTGCGGCTCTGCGCGGCCGTCACCGGGCGGCAGAACCTCCTGTTCACGCTCTGGCTCCAGTCCATCCAGGACGTGCAGCGGCTGGAGATCCAGCTCGGCGAGCGGCTGCCGCACCTCCAGCTGCACGACCGGGCGATCGTCCTGAAGCAGTCCAAGCTGATGGGGCGCGCGCTGGACGACCGGGGGCGGGCGGTGGACGTGGTGCCGGTGGATCCTTGGGCGTGACCCCGGACGGCTCGGGAGAACCGGGGATTTTCAAGGCTGGGGGCTCAGCCCGCCGCGTCCTCCAGCAGCTTCATGTCGGCCGGGCTCAGGGCCAGGTCCGCGGCGGCGAGGTTCTCCTCCAGGTGCGCGAGCGACCCCGTACCGGGCGTGGGCAGCAGGACGGGGGAGCGGTGCAGCAGCCAGGCCAGCGCGATCTGGCCGTGGCTCGCGCCGTGCCGCTCCGCGACCAGGTCGAGGGCGCGCGCGGCGCCGCCGGTCAGCCCGCCGTTGCCGAGCGGGAACCACGGCAGGAACGCGATGCCCTGCTGCTCGCAGCGGGCCAGCAGCTCCTCCGAGCCGCGGTCCATGAGGTTGTACCGGTTCTGCACGGAGGCGATCGGAGCCAGCGCCAGCGCGGCGGTCAGCTCCTCCGGCCCGATCGTGTCCAGCCCGATATGCCGGATCTTCCCCTCCTCCCGCAGCTCCAGCAGCATGCCCAACTGGTCGGCGAGCGGCACCTTCGGGTCCAGCCGGTGCAGTTGGTACAGGTCGACGGTCTCTCGGCGGAGCCGTCGCAGGCTCGCGTCGCACATCGCGCGCAGCGACTCGGGCCGTCCGTCGATGTGCCAGGCGTCCGCGCTCGTCCGGACCACGCCGCCCTTGGTGGCGATCACCAGGCCCTCGGGATACGGATGCAGGGCCTCGGCGACCAACTCCTCGGCCACCGCGGGGCCGTAGTTGTCGGCGGTGTCGATCAAGTTCACGCCGCGCTCCACCGCGCGCCGCAGCACCGCCACCGCGTCCCGCGGGTCGGCGTGCCGTGGACCCCAGTAACCCGGCCCCGTCAGCTGCGCCGTGCCGTATCCGAGCCGTCGCACCGGCAGCCCGCCGCCCAGGGAAAAGATCTCGGAGTCCATAACTGCCCACCATAGATCCATAACTCCCCGCCCCTTGACGGCCGGTGGTCCGTAAGATCACCAGGTGCCTGACATATCCATGACGACTCTGCTCCTGCTCTGCCTGGCCGCGCTGGCGGCCGGCTGGATCGACGCCGTGGTGGGCGGCGGCGGGCTGATCCTGCTGCCCGCGCTGCTCGTCGGCCTCCCGCACGTGCCGGCCGCCTTCGTGCTCGGTACCAACAAGTCGGCGGCGGTGGTCGGCACGACGGGCGCGGCCATCACCTACGTACGCAAGACGCCGCTGGACGTGCCGTCCGCGGTGCGCATCGGGCTCGCCGCCGCGGGCGGTTCGCTGGGCGGCGCGTTCCTCGCGGCGGGGCTGGACAGCGCGGTGCTGCGCCCGCTGATCATGGTCGTGCTGCTGGGCGTGCTCGCGTTCGTGCTGCTCCGGCCGTCCTTCGGGACCGCGCCCGCGCCGTCGGGCCCGGTCACCCGGCAGCGGGTGATCGCCGGCGTGCTGATCGCCGGGCTCGGCATCGGCTTCTACGACGGGCTGATCGGCCCCGGCACCGGTGCGTTCCTGGTCATCGCGCTGGCGGCGGTCCTGCACATGGACCTGGTGACCGCGTCGGCGACGGCGAAGGTCGTCAACGTCTGCACCAACATCGGTGCCCTGGCGATGTTCACCTACCAGGGCACCGTGCTGTGGGGGCTGGGCGCGCTGCTCGCGGCGTTCAACCTCGCGGGCAGCACGGCCGGCGCCCGGATGGCGCTGAAGAAGGGCGCCGGATTCGTGCGCGGCGTGCTGGTCGTGGTCGTCGCGGCGCTGCTGTGCTCGATGGCGTACGACCAGTGGCTGGCCTGAGCCGGGGCTCTCCGAACTTGTCGGCTCGGAACTTGTCGGCTCGGAGTTTGTCGGCTCAGGGCTTGTCGGCTCAGAGCTTGTTGAGCGCCTGGCGGAGGGTGGCCTTGAAGGCCGGTACCGGCGCCTGGTCGAGATTGCCCATCTCGCCCCACTGCACGACCGTGACCGTACGGCCCGACCGGCCCACGCCGAAGAGGTGCACGCCCGGCTCGGACTCCGGGATCGAGGTGTGGATGCCGTACACCCGGCCGCCGTCCGCCGCGGTGACCGTGCCGTAGTCCTTCCAGGACGCGGTGCCGCCGGGCTTGTCGTGCAGCCAGTCGCCGGCACAGCGCGCGACCTTCTCGCGCAGCTTCGCCGCCAGCCGGCGCGCGCTGTCGTCGTCGGACGTCACCACGCCGACCTGCCCGGCGCCGGTGTCGTACTCGGTCCAGTAGCTGCGGTGGTACGTGCCGGCGCCGCCGGGCACCACGCCCCCTTCGAGGCAGAACGGCTCCGGGTCCGGCAGCCCGGGAGTGACCTTGGAGGCGTACCAGGGCGAGGACGCGTGCGGCGGGAGCTCGCTCGGCGAGAGGAAGCGCGGCGGAGTGACGGTGGCGGACGCCGTGGCCGATGCCGTGGCCGCGGTCGTGCCGACGGCGGTGGCGGCCAGCACGGCAAGGGCGGCGGCGAGTGCGGTACGGCGAGCAAGGGCGGCGGTGAGCGCGGTACGACGGCGTACGGAACGGATACGCATGGACGAGACCTTTCCCCCGTGGCGGTACGTATGCGGTACGTAACGGAACTCTCGTCAGTCGGACCGCCGGAACGGGGTGAAGGTTGTGCCGCCCGCGGTGCTCACATGCCGTCGACGTGCGTCACCGAGGTCAGCAGCAGGGCGGAGTTCTCGACGGCCGTCACGCCGTGCTTCTCGCGCGGGATCTGTGCGACCTGCCCGGCGATCATGTCCTGCTTGCCGCTGCCGGTCGTGATCTGTACATGCCCGTGCAGGATCTGCATGCTGCCGGCCGGCGGCGAGACGTGCTCGTCCAGCGAGGCGCCGCCGACCAGCGCGATCACGGTCTGCCGCAGCGGCCCGTCGTGCAGGAAGAGCCGCGCGCTGCGGCCGTGCGGGTCGGCCTTGGCGTCGTCGAGCTGCTGGCGGGCGAGGGCGGTGAGGTCGTCCATGAGGGGGCCCTTCGGTCGCGGACGTGCCGGCGGTCCGTGGCGTGGTCCTGTCTCCTTTCCCCATCCTCGCGGGTGCGCCGGGCGCCGCAAGTCATCGGCGCGCCGTGGTACCCGTGGATGCGGAAGGATCAGGTACCCGCCCGCCCGCGAGCTAAAAGGATCGTTGCCGTGACCGACCAGCCCGAGCAGACCGCTCCGCCCGCATTCCTGACCGTGCTGACGACGACCGACGCAGCGGAGAAGGCCGAGGCGCTGGCCCGCGGCGCGATCGAGGCCCGCCTGGCGGCGTGTGCCCAGGTCAGCGCGCCGGTCACCTCGGTGTACCGATGGGACGGCGGGATCGAGACCAGCCAGGAGTGGCAGGTGCTCCTCAAGACGACCGGTCACCGGTACCAGGAGCTGGAGGAGTACCTCCGCGGGGCGCACGACTACGACACCCCGGAGATCATCGCCACGCCGGTCGTCCACGGCGGCGCCGACTACCTGGCCTGGATCCAGGCGGAGACCCGCTAGCCGCCGAGGACGCAGGTCCTCACCGCAGCGCCCGCGCCACCCCGCCCTCGTGCGGGCCGAGGAAGTGCGGGTCGGGGCGGAGGGACGCGTCGGCCGCCGCCTTGCCGGCCGCGAAGACCTCCCGGACGGCGCCGTAGTACCAGGTCGCATCGTGCGGGTCGGCGGCCCCGACGCCGTACGCGTCGATCCCCGCGGCGTCGCACAGCGCCAGCGCCCGCCGGACGTGGAAGCCCTGGCTCACCAGCACCGCCCGGTGCACTCCGAAGACGCGGCGGGCGCGGCTGCAGGAGTCCCAGGTGTCGAAGCCGGCGTAGTCGCTGACGATCTTCCGCGCCGGTACCCCGCGCGCGGTCAGGTACCGGCGCATGGCGTCCGGCTCGTCGTAGTCCCGGGTGCTGTTGTCGCCGGTCACCAGGACCGCGCGGACCCGGCCCGCGTCGTACAGTGCGGCGGCGGCGTCCAGCCGGTGCGCGAGGTACGGGGACGGCTCGCCGTTCCACAGGCCCGCGCCGAAGACCAGCGCGACCGGCGCCGCCGGCACGTCGTCCACGGTCCGCACCCGGTCACCGGACGCCAGCCGCAGCCACGTCGCGGGCAGCAGTGCCAGCACGCACACGGCCATGACGGCCTGCACGGCCCGCCGCCGCCCCCGCACCGTCCGCGGCAGCCGCACCCGCTCCCGTACCCACACCGCGGCCCGTCCCGGCCACCTGCCGTGCATACCGTCCGCCCCCGTTCCCCTCGACCTCCCCGTCAGCGACGCGTCGTGGCCTGGCATGGTTGCAAGCGGGAAGTACGAACACGAGGAGAACCGACCCATGAACGACCGGCCCGCCGAGCGGCTGCCCTTCTTCGTCTACGGGACGCTGCGCCCCGGAGAGGCCAATCACGCCTGGGCGCTGCGCGGCCGCACCGCGGTGGAGCGGCCGGCGCTGATCCACGGGGCGCTGCTGTACGACGGGCCCGGCTACCCGTACGCGATCCACGGCCCCGCCGACGCGGTGGTGCACGGTCATGTCGTCACGCCCGCCGAGGGCGCGTACGACGAGGTCCTGGCGGTCCTGGACCGGCTGGAGGGCTACACCCCCGGCCCGCCGGACAACGACTACGACCGCGTCGCGTGCGCGGCGGTCCTCCCGGACGGCGCCACCGTCCGCGCCTGGGTCTACCTCGCCGCCGACCCCCTGGCCGGTCGCCTCCGGGCCACCGCCACCCCGATCCCCGGCGGCGACTGGCTCGCCACCGCCGGCCGCTCCGGCGCCCCGGTGGGCCCGGGCGTCGCCGCCAACGAGGGCCGCCCCTTCGCGGCCACTGCACAGGAAGGTGAGTGAGCCGGTATGACCACCGCCCACCCCCACCCCCCGATCCCCAAGGCCGAACTGCACCTGCACATCGAGGGAACGCTGGAGCCCGGGCTCGCGTTCGCGCTTGCCGCGCGCAACGGTGTTGAGCTGCCGTACGGCTCCGAGGAGGAGCTGCGCCGCGCGTACTCGTTCAGCGATCTGCAGTCGTTCCTGGACCTGTACTACGCGCTGATGGCCGTGCTGCGCACCGAGGAGGACTTCGCCGACCTGGCGCACGCCTACCTCGCGCGGGCCCAGGAGCAGGGCGTGCGGCACGCGGAGATCTTCTTCGACCCGCAGGCGCACACCGCGCGCGGCGTGCCCATCGGGACGGTCATCGAGGGCCTGGGCCGGGCGCTGGACGCCGCGCCGGAGACATACGGCATCACGACCCGGCTCATCATGTGCTTCCTGCGGGACGAGAGCGCGGAGTCGGCGCTGGAGACCTTCGAGGCGGCGCGCCCGTACCTGGACCGGATCACCGCCGTCGGGCTGGACTCCGCGGAGGTCGGCAACCCGCCGTCGAAGTTCCGCGAGGTGTACGCGCGGGCGCGGGAGGCCGGGCTGAAGTGCGTGGCGCACGCCGGTGAGGAGGGGCCGCCCGCGTACGTGTGGGAGGCGCTGGACGTGCTCGGGGTGGACCGGGTCGACCACGGGGTGCGGTGCATGGAGGACGCGGACCTGGTGGCGCGGCTGGTCGCCGAGCAGGTGCCGCTCACCGTCTGCCCGCTGTCCAACGTCCGCCTGCGGGTCATCGACGACCTGGCCGACCACCCGCTGCCGGCCATGCTGGACGCGGGCCTGCTGGTGACCGTGAACTCCGACGACCCGGCCTACTTCGGCGGGTACGCGCACGACAACTTCACGGCCGTGCGGGACGCGCTGCGGCTGGACCAGGAGACGCTGCGCACGCTGGCCCGTAACTCCTTCACGGCGTCCTTCCTGGACGAGGAGACGCGTGCCGCGTACCTCAAGGAGGTCGACGCGCACCGGAGCGCTTGATCTCAACTCCGCTTGACGTCAGGTCCGCTTGACCTCAAGTCCGCTTGAGCTCCTAGCTTCGTCCTCAGCCGAACGGAAAGAGGGCGGAGCCATGGAGTACTCCCACAGCGACACCGAGCTGATCGAGCAGCCCATCGGGTACTGGAGCTGGGCCGCGTACAAGGCGGTCGTCACCCGTACCCGCGGCGCCCTCGCGGAGCTGGGTATCACCCAGCCGCAGTGGTGGGTGCTGCACCAGGTCGCCGCCGCGCCGGACGGCCGGTCCCGCGCGGAGGTGACCGAGGTGCTCAAGGGCTATCTCGATGTCGGCGACGCCCTGGGGGAGGAGATCGACACGACGGTCGCGCGCGGCTGGATCACCCAGGACGCGCGCGCCACGCTGCGGATCACCCCGGAGGGCTCGGCCTTCTATGCCAAGGCCGCCGCCCTCCAACAGGAGCTGCGGGCCGAGCGCCACGAAGGCATCACCGACGAGGAGTACCTGAGCACGCTCAAGGTGCTGCAGCGGTTCATCCACAACACCGGCGGCTCGGCCTGGCACCACTGAGGGCCAGTGGTTCTCGGCGTCGGTTGCTTCTAAGCGTCCGTGACCCGGGACAGCCGGACCGCGCAGACCTTGAATTCCGGCATCCGGGAGGTGGGGTCCAGGGCCGGGTTCGTGAGGGTGTTGGCGCGGCCCTCGCCCGGCCAGTGGAACGGCATGAAGACCGTGTCGGAGCGGATGGTGCCAGTCAGCCGGGCGGGCGCCACCGCCCGGCCGCGCCGCGACTCCACCGCGACCCGGTCGCCCTCGCCGATGCCGTACCGCTCCGCCAGCAGCGGGTGGATCTGCACGAACGGGCCGGGCGCCGCGGCGTTCAGCTCGGCCACCCGCCGGGTCTGCGCGCCCGACTGGTACTGCGCCAGCACCCGCCCGGTGGTCAGCAGTACCGGGTACTCCGCATCGGCCTCCTCGGCCGCCGCGCGGTGCGAGACCGGTACGAAGCGGGCCCGGCCGTCCGGGGTGGCGAACCGGTCGTGGAAGAGGCGCGGGGTGCCCGGGTGCGCCTCGTCGGGGCACGGCCAGAAGACGCCGTCCTCCGAGGCGATGCGCCGGTAGCTGATCCCGGCGTAGTCCGCCGGGCCGCCCGCCGAGGCGCGGCGCAGCTCCTCGAAGACCTCTTCCGGGTCGGCGGGGAAGCCCTTCTCGTGGCCCAGCCGCGCCGCCAGCCCGTTGAGCACCGCGAGGTCCGTGCGGACGCCGGGCGGCGGGTCCACGGCGCGCCGGCGCAGCAGTACGCGGCCCTCCAGGTTCGTCGTCGTACCGGTCTCCTCCGCCCACTGCGTCACCGGCAGCACCACGTCGGCCAGCGCGGCCGTCTCCGAGAGGACCACGTCCGCGACGGCCAGGAAGTCCAGCGAGCGGATGCGGTCCTCCACGTGCGCGGCGCGGGGTGCGGAGACGACCGGGTTGGAGCCCATCAGGAGCAGGGCGCGTACGTCGGTGCCGAGCGCGTCCAGCAGTTCGTACGCGCTGCGCCCTGGACCCGGCAGGCTGTCCGGGGCGACGCCCCAGACGGCCGCCACGTGCTCCCTGGCGGCCGGATCGTCGAGCTTGCGGTAGCCGGGCAGCTGGTCGGCCTTCTGGCCGTGCTCGCGGCCGCCCTGGCCGTTGCCCTGGCCGGTCAGGCAGCCGTACCCGGAGAGCGGGCGGCCGGCGCGTCCGGTGGCCAGGCAGAGGTTGATCCACGCGCCCACCGTGTCGGTGCCCTTCGCCTGCTGTTCGGGGCCGCGCGCGGTGAGCACCATCGAGGAGCCGGCGTCGCAGAACAGCGCGACGGCCTCCCGCAGTTCCGGCACCGGCACGCCGGTGATCCGCTCCACCAGCTCCGGCCAGTGGGCCATCGCGGCGGCCCGCGCCTCGGGCCAGCCGGTGGTGCGCTCCGCGATGAACGCCTCGTCCGTACGGCCCTGCGCGACGACGAGGTGCAGCAGGCCGAGGGCCAGCGCCAGGTCGGTGCCGGGGCGCGGCGCGAGGTGCAGGTCGGCCACCTCGGCGGTCTTCGTGCGGCGCGGGTCGACGACGATCAGCTTGCCGCCGTTCTCGCGCAGTTCGGTGAGGTAGCGCAGCGCGGGCGGCATGGTCTCGGCGAGGTTGGAGCCCACCAGGATCACGCACCCCGTACGGGCCACATCCGCCAGCGGGAACGGCATGCCGCGGTCGAGGCCGAACGCGCGCCCGTGTGCGGCGGCGGCCGACGACATGCAGAACCGGCCGTTGTAGTCGATCTGCGAGGTGCCGAGCGCGACCCGGGCGAACTTGCCCAGCGCGTACGCCTTCTCGTTGGTCAGGCCGCCGCCCCCGAAGACGCCCACCGCGTCGTTCCCGTATACGGTCCGGGCGCTCTCCAGTCCCGCCGCGACCCGGTCCAGGGCCTCGTCCCAGGTGGCGGGCCGCAGCGTCCCACCGTCCCTGACCAGCGGTTCCGTCAGCCGTACCCGCTGGTCCAGCACCTCGGCGGCGGTACGGCCCTTGCCGCACAGCGCCCCGCGGTTCACGGGGAAGTCCGGGCGCTCGACCACCTGTACCCGGCCCCGCTCCGGGCGCAGCGACATTCCGCACTGCAAGGAGCAGTACGGACAGTGCGTGTCGACCGTGCCGGTCGTGACGTCGGCGTTCATACGGTCACGGTGCAACGTGCGCGTTTCCGGTGCCGCCCGCTGGTGTTACATGCCCGGCACGGGTCCCTCCCCGGAGCGGCGCGGAAACCGTGAGGGCGGAGAAACGACTCGTCACCCCTGCGCAACGCTCCGGCAACTCTCCGCTGCCAGGCTCCCTCCATGACGGCGTCGAACGCGCACCTTCCCGCAGCGGTTCCCTTCGACAGTACGGCGCAGCTCATGACAGAGATCACCACACAGCTCAGCACCCAGCTCAGCCGGGTCAGACTCCACAGCCGCCGCACTCTGCCGGGCGGCGCTGCCAAGCCACCGACGCCACCGATGCTCGTCGCGGTCGCCCACGGGAGCCGTGATCCCCGCGCTCTGAAGACCGTCACTGCGCTGCTGGACCGGATACGCGCCCTGCGCCCCGGCCTCCCGGTGCGCCTCGGACACATCGAACTGAACGAGCCGCTGCTGCCGGACACGCTGGCGGGGCTGGACGGCGACGCGGTCCTCGTACCGCTGCTGCTGAGCCGCGGCTACCACACCAAGTCCGACATACCGGCGATGGCCGACGCCGCGCCCCGGGTCAGGGCCCGTCTCGCGGCGCCGCTCGGGCCGCACTCGCTGCTCGCCGAGGCGCTGCACGCACGGCTGACGGAGGCCGGTACGCGGCCGGAGGCGCCCGGCACGGGGATAGTCCTGGCCGCGGCCGGCTCGCGGGACCCGGACTCGGCCACCGACACCGAGCGCACCGCCCGGCTGCTCTCCGTACGGCTGGGCGGCGTGCCCGTCGTACCGGGGTACGCGGCGGGCGCCGGCGCCACCGTGGAGGAGGCCGCCGCGGCCCTGCGGACGCGCGGGCTGCGACCCGTCCTCGCCTCGTACTTCACCGCGCCCGGCCGCTTCGCCACCGCCTCCGCCGCCGTCCTGGGGCCCGCCGCAGCGCCCCTCGGCGACCACCCGGCCCTCGCCCGGCTCGTCCTGCACCGTTACGACCAGTCGCTGCGCTCGCGTACCGCTTCCGACCGAGAGGGGGCCGGTGCGGCTACCGTCGCGGTATGACGGGTACGCCCTTTCAGCCCACCGGCCGTCCGACCCATGAGAACGGCGCCGCCCCGGTGCCGCACGCAGCCGCGGCGCCGGGCGGCGCGGAGTCCACCGGCTACACACCCGCCGACGCCGAGCGCTGGGTGTCCGAGCCGGACAAGCGTCCGGGCCGTACGGCCTTCCAGCGGGACCGCGCGCGGGTGCTGCACTCCGCCGCGCTGCGCAGACTGGCCGGCAAGACCCAGGTCGTCACGCCCGGCGTCGCCGCGTCCGGTACCGGTGTGCACGCCTGGGACGCCACCCCGCGCACCCGGCTCACCCACTCCCTGGAGTGCGCGCAGGTCGGGCGGGAGCTGGGCGCGGCGCTCGGCTGCGACCCGGACCTGGTCGAGACGGCGTGTCTGGCGCACGACCTGGGCCATCCGCCCTTCGGGCACAACGGCGAGCAGGCGCTGAACGAAGTCGCCGCGCCCTGCGGCGGCTTCGAGGGCAACGCGCAGTCCCTGCGGCTGCTGGCCCGGCTCGAACCGAAACGGTTCGTCACCGCCGACGACGGCAGCATCGTCAGCGTCGGCCTCAACCTCACGCGCGCCGCCCTGGACGCCGCGACCAAGTACCCCTGGAGGCGCGGCGGCCACCCCGAGGACCCGCGCTCGCGCAAGTTCGGTGTGTACGAGGACGACCTGCCCGTCTTCCGGTGGCTGCGGCAGGGCGCCCCCGAAGGCGCGCGCAGCTTCGAGGCGCAGGTCATGGACTGGTCCGACGACGTGGCGTACTCGGTGCACGACGTGGAGGACGGGCTGCACGCCGGGCACCTGGACCCGGCCGTGCTGTACGCGGACCCCGAGCGCGCCGAGATCTTCGCGGTGGCCGCCGACCGGTACGCGCCCGGCGCCGGCGACGCGGAGCTGGGCGATGCCCTGGACCGGCTGCTGGCGCAGGAGTGGTGGCCGCACGGCTACGACGGCTCGGCGGTCGCCCAGGCGCGCCTGAAGGACGCCACCAGCCAGCTGATCGGCCGGTTCTGTCTCGCCGCCGAGGCCGCCACCCGCGCCGCGTACGGCACCGGGCGGCTCACCCGCTACCGGGCCGAGCTGGTCGTCCCCGAGGAGGCCCGCCTCGAATGCGCCGTTCTGAAGGCGGTCGCCGACCGGTACGTCATGCAGCGTCCCGACCAGGAAGCGCTCCGGGCCGACCAGCGGGTGGTCATCGCCGAGCTGGCCGAGGCGCTGCTCGCGCGCGCCCCGGACGGCCTGGACCCGCAGTTCCGGTCGCTCTTCGACGGGGCCGGGGACGACACCGCCCGGATGCGCGCCGTCATCGACCAGATCGCGGCCCTCACGGACGCCTCGGCGCGCACCCTGCACGCCCGCCTCACCCGTCCCTCGGGCCACACAGAACGGCATCGCCCGCCCGCGCGTGACAACTAAGGGTGACGTAGCAAGGGCCTACCCTCTTCCCCCATCACGCTCTGTGCGGGACGCTCGAACCCCCGCAGTGCGGAGGGGCTCGAACGGGGGTAAGGCTTTTTCGAACGGGGACCCAGGCGGGGGCGTTCAAGGCGCAGACGCACTGCGCCGCAGCGAGGAGGAAGCAAGTGGTCGACGCACACCAGACGTTCGTCATCGTCGGCGGTGGCCTGGCCGGGGCAAAGGCAGCCGAGACCCTCCGGTCGGAGGGGTTCAACGGCCGCGTGATCCTCATCTGTGACGAGCGCGACCACCCGTACGAACGGCCGCCGCTCTCCAAGGACTTCCTGATCGGCAAGGCGGAGCGGGACAGCGTCTTCGTGCACGAGCCGACGTGGTACGCGAATCACGACATCGAACTGCACCTCGGCCAGCCCGCCGTGGCCCTGGACCCGGTGGCCCGCACGGTACGGCTCGGCGACGGCGCCCTCATCGCGTACGACAAGCTGCTCCTGGCCACCGGAGCCGAGCCGCGCCGTCTGGACATCCCCGGCACCGACCTGGCCGGCGTCCACCACCTGCGCCGCCTCGCGCACGCCGAACGGCTGCGCGGCGTGCTGGCCTCCCTCGGCCGGGACAACGGCCACCTCGTGATCGCCGGCGCCGGCTGGATCGGCCTGGAGGTCGCCGCCGCAGCCCGCTCCTACGGCGCCGAGGTCACCATCGTCGAGCCCTCGCCGACCCCGCTGTTCGGCGTGCTCGGCCCCGAGCTCGGCGGGATCTTCGCCGACCTGCACCGCGAGCACGGCGTCCGCTTCCACTTCGGGGCCCAGCTCACCGAGATCACCGGCCAGGACGGCGTGGTCCTGGCCGCGCAGACCGACGACGGCGAGGAGCACCCGGCGCACGACGTGCTCGCCGCGATCGGCGCCGCGCCGCGCACCGCCCTCGCCGAGCAGGCCGGGCTCGCCCTCGTGGACCGCGCACAGGGCGGCGGCATCGTCGTGGACGCCTCGCTGCGCACGTCCGACCCGCACATCTTCGCGGCGGGCGACGTGGCCGCGGCCGCGCACCCGGTCCTGGACACCCGGCTGCGCGTGGAGCACTGGGCCAACGCGCTCAACGGCGGCCCCGCGGCGGCCCGCGCCATGCTCGGCCAGGAGGTCAGCTACGACCGCGTCCCGTACTTCTTCTCCGACCAGTACGACGTCGGCATGGAGTACTCGGGATACGCGCCACCGGGCTCCTACGCGCAGGTCGTCCTCCGCGGTGACGTCGGCAAGCGCGAGTTCATCGCCTGCTGGCTGGACGCCGGCGGCCGGCTGCTCGCCGCGATGAACGTGAATGTGTGGGACGTCACCGAGCCGCTCCAGGCCATCATCCGCTCCGGGCGCCCCCTGGACGCGGAGGCGCTGGCCGACCCGACCGTGCCGCTGGAGTCGTTCCTCGCGTAGCGTGCGCCCCATGGCGATCCGTACGAACGCGGTCCCGCGGGCGGAGATCTTCGACCTGCGCAGGTCGGTGCTCCGCCCCGGGCTGCCCGCAGAGGCCGCGCTGTACCCGGAGGACGCGGACCCCGGCGTCTTCCACATGGCGGCCTACGACGGGGACGCCGTGGCGGCCTGCGCGACCTTCTTCCCCGACCCGGTGCCGGGCGAGGAGGCCGTTCCCGCGTACCGCTTCCGGGGCATGGCCAGCTCGCCCGAGGCGCGCGGGCGGGGCTTCGGGGCCGCCGTGCTGCGCGCCGGCGTCGAGGAGGCCGCCCGGCGCGGCGCCGAGCGCGTGTGGTGCAACGGCCGGGTGGCCGCCCGCGGCTTCTACAAGCGGATGGGCTTCACCACGGACGGCGAGACCTTCGAGATCGCGCCGAGTGGCGCGCATCACCGCTTCGTCCTCAAGATCGCCGCGGGCTGAGGAGCGGGCCGGGGACTGTCACTGGTTCCCCGTAGAATTCTCGCGTGGCAGGCAGGATCAACGATGACGACGTGCGGGCGGTCCGGGACGCGGTCCCGATCGATGCCGTCGTGTCCGAGTACCTCCAGCTCCGGAACGCCGGCGGCGGCAATCTGAAGGGCCTGTGCCCCTTCCACGACGAGAAGTCCCCCTCGTTCCACGTCAGCCCCGCCAAGGGGCTGTACCACTGCTTCGGCTGCCAGGAGGGCGGCGACACCGTCGACTTCGTCATGAAGGTCGACCACCTCTCCTTCGCCGAGACCATCGAGCGGCTCGCCTCCCAGGCCGGCATCACCCTGCGGTACGAAGAGGGCGGGTACGCCCCCGGGCGCCAGCAGGGCGAGCGGACCCGCCTCGTCGAGGCGCACAAGGCCGCCGCGCAGTTCTACATCGACCAGCTGGACAGCCCCGAGGCCGAGATCGGCCGGAAGTTCCTCGCCGAGCGCGGCTTCGACCAGGCCGCGGCCCAGCACTTCGGCGTGGGCTACAGCCCGGCCGGCTGGGACCACCTCACCCGCTTCCTGCGCGGCCGCGGCTTCACGGACAAGGAGCTGATCCTCTCCGGCCTCTCCCAGGACGGCCGCCGCGGCCCCATCGACCGCTTCCGCGGCCGCCTGATGTGGCCCATCCGCGACATCGCGGGCGAGGTCGTCGGCTTCGGCGCCCGCAAGCTCCGCGACGACGACAACGGCCCGAAGTACCTCAACACCCCCGAGACCCCGATCTACCGCAAGTCCCACGTGCTGTACGGCATCGACCTCGCCAAGAAGGAGATCGCCAAGGGGAACCGCGCGGTGGTGGTCGAGGGCTACACCGACGTCATGGCCTGCCACCTGGCCGGCGTCCGCAGCGCCATCGCGACCTGCGGCACGTCCTTCGGCGAGGGCCACATCAAGATCCTCCGCCGGCTGCTGATGGACAACAGCGGCTCCGAGGTCGTCTTCACCTTCGACGGCGACGCGGCGGGCCAGAAGGCGGCGCTGCGCGCCTTCGAGGACGACCAGAAGTTCGCCGCCGAGACCTCCATCGCGATCACGCCCGGCGGCATGGACCCCTGTGAGCTGCGCCTCGCCAAGGGCGACGAGGCCGTCGCCGACCTGGTGGAGTCCCGTACGCCGCTCTTCGAGTTCGCGCTGCGCCAGCTCGTCGCCCGGCACAACCTCGCCACCCCGGTCGGCCGGGCCGCTGCCCTGGACGAGGCCGCGCCCATCGTCGCCAACATCAAGAACAGCTCCATCCAGCACGAGAGCGCCGTCCAGCTGGCCGGGCTGCTCGGCATCCTGGACACCCAGTTCGTGGTCCGCCGGGTCTCCCAGCTGGCCCGCTGGGCCCGCGAGCGCGGCCGGGACGCCCGGGAGGCGGGCGGCCAGGGCAGGCCGCAGCGGCGCGGCACCGAGCCCGCGCAGCCCACCGCGCCCGAGGCCCCCCGGGGCCCCGCGCTGAACCTCCGCAGCCCGGCGCACCGCGTCGAGCGCGAGCTGCTCAAGCTCGCCCTGCAGCGCCCCGACCTGGTGGCCCCGACGTTCGACGCGTACGGCGTCGACGAGTTCACCGCGCCGCCGTACGCCGTGGTCCGCCGCTGCATCGAGGACGCCGGCGGCACGGCCGCCGCGGACGCCGGCTTCCTCACCCGCGTCCGCGAGGCCGCGCCCGACGACACGGTCCGCTCGATGGTCACGGAGCTGGCCGTCGAGCCGCTGCACACCCGTCGCGATCCGGACGAGCTGTACGCGGGCGTGCAGCTCGTCGCCGTCCGGCTGGCCGCCGTCCGGCAGCGCTGCGGCGAGATCCACGGCGCCCTGCAGCGCCACGACCCGCGCACCGGCGGCGAGCAGTACACCGCCCTGCAGCAGGAGCTCTGGGTGCTGGAGCAGTACGCCCAGGCCCTCCGCGAGCGCGGCGCCGCGGCCCTCTGAGCCGCCCCGCGACCGGACCGGCTCGTTCTGTGTAATCACCCGGTCACCCACTGAAGGCAAAAAGTCACCGCACGCCCCTCGTGGCGGGAGTGTGTCGTACTCCACACTGAGAACGGTGCCAGAGTCCTCGGAGCGCGACGGATCCGGACGCACAGAGCCGGAGCCCGACGCCAACCCGCTTCTGATGTACGGGACGGACGGCGGCTCGGCCGCAGCCGTACCCGACCTTTGTGCCGCCTCAGCAGCGATCACCCTGGAGGTCGCCCCCGTGCAGACACGGAGCCTCGCCGACGCGCCGGCCGCCGCGGCCGCCACCGTGCCCCAGCAGGCCGAGCCGCCCGCCCCCGAGATGCTGTCCGAAGAGCCCGACCCGGCACCCGAGCCGCCGCCGGAGCGGCGGTCCAGGCCCGAGGCGGGCGGCCCGTCCTCCGACCTCTTCCGGCAGTACCTCCGGGAGATCGGCCGCATCCCGCTGCTCAGCGCGGCCGAGGAGGTCGAGCTGGCCCGCCGCGTGGAAGCCGGCCTGTTCGCCGAGGCGAAGCTCGCGGGCACCCCCGACCTGGACTCCCAGCTGGCGCTCGACCTCGACAAGCTGGTGGTACTGGGCCGGATGGCCAAGCGCCGCCTGATCGAGGCGAATCTGCGCCTGGTCGTCTCGGTCGCCAAGCGGTACGTCGGCCGGGGCCTGACCATGCTCGACCTCGTACAGGAGGGGAACCTCGGACTGATCCGCGCGGTCGAGAAGTTCGACTACGCCCGCGGCTACAAGTTCTCCACGTACGCGACGTGGTGGATCCGCCAGGCCATGTCCCGCGCGCTCGCCGACCAGGCCCGCACGATCCGGGTGCCGGTGCACGTCGTCGAGCTGATCAACCGCGTCGTACGGGTCCAGCGCCGGATGCTCCAGGAGCGCGGCTACGAACCGACCCCCCAAGAGGTCGCCGCCCAGCTGGACCTGCCCGAGGAGCGGGTCAGCGAGGTGCTGCGGCTCGCCCAGGAGCCGGTCTCGCTGCACGCCCCGGTCGGCGAGGAGGACGACGTCGCGCTCGGCGACCTCATCGAGGACGGCGACGCCGCGTCCCCCGTGGAGTCCGCCGCCTTCCTGCTGCTGCGCGAGCACCTCGAAGCGGTGCTCTCCACCCTCGGCGAGCGCGAGCGCAAGGTCGTCCAGCTCCGGTACGGCCTGGCCGACGGCCGGCCACGCACGCTGGAGGAGATAGGCCGCATCTTCGGCGTGACCCGCGAACGCATCCGCCAGATCGAGTCCAAGACCCTGAACAAGCTCCGCGACCACGCCTTCGCCGACCAGCTGCGCGGCTACCTCGACTGAGGGCCGGTCCGGTCCGTGCCCCCGGGGCCGGGCGCCTGCCGCGGCCCTCAGCCTTCGGCGGCCTCCTGGCTCTCGGCGGCCTCCGGGTTCCCTGTCGTCTCCTGGCCGCCCGTCGCCTCCTCGAACGCGCCCGGGTGGGTCTCCTCCCGTACCGAGGCGTACTGCTGCCGCACCGCCTGCCCCACGGCCAGCTCGTCGCCCGGCTCGAAGACCTGGCAGGCGGCGGCCGGCCAGCGCGGGGGCTCCTGGGTCGTGTGCGTGCCGTGCGCGACGCCCAGCGCCCACGCCGCCTGCCGGGCCGCGCCCACCGCCGCGTAGTCCGCCGGCTGCGGCACCACGACCTGCGCGCCCAACAGCGCGGGCGCGGCGGCCTGTACGGCGCCCAGCTCGGCGGCGGCACCCAGCAGGAACACTCTGCGCACCGGCACGCCCCGGCCGCGCAGTACGTCCAGCGCGTCCGCGAGCCCGCACAGCATGCCTTCGAACGCGGCCCGCGCCATGTGCTCGGGCTTCATGCTCTCCCGCCGCAGCCCGTGCAGCGAGCCCGCGGTGTGCGGCAGATTCGGGGTGCGCTCGCCCTCCAGGTACGGCAGCAGCACCATCCCGTACGAGCCCGGCGTCGACTTCAGCGCCAGGTCGGACAGGCCCTCCAGATCCGTGCCCAGCGCCTCGGCCATGCCGCGCAGCACCCGTACGGCGTTGCTCGTGTGGACGACCGGCAGGTGCATGCCGGTGGCGTCGGCGAAGGAGGTGATCGTGCCGGTGGAGTCCGCCAGCGCCTCGTGGTGGATGCCGAAGACCGACCCGGAGGCGCCCAGCGACACCACGGCGTCGCCGGTCCCCACGCCCAGCCCGAAGGCGGCGGCCATCGTCTCGCCCGTACCGGCGGAGATCAGCAGCCCCTCCGGCGTCACCCCGGCCGCGTCGGCCGGGCCCAGTACCTCGGGGAGCCGCACCTGGTGCCCGAGCGCCAGCTCGACCAGGTCCGGGCGGTACGCGCCGCTCGCCGCCGACCAGAAGCCGGTGCCCGAGGCGCCGCCCCGGTCCGTCGTGCGCCGCGCGGGCCGCCCCAGCAGCTGCCAGACCAGCCAGTCGTGCGGCTGCAGGATCTCGGCCACGCGGGCGGCGTGCTCGGGCTCCGCGCGCGCCAGCCAGCGCAGCTTCGCCACCGGCTGCGCGGCGTGCGGTACGGAACCCACGTCCTGCGCCCACGCCGAGCGCCCCCCGAGCGCGTCGATCAGGTCGGCCGCCGCGCTCTGCGCCCGCTTGTCATTGCCCATCAGGGCCGGCCGGACCAGCGCCCCGTCCGTGTCCAGCGGCAGCAGGCCGTGCTGCTGCGCCGAGACCCCGATGGCCTGTACACCCTCCAGGAGCCCGCCGGCGGCCGCGTCGCCGAGTGACATCAGCCACGTCTGCGGATCGACGTCGGGCCCCTTCCCGTCGGGATGCGGGGCGTACCCCTGCCTGACGACGGCACCCGTTTCGGTGTCGCAGACGACGATGCGTGTGCTTGCGGACGAGCTGTCCAACCCGGCGACTATCCCCATAGGGCCTGATGATGCCGCATGCGGGGGCGGGTACGGAAAGCCGGTCTCCCCGGGGCCGCGCCGCGGCGGCCGGGGAGACCGGCGGGTCCGGCCGGGTCCGCCCGGCGCGGCACGCTAGGTGTTGCTGGTGCCCCAGTCGTCCTCCGTGCCGGAACGCTGCTCGCGCAGCGAACGGACGCGGTCCTGGACGGAGTTCGGAATCTTGTCGCCGACCTTGGCCGATACCGCGTCGTACGCCTTGTTCGCGGCCTGCCGGCCGGTCTGCGCGGCGGACTCGGCGGTGTTGCGGACGGCGGGGTTCTGCGCGACCCGCTGCGCGCTCTTGCGCAGCTGTTCGTACCGCTCCCGCCCGGCCCGGGTGCCGAGCACGTATCCGATGGCCAGTCCCGCGATGAACGTGAGCCGGTAGCGCATCGCTCCACCTCTCTGTCTGTCGGTCCCGCTCCCGGGTACTTCCCGTCGAAGCGGCGAGCCGCTGGCTGTACTGCTCTCACCGGTACCCGGGGCCCGGGTGATCACCCATGGGCATACCGATTGGCAAAGCACCCCCCTGCTTGCGCTAATGTATGTGTCGCAGCGAGCGCACGCCGTCCGGAAGCCCGGACCGGAGTGCATTCGTGGCACACAGAGCAATCCCCTGTAGCTCAATTGGCAGAGCAGCCGGCTGTTAACCGGCAGGTTACTGGTTCGAGTCCAGTCGGGGGAGCGCAGTCCCCTGTAGCTCAATTGGCAGAGCATTCGGCTGTTAACCGGAGGGTTACTGGTTCGAGTCCAGTCGGGGGAGCAGAGGAAGAGGGCCCCGCGAGGGGTCCTTTTTCGTGCCCGGGACCCCGCTGGGCACCTCGCTCGGAAGCCGCTCGGACCCCGCTGGGAATCGAACACTCGGACCACTCCAAAGAGTGATCCTCTGGGTGGAACCGAACAGTGGGTGATCGCAGTCTTCACGATCGCACGCGGCGGACCGCTCCGCGCTCGACGCCCACCCTCACGGGCAGCAGATCGTATGAGCGGCTATGCTGCGGCAGACGGCGCGCACAAATGTGCGCGGCGCGCCGTGACGGGGGCGGTAGCTCAGCCGGTTAGAGCAGCGGACTCATAATCCGTCGGCCGTGGGTTCGAGTCCCACCCGCCCCACCACAGCAAAATCGATCTGACCTGCGCATTGGGCGAGGGAGCCCCGCCCAGGCGCGTGGTGGTCGGTCATTTACTCGTGGGCGCTGATCACGCCGCCGTTGCTGAGCACGATGTACACGCCGTTGGCGTCGACCCCGGCGTCGTGCCCCTTCGTCTCCAGAGTGGCGGCCACGCCCTCGGAGCCGATGATCTGCGCGCGGTACCGCAGCTCGCCGACCTTCGTGACCTTGGCCGTCCAGCCGCCCGCGAGCTTGAAGGTGCCCGGTCCCTGGTGCCCCCCGCCCATCCAGGAATGGACCTCGCCGCCCATCGTGAGCACGACGAACATGTCGTTGGCGTCGAGCCCGGCGTCGGCGTCCTGGCCCGTCGTCTCCATCGTGGCCACGACCGAACCGCGGGCGACGATCTTGGCGCGGTAGTGCTGGGAGTCGAGCTTGTAGATCTCGGCCTTGCTGATGCCGTCCGCCAAGCGCTGGGTGCGGACCGGGGATGCCGTCTCGCCACCTCCGGTGGCCTGCTTGCTGCCCGACGGCTTGGCTGCGGCGCCCGACTCGGTGCCGATCTCGGCATCGGAGCTCTGTCCTCCGGACCCGCCCTTGGTGGTGGACTTGGTGGCGGCTGCGCTCGTGCTCGTGTGGCCCGCGGACTTCGCGTCGGCGGCGTCCGAGCCGGAGCAGGCGGTCAGGGTGAGGCCGGCGGCTGCGGTCAGGGCCGCGGCGGCAATGCGCAGAGCGCGACGACGGGCGGTGCGGCGAGTGGTGCTGGAGCTCATTTCGGGTTCCCCGGGGCAGTCGGTGGCGTTGTCTCTCGGTACGTCACCCACTCTGATCGGGGCCACTATCGCGGAGCTGGTGCTCCGCTAACGACCGGCTAACGCGGGTGTGAGCAGGGGGAAGAAGCCACGCGCCCCATCGGCCGGCCGGTCAGCTGTCGGCGCCGACCTTGGTGGTGTCGAGCGGGGCCGGCGGCGGCGGTGGCGGGGTCTTGCCCGGGTGGAGCACGGCGTGCGCGCGTTCGGCGTCGAAGTCGTTCTCCCACTTGCCGATCACGATGGTGGCCACCGCGTTGCCGAGGACGTTGATGAAGACGCGGCCCTCGTTGAGGATGCGGTCGATGCCGACGATCAGCGAGAGGGCGGCCAGTGGGATGTGGCCGACGGCGGTGACGGTGCTCGCCAGCACGATGAACGCGCCGCCGGCGATGCCCGCGGTGCCCTTGCTGGTGAGCATCATGACGCCGACCATGACGAGCTGCTGCTGCCAGGACAGATCGATGCCCATGGCCTGGGCCAGGAACAGGGAGGCCATCGTGAGGTAGACGGCGGATCCGTCCAGGTTGAAGGAGAACCCGGAGGGGATGACGATGCCGACCACCGGCCGTCCGATGCCGAGGGTCTCCAGCTTGCGCACGAGCTGCGGCAGGACCGCTTCGCTGGAGCAGGTGCTGAGCGCGACGAGCAGTTCGGCCTTGAGGAAGCGCATCAGGCCGAACAGGCTCAGGCGGCAGGCGCGCATGACGGCGCCGAGGACGACGAGGACGTAGAGGACGCAGGTCGCGGTGAACAGGATGATCAGGTAGGCGAGTTGCTTGAGGCTCTCGGCGCCGTAGGTGGCCACCACCGTGGCCAGGGCGCCGAACGTGCCCACCGGGGCCAGGCGCATGACCCAGCCGACGATGCGGAACACGACGTCCGACAGCGCCTTGATGCCGCGGGTGAGCGGGGCACCGTCCTCGCCGGCCATGTTCAGGGCCACGCCGAAGACGATGGAGACCATGAGCGCGGACAGGATCGCGTCGCCGGTGATCGCGCCCAGCAGTGAGGTCGGTATGAGGGAGGAGACGAAACCGGTGAAGGTGGCGTGTTCGGTGGCGGTCTCGGGGACGTCCTCGGCCCGCAGCGTCGAGGGGTCCACGTCGAGGCCGGAGCCGGGGTGGAAGATGTTGGCGACCACCAGGCCGATGAGCATCGAGACCAGCGACAGTACGAGGAAGTAGCCGATCGCCTTGACGCCGATGCGGCCCGCCTTGCGCAGGTTGTCCATGGCGGCGATGCCGGTGGTGACCACGCAGAAGACGACCGGGATCACGATCATCTTGACCAGAGCGATGAACCAGTCGTTGAGCGGCTTGAGCGCCTCGCCGAATCCCGGTGCGGCCAGTCCCACGGCGATGCCGAGGACGGCGGCCAGGACGACCTGGAACCACAGCTCACGCAGCAGACGGTTGAGCCTCGACCGCTGGGGTGGGCCGGCGGCGGCAGTGGATGTCATCGTTGGTGCTCCCT
Organism: Streptomyces sp. NPDC026301; assembly: GCF_055567935.1. Lineage (NCBI taxonomy): Bacteria > Bacillati > Actinomycetota > Actinomycetes > Kitasatosporales > Streptomycetaceae > Streptomyces > Streptomyces sp. NPDC026301. The sequence goes on along the minus strand of NZ_JBVHPN010000013.1, from coordinate 118,708 downwards.
TGCACGACGATCTTGTGTAGCCCTGTTCCGTAAGGGGCCGGGGCCGCGCTCGGCGGCTCGTGGTCCCAGGGGTCGTACGTGGCGCGTGGGTGGAGCCGCGCCGACTGGACGGCGCCCGCACCGAGGCGGGCGCGTCGCGGTGCGTCGCGGAGGGGTCAGCTGTGCAGGGCGCGCAGCACCTTGTAGAAGGCGGCCTTGCCCTCGAAGCCGATGCCGGGGATGTCGGTCAGCCCGACGCGGCTCTTCTCGACGACCGCGTCGTCGGCGAAACCGCCGGTGGGCTGGAACTCGCCCGGGTAGGACTCGTTGCCGCCGAGCTTGAGGGCGGCGGCGATGTGCAGGGAGAACTGGTGGCCGCCGTGCGGGATGCAGCGGCGCGAGGACCAGCCGTGCTGCCGGAGCATGTCCTGAATGCGCAGGTACTCGGTCAGACCGTACGACAGCGCGGGGTCGACCTGAAGGGTGTCGCGGTCGGGGCGCAGGCCGCCGTAACGGATCAGGTTACGGGCGTCCTGGAGGGAGAAGAGGTTCTCGCCGGTGGCGATCGGGCCTGCGTAGTGCTCGGCCACGGTGGCGTTGAGGTGGTAGTCCAGCGGGTCGCCGATCTCCTCGTACCAGAACAGGTTGTACGGCTCGATGGCCCGCCCGTACTCGAGCGCGGTGGCCAGGTCGAAGCGGCCGTTGACGTCGACGGCGAGGCGGGAGCCGGCACCGTCCAGAACCTCGATGACGGCCTCGATGCGGCGCAGGTCCTCGGCCAGGTCGGCACCGCCGATCTTCATCTTGACCACGTCGTAGCCCTGGTCGAGGAAGCCACGCATCTCGGCCCGCAGGTCGGCAAGGGTCTTGCCGGGGGCGTAGTAGCCGCCGGCGGCGTAGACGAATACCGAGTCGTCGGGCTCACCGTCGCCGTGGCGCTCCGAAAGGTAGCGGTACAGCGGCTTCTCCGCGATCTTGGCCGCCAGGTCGAACAGCGCCATGTCCACGACGCCGACCGCGACCGAGCGCTCGCCGTGACCGCCCGGCTTCTCGTTGCGCATCATGATGTCCCACGCCTTGGCGGGATCGAGGTCGCCCTGCTCGTCGAGGAGACTGCCGGGCTCGGCCGCGGTCAGGCGGGGGAGGATCCGGCGGCGCAGGATCTCGCCCGCGCTGTAGCGGCCGTTGGAGTTGAAGCCGTAGCCGACCACCGGCTTGCCGTCCCGGATGACATCGCTCTCGATCGCCACGATCGAGCAGTCCATCGAGGAGAAGTCGATCCACGCGTTGCGGATCGAGGAGCTGATCGGGACGACACCCTCGTAGACGTTGGTGATCTTCATCGCCGCATCCTCCTTGTATCTTATAAGTTGCAAGTTGCGAGGGTGTTAGGCTGAGGCGAACAGGCTGGAAGTGTCAAGGGGTCGGGAAAGCCCGGAAGGGACTCACAGGGGGCAATGGCAAGTCCGAACATGTTCCTCAGCAAGAGTGACCTCGCCTACGCGGAACTGCGCGACCAGATCCTCACCGGCAGCCTTCCGGCCGGCTCACGGCTGGCCCAGTACGACCTCGCCGACTCCCTGAACATGAGCATCACGCCGCTGCGCGAAGCCATCCGGCGCCTCAGCAGCGAGGGGCTGCTCACCGTCGAGACCCACCGCGACGTGCGGGTGTCGACCATGACCGCCGACGAGGCCCGCCAACTCTTCGAGGTCCGCCTCTCCCTCGACCCCACAGCGGCCGAACTCGCCGCCAGGCGCCGCACCGAAGAGGACATCGCGGCCATGCGTGCGGCGGTTGAGCAACTGCTGCCCGTGACCCGGCAGTGGGGCGAGGACGCCCTCACCGCCCACCGCGTCTTTCACCGGACCCTCTACCGGGCCTCACGCAACGACGTCCTCATCAAGATGCTCGACGACCTGTGGGACAAGTCCGACCGCTACCGCCGCCTCGGCCTCGACCTGCCGCCCGGCGATGAACCGCGCACCCGCGACCTCGAGGAACACCGTCGCCTCGTCGACCTGATCGTCGATGGGGAGGCGGACCGGGCCGGGCGGCTCATGCGCGACCACATCGCCAACAGCCTCACCGCCACGGCCATCAGCGCGCTCGAGGAACGCGAGAGGCGCTCCTGAGCCGTCCGCGGAACGCGCGTCACGGCACTGTCAGGAACCCCCTACGCTCACGAACACCTCTGTTCGCCATACCTCTCTCACGCTAGCTTTGGCGGCGCATCGGGGGCGGAACACCCGTTCCTCCCCGGCGGATTCGAGACGAGGTGCACATGAGACAGGCGCGATCGTTACTGGCGATGTGCGTGGCGCTGCCCGCCTTGGCGCTGAGCGCGCCGCACGCCGTCGCGGCCTCCCCGCAGACGCCGACGCAGGTACAAGCACAGGCACAGGCGCAGGCGCAGACCCCGACACAGACTCGGGCCGATTGTCCGAGCACCATGATCTTCGAGGTCGGCGGGCATCTCGACGGCGATGCCACGGTGTACGACCGCAGCAACGCCACGCTCCCCGAAGGCGTGGCGTACACGAAGATCCACTACTCGGCGTCGATCGCTCCCTACCCCGGCGACCCCGTGTCGTTGGACGACTCCGTGGCCGAAGGCATCGCCAAGCTCGACGCGGCCGTCGAAGAGTTCCACGGCACGTGCCCCGCCAGCCACCTCACCATCGCCGGCTACTCGCAGGGCGCCCTCGTCGCCGGCGACGAGCTGGCCGCCCTCTCCGGCAGCGATGCCGTCCCGCACGACCGGATCAGCGGAGTGCTCTACGGCGACCCCCGGCGTCCCGGTGCGGACGGCGGCCCCGGTGGCATCGAGACGAACCTGCCCACGTTCCTGCCCGGCATGACCATGAAGGGGCCGCGCGGCTTCGGCGACCTGACGGTCAAGGAGATCTGCCATACCAACGACGGCATCTGCTACTCCGAGAACATGATCAGGAACCCGGCATGCTTCGCCAATGGCGTGGTCGGATACTTCACCGGTGACCACGATTACGACATCGATCCGTATGCCGTCTCGGGCGGCGGCGACCAGCTCATCCGCCAGGCACCGAAGATTCCGCTCTGCCGCTCGGGGGCGCCGGCCCGGAGCTTGAACGGGGACCCCGACGCACTGTCCGGGAACGACCCCGAAGCGGGGCCGCGGCAGGCGGCGGAGAGGTACCGCACGGCGGTCGCACCGCTGTTGTCCGCCGACGTGCGTGGCCGACTGGCGCGCTTTCCCTGGCTCCCGTAACCGGCCGGCGGCGCGACAGCCGGCGGCGGACGTACTCCCGCTGATCTGTGTCAACTCGGCGCCGCTGGCGCATCGTTCGGCCTACAGTCCTGGGTAATCAGTGACGGGTGTATGGCAAAGGGGCCTGGTGTGATCGAGTTGGCCAATGTGATCAGGAACCTACGGCAGGAGCTGGAGCAGTCGATCACTGCGGCGGAGGGCGAAGCGCTGCGTTTTGAACTGGGGCCGATCGAGCTGGAGGTGTCGGTCGCGCTGGAGCGGACGGGGCAGGCGGGAGGCAAAGTACGTTTCTGGGTCGTGGAGTCGGGGGCGGAAGCGACGAGGGGCACCGTGTCGACCCAGCACCTCAAACTGACGTTGCAGCCGACCCTGAGCGGATCCGACGCCTCGCCGTTCGTCGCCGGTCCGGCTGAGGCCGACGAGCAGTGAACCCGGCCGTGGGCCGGACTTCGGAGCCCGAGGGGCTCCAGCCCGGGCGAGCGGTCCAGATCATCACCTCGCGCCGCGCGGGCGCGGGCCGGCGCGGATCGGGTTACCGCGTGAGCGCGGGGGTGGTGCTCACGGCCGCGCATGTGGTGGGCGACGCGACGTCCGTGCAGGTGCGGTTCGTCATGGAAGACGGCGGCGTACGGGAGGTGCCCGGCGAGCCGGTCTGGATGGACTTCGCTGTGGATGTCGCGCTGCTGGAGATCGCGGAGGGGCCGAGCGCCGGCGGCGGGTACGCCGCCGAGACGGCACCGGTGCGGTTCGGCCGCGTCGCGCGCGTGGTGGACTGCGAAGCGCTCGGCTTCCCGAGATTCAGGCTGCGGCGCGGCGTCGCGTCGCCGGGCAGCGATGTGCTCACCTCGTACCGGGATACGCACCACGCGCTCGGCCAGGCCGACCCGCTCGCGTACCTGCGTCGAGGCACCTTGGAGATCTCCAGGCTGCAGGCTCCGGAGTACGACCCCGATCCGAACCGTTCTCCCTGGGAGGGCATGTCGGGGGCCGCGGTGTGGAGCGGTGGGTGCCTGATCGGGATCATCAGTGAGCACCAGCGGTCCGACGGGCTCGGAAGGCTCACGGCAAGCCCGGTGAGCCTCTGGTACAAGTCCCTGACTCCGGAACGGATCGGCGAACTGGCCGACTTGACCGGCCTGCCGCTCGATCCCGACGGACTCGACGAGCTTCCGCGTTCCTCGGCCCCGCAACAGCCCGTCGGCCTGCCGGAGCTGCTGGGGGCCGCCGAAAAGCCGAACCTGAGAGCAGCGGCCGGGAAGTTCGTCGAAGCGGTCTACGGCCAGTGGGATGACGAGGAGCGGCGGCGCAGGGTGCACGACCCGCGTCCGCTCGCCGTACGCTACCGCCTCACCGACAGGCCGGTGTCCGATCACTGGGCCAACATCCGCAAGGCCCCGCCCGGAACGGACCCCGGCCCGCTCCCGCTGGCCGGCTGGCTCGGCGGCATCGTACGGAAGTATCTGTCCATCCCGTCCCGTCGACTGGTGGTGCTCGGCGCGGCCGGGTCGGGCAAGACGATTCTGACCATGCGCTTCGTGCTGGACTGGCTGGAAGCCCGCGTCCCCGGCCGGATACCGGTGATCTTCGGCCTGGTCTCCTGGAACCCGAAGACCACCTCCCTGCGCGACTGGATGCGCGATCAACTGGTACGCGACCATCCCGGCCTCGCGGCCCCGGACCCGGACGCACCGGAACGGGACCTGGCCCATGCCCTGATCGACGCGGACTGGCTGCTGCCTGTTTTCGACGGGTTCGACGAGATCGCGAAGGGGTTGCAGGACCGCGCGCTCACCTCGCTCAACGCCACGAAATTGCCGTTCCTGCTGACCAGCCGCCCCAAGGAGTACGCCCGTGCCGTGGCGGACTCCGACGTGCTCACCGGCGCCGCTGTCGTGGAGCTGGACGACCTGACCCTGAGCGACCTCGCCGACTACCTGCCTCGCTCCAGTCGACCCGGCGAGGGCGGCGGCCTGCACAACACGGTGTGGGCACCCGTCCTGGACGCCCTGCACGCACAGCCACGGAGCCCGGGTGCGGACAACCTCGCCAAGGTGTTCACCACCCCGCTGATGGTCGCGATGGCTCGCACCATCTACAGCGACACCGCCGGCCGCGAGCCTTCGGATCTCTTGGACACCACTGACTTCGATGGCCCCGATGCCCTGCGGAAGCACCTCCTGGCCGCGTTCACGCCCGCCGCCTACGATGACGGGCCGGCGGGCGACTCCCGCGGTTCCGGCCACCGCGGCCGGCGGAAGTGGGACCGGAATCGTGCCGAGCACTGGCTCGGCTATCTCGCCACACACCTCGTCCAACGCAGGACGTACAACCTCGCCTGGTGGCAGCTGGGCACCACCACCATCAGCCGGCCTGCTCGCATTCTCATGATCGCTTTCCTGGCCGCACTGTCCTTCGGGGTGCCGACCGCGATCGGCAACCTTCCCGTGGACCTGATCGGGACGCATTACGGACTCGGGTTCGCGGTCGAACGGGGGCTCGTGGTCGGGCTCTTGCACGGGCTCGTGGCCGGCCTCGGCTTCGGTTGCCTCTACGCGTTCGTTTCCCGGCGCGCCGAGGCGAAGCCGTCGCGCGTGCGCGTGAAGGTCTTCAGCAGGACGCGGGAGAATCGCGGGAGCTTCCTCCGCCGCTTCATGGTCGGTGTCGCCTTCGGTACGCCGGGTGCGCTCGCGCTGGTACTCGTGGACAGGGGAGTGGTCGAGCCGATCGGACTCGGGGACGGGCTCGACGGCGGGCCGGCGGGGGCGGTCCTGTTCGTGCTGGTGGTCGGGCTCGGGATCGGGCTGGTGCTGTCGATCATGGCCTGGCTCGAAGTCCCCAGCGAGATCACGGACACCGTCAGCCCCTCTGTCCTGCTGAACGAGAACCGCAGGAACGTGCTCTTCCAGATGCTCGTCTCGGGGCTGGTGTTCGGAATTCCGGCCGGAATCGGCGTCGGGCTCATGGACAGTCCGGCGCCCGGCCTCGGGGAGGGCCTTGTCGTCGGGCTCCTGGCCGGCCTGGTTTTCGCGGTCGAGGCGGCCTTCGCGGGCGGGTTCGGCTACGGGCTCAGCTTCACCGCCTGGGGGCAGTGGGTAGCGCTGTCACGCATCTGGCTGCCGCTGACCGGCCGGCTGCCCTGGGCGCTGATCTCCTTCCTCGACGACGCCTGCGAACGGGGTGTGCTGCGTCAGGCCGGTGCGGTCTATCAGTTCCGGCATGCCGAACTCCGGGACCACTTGGCCCAGACGTACTCGGCGCGCGAGCAGCAACGCACCAACACACCATCAAGAGCAACTGAGTTGGTAAGTGACGCGAGCGCCGGCCGGCCCGGTGATGAAGCTGGACCCGGACAGTGACAAACCCCGTACACGGCGGTTGCATCCTGTCTCATAGGCCCACACGTACACACGTACAACGGGGGAGGCAAGATGACGACTGGCAAGCGCATGCACCACCGGTACGGGATCGGGACGGGCCGGAGGCGCCGTCCCGCCCTGAACGGCCGAGTGGCCCGGGGAGCCGCGGGCTTGGTGACGGTCGCAGGGGTCACAGGCGGACTCGTGGGGGCGACGGGAGCCGGCCCGGCCGCCGCGGCCCCCGTCTCCCGCACGCTGAACTACACCTGTTCATTGCAGTCGGTCAGCCAGCACGCCGCGGTGACGATCGACGCGGACGTCACCAGGTCGGCCGTGGTGGGCAAGCCCACCCGCCGATTCGCGATCCACGCGAGGTCGCGGGTCAGCGGCGCCGGGACGAGCGGCCTGAACTGGATCGGCGTCAAAACCGTCGAAGGCCGGGTGGACGCGCGGGTCCATGTGACCGCGCCCCGGGACGACGCCGAGGTCGTCGTGCCGTTCACCGTGCCCAGGACCAGCGTCCCGGAGTCCGGCCCGTTCGACGTCAAGGGCGCCGGCTACGCACCGGCGCGTACCTTCCACCATCCGGGGAAGGCGAAGATCACCGTTGGTGACCTCACGCTGCATGTCGTCCCGAAGGACGCGGACGGCAAGGTGAACCCGGGCGAGACCGAGGTGCCGTGCACGCTGGACCCCGGCCAGAACGCGGTACTGGCGTCGTTCGACATCACTCGGTCAAAGGCGCCGTCCGGCTCGACACCCTCCGGAAACAACGACGGAAACAGCGGCGGGAGCGACGGTACGGCCCCCGCCGGCACCGCCCGGCCCGGCACCTCGGAGGGTGCCGGATCGGCGAACGACGGCACGCGCCGCCCGCCCGCGTCCGGCTCCGACAACGGATCGGACCCCGCCGACGCGGCACACGGAGCACGGGACCCGGCACGCCACAGCGACGACAGCGCGAAGGGAAACGGCACCACACCCGGCTCGGCCGCCCGCTCCGACGACCCCACCGACGACCCGTCCGTGCACGCCGCTCCGACCGCCGACCAGGACTCCAGTACTCCAGTCCTGCTCACCGCAGGCGCCGTCACCGTCGGCGCCGCTCTCCTCGTCGCCCTCGCCATCGCCTTCCGCATCCGCAAGGACGCACGGTGAACCACCCGGAAACTGGGCGGGGTTCGGCCCTGTCACCGCTCCTGGCCCGTTCCACGGGCTTGCGGTCCGGGCATCACGCCTCCCGTACGTCCCGCCGCAGGAGGTCCTCGTACGTCTCGCGGCGGACGACCTCGCGGGCCGTGCCGTGGTGGCAGAAGACGACGGGTGGGCGGCGGGCGCCGTTGTAGTTGTTGGCGAGGGAGTAGCAGTACGCGCCGGTGACCGGTACGGCGATGGCGTCGCCGACCCGGGGAGCGCGCAGCGGGACGTCGCGGATCAGGGTGTCGCCGGACTCGCAGTGCCGGCCGACCAGGTCGCAGGGCTCGCCGCCGCCCACGCGCGCGGCGACCGTGGCTTCGAAGCGCTGCCCGTAGAGCATCGGCTCCAGGTTGTCGCCCATGCCGCCGTCGACTGCCACCAGCGTGCGCGGGCCCGGCTTCACGGTCACCACGCGGTAGAGGGTGAGCGCGGCGCCGGCGACCAGGGAGCGGCCGGGCTCGATGATCAGGCGGGCGGTGGCCGGGAGCCGGGTGCGGGCCGCGTCGGTGAGGGTGCGGACGTACTCCTCGATGCTCGGCGGGCGGTCGTCGTAGGTGTAGCGCACGCCGAGGCCGCCGCCCAGGTCGTACACCGCGTGCTCGCCCAGCTCGCCGAGCGCCCCCAGCGCCTCCACGGCGCGCGCGAACGGTGCGGTGTCCAGCAGCTGTGAGCCGACGTGGACGTGCAGGCCCTCCAGGCGCAGCCGGTCGCTCGCCCGCAGCCGGGCGGCCGCGCGGACCGCGTCCGGGACCGCCAGGCCGAACTTGGAGCCGCGCTGCCCGGTGGCCATCGCCTCGTGCGTGTCCGCCTCGACCTCCGGGATGACGCGGAGCAGGACGCGCTGCTCGGCGCCCTTGGGTACGAGGCGTTCCAGGCGGTCGATGTCGTCCTCGTTGTCCACCACGACCGTCCCGGCGCCCGCCTCGACGGCCATGGCCAGTTCCTCGTCGGTCTTGGCGTTGCCGTGCACGACGATGCGGGCCGGGTCGGCGCCGGCGGCGAGCGCGGCGGCCAGCTCGCCGCCCCCGGCGACGTCGACCCCCAGCCCCTCCTCGGTGAGCACGCGGATCACCGCGGTGCAGGGGAACGCCTTGGAGGCGAAGGCGGCTTGGCTGTTCGGCCAATGGGCGGCGAGGGCCCGTACGTACTGCCGGGCGCGGTCGCGCAGGGCGGCCTCGTCGACGATCACGGCGGGCGTACCGAAGCGCTCGGCGAGGTCGGTCAGCCGGCAGCCGCCGACCACCAGCTCGCCGTCCCGGTCCAGGTGGGAGCCGGGCGGGAAGAGTCCTACGAGGTCGGCGGCGGGGGCCGGGGCCGGTCGGGCGGTCATGGTCACGGATGCGGCTCCTGTCACTGCGGCGGCGGGCTGCGCGGCTATCGTGGCAGCCCGCACGGGCCGGCACCCCGGCCGATCGACGCAGGAAACGAGGCCCCGGTTGTCCGATTCGACAAGGGTGACGACGGTGGCTTCCGGCTCGGCCTCCGGGCCCGCGTCCGGGCCTGCCTCCGCGTCGGCCGCCGCGCCCGCGTCGGTGCCGGCCGCCGCGTCGGGACCTGCGGTTCCCGGGCCCGTCGTCGCGTCGGGCGGGCCGTTGGGGGAGCGGGCCGCCGGCACGCTGCGGCTGCTCGTGGAGGGCGCGCCCGGCGTCCTCGTGCGGGTGCTGGCCGCGCCCGCGGGCCTGGACGCCCCCGTACGCGGCACGGTGATCCACGACCCGGGCGACCCGCTGCCGCCCTCGCCCGCCGCGGTCCTGCTGCTCGTCGGTACCGACGTGACGGACCCGGACGCGTGCGCGGTGCTGCGGCGGGCGGCGGCACTGGGGTTCGCCGCCGTCGTCGTCAAGCAGCGCGGCCAGGACCCGGCGCGGCTGGTCGAGGCGGCGGCCGGCTGCGGGATCGCGGTACTGGCGGCCGGGGACGCGGTGCCGTGGCGGCAGGTGGACGCGGAGCTGAGCTGCGCGCTCGCGGCGTACGGGATCGGCGGCGCGGCGGGCGCGTCACCGGCCGGCGGCGAGGAACTGTTCGCGCTCGCCGACACCCTCGCGGCCGTGGCCGGCGGCTCGGTGGCCATCGAGGACCTGGACCAGAACGTCGTCGCGTACTCCAAGGTTCCCGGCCAGCGCATCGACGCCCTGCGCGAGCGCGGCATCCTCCAGCGCCGGGTCCCCGACATCCCCGAACAGCGCCGCCAGTACCGCGAGGTGCTCGCCGCGCCGGGCGTCGTCCGCTTCCCGGCCGAGGGCGACGAGTTGGCGCGGGCCGCCGTCACCGTACGGGCCGGGGCGCTGCCGCTCGGCACGCTCTGGGCGATCGAACCGGCCGGCGGGCTGTCCGACGACGCCGCGGCGGCCCTCCAGGACGCCGCCCGGCTCGCCGCGCCGCACCTGCTGCGCGCACTGCACTCGCCGGAGACGGAGCGCCGACTGCGCCGGGACACCTTCCGCGCCGTGCTGCACGGCGCGGGGCCGCCCGCCGAGGAGGCGGCGGCGCGGCTGGGGCTGCGCCCCGGTACGGAGTTCTGCCTGGCGGCCTTCGCGGCGGGCGCCGGGACCGGTGCGGCCGGCGCGGGCGCCGCGCTGCTCGGGGCGTCCGGCCCGGGCCCAGCCGGCACCGGGGCCGCCCGGCTCGGCGGGTACGGAGCCGGGGCCGCGCTGCTCGGGCACCTCGAATCGGCCCTGGTGCGGCACTGCGCCGCCCACCGGGACACGGCCACCGTGGCCGCCACGGCCGACGCCGTACACGTCCTGCTGCCGGATGCGGGGGAGGCGGCGGCCCGGCGGTTCGCCGACGCGGCGCTGGCGGCCGTCCGTACGGCGGTCGGCGACGGCGTACGGGCCGCGGTCACCCGCCCGCACACCGACCTGCTGCGGCCCGTGGCGCTGCGCCGGGAGGCGGACGACGTGCTGCGCGCGACGGCCGGCGACGGGCCCGCGCGCCCGGCGGCCACGGCCGGCGACGTCCGCCACCGCATCCTGCTGGACCGCCTCGGGGACGAGCTGGACCGGGACCCCTGGCTGCGGCTGCCGGGCGTCACCGCGCTGCTGGCGCACGACCGCGAGCAGGGCACGGACTACGCGGCGACCCTCACGGCGTGGCTGGCCGCGGTCGGCGACGTGGCCTCGGCCGCGGCCCGCCTCACGGTGCACCCGAACACCCTGCGCCACCGCCTGCGCCGCATCCGCGAGCTGTTCCCGCTGGACCTGGACGACCCGGACGTACGGCTGGCGGCGTGGCTGGAGCTGAGAGCCTCTGTCTAGACACAGGCTCCGGGAGCCGCTCCGAGAACCGCTCCGAGCGGTCAGCTGTCGAAGTCGACCGTCAGGGTGTCGGAGGCCGGGAAGGTCTGGCAGGTGAGGACGTAACCGGCCTCGACCTCGGAGGTCTCCAGGGCGAAGTTGCGGCGCATGTCGGCCTCGCCATCGCGGATCAGCGCGCGGCAGGTGCCGCAGACGCCGCCCTTGCAGGCGAACGGGACGTCCGGGCGGACCTGTTGGGCGCCGTCCAGTATGGCGCGGTCGCGGGAGAGCGGCTGGGTCGTCGTCCGGCCGTCGAGGGTGATCGTGACCTCGCTGACCGGGCCGTCGGCCGCGGCCTCTTCGTGCCGCGCCTCGCGCACCGGCTCGTCGTCGGCGTAGAACAGCTCCTGGTGTACGCGGTCCTCGGGCACGCCGAGGCCGGCCAGTACCTGCTGGGCGTCGCGGACCATGCCGTGCGGGCCGCACAGCCACCAGTGGTCGGCGTCCGCGACGTCCACCAGCGAGCCGATGAGCGCGGACAGGCGGTCGGCGTCCAGGCGCCCGGAGAGCAGTTCGGCCTCGCGCGGCTCCCGGGAGAGGACGTGGCCGAGCTGGAAGCGGGTGGGGTAACGATCCTTCAGGTCGGCGAGCTCGTCCGCGAACATCACCGTGGCCGTGCGGCGGTTGCCGTAGAACAGCGTGACGCGCGAGCTGTCGTCCGCCGCCAGCACGGAAGCGGCGATGGAGAGCATCGGCGTGATCCCGGAGCCGGCCGCGATCAGGACGTGGTGGCCGGGGACGGTGAGGTCGGGGGTGAAGAAGCCGGTGGGCGCCATTACCTCGACGGTGTCCCCCGGGCGCACCTCCTCCACCAGCCAGGACGAGAAGAGGCCGCCGGGCACGACGCGGACGCCGATGCGCGGGGTGTCGCCCACGGGCGCGCAGATGCTGTACGAGCGGCGCTCGTCGCGGCCGTCGATCTCCCGGCGGAGGGTGAGCGACTGGCCGGGCGCGAACGCGAACTCCTCGGCCAGCTCCTCCGGTACCTCGAAGCCGACGGCGGCGGAGTCGTCGGTCAGCGGCTCGACCGCGGCGACGCGGAGGGAGTGGAACGCCGGACGCCGGCGGGCCGGGGCCGCCGCCGGGGCGGGCGAGGCGGGCGCGGTGGGGGCGGTCATCAGATCTCCTTGACGTGCTCGTACGGTTCCCGGCAGCTGCGGCAGCGGCGCAGCGCCCGGCAGGAGGTGGCGCCGAAGCGGGAGAGCTCCTCGGTGTCGGCGGAGCCGCAGCGCGGGCAGGGCACGGTCCGGCGGGTCGGCGACAGGTCCAGCAGGACCGGGCCTTCGGTGCGGCGCGGGGCCGGGCCGGGCGGCGCGATGCCGTGCTCGGCGAGCTTGCGGCGGCCCTCCTCGGAGATCCAGTCCGTCGTCCACGGCGGGTCCAGCACCGTTTCGATACGGACATCCGTGTACCCGGCAGCGCGCAGCCGCGCCGCGAGCGTGGCCCGCATCTCGGCCATGGCCGGGCAGCCCGAGTACGTCGGGGTCATGGTGGCGGTGACCGAGCCGTCCGGCGCCACCTCGACGCCGCGCAGAACGCCCAGCTCGGCGAGGGTGACCATGGGCAGCTCGGGGTCGACGACCTCGGAGGCGATCCGCCGGGCGCGGGCCGCGGCGGTCTCCGGCGCAGCACCGTTGTCGTGGAGAGAGTGCAGGGTCGCGGTCATCGTCACCACGCGGCTTCCGGGTGGGCGCGGGCGAGGCCCTGCAGCTCGGCGAGGAGCGGCGCCAGGTGCTCCGTGCGGTCGCCGGCCCGGCCCGCGCCCGGCACGGCCGTGACCTGCGCGGGAGTCGTCAGCCCGGCCGCCTCGGCCACCTGGGCGAGCACCGCGCGGGTGGCTTCGGCGACCTCCTCGGCGGGCGCGCCGAAACCCTCGGCGGTCCGGTCCGCGTACAGCTCGTCCAGCCAGGGGGCGAGCTCCGTCCAGGCGGCCTGCATCCGGCGGTGCGACTCCGCCGTGCCGTCGCCGAGCCGGACGACCCACTCCGCCGCGTACTGCCGGTGGTACGTCAGCTCCTTGACGCCCTTCGCCGCCACCGCCGCCAGCACCGGGTCGGCGCAGCCGGCCAGCCGCTCGAACAGGGCCAGCCGCCACGCGGACTGTGCCAGCAGCCGCCCGACGCAGCACGCGAAGTCGCCGCGGGGCAGCTCCGCCAGACGTACGTTGCGGAAGTCCGCCGCGTCACGGAAGTAGGCGTACGCGTCCTCGCCGCGGCCCGTGCCGTCGGCCTGCCCGGCGCGGGCGTACAGCAGCCGGGCCTGGCCGAGCAGGTCGAGGCCGATGTTGGCGAGCGCCATCTCCTCCTCCAGCTCGGGGGCGCGGGTGCACCACTCGGCCAGCCGCTGCGCGCCGATCAGCGCATCGTCCCCGAGGGCCACGCACACCGCGGCCAGCGCGGCGGCGTCCACGCCCTCGGGCAGCGCCGTCGGCACGCCGTGCAGCGGGTCGGCGAAGCCCGTGCCGAAGGCCCAGCGGGCGTCACCGTCCGCACCCCCGGCCTCGGCCAGGGACATGTACACGTGATCGTCGAGATCGTCGTGGACGCCTTCACTCATTTCTGCTGCTCCTGGTCAGGCCGTGGGTGCCGTGGGCTAGATGTGCGGGACATCCGCCGGGATGTCGTAGAAGGTCGGGTGGCGGTAGACCTTGTCGCCGCTGGGCTCGAAGAACGGGTCCTTCTCGTCGGGCGCGGAGGCGGCGATGTTGTCGCTGCGCACGGCCCAGAGGGAGACGCCTTCGTTGCGCCGGGTGTAGAGGTCGCGGGCGTGCGTGAGCGCCATCCGGTCGTCGGCGGCGCGCAGCGACCCGACGTGCACGTGGTTCAGGCCGCGCTTGCTGCGTACGAAGATCTCGTACAGCGGCCACTGGCCCTTGGGGTGGTGCTGTGCCGCCTCCGGGTGGCCCTGGGTCTCGCTCATGCCGCGTGCTCCTTCTCGTCCTCACGGGCCCGCTCGGCCTGCTTGGCGGCGTGTGCCGCCGCCGCTTCGCGCACCCAGGCGCCTTCCTCGTGGGCCGTGCGGCGCCGGGTCATCCGCTCGGCGTTGCAGGGCCCGTCGCCCTTGATGACCCGCATCAGCTCGGTGAAGTCGGGGGTGCCGAAGTCGTGCTGGCCGCGCTCCTCGTTCCACTTCAGCTCGGGGTCGGGGAGGGTGACGCCGAGCTTCTCGGCCTGCGGGACGGTCATGTCGACGAACTTCTGCCGCAGCTCGTCATTGGAGTGGCGCTTGATGCGCCAGGCCATCGACTGCGCGGAGTTCGGCGAGTCGTCGTCCGGCGGGCCGAACATCATCAGGGACGGCCACCACCAGCGGTCCACCGCGTCCTGCACCATGTCGCGCTGCGCCTGCGTGCCCGCCATCATCGTCCGCAGCAGCTCATAGCCCTGCCGCTGGTGGAACGACTCCTCCTTGCAGACCCGCACCATGGCCCGCGCGTACGGGCCGTACGAACTGCGGCACAGCGGCACCTGGTTGCAGATCGCGGCGCCGTCCACGAACCAGCCGATCACGCCCACGTCGGCGAAGGTCGGGGTGGGGTAGTTGAAGATCGAGGAGTACTTCTGGCGGCCCTCGATCAGCCGGTCGGTCAGGTCGTCGCGGTCCGCGCCCAGGGTCTCGGCCGCGGAGTACAGGTACAGGCCGTGGCCGGCCTCGTCCTGGACCTTCGCGAAGAGGATCGCCTTGCGGCGCAGCGAGGGGGCGCGGGTGATCCACGCGCCCTCCGGCTGCATGCCGATGATCTCGGAGTGGGCGTGCTGGGCGATCTGCCGGATCAGCGTCCTGCGGTACCCCTCCGGCATCCAGTCCCGCGGCTCGACGCGCTGGTCACGGGCGATCGTGCGGTCGAAGTACGCCTGGAGCCCGGGCTCCGGGGGCGGCGCCGCCGCGGTGTCGCCCGGTGACGAGGATGCAGAGCTTGGCATGTCCATCCTTCCCAACCGACCGTTCGTTCGGTTACTCAGTCTCGTGTATTGCGGCGTGTATGGCAAGAGGCGGCCGTGAATCGGTTACGAGGGGCGGGTGCGCGCCTTCGGGGACGGGGCCGGCTTCCTGGGGGCGAGCCCCGCCCCGGCGGTGGGGGCCTCGGCCGTAGCCCCTCGCGCGGCGACCGTCACCGTCGCTCAGCGGCTCACTCCCATGTGTAGAAGCCCTGTCCCGTCTTCCGGCCCAGCTCGCCGCGGGCGACCTTCTCGCGGAGCAGCGCGGGCGGCGCGAACCGCTCGCCCAGCGTGGCCTGCAAGTACTCCGCTATCGCGAGGCGGACGTCCAGGCCGACCAGATCGGTCAGCTTCAGCGGGCCCATGGGGTGCTTGTATCCGAGGCTCATCGCGGCGTCGATCGCGGCGGGCTCCGCCACGCCCTCCTCGACCATCCGCACCGCCTCCAGGCCGAGCGCCAGGCCCAGCCGGCTGCTGGCGAAGCCGGGGGAGTCCTTGACCACGACGTCGGTCTTGCCGAGCGCGTGCGTCCAGGCCAGCGCCGACTGCAGGGTGGCGTCGGCGGTCTCCGGGGCGACGACCAGCTCGATCAGCGCCGAGGCGGGCACGGGGTTGAAGAAGTGCATGCCGAGGAAGCGGGCCGGGCGCCGGAGCGCGGCGCCGAGCTCGGTGACCGACAGGGAGCTGGTGTTCGTCGCCAGTACGGTGTCGTCGGAGACCGCCTGCTCGGCCGCGGCCAGCAGCTTCGCCTTGAGCGCGGCGTTCTCCGGTACCGCCTCGACGACCAGCTCGACGCCGGCGGGCAGCTCCTCGGGGGAGGCGACCGTGGCGACCCGGGCCAGCACCGCGTCCGCCGGCTCGGCGAGCTTGCCGCGCTCGGCGGCGCGCGCGAGCCCGGTGGCCACCCGGTCCAGCGCGGCGGCCGCGGCCTCGGCCCCGCTCTCGACGACCGTGACCCGCGACCCGATGGCCGCGAACGACTGCGCGATACCGGCGCCCATCCGGCCGCCCCCGATGACGGCCACGGCCGCCGGCGCGGCGGCACTCGGCACGGCGGCGCTCGCCGCCGCCCCCTCCACTCCCGAACTCACGACCGCTTTCCCTTCTTCTCCTGGCCCCTCTTCTCGAGGCCCCTCTTCTCCAGGCCCCTCTTCTCCAAAAAGTGCGTCATCCGGTCCCGCTTGTCCTGTCCTTCGAAGAGCACCGCCTGCGCGAGATCGTCGGCGACCGGATGCGCGCCGGGCGCGTCCATGACGAGCTTGGTCAGCCGCAGCGCGGTCGCCGAGGAGCGCGCCATGCGGTCCAGTACGGCATGTGCCCTGTCCAGCAGCTCGTCGGCCGGGACGACCTCCATGACCAGGCCCGCGGCGAGCGCCGCCGGCGCGTCCAGATTCCGCCCGGCGAGCAGCACCTGCTTGGCGACCGACTCGCCGACCAGCTCCGGCAGCCGCCAGGACGCGCCGGCCGCGGCGAGGATGCCCAGCCCCGGCTCCGGATTCCCGAACACCGCGTCCGGCCCGGCGATCCGGAGGTCGCAGGCGTAACTCAGCTCGGCGCCGCCGCCCAGCGCCCAGCCGTCCACCGCGGCCAGCGTCGGCATCGGCAGCCGCCGCACCCGCTCGAACAGCCGGCTGTTGATGCCGCGCAGCGCGTCGTCCCCGCCGCGGCGCAGCAATTCGGAGATGTCCGCGCCGCCCGCGAACACGCCGCCGTGCCCGGTGAGCAGCAGCAGCCTCGGGTCGCGCTCCAGCAGATCGCAGACGGCGTGCAGCTCGGAGATCATCCGGCCGCTGATGGCGTTGCGCGCCTCGGGGCGGTACAGCGTCACCACGACCCGGTCGTCCCGCTCCTCCACGCGCAGCGTCTCGTACGACGCGTCCACCACCGCGCCGCTCGCGCCGCCCGCGTCGGCCGCCGTGCGGTCCGGGGCCGTCGTCGTGCCGGGTCTCCCGGCCGCTGCCTCGTCGCTCATATCCGCTTCGCTCATATCCGCTCCACCAGCATCGCGACGCCCTGGCCGACGCCGACGCACAGCGTGGCCAGGCCCTTGCGGGCGTCCTCGCGCTCCAGGCGGCCCAGCAGCGTCAGCAGGATGCGGGCGCCGGAGCAGCCGAGGGGGTGGCCGAGGGCGATGGCGCCGCCGTCGGCGTTGACCTTGCCCTCGTCCAGGCCGAGCCGCCGGGTGACGGCCAGGGACTGGGCGGCGAAGGCTTCGTTCAGCTCGATCGCGTCCAGCTCCGAGATCTTCCAGTCCGCGCGGGCCAGCGCCTTCTCCGTGGCCGGCACCGGGCCCAGGCCCATCAGGTTCGGCTGGAGGCCCGCTGAGGCGGAGGTGACGATGCGGGCCCGGGGCGTCAGGCCGTACCGCCGCACCGCCTCGGCGCTCGCCACCAGCAGCGCGGCCGCGCCGTCGGAGAGCGGCGAGGAGGAACCGGCGGTCACGACGCCGTCCTTGCGGAAGATCGTGCGCAGCGTGCCGAGCTTGTCGAGGGTCGTGCCGGGGCGCGGGCCCTCGTCGCGGGTCACCTCGGTCTCCTCGCCGCGCTTGGCCTTGACCGGGACCGGAACGATCTCCCGGTCGAAGTGGCCGGCCTCCTGCGCGGCGACCGCCCGCTGGTGGCTGCGGAGCGCGAACGCGTCGGACTCGGCCCGCGTGATGCCGTCGAGCGCCGCGACCTCCTCGGCGGTCTCGCCCATGGAGAGCGTCAGCTTGGCGGTCTCCGGACCGGACCCGGCCACCTCCCGGTCGGCGGCCGTGAACGCCGGGTTGGTGAACCGCCAGCCCAGCGACGTGTCGTGCACCTCGCCCGGCTTGGCCCAGGGCGTGCCGGGCTTGGCCATCACCCAGGGCGCGCGGGTCATCGACTCCACGCCGCCCGCCACGACCAGGTCCGCCTCGCCCGCCCTGATGGCCTGCGCGGCCGAGGCGACGGCGGTCAGGCCGGACGCGCACAGGCGGTTGACGGTGTACCCGGGGACGGTGTGCGGGAGGCCGGCCAGCAGCACGGCCATCCGCGCCACGTCGCGGTTGTCCTCGCCGGCCTGGTTGGCCGCGCCGAGTATGACCTCGTCGACAGCCTCGGCCGGGGCGCCGGCGCGGCGTACCGCCTCGCCGACCACCAGGGCGGCCAGATCGTCGGGGCGCACGGAGGCCAGCGCGCCGCCGTACCGGCCCTGCGGCGTACGGGCGCCGTCGACCAGATAGACCTCGTCGGACACGTCAGCTCTCCTCGGTGGCGGTGGCGGTGGCGGTGGCGGTGGCGGTAGAGGTGGTGGTTTCCGGGGCGATGTGGCGGCGGGACTGGAGCACGTCGAACCGGCCGGTGATGAAAGCCGAGTCGGTGAGCGTGGCCGAGGCCGCCGGGTTCGCCGCGCTGCCGTGGAAGTCGCTGAACGCGGCGGTCTGATTGGGGAAGACCGCACCGGTGAGGTTCTCGGAGAGGTGGACCCCGGCCTCCAGGGCGGCGGCCCGGGCGGCCTCCAGTACGTCCTCGCCGGTGGCGTGCACGGTGGCGGTGAGCGCGCCGTGCGCCCGGACCGTTTCGGTGAAGAGCCGCAGGCTGTGCTCGGTGGAGTCGGTGGCGATCACGAACGAGACCGGGCCGAACCACTCGCGGGTGTACGTCCCCGCGTCGGCGGCCGCGTCCAGCAGCGCGACGTGCGGCGTGCTCAGCGTGGCGCCGTCGTACTCGGGGTGGTCAACGGTCTGCGAGGGATGTATGGCCTGCCCCAGGCCGGCCGCCTCCGAGAGCCGCGCCCGCACGCCGTCGTTGACGAGCGCGCCGAGCGTGCCGGCCGCCCGCTGCGGGTCGCCGAGCAGCTTGTCCAGCGCGCCCGCCAGGTCCTCGGCGAACTCGGCGGCGGTGCGGGCGCCCTGGTCCGTACGGATGCCGTCCCGCGGCACGAGGAGATTCTGCGGGGTGGTGCACATCTGGCCGCTGTACAGGGAGAGGGCGAAGGCGAGGTTGCGCAGCAGGCCCTTGTAGTCGTCGGTGGAGTCCAGCACGACCGTGTTCAGACCGGCCTTCTCCGTGTACACGACGGCCTGGCGGGCGTGCTCCTCCAGCCAGTTGCCGAATTCCTTGGAGCCGGTGAAGTCCACGACCCGGACGTCCGGGTGGAGCGCCAGCTCGGCGGCGGTGCGCTGGTCGGCGGTCTCGGCGGCGAGGAGCACCACGTCCGGGTCGAAGCCGGCCTCGGCCAGCACCTCGCGGGCGATCCGGACGGTGATCGCCAGCGGGAGTACGGCGCCCGCGTGCGGCTTGACGATCACGGGATTGCCCGTGACCAGGCCGGCGAAGAGGCCCGGATAGCCGTTCCACGTCGGGAAGGTGTTGCACGCGATGAGCAGGTTCACCCCGCGGCCCACGGGGGTGAAGGTCTTCTCCATGACCAGCGGCTCGCCCTTGCGCTGCGGCTTCGCCCAGCGCGTGACCGCCGGGAGCTTCTTCTGCTCGGCCCAGGCATACGCCACCGCCTCCAGGCCGCGGTCCTGCGCGTGCGGCCCGCCCGCCTGGAACGCCATCACGAACGGTTGGCCCGTCGTGTGGTGCACGGCGTGCGCGATCTCGAAACTCGCGGCGTTCAGCCGGGACAGGATCTCGGCGGCCACTCCCGCGCGGACGTCGGGCGTGGCCGCGCGCCAGGCCGGCGCCGCCGCCTTCGCCGCGGCCACCGCCTCCTCCGGCGTGACCCGCGGATAGTCGATGTCCAGCGCCGGGCCGTACGGAGAGCGCTCGCCGACGGCGACCGTGCCGCTCTGCGGATGGCCGGGGAGCTTGAAGGCGGCGCCGAGGTGGGCGCGGAAGGCGGCCTCGCCGCCGGGCGCCGCCTCCGGGCCGTACACCTTCGGGCTCGGCGACTCCGGGTGCGGCGACCAGTGGTCCCGGTCACCGGCCGCGGCGACGGCCCGCTCCAGCAGGTACTTGTGGCGGGCGAAGAAGTCGGCTCGGTCAGTGGCGCGACCGGAGGATCGGTCGTCGGCTCGGTCAGTGACGCTCTCGGACAAGGCAGTCCACCTCTTGACAGGCACTTCAGATGCTGATTGTTTAACCGCGTCGTAACGCTAACCGAATGTTCGGTCGGGCAGCAAGGGTGGTTGATGGCCTGTGGAAAACTCCGGACCTGCACAGCGGATCTTCGCCGCGGACCAGGCATCACAGCGGCTCGGCATCGAGCTGCTGGAGGCCGACGAGGGGTCGGCCCTGTTGCGTATGACCGTGTGCGAAACCATGGTCAACGGGCACGGCATCGCCCACGGCGGCTACCTCTTCCTGCTCGCCGACACGGCCTTCGCCTGCGCCTGCAACAGCCATGGCCCGGTGACCGTGGCCGCCGGTGCCGACGTGACCTTCGTGGCCCCGGCCAGGCAGGGCGACGTCCTCCTGGCACGGGCCGAGGAGCGCACGCGGTACGGGCGGAGCGGCATATACGACGTGAGCGTCCGGCGGGGCGAGGAAGTCATCGCGGAGTTCCGGGGGCGGAGCCGCGTGATCCGAGGTGTGGAGGAATGAGCAGCATGGGCAGCAATCCGACGGCCGCGGCGGCCGAGCGCCGGAAGACCGGCACCCCGCTCCCCGACGAGCTCCTGGACGCGGGCGAGCGGCTCAGCCGCGACGAACTGCGGGCGCAGCAGCTCAAGAACCTCCGAGCCACGCTGCGGCACGCGTACGACAACGTCGAGCTGTACCGCACGAAGTTCGACGCGGCCGGCGTCCGGCCCGAGGACTGCCGCAGCCTGGCGGACCTGGCGCGCTTTCCCTTCACCACCAAGGCCGACCTGCGCGACACGTACCCCTTCGGGATGTTCGCCGTGCCCATGGCGGACGTCCGGCGCCTGCACGCCTCCAGCGGGACGACGGGCCGCCCCACCGTCGTCGGGTACACCGAGGCCGACCTGGACATGTGGGCGGACGTGTTCGCCCGCTCGATCCGCGCGGCCGGCGGCCGCCCGGGCCACAAGGTGCACAACTCCTACGGGTACGGCCTGTTCACCGGCGGGCTCGGCGCGCACTACGGTGCCGAGCGCGCGGGCTGCACGGTCATCCCCGCCTCCGGCGGCATGACCGCCCGTCAGGTCCAGCTCATCCAGGACTTCCGGCCCGAGATCATCCTCGTCACGCCCTCGTACATGCTCACGCTCCTCGACGAGTTCGAGCGGCAGGGCGTCGATCCCCGTACGACCTCCCTGCAGATCGGCATCTTCGGTGCCGAGCCGTGGACCGAGGAGATGCGCCGCGAGATCGAGGAGCGGATGGACATCCACGCGGTCGACATCTACGGCCTGTCCGAGGTCATCGGCCCGGGCGTGGCACAGGAGTGCGTGGAGACCAAGGACGGGCTGCACGTCTGGGAGGACCACTTCTTCCCCGAGATCGTCGATCCGGTCACCGGAGAGGCGCTGCCCGACGGCGAGGAGGGCGAGCTGACGTTCACCTCGCTGACCAAGGAGGCGCTGCCGGTCATCCGGTACCGCACCCGCGACCTCACCCGGCTGCTGCCCGGCACGGCCCGCCCGAACTTCCGCCGCATCCAGAAGGTCACCGGGCGCTGCGACGACATGATCATCCTGCGCGGGGTGAACCTCTTCCCGTCCCAGATCGAGGAGATCGTGCTGCGCACCCCCGCGGTCGCCCCGCACTTCCAGCTGGAGCTCTCCCGGCGCGGCCGGATGGACCACCTGACCGTACGGGTCGAGGCGCGCGCCGACGCCGGTACGGATGCCCGCGCGGCGGCCGCGGCCTCGATCGCCAAGGGCATCAAGGACGGCGTCGGGGTGACCGTGGGCGTCGACATCGTCGACCCGGAGACGCTGGAGCGCTCGGTCGGCAAGCTCAAGCGCATCGTGGACCTGCGCGAACGGGACTGACGCCCCGCACGCCCCAGTACGGGGCGCCCGCCCGCCACCCGTAGCGGGCGCACCCCGTGCCACAGTGAGGGCATGATCAGACCACCCGACCGGAACCCGGGGGCACGGCAGGGCCGGACCACCTACGACCGCGACTCCCTCGTGGAGGTCGCGGTCGCGGTGTTCAACGAGCGCGGCTACGACGGCACCGGCATGGAGGAGCTGGCCCGCAGGCTGGGCATCAGCAAGTCCTCCATCTACCACCACGTGTCCGGCAAGGAAGAGCTGCTCGACCTGGCCGTCGGGCGGGCCCTGGACGCGCTCTTCGCGGTACTCGACGAGCCGTGCGGCGCGCACGCGGACGCCACGGCCCGTCTGGAGCACACCGTGCGGCGCAGCGTGGAGACGCTGGCCGCCGAGCTGCCGTACGTGACGCTGCTGCTGCGCGTGCACGGCAACAGTGCGGCGGAGAATCGGGCCCTGGAGCGGCGGCGTGAGTTCGATCACCGGGTCGCGGAGCTGGTGCGGCAGGCGGCGGCCGAGGGCGGGGTACGCGGTGACATCGACCCGGCGCTGATCAGCCGGCTGCTGTTCGGTACGGTCAATTCCCTGATCGAGTGGTACCGCCCGGACGGCGGGCTGTCCGTACCGACGATGGCCGGTGCGCTGGCCACGATGGTCTTCGACGGCCTACGGGCGCAGCGGGACTGACCACCCCAGGGCGCGGGGCCGACCATCCGGTGCCGGGTCCGCGACACGCCCGGGCGGCGGCCCGTTCCCGATCAGGCGGAATGTGTATGTCTAGGACGGCGCAACCTGGGCAGGGGTGCCGGACGGCCGCGTGGCGCGGGATGCGGAGCACGGTATGTGGGACACCCTGGTGGAATACGTCCCTCCGCGTCTCCCGTTGACGCGGCTGAACACCGACGACCGGACCGGAAGCAGGGAAAGCACATGAGCACGGTAGAGCTCACCAAGGACAACTTCGACGAGATCGTCTCCGGGAACGATTTCGTCCTCATCGACTTCTGGGCCGAGTGGTGCGGTCCGTGCAAGCAGTTCTCGCCGGTCTTCGAGAAGTCCTCCGAGAAGCACGAGGACCTGATTTTCGCCAAGGTCGACACCGAGGCGCAGCCGGAGCTGGCCGCGGCCTTCCAGATCCAGTCGATCCCCACGGTGATGATCGTCCGGGACAACATCGCGGTCTTCTCGCAGCCCGGCGCGCTCCCCGAGGAGGCCCTGGAGGACGTCATCGGCCAGGCCCGCAACCTCGACATGGACGACGTCCGCGCGTCCGTCGAGGAGGCCCAGAAGGAGCAGCAGGGCGGCGGTGAGTGAGCTCCTGCTGATCCGGCACGGTGAGACGGAGTGGAGCCGTTCGGGTCAGCACACCAGCTGGACCGACCTCCCCCTCACCGAGCGCGGCGTCGAGCAGGCCCGGGAGCTGCGCCCGCTGCTCGCCGGCCGGACCGTGGCGCTGACGCTGGTCAGCCCGATGGTCCGGGCCCGCAGGACCGCCGAGCTGGCCGGGCTCACCGACACCGAGGTCGATGCCGACCTGGTGGAGTGGGACTACGGCGGCTACGAAGGCGTGCGCACGGCGGACATCCACCGCACCCGCCCCGACTGGTTCCTGTTCACCGACGGCGTCACCCCGGGCCCCGAGGGGCATCCGGGCGAGACGCCCGAGCAGGTGGGTGCGCGCGCCGACCGCGTACTGGCCCGGCTCGCGCCGCGGCGGGCGGCGGCCGACGGGGACGTCGCGCTGGTCGGGCACGCGCACTTCCTGCGCGTGCTGGCGGCCCGGCAGCTGGGGCTGCCCGCGTCCGCAGGCGCGCTGTTCACCTTCGAGACGGGGGCGATCGGCGTGCTCGGCACGGAACACGACCGCCCCGCGGTGGTGGCCTGGAACACCCGGACGCCCTAGGGAGTGTCCGCGGACGCTCCCCAGAGGCCGACGGCGGCCTCTCCTACGGGGGCGATCCTTCCCGCATACGTACGGAGCCCGCGAGCCTTCCGGCTCGCGGGCTTCTTACGTATGCGCTTGAGGCCGTGTGCTCTTCAGGGGGTCAGCGGCGCCAGCTCCAGAGGGGAGACATGGCCCTCGATCATCGCGGCCAGCCCCTGTACGGCGCAGGTGTCCGGGCGCTCGGCCACCTGGACGGGCATCATCGTGCCCTGCCGGATCATCGGCTCCAGGCCCGGGATCAGCGCGCTGCCGCCGGCCAGCATGATGCCGCGCTCGGCGAGGTCGGCGACCAGGTCGGGCGGGCAGCGCCGCAGCACCTCACTGATGCCGTCGAGGACGCCGGTGAGCCGGGCGGCGATGGCGCGCCGTACGCGTTCGGGCTCCACGAGGACGCAGCGGGCCTCGCCGCTGGCCACGTCCCGGCCGTGCACCTCCACCGGGGCCGGCTCGGGCCCGTCGTCACCGGCGAGCGCCAGGTGCAGCGGGCGGATGTTCTGGCTGGCCACCATCAGCTCGTGGTGCAGCCGCAGATGCTGTACGACGGCGTGGTCGACGGCCTCGCCGCCCACGGGGACGGTCTCGGAGGCCACGATGGACCCGAGGGACAGCACGGCGACCTGCGTCGTGCCGGCTCCGCAGACCACGATCATCGTCGCTTCCGGCTGTTCGACCGGCAGCCCGCAGCCCACGGCGGCGGCCACCATCGTGTCGACCAGTTCCACCCGCCGGGCGCCGAGCCCGGTGAGCGTCTCCACGGCGGCCCGCTGGGTCAGCGGCTCGCTTCCCGCGGGCAGGCAGACCGCCGCCCGCATGGTGGGTTTGCGCCGCCACGCGCGGCGCAGTTTGTCGCCCACGAGCTGCCGCAGCAGCCGTTGGGCCATCTCGATGTCCACGATCGTGCCGTGGCAGACCGGGCGGACCACCCGGATGTGGTCGGGGGTCCGGCCCGCCATGTACTCGGCGCGGCCGCCGACGGCTATGAGCGCGCCGGTACGGCTGTTGACGGCTGTGACGGTCGGTTCGTCCACGATCAGGCCGTGGTTCTTCACGTACACCCGGGTGCGCGCCGCGCCGAGGTCGACGGCGACCGAGCAACGACGCAGCTGCCCAACGCTGGTGGTCATGGAGTTCCTCCGCGGGTGGGCCGGTAGGGGCAGGAGCGGCAGCACACCTCTCGACCGTCATCCTTCTGCCGCACGCGTCCGGCTGCCCGCTGAACGGGGCCGTGTGAGGGACCCACGGCCGTCCGCCGCCCTACTCGGTCACCCGTTGCAGCAGGCCCCAGGTGAACTCCGCGACCCGCGGTTCCGGGCCTCCGGACGGGCCGGGAGCGGTGAAGGCGAGGCGCCAGCGGGTGGGCGCAGAGCCCTCCATCGGGCGGGCCGGGGGGAACGCGCGTGCGACCTCGTCGACGGTGCAGGACCACGGCACCAGGTCGTCGGCCGTACGGAGTACCGGACCCGGCGCACCCGGGGCGCGGATCAGCCACTCGTTCCACACCGCGCCCCCGGGCGCGGCCAGCACCTCGAAGCGCAGACCCGGCCAGAGCGGTACCGGCCAGGTCAGCGCCCGGCACGTCAGGTCGCCCAGTCGGCGGGCGGTGTCGGTCTCCGGAGGGCCCAGGACCGAGCGGTACCGCTGCAGGGCGCCGCGCGACCGGGGCGAGCGGCTCATCGCCTGCCAGCGGCGGTTGGCCTCGCGCATCTCGGGGCGGGTCGCGCCCAGGGTGCGCAGCGCGTCCTCCACCAGGCCCGGCTGGTGATCGGCCATGCGGCGCAGCAGGACCAGCTGGAAGCCGAGCCGGCCCGGCACGCCGAGCGGGCCCTGCGGCCCTCCTCCGGGCTCCTCCAGCCGGCTCCGCGGTGCGCGGGGGGTTCCGGGCTCATCCGTAGGGCTCATGCCGCACATCGTCGCGCAGAACGGGTCGGGTGGCGGCCGGGTTCGTACGGTACGCGGGGTCCCCGGGGCCGCGGCCGCGCGGCAGGAACAGCACCGAGTTGACGTAGCGGCGGTGCGGCACCAGTGTGCGGCGCAGCAGGCCGTGCTCGGCCACGTAGGACGTGCGGGCCTGATGCCCCGGAAGGTCGAAGGCGGCCAGGGGGAGCCAGCGGTCGCCGGGCAGCACCCAGCCCCTGTAGTCGCGCGCCGCGATCCACTCCAGGACCGGCCCGAGCGGCTGGATACGGGTCTCCAGTTCCACGAAGAGGGCGGGCCGGTACCGCTCGACGGTGCGTTCGGCACCGCGCAGCACCGCCGGTTCGCCGCCGTCCACATCGATCTTGATGAGCGTCACGTCGGACAGCTCCAGATCGTCCAGGGCCAGGCAGCGCACCTCCAGGGCGCTGCGGTGCAGCCGGCGGCGCACCAGTGAGGAGACGCCGCGGTCGCCGCGCCCTCCAGAGGCCAGCCACAGCGTGGCGGTCCCCGAGCGGTCGCCGGCCGCGGCCCGGATCACCTCGACGTTGTCGGGCGTCACGGCCGCCAGGAGCCGCGCCAGGTGCGGCACCGGCTCCAGCGTGACGACCCGGTCGGAGCGGCGCGCCAGATGCCGCGCCCAGGGCCCGTACCAGCCGCCCACGTCCACGGCGGTGCCGCCGGGTCGGCAGAAGTCGGAGAGCCGGTGCAGCTCGGGCTCGAAGCGCGGGTAGAGCAGCGTCGCGGCGGCGGAGACCAGCCGTGGCGGCAGGTGCGGGGCGAGCCGCGCGGCGAGCGTCACGGCCGGGCCCCGCCTTCGGAGGGGCCCGCCGCGCCGTGCGCCCCGCCCGCCGCCTCCATACGGGACAGCAGCCGCTCGTGCTCTTCGGGGGAGACCTGCTCCCCCGAAGAGGGCAGCAGCTGCGGCACGCCGTCCAGGATCGGATAGCGGCGGCGTAACCGGGGGTTGTAGAGCACGCCCTCCGGGGCAATCAGGGCCAGCGGCCCCTTGTCGAGCGGGCAGGCGAGAATCCGCAGCAGCGGGTCGTCCGGCTTCATCCATCAGCTCCCTCGTACGAATGCGGTGGTGGGACGGCGCCGACCGTCGTCCGCCGGCGGATGCCGGTCCACGGCGCGCGCGGCACGGCTACCGCCCCGCCTTGCGGGCGTGCACCAGCAGGATGGACGCCAGCGACGGCACCCGGCAGGCCGCCCGGTCCAGTGGCCGCAGCGGGCGCGGCACGTCGTGGTACGGCGCCCCCGCCATCCGTACGACCTCGAACCCGGCAGCCGTCAGGAAACCGCGCAGCGCACGGGCGGTGTAGAGCCGCAGGTGGCCGACGACCTGGCTGCCCGGGCGGCCGTGGATGCCGCGCAGGCTCACCTCCGAGAACACCGGCTGCACGCCGGCCAGCAGTAGGCCGCGGTTGTACCAGGCGGCGAGGTTGGGCGTGGAGAGCAGCAGATGACCGCCCGGGCGCAGGACGCGGCGCAGCTCGTCGAGGGCCGCGTCGGGCTCCACGAGGTGCTCGACGACCTCGCTGAAGAGCACCGCGCCGGCCACCCCGTCCCCGAAGGGCAGCCCGGCACCGGTGAGTTCGCCGCGCACGGCATACGGGATGCGGGTCGCCGCGCGACGCAGCGCGCCCTGTGACCAGTCGACGCCCACGAGGCGGTGACCGGACAGGTACGGCGCGGCGGTGGCCGCGGCCGACCCGTCGCCGCAACCGACGTCCAGCACGGTGGCCGGGGCCCGCCCGCTGCCGACCTGTCCGCCACCGGCCTGCTCGCCGCCGGCCGGGCCGAGCGCCCGTGCCAGCATCTGCGCCTGCCGCCGGGCCCGTTCGGCCCCGGAGGCGACGGGCACCAACGGGTTCTCGTAGAAGGACCGCAGGCCCCCGGGGCCGTGCCGCGCGCCTGCCGTGGTCATGCGCCGCTCCAGGAGGTCGCCGCCAACGACTCCTCGAAGAGCGCGCACAGGGCCGCGCCCGCCGCGTCGTCCAGCAGCGCCCGGGACCACCGCAGCGTGAGCTGGATCCGGCCACCCTCTCCGCTGTCCCCGCCGACGGAGACGGCGGTGAGCGACAGTCCGCGCGGCATCCGGGCCGGCGCGGAGAACCACACCCCGGTGGCCCGGCCCGCGTCGCCGAAGTCGAACGGGTACGGCACCCGGCCCATGTTGGAGAGCAGGGCGGTGGAGGTCCAGGGCGCGGCGGCGGCACGCACGCGGCGGGTCACGGCGGCCCGTACGCCGACCGGCAGCACGGGGGCGGTCAGGACCGAGCCCGCGAGCCCCAGTTGGCGGCCGGGCGTGGCCTTGAGGACGCGGGTGCGGGCCGCGGTGCGGCGCAGCAGCCGGGCGACCGCCGCCGGGTCCGGCGTCCCGGAGACGGCGGCCGGCGCCGCGTCCCGGAGGTCCGCCGGCCCGAAGCACACCGATACCAGCCGTGTCCCGTTGCCCAGCGGCATCTCGGTACCGCGTGGCCGGTCGTCGACGGGCATGGTGAGCACCACGGGAGCGGCGCGGGCTCCGTGGAGGTGGTTCCAGCGGGTCACCATCAGGAAGGCGGCGACGAGGAGTTGGTCGTTGACCGTGTGCGCGGACCGGGCCGCCCCGGGAGCGCGGGGCGGCCGGTCCGGTACGGGCAGTTCGGTCAGGAGCATGCCGTTGCCATTGCTGCTGCTGTTGTTGCCGGGGGCCGCGTCACCGTGGTCGGCGGTGACACGGGCCGGATGGCGCAGCGCGGTGCTTACGTGCGCCGCGCTGCTCCTACGGGCGTGCCGGACGGCCGGCTCCGGGGCGCGTACGGGAGGCGGCGCGGGGGAGTTGTCCGCGCCGCCGTACAGCTCGGCGGTGGTCGCCAGCAGACGCAGGCAGGACGGGGCGTCCAGGGCCGTGTGGTGGGCGGTGAGGAGCAGCACGGAGCCGGTGCCCGTACCGGTGGCCCGTTCGATCACCGCCAGGCGTACGGGCGGGCCGGCGTCCAGGGGCGGGCACTCGGCAAGTGCCCGCTCCCGGTCGCGGCGCAGCGCCTCCGGACCCGGCCCAGGGAAGGACACCGGGGGCAGGCCCGGTGCGCCGGCCGGCTCCCATACGTACCGCCGGTGCCACCAGCGCACGGGGGCCTGCCGCAGTAGCGCCCTCGGGTGCCGCGCCAGCGCCCGCCCGAATGCGGCGCGCAGCCGCGGGTGGTCCACACGTTCCGGCAGGTGCACCTCCACGTGCACGGTCTCCGGTTCGGCCTCCTGGGCGCAGTGCCGGGCGATCTCGTCCACGAGGGGGAAAGGGACCGGGCGGGGAGGTGGAACGGTGGTGCGCAGCGCCGTGGGTGGGCGCAGGGGCGTCTTGGCTGGCGTGGGGGGCATGGGGGCCATGGGGGTCTTCGGAGTCATGGGCCGGGTTCCTCCCCGTCCTTCTCCTCGCGCGGCTCGCTGTCGCGCTTCTGGCTGTTGGGTTTCTCGTTGATGGGCTTGTCGCTGTTGGGCTTCCTCCGGCGCGGCAGCGGGGGCCGCGGCGTCTCTTCTTGGCGGGGCGGGGCCTCCTCCTCGGGAGGCGGTGTCTGCTCCTCGGGAGGGGGCGCCTGCTCCTTGGGAGGCGGTGCCTTCGTCTCGCGGGGCGGGGTCTCCGTCTCGGGAGGCGGTGCGGTCTCGCGGGGCGGTTCCTCCGCGGGTACGGGTGGCAGGACCGCCGTGTCGTCCTCGGAGCCGGGCGGGACGCCGCCGTCGGCCGGGAGCGGTCGCGTGGGGGCGGGTTCCTGGCCGGGCGCGGCCTCACCAGGAGCCCCCTCCTCAGCCACCCCTTCCTCCGGTGCCGGCTCCGGCGCCGTCCGCTTGCGTCGCAGTCGCCACGACGCCGGCCACAGCCGTCCCGGCGGTACTGTCACCAGCGCCGCCGCCAGGGCGAACAGGGCAAGGGCCTGGGCCGGGGCGCTGAACGGGCCGCGGCCGAGTGAGGCCGGGAGGCCCGCCCCGAAGGACGCGACGACGCCGGCCGCCGCCATCGAGAGGAAGGCGAGCGGCGCGAGGACGCCCGGGCGGGCGCGCGCGAGCAGCGCGAGCACCGGTACGGCCGCGGCGTACGGTCCGGTGGCGAGTGCCAGTACGGCGGTGAGCACGACGACGCCGAGCACCCAGGAGGGCGCGGGCGGCGCCACCGGTACCGGCGCCTCGCCCGCCCCGTTGCGCCGCCGTACCAGCGCGCACGCCGCCACCAGGAGCACGCCGACGGCCCCGAGGATCAGCCCCAGCCGGTACTGCGCGGCCGGCGCGTAGTACAGGTGGACCGTGCCGCCCCCGCCGGCCGGGATCAGGAACGCCTGCTGCCAGCCGTCCACCCGCAGCGGGGTGAGCCGGCGGCCGTCCAGGGTGGCGCGCCAGCCGTCGTTGGCGTTCTCGTACGTCTGGAGGTAGACGGCGCGCCCGGGGCCGACGTAGGCGTCCCGGCTGTCGCCGGACCAGTCCGCGCCCGCGATGACCCGGCGCGGCGCGACGACGGTCGGCGCCGCGGTGCCGCGGCGGAGCGTCACGTCGGTCAGCGCGAGCGGCCCGCGGTCACCGGCCTCCACGCGGTGCCGCCCGGCGGGCAGGGCGACCCGGCCGCCCTCCGGACGGCACAGCTCGACCCTGACGGGGCGGCGCTGCACCAGATCGCGGACCAGGCCGGAGGACTTGGTGGCGTGCGGGACGCCGTCGATGGTGAGGTCCGGGCCCCGGCCACAGGGCAGCGAGAAGCGCGCGTCCCGTTGGGGCGGCGGGGTGCGGTACTTCTTGAGCGCCGGTACGTAGATCTCGCTGAGTCCCACGGCAGTTGGAGCGGCTGGCCGGCGACAGGGTTGTGCAGGGTCAGCGGCGCCACTCGGGAGACGGTGATGTCGAGGCGGTCGGTGGTGATCGGGTCGAAGCGGGCCGCGCCGTTCTCGTCGACCCCGGCGGTTGCCGCCCCGTAGGGCGAGTCGATCAGGATCTGTTCTGGGCGCGAGGAGATGCCGCCGGCGGCGGGCAGCACGAGGGTGTCGATCTTCTTCTTGCCGGGCCAGCGGAGATGGACCGTGGGGGTGTCCCCGGCGATCCAGGCGGTGGTCAGATCGCCGTCCACGAGGTTGCGCGGACTGAGCGACTGCCCGGTGCCGCTGGTGGAGTCGGCGGTGACGGTGATCCGGCGGCGCTGTTCGGGCGCGGCCTTCGTGAGCAGCGCGTCCAGGGCGCGGCCGGGTACCGCCAGCGCCTCGGCGGAGACCCGGTACGAGCCGTCGGCCCCGGTACGGAACTGGCGGTGCAGCCCGGACTCCGCGGAGCCCGGGGACAGTCCGCCGGGGTCGCTGCCCCGGTGCAGCGCGTACGTCGTGGCGGGCGCGTCCGGGTACGTGGAGTCCGCGGGGAGCCGGAGCAGCCGGGTGACCCGGACGCCGGGGATGGCGACCTCCGAGATGCCCGCGCCGGAGACCCCGGGGCGCGGCTGTTCCGCCCCCACGAGGGTGAGCTTCAGCCACTTCGCCCGTCCCGGTGGTGCCTTGACCGGCTGCCGCCGCCCGTCGGTGCGCAACTGGCTGACCGCGCTGCCGCGGTCGGTCGTGACGCGGACGGCCGTGGGTGCGGCGCGCAGCCCGTCCCCGGGCAGCGGGGTGAGCGAGAGCGTCGCGGGGAGGTCCACGGGGCGGCTGAAGGCGATCCGCAGCCACTGGCCCACCGGGTCGCCCGCACTGCCCTCCGCCCAGGCGGTGTCCGGGTCGCCGTCGAAGGCGTGCACCGGGTCGTACTGCGGGAGGTGGAAGAGCCAGCTGCCGCTGGAGGACGCGGTGACCGCGCGGGCGCCGCGCAGCACGGCGGTGGTCTGGTGCTCGATGCCATGGACGGGCAGGATCTGGCGCGGCGGACGGCCGGGATCCTGCACGCTGTCCGGGCCGTTCCGCTCGCCGGCGGTGTACGTGTAGGACGTGTTGGTGTTGACCAGGCCGAAGCGGGTATCGGCGCGGCGCAGGCCGTCACCGGTGAGCTGGAGTGCCGGGCTGTCCACACCGGGGTGCGCGTCGCCGGTCAGTACGGCCGGGCGGTCGCGCAGCCCGGGGTCGGCGGCGAACTGCAGCAGCGCTTCGGGGCCGCCGCTGAGCTGTGCCGTGTCGGCCGCGGCCTTGACGGTGACGGGCCCGGGCCGCGGGGTGCCCACCGGCTCGTAGATCTCCACCGCGCGCTGCCTCGGGTACAGCCCCTGCACCCGGACCGGGGTGCCGGCCGCGATCCGGCCACTGGTGGTCAGTGGCCCGAAGGAGGCCACCTTGCGGTAGCCGGACGCCACGAGGGTGCGCCGGACGGTCTGCGGGGGGACGTACCCGATCTGGTCGGGGTCCAGGTCGTTGCGCACCACGACGTCGTAGAGGCCCGCCCGGGTGAGGAAGCCGCGCAGGCCCGGTACTTCGGCGCCGGTCATCAGGGCCTGCTCCACGGCGTCCATCGTGCGCCGCGAACCCTTCGTCCCGAAGGGGACGAAGTCGCGCTGTGCCCAACGGGATTCGGCGAGCACGTCCAGCGGCTGGTCGATGGGGGAGCCCCAGGTGTACAGGCCGTGCGCGGTGGCGGGGACGACCAGCGCGCGGTCGTCGGGGCTGTGGTCCTTCAGCCAGTCGGCGGTGCGCTGCCAGTGGGCGGGCAGCCGCGTGAAGGCGCCGGACTGCAGGACCGTGCCGTTCAGGTAGGGCAGGGCGAGTGCCGGGAGCAGCAGGAACGCGACGAGCAGCGGCGCGTACCACCGGCCGCCGCGTACCGGACGGCTGCCGCGCGGCCCGTATGCCACGCCCGTGAGCTGTGCCAGCCCGTACGCCAGCGCGAGGGCGAGGCCCGGCGCGAACTTGTAGACGTTGCGGAACGGCCGCAGCGGCCCGTCCAGCCAGCCGCGCACCTGCTCGTGCAGCGGGCCGCCCAGCGCGCCCCCGTACCCGGCCAGCGCGACCGCCGCGACGGCCAGCACGGTCAGCAGCAGCCAGCGCCGCTCGGGCAGGTCCCGGCGGGCGAGCCCGGCCAGCCCCAGCGCGGCGGCGAGTGCGGTGCCGAGCACCGTGAAGGCCCCGGCGACCAGCGTCCAGCCGGCCGGCAGCCAGGGCTCGCCGAAGTTCAGGTACGCGACCCAGTTCCCGGCGCCGCGCAGCAGTTCGGTGGCCGACATGGTGGCGGTGGTGGTGTCGGCCTGCTCGATGTACGGCATGAAGTTCTCGCCGTGCACGCCCAGGAGGAGCAGCGGTATCGACCACCATGCGGTGGCCAGCAGCACGCCCGGCAGCCACCAGGCCAGGAGCCGCCACCTCCGCGAGCCGGTACGGGTGAGCACGTACAGCAGCGCGGGCAGCAGCGCGGCGAGTGTGCAGGCCGCGTTGACGCCGCCCATGAAGGGGATCAGCACCGCCGAACGGGCCGCGGACAGGCGCGCGGTGCGGCGCGGGTCCGCCAGCGGCAGCAGGACCCAGGGGAGCACCGCGCCGGGCAGCGCGGCCGCGGACGTCGAGCCGATGACGATGGTGAAGGCGGGCCACAGCGCATACGTGGCGGCGCCCAGCAACCGGGACGGCGGACTGCCCACCCTCAGGCGCTCGGCCAGCCGCAGCGCGCCCCAGAAGGCGGTGGTCACCACCAGGGACAGCCACAGCCGTTCGGCGATCCAGACCGGCAGGTGCGCCAGGTCGGCCAGCGCGTAGTACGGGAGCATCGGGAAGGCGTAGCCGACGTACTGGTCGGCGAGGCCGCCGAACCCGGCCCGGTCGTGCCACAGGCTCCCGAGGTCGACGAGGAAGCGCCACGGGGCCAGCGCCACACCGAGCTTGGTCTCGAAGGTCATCCGGCCCGGCGACGGCGCCAGGAAGGCGACGAAGGCGGCCGCCCAGAAGGCGAGCAGCCAGCTCCGCCGCCGTGGCCGCTCCGGTGGCGGCCCGCCGGGCACGGGCGTCGGGGTGCTCCCGGGATCGGGGGAGCCCGGAGAGCGCGAGCTGGCGAGCGTCTGGGTCATGGCAACCGCCGGAGTATGAGAAGGAGGTTCCAGGTGGCGACCTCGCGCACGCCGGGCAGGCGGGCGACGGCGCCGGCCAGGAACGGCGCGTAGCGGGACCGGGCGGCGAGCACCTCGACGTCCCGGCGGGCCCGTACCTGGCGCAGCGTGGGCCCGACATGGAGAGCGAAGAGGTTCTCCCCGAGGGTGTGCTTGGGGCTGCGCCCGGTGCGCCGCCGGTAGCGGTCGCGGGCCCGGCGCGCGCCCAGGTAGTGCCAGGGCGCCGTTTCGTGGCCGCCCCAGGGGGACAGCCAGTTGGTGAAGGCGACGTAGATCAGCCCATCGGGGCGGGTGACCCGCACCATCTCACTGAGGAAGGTGCGCGGGTCGGCGACGTGTTCGAGGACGTTGGAGGAGAAGCAGATGTCGGCGACGCCGTCCGCGAGCGGCAGCAGGTAGCCGTCGGCGCGCACCGCGCCTTCGGGCGCTGCGCCGCGCGTGTACAGCTCGGCCGGGTCCGGTTCGAGGAGCACCGCGAGCGCGCCGCGGCGGCGGAACTCCTCGGTGAAGTGCCCTGCGCCGCCGCCGACATCGGCCACCACGGCCCCGGCCAGCGGGACGTACCGTTCGAGCTGGTCGGCCGCGTCCCGGGCGAGCAGCCCGTAACAGCCCTCGGGGTCGGTCTGCTCGTGCCGGAAGGCCCGGAGGAGGGCGAGGGACCTGCGTAACGAAGGATCGCGCACCGCCCGCTTCACCGCCCCCGTGCCGTGTACGCGGCCTCCGCGGCCACCGCGCGGAAGCTGCTGACCGTGGCGCTCCACCGGAAGCGCGCGGCGCGCAACTCGGCCGCACTGCCCAGCGCGTGGCGGCGCTCCGGGCTGAAGGCGAGCGCGCACCAGTGGGCGGCGAACGCGCTCTCCCCCCGTGCGAGCAGCCCCGTCACCCCATCCTGTACGGAGTCGCGCAGGCCCGGTATGTCGAAGCCGAGGGCCGGGGTGCGCCGGGCCGCGGCCTCCATGACCACCAGGCCCCACCCCTCGATCAGCGAGGGGTGCAGCAACAGCCAGGAGCGGCAGAGCAGCTCGTGCTTCTCGCGCTCGGTGACGCGGCCCGTGAAGCGGACGCCGGGGCCCGCCAGGGCCTCCAGGCGGCGCCGTTCGGGCCCGTCCCCGACGATGACCAGGCGGCCCCCGGTGACCGGCCGTACCCGCTCCCACAGCCGCAGGAGCAGGCCGATCCGCTTGTACTCGACGAGTCTGCCCATGGCCAGGAACAGCGGTTCGGGGGACTTCGGGAGCAGCGGACCCGGCTGCTCGACGCCGTTGTGGACCAGCCGGACGCGGTCCCGCGGCACGCCCAGGCCGTGCAGCGCCTCGGCGGTCGACCCGGAGACCGCGACCATGAGGTTGCCGCGGTGGGTGCCGGCCAGCGCCCACCGCTCCAGGCGGCGGCCCAGGAAGGCGGCGGGGGCCGGACAGCGCAGCCCCCACAGGTCGGTGTGCACGTGGTTGACCAGGCACAGGGTGGGGCCACTGTGCCACAGGGGCGCCAGGTACGGCATGCCGTTGCAGACCTCCACCAGCAGGTCGCAGCCGCCGATGTGGCGGGTGAACCGGCCGCGGGCGCGCAGGAAGTGGCTCGCGTCGCCGCCCGCCGAGACGACCCGGTAGCCGCGGTGTGCGGCCGGTCCGCCGCACAGCAGGGTGACCTGGTGGCCCAGTGCGGTGAGCCCGTCGGCGAGGCGGTCGACGAGCAGTTCGGAGCCGCCCGCAGCCGGGTTGCCGAGGTCCCGGCGGGCGAGGAAGACGATGCGGCGCGGAGCGGCCTGTGGCGCCGTACGGGGCGGTCTGCGGGCGTGCGGGCGCAGCGGCTCGTGCCAGGGGCGTACGGGCTCCGGGGCAGGGGCCTGCGGCAGCGGTGGCACGTGCTGGGGCATCTGCGCTCCCACTCGTCTCAGGGTGCGGTACCAAGGGTGGGGGACGTACTGCGTACTGAGCCGTGCGGAACGAGCCGACCGGAAAGCGCCGGTGGCCCGAGGGTGGTCAGTGTGCGCCGCGTCCTCCGTCGTGGCCAGTCACCGGAGCGAGGAACTCCGGCCCCGCGCCCTCTGGTTCGTCCGCACGAGGGGCGTCCGCACGACGGGCGTCCTCGGGACGCGGCCGCCGCCCGATGGCGACCAGTACCGCGCCCGCCAGGGCCAGTACGCCGCCCGCCCGGGCCGCCCACAGCGGAACCGTCTCACCGGCCAGCTCCCGCTTCGTGGCGTCCGCGTCCGCCAGGGCCGCCTGGGCGCGGCGGGTGGCGGGCGTGAAGCGCAGCCGGTGGCCGTCCAGCAGCGTGACCACGTCCCGCTGCCCGCCGGGCGGCCGCAGCGTCCTGCGCGGCGAGGACACCGCGTCGATGATCCGGCCGGTCAGCGGGTCGACGACCAGCTGGATCCCGGCGTTGGCGTACCACTCCTCGGCCTGGATCTGCGGCTGCCGCGGCCGGTCGACGAACTTCCCCGGCACCTGGCGGGTGCCGGTCCTGGCCGCCGGCACCGATCCGGTGAAGACGTAGCCCCGGTACCCCGCCACCCACCGCGTACCGGCGTACCGGAGCGGGACCGCGTCCCGGAGTGTGTCGTCCCACCACCGGTAGGTGCGCCGCTGCACATCGAAGGGGAACTTCAGGTACGCCTCGCCCTCGTAGCGCGCCGGGGACTCGGCACAGCAGTGCACCGGCTCGTTCGTCCGCCGGTCGGTGACCCAGCGCCCGGTGGTCCAAAGAAGCGCCTTACGGGGGTCCTTCAGGCGCAGCGTCCGCGGCGTATCGATGGTCGTGGACACGTCCCAGACGGCCCGCCCGGTGCGCTCGCTGTCCGCCACGTCACCGAGCACGTGCCGGGTGATCGTGAGCCGGCCCTTTCTGGTCTCCAGGGCCTCGGTCTCAAAGTAGCGCCCGGGCCCGGTGAGCACCGTGGTGACGTCGACGTCCACGGGAGTCCGCTTCGCCCGCGGCTCGACGTACCAGGTCAGCATCGCCGCCAGTACCAGCAGGAACACGCCGCTGCCGAGCAGGGCCAGGGACAGGGGTGAGGCAGTCTTCCGCATACGGGCACTCCTGGAGGCAGACGCGGGGCACTCCCTGAGAGCCCGTGCCGGGCTCCGAGCGGCACACCGTAGCGGCGCGCCCGCCGGGCCGGGCGCCGGTGCCCGGAGGTGGGCCGAACGGGCACGGAAGCGGGCCGAAACCGTACCGGCGGTCGTACCCGGCCCTGGGCCTGGCGCAGTAGGCGCGCCTTGACTCCCCGTCAGTGCCCGCCGAGACTCTGGGCGCCGCACACGGCGGTGAGGTACGACGACGAAGGGCCCGCCGCGCCATGCCACGACTGCTCGCCGCCGCCCTGACCTGCCTGGCCGCCGCCGCGCTGGCCGTCGGCGCGGGCCTCGGCGCCGTCGCCGTGCTGCACGCCACCCCGGAGCAGCCGAACGTTCCGCTGGTCACCTTCGAACGGACCGGCGGGTAGGCGGGCGGTTCCCGTAGGGCGGCGCGGCGCCCTACGGGGCGGCGGCCGTGCCTCTGGGGCGGCTGCCGCACCTTCGGGTCAGCTGAAGTCCAGGTCTCCGGTGCGTGTCCGCTTCAGCTCGAAGAACTTGTCGTAACCGGCGAGCAGGCGGGCGCCGTCGAAGACCCGTACCGCCTCCTCGCCGCGCGGGATCGCGGACAGTACGGGACCGAAGAAGGCCACGCCGTCGATGTGGATCGTGGGCGTGCCGACCTCGTAGCCGACCGGGTCCATGCCCTCGTGGTGGCTCGCGCGCAGCGCCTTGTCGTACGCGGTGCTGTGGGCCGCCTCGGCCAGCTCGGCGGGGAGCCCCACCTCGGCCAGCGCCTCCGCGATCACGGCGTCCGTCTCCTCGCCACGCCCCTCGTTGTGGATGCGCGTGCCGAGCGCGGTGTACAGGTCGCGCAGCACCTCCCCGCCGCGCTGCTGGGCCGCGGCGATGCAGACGCGCACCGGGCCCCAGCCCCGTTCGAGCAGCTCTTTGTACTGTTCGGGGAGGTCCTCGCGGCCTTCGTTCAGGACGGCCAGGCTCATCACCCGGAAGCGCAGGTCCAGGTCGCGGTGGCGCTCCACTTCCAGGATCCAGCGGGAGGAGATCCAGGCGAAGGGGCAGAGCGGGTCGAAGTAGAAATCGACGGTGGCGCGGCCGTTTTCGGTACTCATGGCCTCACCGTAGAGGCGCGGCGCCCTCTCCGGGACCGGTCTCGGCAGCGCCGGCCGTGTCGTCCGCCTCGTCGTCCGCGTCCATCCCCAGCATCCGCCGCAGCAGCTCCTTGAGCACCGTCCGCTCGGCGAACGTCAGGCCGCCCAGGGGCTCGCGCGCGAAGCCGAGCGCGGCCCGCAGCTCCTCCGCCGTGCTCCGGCCCTCCTCGGTCGGCGCGGCGAGCTTCACGCGGCGGTCGGCCGGGTCGGGGCGGCGCTCGACCAGGCCGCGGGACTCCAGTCGGTCCACGATCCCCGTGACGTTCGACGGCTCGCACTTCAGGCGCTGCGCGATGCGGCGCATGGGCAGCGGCTCGCGCGCGAGGATGCCCAGCACCCGGGCCTGGGCACCCGTGAGTGCGTGGTCGGCCGCCGCGTGCTCGTACTCCTCGTGGTAACGGGCGACGACGGTGCCGATCAGTTCCACGACCTCGAGGGTCAACGGGTCGGTGCGAGGCGTCATACAGATGAGGATACCCGGTTGCTTGACAACATGAAATATCGAGGAGCATGGTTGTTTCAGTACATGAAGCATCTGCCGCATCAGGAGGCTCCGGGCATGTCCGCACTCCCCACGACCGGCCGCGAATGGCACCTCGTCGCCCGCCCGCAGGGCTGGCCGACCCCGGCCGACTTCGCCTTGCGCGAGGCCCCGGTCACCGAGCCCGGCGAGGGCCAGATCCTGGTCCGTAACATCCACTTCTCCGTCGACCCGTACATGCGCGGCCGGATGAGCACGGCGAAGTCGTACGCCGAGCCGTTCGAGCTGGACAAGCCCATGCAGGGCGGCGCGGTCGGCGAGGTCATCGCCTCCAACGCCGAGGGGTTCGAGGTGGGCGACCACGCCCTGCACTTCCTCGGCTGGCGCGAGTACGCCACGGTCAACGCGAAGACCGCGGTGAAGATCGACTCCGACACCGCCCCGCTGAGCACCTACCTCGGCGTGCTCGGCATGCCGGGCCTGACCGCCTACGCCGGCCTGCTGCGGGTCGCCGACTTCAAGGAGGGCGACTCGGTCTTCGTCTCCGGCGCGGCGGGCGCGGTCGGCGGCCAGGTCGGCCAGATCGCCAAGCTCAAGGGCGCGTCCCGGGTGATCGGCTCGGCCGGTTCGGACGAGAAGGTCAAGGTCCTCCTGGAGGAGTACGGCTTCGACGCGGCGTTCAACTACAAGAACGGCCCGGTGAAGGACCAGCTCAAGGAGGCCGCGCCCGACGGCATCGACGTCTACTTCGACAATGTCGGCGGGGACCACCTGGAGGCGGCCATCGCGGCGCTGAACCTCCACGGCCGCATCGCCGTCTGCGGCATGATCTCCCAGTACAACGCGACCGAGCCGACCCCGGCCCCGCGCAATCTGGCCCAGATCATCGCCAAGCGCTTCCGCATGGAGGGCCTGCTCGTCGGCGACCACTACGACCTCCAGCCGAAGTTCGTCGAGGAGGTCTCCGCCTGGGTGCGGTCCGGCGAGCTGAAGTACCGCGAGACGTTCGTGGAGGGCATCGAGAACGGCGTCGAGGCGTTCCTCGGCATGCTCCGCGGCGAGAACACCGGCAAGATGGTCGTCAGCCTGCCCGCCTGACGCGTCACGGCGGCTGCGGGAGATCGCCCTCGCCCTACCGGCAGCTGCGCAATCCGTCAAGCCCCCTTGCCCGCAGGCCCCTTGCGGTCGCCCGTTAGGCTCGGGGCAAGCCGTCGCGATCGTGGGCGCGAGTCGCGGCGTACGTACAGGAGGAATCCGTATGTCCATCCAGCCCGTCGACGTCGTCTACACCGCTGTCGCCACGGCGGAGAACGGCCGTGACGGCCGTGTCGCCTCCGACGACGGCAAGCTCGACGTCGTCGTCAACCCGCCCAAGGAGCAGGGCGGCAGCGGCGCCGGCACCAACCCCGAGCAGCTCTTCGCCGCCGGGTACAGCGCCTGCTTCCAGGGCGCGCTGAGCGTCGTCGCCCGCCAGGAGAAGGCGGACGTCTCCGGCTCGCGGGTGACCGCCAAGGTCGGCATCGGCAAGACCCCGGCCGGCGGCTTCGGCCTCAAGGTCGAGATCTCGGCCTCGATCCCGAACGTCGACGCGGACACCGCGAAGGCGCTCGTGGAGAAGGCGCACCAGGTCTGCCCGTACTCGAACGCCACCCGCGGCAACATCGAGGTCACGCTGACCGTCGCCTGACCCGTGACGCGCGGCGCACGCCGCAAGAAGGGCCGCACCCCTGCCGGGGGTGCGGCCCTTCGCCGTCCGCGGCGGCCGGGCCGACTCGCCCTCATGCCCACGTCGGGTGGCGCTTCCCGTCCCCCCGATACCGGCCCCGCTTCCGCCCGCACCGTGCGCCGGGCCCGTTGCCCCCGGCGGCCCCGCTCCCCGCCCGCACCTTTCGCCGCGCCCCCCCCGCGCCCCCTCGCGCCCCCCCGCGCCCGCGCGCCCTGCCGCGCCCGCGCTTCAGCCGCGCCCGCCGCACCCGGAGTCCTCCGCCGCGGCAGCCCCCGCGCCCGCCCATACCGCCCACACCCCCCACACCCCCCACACCGCCCACACCCCTCACCCCCCGTGACACAGGCCACACTTACGAAACCTTGACGCCGCACCCGTGTAATCGATTACGTAGCCCCCACGACAGCGCGAGTAATCGATTACACGCGGATCACCGGTCGACGACGAACGGGGAGGGCGAGGGCGCCTTGGCGAACATCAAGGACGTGGCGGAGCGGGCAGGCGTTTCCGTGGCCACCGTCTCGCGCGTGCTCAACGGGCACTCGCCGGTGGCGGCCACCCGCGACCGGGTGCTCGCCGCCGTCGCCGAACTCGGCTACCGGCCCAACAACGTCGCCCGCGCCCTGCGCACCGCCCGCACCGGCGCGCTCGGCCTGCTCATCGGCGACCTCACCAACCCGTTCTTCACCGAACTCGCCGACGCCGTGGAGGACGAGGCCCGCAGCCTCGGCTACAGCCTGGTCATCGGCAACGCCGGCGAGAGCCCGCAGCAGCAGGACGACCACATCCGTACGCTCATCGACCGGCGGATCGACGGCCTGCTGGTCAGCTCGGCCGGCACCGGTTCGCCCGTACTGCGCGAGATCGCCGCGGCCGGCACCCCGCTGGTCCTGCTCGACCGCGCCGTGGACGGGCTCGACGTGCCCTGCGTACGGGCCGACGGCCGCGCGGCGCTGGCCGACCTCGCCGCCCACTTCGCCGCGCTGGGCCGCCGCCGCCCCGCGATCATCGTCGCCCCGGCCGGCACCCGCACCGGCGCGGACCGGCTGCGCTTCTTCCGGGAGGCGCTGCGCCCGTACGGCATCGAGCTGCCCGACGAGCGGGTCGGCTCCACGCCCGACCTCCAGCACACCGGCGGCCGCCGGGTCATGCGCGACTTCCTCGACCTCCCCGAGCCGCCGGACGCCGTGCTCGCCACGGACAACCTGATGGCGCTCGGCGCGATGGACGAGATCCGGGCGCGCGGCCTGCGCGTACCGGACGACGTGGCGCTGGTGGTCTACGACGACGTGCCGTGGTTCACCCACACCGACCCGCCGCTGACCGCCATCGCGCAGCCCACCCGCGAGCTGGGCCGGGCCGCCGTGCACACCCTGCTGGAGCGGATCGAGGGCAGGCCGGCCGAGTCCGTCCTGCTCCCCGCCCGCCTCGTACCGCGCCGCTCCTGCGGCGAACCCGACCCGGCGGCGAACCCCCCGACCACCGGCGACACGTACACCGACACGTACACCGACACCCACAACGAGAGGGGCAGCGCATGACCGGCGTCAACGACGACGTACCGGGCGGCCGCGAACTGCTGCGCGTGGAGGGGGTGACGAAGTCGTTCCCCGGTGTGCGCGCCCTGGACGGCGTGGACATGAGTCTGCGCGCGGGCGAGGTGCATGTACTCCTCGGCGAGAACGGCGCGGGCAAGAGCACCCTGATCAAGATGCTCTCCGGCGCGCACCGCCCCGACGACGGCCGCATCCTGGCCGACGGCGGACAGGACGGCGCGCACGACGGCCTGCACGAGGTGCACATCCGCTCCGCGCAGGACGCCGAACGGCTCGGCATCGCCACCATCTACCAGGAGTTCAACCTCGTCCCCGGCCTCACCGTCGCCGAGAACATCTTCCTCGGCCGCCAGCCGCGCACCGCGCTCGGCCTGGTCGACCGGAAGACCATGCGGGCCCGCGCCGCCGAGCTGCTGAAGCGGGTACGGCTGGACGTCTCCCCGAACACGCCCGTCGCCGAACTGGGCATCGCCCGGCTGCAGATGGTCGAGATCGCCAAGGCGCTCAGCCTCAAGGCGCGCATCCTGATCATGGACGAGCCGACCGCCGTCCTCACCTCCGAGGAGGTGGAGACGCTCTTCGGCCTCGTCCGCGAGCTGCGCGAATCCGGTGTCGGGATCATCTTCATCACCCACCACCTGGAGGAGATCGGCGCGCTCGGCGACCGGGTCACCGTGCTGCGCGACGGCCGGTCCGTCGACGAGGTGCCCGCATCCACCGACGAGGACGAGCTGATCCGCCTCATGGTCGGCCGGGACATCGCCGAGCAGTACCCGCGGCAGCGCCCCGAGGAGCCGGGCGCGCCCCTGCTGCGGGTGCGCGGGCTGACCCGTAACGGCCCGAAGGGCGGGCCGGTGTTCCAGGACGTCGGCTTCGAGGTGCGGGCCGGGGAGGTCGTCGGCCTCGCCGGGCTGGTGGGCGCGGGCCGTACCGAGGTCGCCCGGGCGATCTTCGGCGTGGACGCGTACGACGCCGGCACGGTCGAGATCGACGGTACGGAGCTGGCGCGCGGCGACGTCCGCGCGGCCATGCGGGCCGGGCTCGGTCTCGTACCCGAGGACCGCAAGGGCCAGGGCCTGGTCCTGGACGCGTCGCTGCAGGACAACCTGACCCTGGCGCGGCTGGACCGGGACACCCGCGGCGGTTTGGTGGACCGCGGTGCGCAGCGGCGCGAAGCGGCCCGGGTGGCGGGGCAGTTGAAGGTACGGATGAGCGGCCTCGGGCAGAGCGCCCGCACCCTCTCCGGCGGCAACCAGCAGAAGATCGTCATCGGCAAGTGGCTGCTGACCGACACCCGGCTGCTGATCCTCGACGAGCCGACGCGCGGCATCGACGTCGGCGCGAAGGTCGAGATCTACCAGCTGATCAACGAACTGACGGCGTCCGGACGGGCCGTCCTGATGATCTCCAGCGATCTGCCCGAGGTGCTCGGCATGAGCGACCGGGTGCTGGTGATGTCCCAGGGCCGGCTGGCCGGCGAACTGCCGGCGGCCGAGGCCACCCAGGACGCGGTGATGGAGCTGGCGCTCCAGGCCGCCCCCCACAACACGACGAACAATGACGAGAGCGCGATGGAGGGCTCCGATGTCCGCTGAGGTGAAGACGGGAGCCGCCGCCGAGGCGGTGGGTGAGGCACCGGACCGGGACGGTTTCGGGCCGTGGTTCTCCCGCGCGGTGCTGCGGAACGGGCCGCTGGGCGGCCTGATCGCGCTGGTCGTGGTGATGGCGGTGCTGTCCAGGGACTTCCTGAACGGACAGAATCTGCTCAACGTCGGCGTGCAGGCGTCGGTCACCGCGATCCTGGCCTTCGGCGTCACCTTCGTGATCGTCTCGGCCGGCATCGACCTGTCCGTCGGCTCGGTCGCGGGCCTGTCGGCGACGGTCGTCGCCTGGGCGGCCTCGAACGAGGGCCTGCCGGTCGTCGTCGCCGTACTGCTCGGCCTGGTGGTCGGCGCCGCCGCGGGCCTGGTCTCCGGCGCGCTCGTCGCGTACGGCAGGCTGCCCGCCTTCATCGCCACCCTCGCGATGCTCTCCGTCGGCCGCGGCCTCGCGCTGGTGATCTCCGGCGGCTCGCCGATCGCGTTCCCCGCCTCGATCGGCAAGCTCGGCGACACGCTGGGCGGCTGGCTGCCGGTGCCCG
Source organism: Streptomyces sp. NPDC026301 (assembly GCF_055567935.1). Lineage (NCBI taxonomy): Bacteria > Bacillati > Actinomycetota > Actinomycetes > Kitasatosporales > Streptomycetaceae > Streptomyces > Streptomyces sp. NPDC026301. The sequence continues at coordinate 74,841 of NZ_JBVHPN010000013.1, read as the reverse complement.
TCCTCGTCATGATCGTGATGGGGCTGATCGCGGCGCTGATACTGGCCCGTACGTACACCGGGCGCGCGATGTTCGCCATCGGCGGCAACGAGGAGGCGGCGCGGCTCTCCGGCATCCACGTCAAGCGCCGCAAGCTGGTCATCTACGCGCTGTCCGGGCTGTTCGCCGCGGTCGCCGGCATCGTGCTGGCGGCGCGGCTCACCTCCGCCCAGCCGCAGGCCGCCACCGGTTACGAACTGGACGCCATCGCGGCCGTCGTCATCGGCGGCGCCAGCCTCTCCGGCGGCTCCGGCAAGGCGTCCGGCACGCTCATCGGCGCGCTGATCCTCGCGGTGCTGCGCAACGGCCTGAACCTGCTGAGCGTCTCCGCGTTCTGGCAGCAGGTCGCCACCGGCCTGGTCATCGCCCTCGCGGTCCTGCTGGACACGCTGCGGCGGCGGAGCGCGCGATGAGGGGCCGTACGAGGACGGGGCGCGTGATGAGGGGGCGTGCGATGAAGGGGCGCATAGGAGCACTCGGGGTGGTGGGGACCGTACTGGCAGCCCTCGCCCTCAGCGGCTGCGACCGCGGCGGGAACACCGACCTCGGCCTCGCCCTGTCCACCATGAACAACCCGTTCTTCGTGGGCATCAAGGAAGGCGCGCAGGCCGAGGCGGACGCCCGCGGGCTGAAGATCAACATCACCGACGCGCAGAACGACCCCACCCAGCAGATCAACCAGCTGGAGACGTTCACCAGCCAGAACGTCAAGGCCGCGATCATCAACCCGGTCGACTCCGACGCCGCCGTACCGGCCGTCGGCGTCGCCAACCGTGCCGACGTCCCCGTCATTTCTCTGGACCGCGGCGTCAACGGCGGCACGGTCGGCTCGACCATCGCCTCCGACAACGTCGCGGGCGGCCGGCTCGCCGCGAAGACGCTCGCCGAGTCGCTCGGCGGCAAGGGCAAGGTGGCGTTCCTCGAAGGCCAGGCGGGCACCTCGGCGGCGCGCGAGCGCGGCCAGGGCTTCGAGGAAGGCATCAAGAAGTACCCCGGCATCCAGGTCGTCGCGCGGCAGCCCGCCGACTTCGACCGGACCAAGGGCATGGACGTGATGTCCAATATGCTCCAGGCACACCGCGACATCGCCGGCGTCTTCGCCGCCAACGACGAGATGGCGCTCGGCGCGTCCAAGGCGCTCGGCGCCAAGTCCGGCTCGAAGGTGCGGGTCGTGGCCTTCGACGGCACGCCGGACGGCATCAAGGCGGTACGGAATGGGACGCTGACGGCGACCGTCGCGCAGCAGCCGAAGCTGCTCGGCAAGCAGGCCGTGGACTGGGCGCTCAAGGCGGCCCGGCACCAGCCGCTGCCGAAGCAGATCAAGGTGCCGGTGGTGCTCGTGACCAAGAAGAACGCCGCGCAGTACGACGGATGACCGCCGCACGGTACGGCGGATGACCACCGTGCGGCAGCAGGACACCGGGCAGCGGCAGACCGCTGCCCGGCAGTGACAAAGGATGGAAACGGCGGACGTGGACGCACACAACGACGACTACGACTACGACGTACTGGTGGTGGGCTCGGCCAACGCCGACCTGACGGTCCGGGTGGACCGGCGGCCGGACGCGGGCGAGACCGTGCTCGGTACGGACCTGGTCGAGTCGGCGGGCGGCAAGGGCGCCAACCAGGCAGCCGCCGCCGCCCGGCTCGGCGGCCGGGTCGCGCTGCTGGCGCGGATCGGCGGGGACGCGTACGGCGAGCTGCTGATGAACGCCCAGCGCGCGGCCGGCACCGATGTACGGCACGTCATCGCCGACCCGGAAGCCCGCACCGGCACCGCGATGATCATCGTCGGCACGGACGGCGACAACAGCATCGTCGTCTCGCCCGGCGCCAACGCGGCGCTCACCCCGAAGGACGTCGCCGCGGCGCGCGAGGTCATCGCGGGCGCCGCCGTGGTCTCCCTCCAGCTGGAGATCCCGATGGAGTCCGTGGAGGCGGCCGCCGCGGCGGCGCGCGAGGCCGGCACCCGGGTCGTGCTCAACCCCTCCCCGGCACCCGAGAGCCTGTCCCCGGCGCTGCTCGCCGCCGCCGATCCGCTGGTGGTCAACGAGCACGAGGCACGCCGGCTCTCCGGCGCCGCGGACGGCGGCCCGGCGGACTGGGCCCGCGCGCTGCGCGACCTGGGCGCGCGGACGGTCGTCGTCACCCTCGGCGGCGACGGCGCGTACGTCCTGGACGCGGACGGCGACGCGTCCGTACCGGGCGTGAAGGTGACGGCCGTGGACACCACGGGCGCGGGCGACGCCTTCACCGGCGCCCTCGCCACCCGCCTCGCCCGCGGCGAGACCCTGGCCACGGCCGCGCACTACGCCGTACGCGTCGGCGCCGCCGCCGTCACCAAGCCCGGCGCCCAGCCCTCCTACCCGACACCGGAGGAACTCCCGGCGGGCTGAGCCGGCTGGAACGAATGCCACAGCCGTGTCATGCGCTCAGCTCCTTCGGGCCGTACAGGCAGTGGTCCGCACCGGTCATCAGTGCCCAGTACCGGTCGCCGTACGACCAGTGCCACCACTCCGTGGGGTAGTTGACCAGGCCCGCGCCGCCGAGTGCCGCTGCCAGCAGGCGGCGGTTGGCGCGGGCCTCGGTGCCGAGCCCCGGCGCGTGTGTGTAGCAGGCGCCGCCGCTCTCCTCGGGGCTCGCGTTGATCGGCGAGCCCATGTCGAGCTCCGTGCCGCCGTCCGTGACGAGCAGCAGGTCCACCGCGCCGCCCGCGCTGTGCGGGGCGATCTCCGGCGGCGAGACGTACCGGCCGGCGGCGTCCCGGATGCGCGCGGGCGGCCACTCCGGATGTGCGGCCCGCAGCTCGTCGGCGTACTCCTCGAAGTACCGGCGCTGCAGGGCAGGCGGGCGGTATCCCTCCACCAGCTGCAGCCGCAGGCCGTCGGGCAGCGAATCCTGGGCGCGCAGCAGCCGCTCCACCACGCCCGCGCGCAGATACGCGAAGGCGCCCGGCGCATCCTGCCGTATCCCGGAGATCCGCAGCTCCGGCGCCGCCGTCCGCACGTCGAGCAGCGGCTCCCCGCACTCCACGACCGGTACGGCCGCCACCGCCGGGTCGGACATCAGCGTGATCCGCTCCCGGAGGTCGGCGAGCACGAGCCCCTCCTCGGGACCGGCGTCCGCGAGCCGGCCGGCCTCCGGCGACCACGCGCCGCTCAGCCCGCAGGCCGGGCCCGGGCTCCCGGGGCCCAGACCGTTGGCCAGCAGTACGTGCAGACGGTGCTCCCGCGCGGCCGCCGCATACTCCCCGACCCGCTCCGCCGTGCCGTGGAACGCGCTCGCCACCAGCACCCCGCAGCCGTCCGCCGCGGCCCGGTCCCACACCTCCGGATGCGCGGTGTCGTAGCACGTGGCCAGGGCGATGCGCAGGCCGCCGAGGGTGCACCGGCCGTCGGCGCGGCCCGGTGCGAAGACCGCCTTCTCCGGGCCGTACAGATGCCGCTTGTCGTAACGGGTCAGCAGCGCGCCGTCCGGGCCGTAGACGTACGACGTGAGCGTCAGGGTGCCGTCCGGCGCGGGGGCCGGGCAGCCGACTATCGCGGCCGTGGCCGTCGCCCGGCAGGCCGCCGCGATCGGCGCGAGGGCCGGGTCGTCCGGCGCGTACGCATACCGCTCCGGCGCGGCGGCTATCGCGTCCAGCTCGTACCCCGTCAGGGCCAGTTCGGCGAAGGCGACGAGCCCGGCGCCGCGGTTCGCGGCCTCGGTGATCAGCCCGGCCATCCGCGTCGCGTTGGCGGCCGCGTCCAGCGGAACGGGGGTGAACTGTGCTGCTGCGAGGATCATTTGGCCATCATGCACCCGGCCACTGACAACCGGCCTCGACCGCCGTCCGCAGCAGCTCCCGCAGCTGGCCGACGATGGTCAGTCGGTTGTGGACGAAGGCCGGGTCGGTGACCGTGCCGGTCTTCGGGTCGGTGTTGCCGGGGCCGAATTCCAGTACCGGCGTGTGCAGATGGCCGCCGGTCAGAGACGGGGCCACCGCGTCCCGTAGGAGCGTTGCCCGGTAGGCGATCTCGTTGGAGAGGTAGTCGCCGCCCCCGCCCGCGCGGGCCGTGGAGCCCGGGGTCGGGCCGTCCGGGCGCTCCACGGGCGCGCCGCCGCCCGCCGGGATCTCGGTGACGGCGGTGTTGTCGTGCACCGGGTACGGTCCGGTGTCGCCGCCCGCGAGCGCCTCGTACGGCAGCGTCGTGCGCGTCCACTGGGGCTGCGGCCGTACGGTCGGTACGCCGTGCGGGATCGGCACCGTCTCCGTGCGCGACTCCCGGGCGTTGTCCGGATAGCCGCCACGCCAGGCCCCGTTGGTCCGCTCCACGTCGAAGCGGCCGGGCCGCCCCTGGCTGACGGTCGTGAAGAGGTCGACCTGGCGCGGCCCCGGCCGGAAGTGCGGCAGCAGGGTGCGCTCCACGGTTCCCGCGGCGAAGTCCGACCAGCGGACCGGGAAGACCGCCGTCTCGATCCGTACGGCCCGCCCCGAAGCGGTACGCACCGTCGTCCCGTCCAGCGCGAGCGCCGACGCGCCCGACGGGTTGCTGCGGCGCGCGTCGGCGTCCAGCTGGAACGGGTCGAAGCCGGTCACCAGGACGCGCGTCACGTGCCGGCCCGCGGGCAGGTCGATCGAGTCCTCGCCCCGGGACGCGCGCTCCAGCGCCCCGGCCAGCGCCGCGCGCCGCCCGTCGGACAGCCCGAAGGACGGCTGCCACTCCCGCAGCGCCCGGGTCATCTCCAGCCGCGCCCAGTACAGCGGCCGGTCGTCGTCCCGGCTGAGATCGCCGCCCGCCGGGCCGTGCCCCTGGACCCGGTCCACGGCCCGCTCCCACAGGGCACGCGCGGCGTGTTCGACGTACCGCTTCGCCGCTCCCTCCGAGCGCGTCGCGGCCAGCCCCCGGGCGAACTCCGGCCCGACCTCGTCGAAGCCGCTGCGCCGCAGGATCTCCCGCGGCGCGGCCAGCGACAGCCGCTGCTCCTCCACGGCGACGGGGGACTGTTCGGTGTCTGCGGCCCGGTCGTGGGCGGCCGCCGGAGCGGTCAGCGCCAGAGGGAGCGCGGCGGTCAGCGCCGCCCCGAGAGCGATGAGCCTCAGCCTGGTACGTATGCGTCTCATGCGGCGAGTAAAGCGGGAGGGGCCCGTGTGCCGGTAGGGGGCGGCGGGCCCGGCCCGGCCGCTACTCCGCCCCGAACCCGTAAACCGTCCGCGACCGGAACACCTGCCCCGGGCGCAGCGCCGTGCCCGGGAAGTCCGGGCGGTTGGGGGAGTCGGGGAAGTGCTGGGTCTCCAGGGCGAGGCCGGCGCCCGCCTCGTAGGGACGGCCGGTGGTGCCCGTATACGTACCGTCGAGGTGCTCGGCCGTGTAGAGCTGGATGCCCGGCTCCGTGGTCGACAGCCGTACGACGCGCCCGGAGGCGGGCTCGCTCAGCTCGGCCACCGGACGCGGCTCTGGAGCCCGGTCCTCGGGGTCGCCGATCGTCCCGGAGCCGTCGCCGACCACGAAGGTGTGGTCGTACCCGCGGCCGACGGTGCGGCGCGCCCGGAAGTCGAAGCGGGTGCCGGCGACGGGGGCCGGGGCGCCGGCCGGGATCCCGGCCGCGTCGACCGGGAGGTAGTGGTCGGCCGCCATCCGCAGCCGGTGGGTCTCCGCGCCGCCGCTGCCGTCGCCGCTGAGGTCGAAGTACGTGTGGTTGGTGAGGTTGAGGACGGTCGGCGCGTCCGTGGTGGCGAGGTAGTCGACGGCCAGCTCGCCCGCTGCGGAGAGGGTGTACCGGACGCGGACGTCCAGCGCCCCGGGGAAGCCCTCCTCGCCGTCCCTACTGGTGCGGCGCAGCTCCACCCCTCCTGGGCACGGCGCGGCGTCCCACAGGGCCGTGGAGAAGTTCGCGACGCCGCCGTGCAGGCAGTTCGGGCCGTCGTTGGCGGGCAGCGCGTACCGCCGCCCTTCGAGGGTGAACGCGGCGCCCCCGATGCGGCCCGCGTACCGGCCGACCAGCGCCCCGAAGTACGACTCGCCGTGCGCCTCGTACCCGGCCGCGTCCGGGAAGCCGAGCGCGATCTCGCCGCGCGCACCGTGCCGGTCGGGTGTCTCGATGCTCTGCACGATGCCGCCGTACGTCAGGATCCGTACCCGGACTGCGCCTGCTTCGAGTGTCCAGCGGTGGACGATACTGCCGTTTTTCAAGGTGCCGAAGGGCTCTTCGGCGACGTGGGTCGCGCTCATGGCGGCGAGCCTATGCCCGCGCGTCCATGCCCGCGCGCCCCGAAGGCGGCGCCCGGTCAGCCGCGGCCCTCGGGGCGGGTGACGGTGCGGTAGGCCATCCCGGCCAGTTCCCGCTGGCCGCGCTTGCTCGGGTGGAACCAGTCCCACTCGCTCAACTCCCTGCCGGTGAAGCGGTAGTCGAAAACCGCCTGGTCGAACCGGCAGTGGCGGTCCTGCTCGCACACCTCGCGCAGCGCCGTGTTGTAGGCCACCACCTGGTCCCGCACACCTTCCCTGCGGTCACTCGCGGCGCGTGAGACGTCGTCGGCGTCGTGCAGCATCGACTGGCAGATCCCGAGCTGCCACACCTGCTTGCCCACCGGGTTCCGGCGGCCCTGCGACCACAGCCGCATCAGGTCGGGCACCGCGGCGACGTAGACCTGCGTACGGGGCAGCGCCTGGCGCAGCCTCTTCAGGGACGTCCGGAAACCGGCGCGGAAATCAGCCGTCGGTGTCATGGCGGAGGCGTTGTTCCGGCAGGCGTCGTTGGCGCCGATCAGGATCGTGACAAGTTGGGGTTTGTGCGGAATCGCGCGGTCGATCTGGCGCGGCAGATCGTCCATGAGGGCACCCGTGCGGGCGTAGTTCCAGGCGTGTCCCGAGGGGTGCGCCAGCAGGCGTTCGGCCAGGCTGCGGACGGCCGGATCGGTGCCCGTGGCCCAGGAGGCGGCGGCGCAGTCGGCCAGCAGTCCGCAGGCGTCGAAGCCGGCCGTTATCGAGTCACCCAGCGCGGCCACCGAATCCGGACGGGTGTCCCAAACCGGTGGGGGCGCCGAGTGCGGACGGGCGGATTCCGTGCGGCCGCGCGAGGCCGGGGAGTTGTCGCCACCGTCGCCGGAACCGCAGGCCGGCACGGCGAGGAGCAGGGCGGCGGCGAGCGCCGCGCGCAAAGTGAACGGCCGCCGGCGGAGGCGGCCGGAGGTCCAGTTGATCTTTGCCATCCCCTGTCCCCCTCCGACGTGCGAGTGATATCTCTTCCGTGAGCGACGGTACGTCACTCCTCGGCGGTCACAGCGCGATAGCTTTGCCCCGTGGCCGTCGGGCGGCGACCTGGAGGAGTAGCGCACTCCCGTACGAACAAATTACAACACGTCATTTCCTGTCCCTTTTGTGGCGAATTGAGCCCCATGGTGTTTACTGAAGGTAACCTCGCGTGCTGGTGCCGAAGTGATCATTGGGGCAGAATGTCAGCAGCTGTCCCGGCCGCGACCGGAACGGGCACGAGGCCGCTGGGGAAGGCGAACCTCGAACCGTACTGGAGGTCCCGGTGACGACACGTGGAGTTCTGTACGTCCACTCCGCTCCGCGCGCGCTGTGCCCGCACGTCGAATGGGCCGTCGCGGGCGTCCTCGGCGTGCGCGTCAATCTCGACTGGATCCGGCAGCCCGCCTCGCCCGGCACCTGGCGCGCGGAGTTCTCCTGGCAGGGCGAGTCCGGCACCGCCTCCAAACTCGCCTCCGCGCTGCGCGGCTGGCACCTCCTGCGCTTCGAGGTGACCGCCGAGCCCTGCGCGGCCGCCGAGGGCGAGCGCTACAGCTCCACGCCCGACCTGGGCATCTTCCACGCCGTCACGGGCATCCACGGCGACATCCTGATCCCCGAGGACCGGCTGCGGGCCGCTGTGGCCCGCTCTGCGCGCGGCGAGACCGACCTGGCGGCCGAGGTCGCCCGGCTCCTCGGGAAGCCCTGGGACGACGAGTTGGAGCCCTTCCGGTACGCGGGCGAGGGCGCCCCGGTCCGCTGGCTGCACCAAGTCGTCTGAGGCGCGTGGCGTGGTTGTCGTCGAGCCCGCTCGAACGCCTAGCGTTCCCCCATGGCTGACAACATCTCAGTAGCAGTGCTGGGCACCGGGATCATGGGTGCCGCGATGGCCCGCAACCTCGCCGGGGCAGGCCTGGACGTCCGGGTGTGGAACCGCACCCGCGCCAAGGCCGAACCGCTCGCCGAGGACGGCGCACGCGTCACGGACACCCCGGCCGAGGCCGTGGACGGCGCCGACGTCGTCCTGACGATGCTGCACGACGGCCCGGCCGCCCTGGAGACGGTGCGCGCCGCCGGCACCGCGCTGCGCCCCGGTACGGTCTGGGCGCAGTCCACCACCGCAGGCCTCGAAGCGCTCGGCGAGCTCGCCGGCTTCGCCCGGGAGCACGGCCTGGTCTTCGTCGACGCGCCCGTGCTGGGCACCAAGGAGCCCGCCGAGGCCGGGAAGCTCGTGGTCCTCGCGGCCGGGCCGGGCGCCGCACGCGAACTGCTCGCGCCCGTCTTCGAAGCGATCGGCAGCCGGACGGCCTGGATCGGCGAGAACGGCGACGAGGGCGCCGCCACCCGCCTCAAGCTCGTCATCAACAGCTGGGTGCTCACGGTCACCCACGGCGCCGCCGAGGCGCTGGCCCTGGCCAAGGGGCTCGGTGTCGCCCCGCAGGAGTTCCTGGACGCCGTCGAGGGCGGCCCGCTGGACATGGGGTACCTGCGCGCCAAGACCCACGCCCTGCTGGAGGGCGACCTCACCCCCAGCTTCCAGACCCGCACCGCCGAGAAGGACGCCCGGCTCATCGTCGAGGCGGGCAAGAGCGCGGGGGTACGCCTGGACGTCACGGCGGCGGGCGCGGAACGCTTCCGCCGCGCGACGGCGGCCGGACACGGCGACGAGGACATGGCCGCTTCGTACTTCGCGAGCTTCGAGGACTGACGCCTGCGAGTTCTGACGCCTTCGCATACGTGACGAGGCCCGCCCCGGAAACACCCGGGGCGGGCCTCGTCACGTACGACGGCAGGGGCTAGCTCGTGCTGCGGAACGCCAGCACCACGTTGTGCCCGCCGAAGCCGAACGAGTTGTTGATCGCCGCGATCGTGCCCTCCGGCAGCTGCCGGGGCTCGTCGCGGACGATGTCCGCGTCCACCTCGTCGTCGAGGTTCTCGACGTTGATGGTCGGCGGGGCCTGGCGGTGGTACAGCGCGAGGACCGTCGCGACGGTCTCGACGCCGCCCGCGCCGCCCAGCAGGTGGCCGGTCATCGACTTGGTACCGGAGATCGCGATGTGGTCCACATCGTCGCCCAGCACCCGGCGCAGCGCCTTGATCTCGGCGACGTCACCCTGCGGGGTGGACGTGGCGTGCGCGTTGAGGTGCACCAGCTCGGCCGGCTTGAGGTCGGTGGCGTCCAGCAGGTTCTGCACGGCCGCCGCGATGCCCCGGCCGGTCGGCTCGGGCTGCGCGATGTGGTGGCTGTCCGCGGACAGGCCCTGGCCCAGCACCTCGCAGTACACCTTGGCGCCGCGCTTGGCCGCGTGCTCCGCCGACTCCAGGATCACCACGCCCGCGCCCTCACCGAGGACGAAGCCGTCCCGGGCGGTGTCGTACGGGCGGGACGCCTTCTCCGGCTCGTCGTTGCTCTTCGACATCGCCATCATGTTCGCGAAGGCGACGATGGGCAGCGGGTGGATCGCCGCCTCGGTGCCGCCCGCGACGACCACATCGGCACGGCCGGTGCGGATCATCTCGACGGCGTACCCGATGGCCTCGGCGCCGGAGGCGCAGGCGCTCACGGGGGTGTGCACGCCCGCCTGCGCGCCGACCTCCAGGCCGACGTTGGCGGACGGGCCGTTGGGCATGAGCATGGGCACGGTGTGCGGGGAGACGCGGCGTACGCCCTTCTCCTTCAGCACGTCGTACTGGTCGAGCAGGGTGGTCACGCCGCCGATGCCGGAGGCGATCACGGTGCCCAGGCGGTCCGGGTCGATCAGGGCCGAGCCGTCCTCGGCGGTGTCCTCGCCGGCCGGGCCGGTGTAACCGGCGTCGGCCCACGCCTCACGAGCGGCGATCAGCGCGAACTGCGCCGAGCGGTCGAGCTTGCGGGCGACGGGGCGCGGCAGGACCTGGTCCGGCTCGACGGCCGCGGTGGCGGCCATCCGTACGGGCAGGTCGGCGAAGCGCTCGCCTTCCAGAGGCCGCACGCCGGAGCGGCCCGCCAGCAGACCTTCCCAGGTCGAAGCGGAGTCGCCACCCAGCGGTGTGGTTGCGCCGATACCGGTGACGACCACGGTGCGATTGGTCGCGTTCACGGGAATTCTTGTCTCCACAGGTAGAGGGGTCGAGAATCGACGGCGCCACCGCGGGGTGGCGACATGCGGGCCTGGATCAGGCCTGGTGCTCGAGGATGTACTTGGTGGCGTCGCCGACCGTCTTGAGGTTCTTGACGTCGTCGTCGGGGATCTTCACGTCGAAGCGCTCTTCGGCGGCGACGACGACCTCGACCATGGACAGCGAGTCGACGTCCAGGTCATCGGTGAAGGACTTGTCCAGCTGGACGTCCTCGGTGGGGATCCCGGCGATCTCGTTCACGATCTCGGCGAGACCGGCGACGATCTCTTCCTGAGTGGCGGCCATGATGGCGCTCCTTCGGTGTTTTTCGAGTGAAACTGTGCTTTGCGGTGAAGTTCCAGTACAGCCGCCGGATCGTACGGGGACGTCGGCGCTGCGTAGATCTTGCCTAGGGGAGAGTAACGACCGTGGCGGCGTACACGAGACCCGCCCCGAACCCGATGACGAGCGCGGTGTCGCCGCTCTTGGCCTGACCGGTCGCCAGCAGCCGCTCCATCGCGAGCGGAATCGAGGCGGCCGAGGTGTTTCCGGTGGTCTCCACGTCACGGGCGACCGTGACGGACTCGGGGAGCTTGAGCGTCTTCACCATCGAGTCGATGATCCGCATGTTGGCCTGGTGCGGGATGAAGACGTCCAGGTCCTCCGGGGCGACGCCGGCCACGTCCAGCGCCTCCTGGGCGACCTTGGCCATCTCGAAGACCGCCCAGCGGAAGACCGCCTGGCCCTCCTGGGTGATCGCCGGGTAGCGGATCTCGTCCAGGGCCAGCTGGTCGCCGGGGCCGTTGCCGCCGGGCACCGGGGTGCGGCGGTACGCGTCCCAGCCCACCGTCTGCTTGATGGTCTCGGACTTGTCGCCCTCCGAGCCCCAGACCGTCGGGCCGATGGCCGGCTCCTGCGCGGGGCCCACGACCACGGCACCGGCGCCGTCACCGAAGAGGAAGGCCGTCGCGCGGTCCTCCAGGTCGGTCAGGTCCGAGAGCCGCTCCACGCCGATGACCAGCACGTACTCGGCCGAGCCGTCGGTGATCATGCCCTTGGCCAGGGTCAGGCCGTAACCGAAGCCCGCGCAGCCCGCGGAGATGTCGAACGCGGCCGGCTTGCCCGCCCCTATCCGGTGCGCGATCTCCGTCGCGACCGCGGGGGTCTGCTTGAAGTGCGAGACCGTCGAGACGATCACGCCGCCGATCTGCTCCGGCGTGAGCCCGGCGTCGGCGATCGCCTTGCCCGCGGCCTCCACCGACATCGCCGCGACGGTCTCTTCCGGACCGGCCCAGTGGCGCGTGGAGATGCCCGAGCGCGACCGGATCCATTCGTCGGACGAGTCGATGTACTTGAGGATCTCCTCGTTCGGCACGACGTTGACGGGGCGGTAGCCGCCCACGCCCATGATCCGCGCGTACGGGGCGCCCTGCGCGGGCTTGATCTTCGAGGTCATGCTCTTCGGTCTCCTTATCCGGCCGAGTTCTCGGCAGCGGGAGAAGCGTGCTCGGCGATCAGCTCGCGGGCAGCGTCGAGGTCATCCGGGGTCTTCAGCGCGAGGGTCTTCACACCGGGCAGCGCGCGCTTGGCCAGACCCACCAGGGTCCCGCCGGGGGCCGCCTCGATCATCGCGGTGACGCCCAGCTCCTTGAAGGTCTCCATGCACAGGTCCCAGCGGACCGGGTTGGCCACCTGGCCCACCAGCCGCTGCACGACCTCCTGGCCGCCGGTGACGACCTGGCCGTCCTTGTTCGAGACGTACCGGGTGTGCGGGGCCGCGGGGGACAGCTGTGCCACCGCGGACTCCAGCGTGGCGACGGCCGGGGCCATGTGCACCGTGTGGAACGCGCCGGCCACCTTCAGCGGGACGACCCGCCGGGTGCCCTCCGGCTTGTCCTCGGCCAGCGCCGCCAGCTGCTCGGCGGTGCCGGCGGCCACGATCTGGCCCGCGCCGTTCACGTTCGCCGGGGTCAGGCCCAGCTTCTCCAGGTGCGGCAGTACCGTCTCCGGCTCGCCGCCCAGCAGGGCCGACATGCCGGTCTCGGTGATCGCGGCGGCCTCGGCCATGGCCAGGCCGCGCTTGCGTACGAGTCCCAGCGCGGCCTCGTCCGGCAGCACGCCGGTCAGCGCGGCGGCGGCGAGCTCACCGACGCTGTGCCCGGCCGCGGCGCCGACGAGCGACGCGAAGTCCTCCGGCGTGGCGAAGAGCTGCCGCGCGGAGACCAGCGCGGAAGCGACCAGCAGCGGCTGGGCGACGGCGGTGTCACGGATCTCTTCCGCGTCCGCCTTCGTGCCGTAGTGGACCAGGTCGAGGTCGATGGCCGCGGACCAGGCACGCAGCCGGTCCTCGACACCGGGGAGGTCGAGCCAGGGGGTCAGGAAGCCGGGCGTCTGAGCGCCTTGGCCGGGAGCGACGAGTACGAGCACTCTCACACTCTCTCTTGTGGGAGGTCCCGCCCGCCCGTGGGGACAGGGACGAAGAACCATCGGGGTAATTGTGGGTGTCCGACAAAAGCTTAGGGCTGGGCCTCACGGTCGGCCAGACGCCCCAGGATGAGGGCGATACGCAAGGTGAACGCCGAGCGGACATCGGACGGCGACCATCCGGTGACGTCCGTCACACGTCGCAGCCGGTAGCGCACGGTGTTGGGGTGCACGAAGAGCATCCGCGCCGCCCCCTCCAGGCTGCTCGCCTGCTCCAGGTAGACGCTCAGCGTCTCCAGGAGGGCACTGCCCGCTTCCTCCAGTGGTCTGTAGATCTCCTCCACCAGCTGATCGCGTGCGGCCGGGTCCCCGGCCATCGCGCGCTCCGGCAGCAGGTCGTCCGCCAGTACCGGCCGCGGCGCGTCCGGCCACGCCGCGCACGCCCTCAGGCCCGCCGCGGCCGCCTGCGCCGACCGCGTCGCCGCCAGCAGGTCCGAGACCACCGGGCCCGCCACCACAGGGCCCGCCGCGAACGGCCCGATCAGCGCCTTCGCCGCCTTCAGCGGATTGTCCGAACCCCCCGCGATCACCACCAGCCGGGTCCCGAGCACGCCCGTCAGCACCTGCAGCTTCGCGTGCCGCGCGGCGCGCCGGATCGCCTCCACCGTCAGCTCGCTGTCCCCGTCCGGGGCCGTACCGAGCACCACCGCGACGTGCTCCGGGGAGTTCCAGCCCAGCGCCGCGGCCCGGGACACCGCGCCCTCGTCCGCCTCACCGGACAGCACGGCGTTGACCACCAGCGACTCCAGCCGCGCGTCCCAGGCGCCCCGGGCCTCCGCCGCCTGCGCGTAGACCTGTGCGGTCGCGAAGGCGATCTCCCGGGCGTACACCAGCAGCGCCTCGCGCAGCACCGACTCGTCACCCGGAGCGGCGACATCGTCGATCGCCGTCTCCATGACCTCGATCGTGGTGCGGACCATCTCCACGGTCTGCCGCAGCGTGATCGCCCGGGTCAGCTCGCGCGGCGCCGTGCCGAAGACGTCCGTGGAGATCGCCTGCGGGGTCTCCGGATGCCGGAACCACTCCGTGAAGGCCGCGATGCCCGCCTGCGCCACCAGACCGATCCACGACCGGTTCTCCGGCGGCATCGCCCGGTACCACGGCAGTGTCTCGTCCATGCGGGCGATGGCATGGGCCGCGAGCTTGCCGGAGGACTTCTCCAGGCGGCGCAGGGTCGCGGAGTGCGGGTGGGCGTCGTGCGATGCGGGTTCAGACACGGGGACAAGCCTGCCTCATCGGGGCGGGGTGGTGGCGCGGTGGGGCTACGGTGGCTGAATGCTGTGTTGCCCGCGGGACGCCGCGCACGCCGGCGGCACCGCCGCGGGCGGGCCCCGGCCGGGCCGCCGGCCGGACGGGCCGGAGCGGATCAGGAGAGGTGGACACGCGTGATCGAGGTACGGAGAAGCGACGAGCGGTACCGGGGCGGGGACGCGGACGCCGGCATCGACACGCGGCACGCCTTCTCCTTCGGACCGCACTACGACCCCGGCAACATCCGCTTCGGCGCGCTGATCGCCTGCAACGAGGAGCGGCTGGCGCCGGGCAGCGGCTTCGACGAGCACCCGCACAGCAACACCGAGATCCTCACCTGGGTCGTCGAGGGCGAACTGACCCACCGCGACACCACCGGACACGAGACGCTCGTACGGGCCGGGGACGTGCAGCGGCTCAGCTCGGCCGGCGGCGTACGGCACGTGGAGCGCAACGACGGCACCGAGCCGCTCCGCTTCGTCCAGATGTGGCTGGCGCCCACCGCCTTCGGCGGCGAACCGGACTACGAAGTGGTGCGCGGCATCGCCGACGGCACCCCGTACGCCGTGCCGCGCGCCGACGCGATGCTGCACGTACGGCGGCTCGCGCCGGGCGACCGCACGGCCGTACCGGACGGCGCGCGGGTCTACGTCCACGTCGTGCGCGGCGCGGTACGGCTCGGCGACGCGCTCACCGACGGCGGCCCCGCGCTGCTGGAGGCGGGCGACGCGGCGCGCGTCACCGACGCCAAGGAGCTGGAGCTGACCGCGGAGTCGGCGGCGGAGTGCCTGCTGTGGGAGATGCCGGAGGAGCCGGCGTACGGCTGACGCGTCCCCGGCGGGGAGGGCGGCTCAGGCCGCCCGCAGGTCCGCCAGTACCGCGTCCGTGAAGGGCGGCCACGCCTCGATCGCCCACGGGCCGAACGCGCGGTCCGCGAGCGCGGCGCAGGCGGCGCCCGCGTCCGGGTCCACCCACAGGAACGTTCCGGCCTGCCCGAAGTGCCCGAACGTACGCGGCGAGGACGCGGCACCCGTCCAGTGCGGCGACTTGCCGTCCCGGATCTCGAAGCCCAGCCCCCAGTCGTTCGGCTTCTGGTTGCCGTAGCCCGGCAGCACACCCGACAGCCCGGGGAAGACCACCGACGTCGCCGCGTCCAGCGTCTCGCGCGCCAGCAGTCGCGGCGCCAGCAGCTCGGCGCCGAAACGGGCCAGGTCGGCGGCGGTCGAGGTGCCGTCCTTGGCGGGCGAGCCGCCGGCCGGCAGCTCGGTCGCCGCCATGCCCAGCGGATCGAGCACGGCCTCCTTCAGGTACTGCGGGAAGGGGATGTCCGTGGCCTTCGCGAGGTGCTCGCCCAGCGCCTCGAAACCGGCGTTGGAGTAGATCCGCCGCGTACCGGGCGCGGCCATGACCCGGTCCTCGTCGAACGCCAGCCCGGACGTGTGCGCGAGCAGATGCCGTACCGTGGCGCCGTCCGGGCCCGCCGGCTCGTCCAGCTCCACCGCGCCCTCCTCCACCGCGAGCAGCGCCGCGTACGCGGCCAGCGGCTTGGTCACGGAGGCCAGCGCGAACCGGTGCTCCTGCGGCCCGTGCGCGCCGGCCACCGTGCCGTCGGCTCGTACGACGACCGCCGCAGCGGTGGGCACCGGCCAGTTCTCGATCATCCGCAGGCTCTCCATGGCGCCCAGCGTAACTTCCTCAAGATTCCGCCAAGTCTTCCCTTGCTTGGAGTGCACTCCAGCTCTCTAGCGTTGTCAGCGTCGTGAGCGAAACGGCGAACGGGAGAGACGGCATGACGGTCATGGAGAGCGCTCCGGTCACGGCCCCGGCGAAGCCGCGCAACTGCGCCGGCCTGCGGTCCGGACCGCGGCGGGCGGACGGCCGGGACCAGTACACGATCAGCGAGGTCGTCGGCCTCACCGGGCTCAGCGCCCACACCCTGCGCTGGTACGAACGCATCGGCCTGATGCCCCACGTCGACCGCACCCACACCGGGCAGCGCCGCTTCACCAACCGCGACCTGGACTGGCTGGACCTGGTGGGCAAGCTGCGGCTGACCGGCATGCCGGTCGCCGACATGGTCCGGTACGCCGAAATGGTCCGCGAAGGCCCGGCGACGTTCGCCGCACGGGAACGGCTCCTCACGGCACACCGCGAGGACGTCCGGCAGCGGATCGACGAGCTGCGCGACACGCTGGACGTCCTCGACTACAAGATCGACCTGTACGCCGACGCCCGCCGGGCGTCGGAGAGGGAGCTGGAACATGGCTGAGAAGATCGCGACCGTCGAGCTGGGCAACGGGGGACCGCGCGTCGGCGTCCAGGGCCTCGGCTGCATGGGCATGAGCTGGGCGTACGGCCCCGGCTCCGACGCCGCCCAGACCCGCGGCACGCTGGAGCGCGCCCTCGAACTGGGCGTCACGCTCTACGACACCGCCGACGTCTACGGCAACGGCGAGAACGAGAAGCTCATCGCGCCCTTCATCCAGGCGCACCGTGACGAGGTCGTGCTCGCCACCAAGTTCTCGATCATCAGCGACCCGTCCGACCCGTACAAGCGCGGCATCCGCAACGACCGCCCCTACATCCGCCAGGCCATCGACGCGAGCCTCGCGCGGCTCGGCGTCGAGACGATCGACCTGTACTACATGCACCGCCGCGACGTGAACGTGCCCATCGAGGAGACGGTCGACGCGATGGCCGAACTGATCGCCGAGGGCAAGGTCAAGCACCTGGGCCTGAGCGAGGTCACGGGCGAGGAGCTGCGCGCCGCGCACGCCGTGCACCCGATCGCCGCAGTGCAGTCGGAGTGGTCGCTCTTCAGCCGGGACGTGGAGGCCGGCGTGGTGCCGGCCGCCGCCGAACTGGGCGTCGGCTTCGTACCGTACTCGCCGCTCGGCCGCGGCTTCCTGACCGGCTCGTTCGTCAGCGCCGACAAGGAACTGACCGAGGACGACTTCCGCCGCACCCAGCCGCGCTTCACCGGCGACAACGCGGCCGCCAACGCCGAACTGCTCGCGCCCGTACGGGAGATCGCCGAGGCGCGCGGTGTGACGCCGGGCCAGATCGCGCTGGCCTGGGTGCAGCAGCAGGCCGGACTCCGCGACCTCGCCGTCGTCCCGATCCCCGGCACCCGCCGCGCCGCCCGCGTCACGGAGAACACCGCCGCGACCTTCCTCCGCCTCACCCCCGAAGAACTGTCCCGCCTGGACCCCATCGCCTCCCGAGTGGCGGGCGACCGCTACGCCGACATGGCGTTCACTTCGGCGGGACGGGAGTGATCCGGGGCCTCCGGGACGGCCTATAGGGGCGCCTCCCTCGGTCGGGTTCTTCTCCCGTACGGGCCACGAGGGCCGGCGTGCCGTGAGTAGCCTGGGCAAGTGGGCAGGGCGGTCACGACGCCGGGCGGTGCGACATGGCACGGGTTTTCGGTCGGCGCGGAGGCGAACTTCCCGCTGAGGTGACCGGCTTCGTCGGTCGCACGGAAGAACTCGCCCGGGTACGGGAGATGTTGGCCGGGGCTCGGCTGGTGACGCTCACCGGCCCCGGCGGCGTCGGCAAGACGCGGATAGCGCTGCGCGCCGCGGCCACCGTCAGGGAGGACTTCCCCGACGGCCTGTGCCTGGCCGAGCTGACCGCCCTGCGCGACCCGGAGCTGCTGCCGCACACCCTGTGTACGCTCCTGGGCCTGCCGAGCCAGACGGCCGAACCGCCGCTGGACATCCTCCTCGACCATCTGCAGGGTCGACGGCTGCTGCTCATCCTCGACACGTGCGAGCATCTGGTCGACGCCTGCGCGATGTTCGCGGACGTGGTGCTCGGCGAGGCGCCCGGCGTGACCGTGTTCGCCACCAGCCGGCAGCCGCTGGACGTGCCCGGCGAGCACATCTTCCCCGTGCCGGCGCTCCCCGTCGGCACGGCGGTCGAGTTGTTCCAGCAGCGCGCCGCCGTCGTCTGCCCCGGCTTCGCCGTCACCGACGGCAACCGCGGCGAGGTCGAAGCCCTGTGCCGCCGCCTGGACGGCATCCCCCTGGCGATCGAGCTGGCGACCGTACGGCTGCGCGCGATCAGCCTGGGCCAGCTGGTCACCCAGCTTGAGGACCGCTTCCGGGTGCTGACGGGCGGCCGGCGCACCGCGGTCCCGCGCCACCAGACGCTCCGTACGACGATCGGCTGGAGTCATGAGCTGTGCACCGACGTCGAACGGCTGCTGTGGGCACGGCTCTCGGTCTTCGCCGGCTCCTTCGACCTGGCCGCGGTGGAACGGGTGTGTGCGGGCGGCGCGCTGCCCGCCGAGTACGTGGTCGAGACCCTGATCGGCCTGGTCGACAAGTCCGTGGTGACCCGGATCGACGACCCCGATCAGCAGGATCCCCGCTACCGGCTGCTCGACACGATCCGCGAGTACGGGGCCGACCGGCTCACCGAGCTCGGCGAGGTGGACCCCTGCCGGGAGCGGCACGTGAACCACTACCGTGCGCTGGCCCGGCGCCTGGGGGACGGCTGGTGCAGCAGTGAGCAGGTCGAGCTGTTCCGGGCGGTGGACCGGGAGCGCGCCAATGTACGGGCCGCCCTCGAATACGCCTGCCTGCGGCCGGGAGCCGAACGGGAGGCGCTGGCCTTCGCGGTCACGCTCGGACACTACTGGGAGTGCGGAGCGTATTTCAGCGAGGGACGCCGCTGGCTGACGCGGTGCCTGGAGCAGGCGCCGGAGCCGGTGGCGGAGCGGGCGGACGCGCTGATCGTGCTGTGCTATTGCGCCTGCCGGCAGGCCGACCGCGGACCGGCGCTGGCCGCGGTCCAGGAGCTCCGCACCCTCGCCGAACGGCTCGACGACGAACGCCTGCTGGCCCACGCCGTCCATTTCGCGGCATTCCAGAGCTTCATCACTGGTGAAGTGGACACGGCCATGGCCCTCTTCGAAGAGGGCTATAAGAGGTTCCGGCGCCTCGGCGAACGCGCCATCCGGATGCGGGCCCTGTCGGAGCACGGCATGATGCACTCCATCGGCGGCGACCCCGGCAAGGGGCTGGTACTCATCGACGAGTTCCTGGATCTTCTCGCCGAGTATCCGGATGAGTGCTGGATGCGCGGCTACGGCTTCGTCGCGCGGGGCCTGGCGTACTGGCGTCGCGGAGACCTCGGGGCGGCCACGTCCGCCGTGCGGACGGCGGTCCGGCTGAAGTACCGGATGGGCGACAAGGACGGGACGGCTGCCTGCCTGGCCATCCTGACCTGGCTCGCCGCCGGCCAGGGACGGTATGTCCGCACGGCCTGGCTGGTGGGCGCTGCCGAGAAGCTGGGGGAGAACATGTCCGCCATCCTGCTCGGGTTCCCGAGCCTGACCGGGGCCTACGACGGCGCACGGGCCGAGGCCGCCCGGCAGCTGGGCGAGACGCATTTCGAGCGGCTGCTCCGCCGCGGCGCGGGGCTCTCCGTAGGGGAGGTGGTGGACCTCGTCGAGGCGGACGCCGAGCGCCCGGACGCGGGCGCGCCCTGCGACGCCGACCCGCACCCGACCCACACCCTGACGCGTCGCGAGCGCGAGGTCGCGGCTCTCGTGCGGGAGGGGCTGTCCAACCGTGAGATCGCCGAGCGGCTCGTCATCTCCAAACGCACCGCCGACGCCCACCTGGAACACATCCTCGGCAAACTCGGCTGCTCCTCCCGCGCGGAAATCGCCCCGGCTCTCGGGGAGGAGCACGCGTAGCGGATTCGCCGGGCGCTGAGCGGGGGGAGGGCCCCACTCAGCCCATACCCAGCGCGAAGAGGGTGAAGCCGGTGGAGAGGACGGTGGCGGTGGCGCGGCGGGTGCGGCTCGCGCCCCAGGGGGCCTCGAAGCGGCGGGTGAGCAGGCCGAGCGCGACCAGCGTCAGCGCGAAGAGCGGGAGCCAGGCGAGGCGGGTCAGCAGCCAGGCCCCTGAGTCGGGCGCCGTGGTCAGGCCGGGTACCGGGCCGAAGTACGACGACGGCACCGCCACCGTCAGCATCGCGGTCTGGTGCCAGCAGAAGACGGTCATCGCGCAGAGGTTGACGACCACGACCGGCGCCCACAGCGCCGGCCGGCGCAGCAGCGCGGCGATCCGGTCCCGCAGCAGGACGGCGGCCCCGCACTGCGCCGCCGCCAGCGCCAGGACCAGCAGCGACGGCGGGTGCGAGTTCGTCCGGGCCGTGCCCGGGACGCCGACCATGCTCGCGGGGTAGTGGAAGACCAGGAGGAGGGCGGCGAACACGGCCGCTCCGCCTGCCAGGAGTACCCAGGCGGTGCGGCGGCCGAGTCGCTTCTCGCCCCAGCAGACCCCGAGTTGGTACGCGAAGAGCCAGCCGGGGAGCAGGTTGAGCAGGGCGAGCCAGGACGGCACGGCGGCCGCGTACGGGCCGTAGCGCAGGAAGTCGACCACCGCGACGGCCGCGAACAGCGGCGCGGCCGCCCATGGCCCGAGCCGGCGCGCGGCGCGCACGCAGTACGGCGTGAGCGCCGTGACCCCGGCGTACACGCCCACGAACCACAACGGCTGCACGACCAGCGTCGCCCCCGTCCGCAGCGTCGCCTCGGGCACTCCGGCAGCGAACAGCACCCCGATCAGCAGCGCCCACACGGCCGTCACGGCGAGGACCGGGCGGCCCAGGCGGGCCAGCCGGCCGCCCAGCCAGCGCGCGGTGGACTCGCCGCGCCCGCTCGCGCGCCGGTAGGACAGCACCGAGGAGTACCCGCCGACCAGGAAGAAGATCCCCAGCAGTTGGAACACCCAGCTCACCGGCGCGAAGAAGCCGAGCGTGGACAGCGGGCTGGCGTTGTGCAGCGCGCCGTCGGCGTCCCGCGTGAAGCCGCCGACCAGCCAGTGCCCGGTCGGCACGGCGAGCAGCGCGAGCGCCCGCAGCCCGTCGATCGCGCGGTCGCGGTGCGCGGGGGTGCGGCCCTCGATGGCGGTCACGGCCCTGCGGAGCGGCCCGTGCTTCTCGGTCCGGTTGGCCCGCAGGCCGCTGCCGGCGGCACCGGCGGCCGGTCCGCCGCCGGGGTTCAGGAACGCGATGGTCATGGCGGTGTCCTTGGCTGAGGGCGCGCTCAGCGCCCGCGGGAGGGACGGCCGAGCACGATGTCGGCGAAGCCGTCCAGGGAGTCGGTGCCGGGCACGAGGTAGCCGGTGTGGCCCTCGGCGCGGTCGGCGGCGACGCGGCGCGCGCCGAACGCGGGGTCGGTCGGGTCGGTGCCGTGGCCCAGGCCCAGCACCTCGACGTTCGGGATGTCGCCGATCCAGTCCGAGGCGTCCCGGGCCGCCCACACCCGCCCGCCGGCGTGCAGGTCCGCGGCGCGCTCCGTGCGCGCCCCCGGCGAGCCGAAGAGGATCACGTCGCCGACCGCGCTCCGTCCGGCGCGGGGCGACGCCAGGCCGCAGACGACCGAGCCGTAGCTGTGGCAGAGCAGGGCGGGCGCCGGGGCGCCGGTCGCGGCGAGCCCCGTCAGCAGCCGGGCCAGCCGGGGCGCGCCGGCCTCCGCGAGCCGCCCCGTCGCGGCGTCCGGGCCGAGGCCGACCGGCGTGGTGTAGCCGGCCCAGGCGATCACCGAGGTGGGCGTCGCCGGGTCCTCGGCGGACATCCGGGCGCGCAGCGAGGCGGCCATGCCGGTCGGTGTGCCGTACCGGTCCCGCTCACGGTCGAACGTGCCGAGGTCGATGTCCGAGCCAGGCACGATCACGGCCGTGCGCCGGGCCGCGCCGAGGTCCCCGTACACCTCGGCGACCTGGCCCCGGCCGCGCGGGTCGAAGAAGAGGATCTGCCGCCCCGGGGCGAGGAGTTCGGTGCAGCGGGCGGCCAGCGCGCGGGCCCGGCTGCGGTCCTCGGCGGCGCGGGCGGGGTCGTCCGCGCGGGCGTAGAGGCGGGCGCGTTCGGCCCGGAGGGCGCGGGCGTTCGCGCGGTAGCGCAGCCGTACGGGTGCGCCGTCCAAGGTGCCCACGGTCATCGGGTGCCGGTGGGCGAGCCGCTGCCGCTCCGTCTCGGTCAGGCCGGCGAAGAAGCGGGCCACGGCGGCGGGCGAGGCGGTCGCCGGGTCGGGCAGCGGCCGGCCGAGCGTGTGGTCGGCGCGCCAGGCGGCGGCGCCCGGCGCGGGCCCGGTGACGGCGGTCTGCTCGCTGCCGGCGGCCCAGCCGCCGGTGCCGGCGACGAGCGCGACGACGGCGGCGAGGGCCGCCAGGCCGCGGTGCCGCGGGGCGCGGCGGCGTGCCGGTGCGGGACGGTCGTCCGTTGCGTGGTTGTCCGTCGCGCGTCCGGTGTCCGCGGTACGCGGCGGTGTGCGCAGCGGCATGACGGTGTTCCCCTCTTCCGGTGATCTGGCGGAGGGAAACGTAGGAAGGGGAAGGGTGGTGAGGCGTCACACCATGGGGCCAACTGCCCGGTGATACCGGGGTAGGGGGTGGGGGACGTGGCCGATGGCCGGGCGCGGCACCGTTGTGGCTGAGCGCGCAGTTCCCCGCGCCCCTTACGGGGCGCAGCTCCCCGTTTCTTACGACGTGCCCGGTGTCACCAGGCCCGACTCGTACGCGAAGATCACGGCCTGGGCGCGGTCGCGCAGGTCCAGCTTGGCCAGCACCCGTCCGATGTGGGTCTTCACCGTCTGCTCGGCCAGCACCAGTTCGGCCGCGATCTCCTGGTTGGACAGGCCGCGCGCGATCAGCTCCAGCACCTCGGTCTCGCGCGGGGTGAGGCCGTTCAGACGCAGCGAGGCGCGGTCCTTGCGGGGCGCAGGGCGCTGCCGCGCGAAGTCGGCGATCAGACGGCGGGTCACCGAGGGGGCGAGCAGTGCCTCGCCGGCCGCCACGACCCGTACCGCCGAGATCAGGTCGGCCGGCGGCGCGTCCTTCAGCAGGAAGCCGGACGCGCCGGCGCGCAGCGCTTCGTACACGTAGTCGTCGACGTCGAAGGTGGTGAGCATCAGCACTTTCGGGCGGTGCACGACGCCCGGGGGCGGGGAGAGCAGCTGCCGGGCCGCCTCCAGGCCGTCCATCTCCGGCATCCGGACGTCCATCAGCACCACGTCGGGGTGGCTGCGGCGGCTCAGTTCGACGCCGCGCGCCCCGTCCTCCGCGTCGCCGACGACGTCGATGTCGCTCTGCGCGGCGAGCAGCGCGGCGAAGCCCGCCCGCACCATGGCCTGGTCGTCAACGATGATCACGCGGGTGGTCATGCGCGTGTCGGGTCCTTCCCCGTCGGGGGCTCCGTGAGCGGGAGCCGGGCGGCGACACGGTAACCCCCGTCCGGCAGGGGGCCGGTGTCCAGGGTGCCGTCCAGCAGGCGTACGCGCTCGCGCATGCCGACCAGGCCGTGGCCGGTTCCGGTCGTCTCCAGCGGCGCGGCGGGGCGCGGCGGCGGGCCGTTGACGACCAGGACGGTCAGGCTCGTGCGGTCCGGCGTGACCGAGACGCGGGTGCGCGCGCCGGGCGCGTGCCGTACGACGTTCGACAGCGCCTCCTGCACGATGCGGTACCCCGACAGGCCGACGGCGGGCGGGAGTTCGCCGAGCGCCCGGGAGAGCGTCAATTCCACCGGCACACCCGCGCGTACGGTCCCCTCCACCAGCCGCGACAGCTGGTCCAGGCCCGGCTGCGGCGCCTTCTCGGGGCCGCCGTGCCGCTCGCTCTCCTCGCTGCGCAGCACGCCCAGCAGTCGGCGCATCTCGCCCAGCGACTCGCGTGCGGTCGCGGCGATCGTCCCGAACTCCTCGGCGGCCTCCGGCGGGAGTCCCTGGAGGCGGTACGGCGCGCTGTCCGCCTGCACCGTGATCACCGACATGTGGTGCGCGACGACGTCGTGCAGCTCGCGGGCGATGCGGGTGCGCTCCTCCAGCAGCGTGCGCCGGGCGCGCTCCGCCTCACTGATCGTTTCCTGCTCCGCCAACTGGCGCCGGGCGTCGCCGCGTTCCCGCAGCGCGCCCGCCAGCAGCAGGACCACGCCGGAGAGTACGAAGAGCAGCAGCCAGGTGGCGTCGGAGCGGGCGGGCCGCAGGCCTCCGAAGAGGATGCCGGCGGCGCCGGTGGCGAGCCACACGGCGAGCAGTACGCGGCGCCGCTCGCGCAGCCCGAGGGCGAGCGCCAGGGCGAGGTACCCCACGATGGTGGGCGGCGGCCAGGGCCAGCTGGTGCCCTGGTGGACGGGGATGAGCGCCAGCGCGAAACCGGCGGCGAGGTCGGCCGCGAAGATCACCCACCACGCCTGCAGCGGGCGGACCACCGCCAGCAGCAGCGGGGCGGTCTGGGCGACGCCGAGCGCACCGGCCAGTCCGGCGTTCAAGCCGTAGTCGTCGGTCAGCACGACGATGGTGATGGGCAGCAGCGAGACGGTGAACCCGAAGGCGACGACGTACGGCAGCCATTGCAGCCAGCGGGGCCGGCCCGCGCCGAAGAGCGGCCCGGGGGAGGGGCCGGAGGAGGGGGAGGAAGGGGAGGACGTGGACATCGCCGGATCAGCGTATGCGGGCCGGGTACGCCGGGGCGTCATACCGGAGTCGTCGGTCCGGGGTCATACCTGGGTATCAGGAGCGGCGGTACGAGGGCCGGCCCCGCCGGTCGCACCGGACAGGCCGCCTCGCTGTACGAAGGCCCGCCGCCCTGTCGTACGAAGCGCCGCCCCTCCGCCGTACGGCGGCTCATCACGGCGCCGTACCGAAAGCGGTCACCGCACCGTAGGAGCCCTACAGCTCCGCCAGCAGTTCCGCCTTCTTCGCGCTGAACTCGGCGTCCGTCAGCAGTCCCGCGTCGTGCAGCTCGCCGAGCTGCCGTATGCGGTCGGCGATGTCGGCGGGGCCGCGGTGCGGCTCCAGGGTGCGGCGCTGGGGTGCGGGCGCGGGGGCCGGGCCCGCGGTCCGTACGGCCTGCAGGACGGCCGCGGCGAACGGCAGCGACTCGTGGACCGGGCCGTAGCCGAGGCCGAAGATCACCGAGGCCGGGTCCTGGTCGGCGCCGCCCTGGCCCTCCTCCTCGGTGCCGTGCGCCAGCAGCCGCAGGTAGCCGTTGTGCCACGCGCCGGGCGGCGCGGGCGCCGAGCTGCCGTTCTCCGGGGAGCGCCACACCACGCCGGCCAGCCCGTCGACCGGGAAGCTCTGGTCGCCGGACTTCCACTTCGCGGACGAGGCGCCGGTCCAGAACCAGCGGAACGCCACCGAGCTGCCGTCGAAGGACGCCTTGCCGTCGTACGCCTTGAAGGTCAGCGGCGGCTCCGGGGCCGCCACGAGGTGCTGGTCGGCGGGGCCCGCCGCGTACGGGCCGAGGAGGCCGGTCAGCTGGTCGCGGTAGTACTCGGCCTGCTCGGCGCGGTCGGCGGGGAGCACCAGGCGGTACGGGTCGGCGTCGTCCTTCAGCTGCCCGTCGGCGGCGTCCATCAGCGGGTCGGCGCCCGGCCGGGGCCGGGCATGCAGGACCACCGTCCCGCGCCTGCCCCGCGAGAGCTTCACCGAGCTCAGCGCTTCGTAGGGGATGCGGCGCTCGCCGAGCGCCTGGAACAGCTTGGGCTTGCGGATCCCCCGTTCGAAGCGGATGAGCACGGAGTCCGTGTCGAACTCCCAGACGGCATGAAAACCGGCCAGCACATCACCCATGCGGTTCATCGTAAGCGGCGGGCAGCCCGCCCGTCCCCCTTCCGTACAGCACTGCGCTACGCGCGTCACGCCGTTCCCCGGCCCCGTTGGCGGCTCCGGCCGGCCGCCGGTCCCGTACGGCGCCGGGCCGGCCCTCACGCCAGGTCGGCCGAGCAGTTCCCGTCGTCGGCCGCGCAGCTGACGCCCGCGACCGCGCCGACTCCGACGAGCGCGAAGTTGGACAGGCTCTGCGTCCCCCGGGTGAAGTACCCCGCGTGGCCGTTCGCGCCCGCCGCGGAGAGCACCCGGGAGCCGAACGCCGGGTCCACCGGGTCGGCGCCGTGCCCCAGCCCGCCCAGCTCCAGGTTGGGCACGTCCTGGATCCAGTCGTCGGAGTCCCGCATCGCCCACACCCGGGCGGTGGTGTGCAGCGCGGCGGCGTTCCGGGCGCGCATGCCGGGGCTGCCCGCCACCACGATGTCGCCGACCCGGGAGGGCAGCGCGCGGGCCGCCACCCCGCACACCACGGAGCCGTAGCTGTGGCAGAACAGCGAGACGTCGGCGCCGGTCGGCAGCGCGCCGACCATCGATTCCAGGCGCTGCGCGCCCGCCTGCGCCAGCTGCCCGGCCGCCGCGTCCACGCCGATGCCGGCGGGCGCGGTGTAGTCGGCCCAGGCGATCACTGCGGTACGGGCGTCGGGGCGCACCGCGCGCTCCGCGTCGTACAGCGAGGAGGCCATGCCCACCGGTGCGCTGTCCGCGCGCTTGGTGCGCTCGAAGTTCACCAGATTGGTGTCCACGCCGGGCACCACGACCGAGACCCGGCGGGCGTGCGTGAGGTCGCCGAAGACCTCGGCGGCGCGGCCGCCGGCGGCCGGGTCGAAGGACAGGATCTGCCGCCCCGGCCGCATCATCGAGTCCAGGCGGTGCATGAGCCGGCCGGCGTCCTGGCGCCCCTCCGGCGTCAGCCGTCCGTCGTGCGAGCGCTGCGCGGCCACGTCGCGTGCCCGGTCCATGGCCTTGTGGTTGGCCAGGTAGCGCAGCGAGGCGGGGGCGCCCGCCATGTTGCCGACGGCGAGCGGATAGCGGTCGGCCAGCCGCAGCCGGTCCGCCTTGCGCAGCCCGGCGAAGAACGCCGCGATGCGGTGCGGTCCCGCTGCCGGGTCGGGCAGCCGGTGGCCGTGGAAGGTGCCGCCCGCCCAGGCGGCCCGGGAGCTGCCCAGCGGATCGGTGTCCCCTCTGGTACCTCTGATGCCCGTCCAGCCGGTCACCGCGAGCATCACGAACACCACCACCAGGGCGAGTGCCGCACGCCAGGCGGAGGACTGCAGAAAACCGGGAGGAGCGCCGAGCTCGGAGAAGGAAGTCACCGCGGGACAGCCTAGGAGACGGCGCGCGGTGGCCGTGGATTGGGTGAGTCAACTCACGTTTCAGTGTGGGTCATTAGGGTCACAACGGACACTTCGCGCCCATTTGTCCTGCTCACGAGTGCGGCGAGATGCTCATGTGGTCCCGTTAAGGGGTGGTTTTCCGCCACTGGCCCGCGATTGCCGGAACGATGCCGTCCAGGTGGTTCTCGGTGATCGCGCGGATGGATTCCACGCTGCACTCCCCGGCCTCGCCCCAGAGTCGCCCGGCCAGCCGCATCACGCCGCTGAACGCCGCCACCACGATCCGCGGCCGCGGGTCGGCGTCCACGTCCAGGCCCTCGCGCCGGGCGATGACCGTGGCGATCAGCTCCTCCAGGTCGGAGCTGCGCCGCAGGTGCGCGGCGAGCAGTCCAGGCGTCGACTCGATCATCTGGTACGTCCGCATGTGCAGCTCGACCGGGATGATCGACTCGATCACCTGGCCGAGGTCGTCCCAGGCCAGCAGGACGGCGTTGCGCAGGGCCTCCAGGGGGACCTCGGCGGCCGGCCGGGCCCGCAGTGCCTCCAGGAAGCGCGCCTCCACGATCTCCTGGACGGCGAAGACCACGTCTTCCTTGGTGGTGAAGTACCGGAAGAACGTCCGCTGGGAGACGTCGACCGCCTCGGCGATCTCGTCGATCGTGGTGTGGTCGTACCCCTGCTGGGTGCACAGCTCCAGCGCGGCGCGGATCAGCGCGTCGTGCGTACGCCGCTTCTTCCGCTCGCGCAGTCCGCAGCGCAGTCCCTCACGCGGCGTCACCTCGGCCTTCATGCGCCGCCCTCCTCGATGGATCACTGCTGCTCACGATACCTGTGAGCTAACTGACAGTTACCGACTGATGAAATGCTTTGTCAACTGTCAGTGGCTGACATTATTGTCGGGGACATGAGCTCACAGACCCCGGTAGCCGAGGCGATACCGGACGCACCGACCCCGGAGCCGCGCAGGGGACTGCGTGGCCATCCCTGGCTGACCCTCTTCTCCGTCGCGATCGGCGTGATGATGGTGGCGCTCGACGGCACCATCGTCGCCATCGCCAACCCGGCCATCCAGAAGGACCTCGGCGCCACGCTCGCCGACGTCCAGTGGATCACCAACGGGTACCTCCTCGCGCTGGCCGTCGCGCTGATCACGGCGGGCAAGCTCGGTGACCGCTTCGGCCACCGGCAGACCTTCCTCATCGGCGTGATCGGCTTCGCCCTCGCCTCCGGGGCCATCGGCCTGTCCAGCGAGGTGTCGCTGGTCATCGTCTTCCGCGTACTGCAGGGCCTCTTCGGCGCGCTGCTGATGCCGGCCGCGCTCGGCCTGCTGCGCGCGACCTTCCCTGCCGAGAAGCTCAACATGGCCATCGGCATCTGGGGCATGGTCATCGGCGCGTCCACCGCCGGCGGCCCGATCGTCGGCGGCCTGCTCGTCGAGCACGTCAACTGGCAGTCCGTCTTCTTCATCAACGTGCCCGTCGGCGTCGTGGCCCTCCTCCTCGGCCTGGTCATCCTCAAGGACCACCGCGCGAAGAACGCCCCGCGCTCCTTCGACGTCCCCGGCATCGTGCTGCTGTCCGGCGCGATGTTCTGCCTCATCTGGGCGCTCATCAAGGCCGGCACCTGGGGCTGGGGCGACGGCAAGACCTGGGGCTTCCTGATCGGCTCGATCGTGCTCTTCGCGCTCTTCGCCGTGCTGGAGACCAAGGTCCGCGAGCCGCTCATCCCGCTGCGGATGTTCCGCTCCGTACCGCTCACCGCCGGCACGATCCTGATGGTGCTGATGGCGTTCGCCTTCATGGGCGGACTGTTCTTCGTCACCTTCTACCTGCAGAACGTGCACGGGATGAGCCCGGTGGACAGCGGGCTGCACCTGCTCCCGCTCACCGGCATGATGATCGTCGGCTCGCCGCTCGCCGGCGCCATGATCACCAAGTTCGGGCCGCGGGTGCCGCTGGTCGGCGGCATGGTCCTCACCGCCGTCGCGATGTACGGCATGTCCACGCTGGACACCGGCACCGGTACCGGCGCGATGTCCCTCTGGTTCGCCCTCCTGGGCCTCGGCCTCGCGCCCGTCATGGTTGGTGCCACCGAGGTCATCGTCGGCAACGCGCCCATGGAGCTGTCCGGCGTCGCCGGCGGTCTCCAGCAGGCCGCGATGCAGGTCGGCGGCAGCCTCGGCACGGCTGTACTGGGCGCCGTGATGGCCTCCCGGGTCGACACCAAGCTGCCCGAGAACTGGAACGGCGCACACCTCCCGCCGGTCCCGCAGGCGCAGCTGGACAAGGCCGCCGACGCGGTCGCGGTCGGCATCTCGCCGGTTCCCAAGGGCACCCCCGCGCCGATCGCCGAGAAGATCACCGCGGTCGCCCACGACACCTTCATCTCCGGCATGGGGCTGGCCTTCACGGTCGCCTGCGGTGTCGCCATCGTCGCGGCGGCGGTAGCGGTGTTCACCAAGCGTGGCGCGAATGCCGAGGCGGGCGCCGGCGTCGGCCACATCTGACGCGCCGCCTCGCGCTTCGGAGCGCCGCCTCGCACCACCACCGGGCCCCGTCTTCCCCTATCAGGGTGGACGGGGCCCGGATGCCTTTTCACCGTGTACGCGGACGGGCCACCGTGGCGGCCACCAGAACCGTCATCACACGGGGGTTGATCCGTATGCGTACGACCGTCCTCGCCGCCGCGGTAGGCGCGGCCGCACTGCTCAGCACGCCCTTCGCCGCGCACGCGGCATCCGGCTCCTGTGCCGCCGGGCAGCTCTGTCTCTGGCCGAAGGCCGGTTACGAAGGCCCGCGCGTGACCCACGAGCTCTCCGACACCGACATCGAGAGCTGCGTACCGCTGCCCGACGGCCGCCCCGCGCGCTCCTTCGTGAACCGCACGGGACGGCCCGTGACCACCTTCCAGAGCGCCGAATGCGCCGAGACCGGCGAGTTCGACACGTATCCGGGCGGTGGGACGTACGTCCCGGACGCGCCGTACACGGTGCGTGCCTTCCGGATCGCCGAGCGGTGAAACGCGCCGGGGCCCCCGGACAGTCGTGCTGTCCGGGGGCCCCGCGTGCGCTCAGCAGCCAGTTCTACGCGTCGCCGCCCGCCTCGCCGGCTTCCGCCGCCGTGACGTCCAGCAGCTGGTACCGGTCCACGGCCTTCTTCAGGTCGGAGCGGTCGATCTTGCCTTCCTTGGCGAGCTCGGTGAGCACACCCAGCACGATCGACTGCGCGTCGATGTGGAAGAAGCGGCGGGCCGCGCCACGGGTGTCGGCGAAGCCGAAGCCGTCCGCACCCAGCGACTGGTACGTGCCCGGCACCCAGCGCGCGATCTGGTCCGGAACCGCACGCATCCAGTCGGACACGGCCACGAACGGACCCTCGGAGTCGGCGAGCTTCCGCGTCACGTACGGGACGCGCTGCTCCTCCTCCGGGTGCAGGAGGTTGTGCTCCTCCACCTCGACGGCCTCGCGGCGCAGCTCGTTCCAGGAGGTCGCCGACCAGACGTCCGCCTTGACGTTCCACTCCTCGGCGAGGATCCGCTGCGCCTCGATGGCCCACGGCACGGCCACGCCGGACGCCATGATCTGCGCCGGGATGCTGCCCGCCGTGCCCGGCCGGAACTTGTGGATGCCCTGGAGGATGCCCTCGACGTCCACGTCCTCCGGCTCGGCCGGGTGCACGATCGGCTCGTTGTAGACCGTGAGGTAGTAGAAGATGTCCTCGCTGTTCTCGCCGTACATGCGGCGCAGACCGTCCCGGACGATGTGCGCGATCTCGAACCCGAAGGCCGGGTCGTAGGCGACGCACGCCGGGTTGGTCGAGGCGAGCAGCTGCGAGTGGCCGTCGGCGTGCTGCAGACCCTCACCGGTCAGGGTCGTACGGCCCGCGGTCGCACCCAGGACGAAACCGCGCGCCAGCTGGTCGGCCATCTGCCAGAACTGGTCGCCGGTCCGCTGGAAACCGAACATCGAGTAGAAGACGTACACCGGGATCAGCGGCTCGCCGTGCGTGGCGTACGCCGAGCCCGCCGCGATCAGCGACGCCGTGCAGCCGGCCTCGGTGATGCCGTCGTGCAGCATCTGGCCGGTCGGCGACTCCTTGTACGCCAGCAGCAGCTCGCGGTCGACCGACTCGTAGATCTGGCCCAGCGGGTTGTAGATCTTGGAGGTCGGGAAGAACGCGTCCATGCCGAACGTGCGGTACTCGTCCGGCGCGATCGGCACGAAGCGCTTGCCGATCTCCTTGTCCCGCATCAGGTCCTTCAGGACGCGGACGAACGCCATGGTCGTGGCGATCTTCTGCTGGCCCGAGCCCTTCTTGGCGGTCGCGTACGCCTTGTCGCCCGGCAGCTCCAGCGGCTTCGCGCGCACGATACGGGTCGGGACGTACCCGCCGTTCGCCTTGCGGCGGTCGTGCATGTACTGGATCTCTTCGGAGTCCCGGCCGGGGTGGTAGTACGGCGGGTTGCCGTTCTCCAGGTCCTTGTCCGGGATCGGCAGGTGCAGCCGGTCGCGGAACATCTTCAGGTCGTCGACCGTCAGCTTCTTCATCTGGTGGGTCGCGTTGCGGCCCTCGAAGTTCGGGCCGAGCGTCCAGCCCTTGACGGTCTGCGCGAGGATCACGGTCGGCTGACCCTTGTGCGCCTTGGCCGCCGCGTACGCCGCGTAGATCTTCTTGTGGTCGTGACCGCCGCGGCCCAGGTGCAGGATCTGGTCGTCGGTCATGTTCTCGACCATCTTGCGCAGCCGGTGGTCGTCACCGAAGAAGTGGTCGCGGATGTACGCACCGGTCTCGGTGGCGTACGTCTGGAACTGGCCGTCCGGCGTGGTGTTCAGCTTGTTGACCAGCACGCCGTCCCGGTCCTGCGCGAGCAGCGGGTCCCAGGAGCGGTCCCAGACCAGCTTGATCACGTTCCAGCCGGCGCCGCGGAACTGCGACTCCAGCTCCTGCATGATCTTGCCGTTGCCGCGGACCGGGCCGTCCAGGCGCTGCAGGTTGCAGTTGACGACGAAGGTGAGGTTGTCCAGGCCCTCGCGCGCGGCGATGGACAGCTGGCCCAGCGACTCCGGCTCGTCCATCTCGCCGTCGCCGAGGAACGCCCACACGTGGCTGTCGGAGGTGTCGGCGATGCCGCGCGCCTCCATGTAGCGGTTCATCCGGGCCTGGTAGATCGCGCCGAGCGGGCCGAGGCCCATCGAGACGGTCGGGAACTCCCAGAAGTCCGGCATCAGCCGCGGGTGCGGGTAGCTGGACAGGCCGTTCGGGGCCTTGGACTTCTCCTGGCGGAAGGCGTCCAGCTGGTCGGAGCTGAGCCGGTCCAGCAGGTAGGCGCGGGCGTAGACGCCGGGGGAGGCGTGGCCCTGGAAGAAGATCTGGTCGCCGCCCTTGCCGTCGTCCTTGCCCCGGAAGAAGTGGTTGAAGCCCACGTCGTACAGGGAGGCGGAGGAGGCGAAGGTGGCGATGTGGCCGCCGACACCGATGCCGGGGCGCTGGGCCCGGGAGACCATGACGGCCGCGTTCCACCGGGTCGCGTTCAGGACCTTGCGCTCGATCTCCTCGTTGCCGGGGAAGAACGGCTCGTCCTTGGTCGCGATGGTGTTGACGTAGTCCGTGCTGCGCATCTCCGGCACGGCCACGCGCTTCTCGCGGGCCCGCTCGATGAGGCGGAGCATGAGGTAGCGGGCACGTTCCCGGCCTCGCTCATCGACGGCTGCGTCGAGCGAGTCGAGCCATTCCTGGGTCTCTTCAGGATCGAAGTCCGGGACCTGGCTGGGAAGGCCGCCAATGATGATCGGGTTGCGATCGGATCCGGAAGCCACGCTGTTCCTTCACTGTTCTGGTCGTGTCGTACTTTGCACGCATGTGAGTCCATGAAGTGCCGAGCACGAGGTCAGATTTCTGTCTCTGCTGGTGTCGCGCCGTCTTCCATCGTGTACCGAGGCACGCGGATACGTCATCTCTACCTGCGGGTAACCGCCCCTCGTAGACGGCTGCCGACAGGCGCGCCCCGGGGGAGACCAAATCGCAACCATACGCCCATGTCGCGCGCCCCCGGCGGCTGGCCGTACGGTTATCGAACACCCGCATGCGGGCTGTCCGTACCCCTCACCGGGCCCGGTCGCGCGCGTGTACCCCATGGGACCGGCACGACGCTGTGGCGTGAATCACCGCAGCACGGGGTAGAAGGGGTCGCAGTTGCGGCGAGACGGCCGTATCCGTCACCGTTTTGGCGGTCTGGAGGGCCGGGTACTTGCGCGATTCGCCCCGCCCGTGTGGACTACGCCCAATGCCCCGCGCACGCGCGAGGTACAAGGCATATCCACAAGACATGACAGGAGGCAATCCGTGAGCGCGACCGCGGACCACGCGGAGGAGCGGACCAACCCGGCCGTCAGGCTGGGGTTCGAGCCCGGACAGGTGGTCCAGGAGATCGGCTACGACGACGACGTCGAGCAGGAGCTCCGTGAAGGCATCGAGGCCGCGATCGGCCAGGAACTTGTCGACGAGGACTACGACGACGTCGCCGATGTCGTCCTGCTCTGGTTCCGGGACGAGGACGGCGACCTGACGGACGCCCTGGTCGACGCCATCGGTCTGATCGACGAAGGTGCCCCGGTTTGGCTGCTGACGCCGAAGACCGGACGCGACGGTTACGTCGAGCCGAGCGACATCAATGAGGCCGCGCAGACTGCGGGTCTGTCCCAGACGAAGAGCATCAACGCGGGCAAGGACTGGAGCGGCAGCCGGCTGGTCACGCCGAAGGCCGCTAAGTCCGGCAAGCGCTGAGCTCTCACGCCGGCACGTCCCCGAGCCCCCTTCCGCAGCCTTCCCCGGCCCCCGTGCCCAGGGAAGGCCGTCCGGAAGGGGGCTCGACGCATATCCGGAAGAGGGTCGCCACGTAGGGTTGGCGGGTATCTGTTCAGCATCTGCGAAGGGAAACAGAACCCATGGCGATCGAGGTCGGCGCGAAGGCTCCGGAGTTCGAGCTGAAGAATCAGCACGGGGAGACCGTCAAGCTCTCCGACTTCCGCGGCGAGAAGAACGTCGTGCTGCTCTTCTACCCCTTCGCCTTCACCGGCGTGTGCACCGGTGAGCTGTGCGCCCTGCGCGACGAACTGCCCAAGTTCGTCAACGACGAGGTGCAGCTGCTCGCCGTTTCGAATGACTCCCCGTTCTCGCTGCGCGTCTTCGCCGAGCAGGAGGGCCTGGAGTACCCCCTGCTGTCGGACTTCTGGCCGCACGGCGAGGCCTCCCGCGCCTACGGCGTCTTCGACGAGGAGAAGGGCTGCGCGGTGCGCGGCACCTTCATCATCGACAAGGAGGGCGTGGTCCGCTGGACGGTCGTCAACGGCCTGCCCGACGCGCGTGACCTGAATGAGTACGCCAAGGCGCTCGACACCCTCTGAGCCGACACCCTCGGTTTCGACAACGCGTCATCGGCGGGAACCGGTCACTAGGATCAATTCGTTGTTCTGATGCCATGCACGACGGGGGCGATTGTGTACCCCTCGAACCTATGGGAGGACTCGTGGGAGTCAGCCTCAGCAAGGGCGGCAACGTCTCGCTGACGAAGGAAGCCCCCAATCTGACCGCGGTCATCGTCGGTCTGGGCTGGGACGCGCGTACCACCACCGGTACCGACTTCGACCTCGACGCCAGCGCTCTGCTGACCAACGACCAGGGCAAGGTCGGGAACGACCAGAACTTCGTGTTCTTCAACAACCTGAAGAGCCCGGACGGGTCGGTCGAGCACACCGGGGACAACATCACCGGTGAGGGCGAGGGCGACGACGAGCAGATCAAGGTGAACCTGGCCGGTGTGCCGGCCGATGTCTCCAAGATCGTGTTCCCGGTGTCGATCTACGACGCCGAGAACCGCCAGCAGAGCTTCGGCCAGGTGCGCAACGCCTTCATCCGCGTGGTGAACCAGGCCGACAACACCGAGCTGGCGCGCTACGACCTGAGCGAGGACGCCTCGACGGAGACCGCCATGGTCTTCGGCGAGCTGTACCGCAACGGCGCGGAGTGGAAGTTCCGGGCCATCGGCCAGGGCTACGCCTCGGGCCTGCGCGGCATCGCGCAGGACTTCGGCGTGAACGTCTGACCGAGGACGCACACCTGCCCGGCGCCGTACGCCCCAAGGGGAGTGCGGCGCCGGGCGCGCTTGAGACCAGAGCACCGACACCGGGGAGGAAGCGAAGAACATGGGCGTCACACTCGCCAAGGGGGGCAATGTCTCCCTCTCGAAGGCCGCACCCAATCTCACCCAGGTCATGGTCGGCCTCGGCTGGGACGCGCGCTCCACGACCGGCGCGCCGTTCGACCTGGACGCCAGCGCCCTGCTGTGCACCAGCGGCCGGGTGCTCGGGGACGAGTACTTCGTCTTCTACAACAACCTCAAGAGCCCGGACGGCTCCGTCGAGCACACCGGGGACAACCTCACCGGTGAGGGCGAGGGCGACGACGAATCGATTCTCGTGGACCTCGCCAAGGTCCCGGCCCAGGTCGACAAGATCGTCTTTCCGGTCTCGATCCACGACGCCGACGCCCGCGGACAGAGCTTCGGGCAGGTCAGCAACGCCTTCATCCGGGTGGTCAACCAGGCCGACGGCAGTGAACTGGCGCGCTACGACCTGAGCGAGGACGCCTCCACGGAGACGGCGATGATCTTCGGCGAGGTTTACCGCTACGGCGGGGAGTGGAAGTTCAGGGCTGTTGGGCAGGGGTACGCGTCGGGTCTGCGCGGCATCGCTCTAGACTTCGGGGTCAACGTTTCGTAAAGCGCCGTCCACCCGTGCGCGGGGGACCCCACACAACGAGGGATTGGGTAGGAAGTGCTCCTGAAAACCTTTGGCTGGTCATTCGCCGTCACGGTGGCGGGCCTGGCCTTGGCCGGCGTGCTCTGGGGGTGGCAGGGGCTCGCGATCGTCGGGATCCTCTCGATCCTGGAGATCTCGCTCTCGTTCGACAACGCCGTCATCAACGCGGGCATCCTGCGGAAGATGAATGCCTTCTGGCAGAAGGTCTTCCTGACCGTCGGCATCCTGATCGCCGTGTTCGGCATGCGGCTGGTCTTCCCGGTCGTCATCGTGGCCATCACGGCCAAGCTGGGCCCGATCGAGGCCGTCGATCTCGCGATCAACAACAAGCCGCAGTACGAACACCTCGTCACCGCCGCACACCCGGCGATCGCCGCCTTCGGCGGCATGTTCCTGCTCATGATCTTCCTCGACTTCATCTTCGAGGAGCGGGACTACAAGTGGCTCTCGTGGATCGAGAAGCCGATGGGCAAGCTGGGCAAGCTCGACACCCTCTCGGTCATCATCGCGCTGGTCGCGCTGCTCGTCACGGCCATGACCGTGGCCACGGACGTGGCGCACGGCGGCGGTGACAAGAGCGCCACAGTGCTGCTCTCCGGCGTCGCGGGCCTGCTCACGTACCTCATCGTCGGCGGCGTCTCCGGCTACTTCGAGGACAAGCTGGAGGATGAGGAGGACGCGGAGGACGGCGAGGAGCGCGCGCCCGCCAAGGCCAAGGGCACCGGCGCGGCCGTGGGCCTGGCCGGCAAGGCCGCGTTCTTCATGTTCCTCTACCTGGAGGTCATCGACGCGTCCTTCTCCTTCGACGGCGTCATCGGCGCCTTCGCCATCACCAACGACATCTTCGAGATGGCGCTGGGTCTGGGCATCGGCGCGATGTACATCCGGTCGCTGACCGTCTACCTCGTCCGCAAGGGCACCCTGGACGACTACGTCTACCTGGAGCACGGCGCGCACTACGCCATCGGCGCGCTGGCGGTGATCCTCCTCATCACCATCAAGTACGAGATCCACGAGGTCATCACGGGTCTCATCGGCGTCCTCCTGATCGCCCTGTCCTTCTTCTCCTCGGTCCGCAAGAACCGTCTGGAAGGCAAGCCGAGCGCGGGGTCGTCCTCGAAGTCCGAGGTCAGCTCGGGGGTGTGACCACGGCCTGATTGAGGAACGCTCTGAGCGGGGCGGCCATGAGGTGGGGTACCTCGGGCCGTCCCGCGGCTGTGTCCGGTGTTGATCGATGGGGTGGGGCGAAGTGTCGTTCTTAGGAAACTGGCGACGCGGCGGAGCGCCGCAGTTCGACAACGGCGGAGCGTCGTACGTCGTCAAACTGACCAAACGCGATCCCGTGGTCTCGCTGACCAAACAGGGCGCCGCCAGCGGTAACCTCCGGGTCAACCTCTCCTGGCAGATGCGCACCACGGACTTCGCGGAGTACGCCGGCAGGCGGCAGAGCCTGTGGCGGCACCCGGGCCGGATCTTCAAGCCCGAAGTGGTGCAGGCGCAGGGCCCGGCGGTCGTGAAGATCGACCTCGACCTGGCGTGCATGTACGAGCTCAAGGACGGCACGAAGGGCGTCGTGCAGCCGCTGGGGAACTTCCTCGGCGAGATCAACAACGCGCCGTACATCCAGCTCAGCGGCGACGACCGGTTCGGCTCGGGGTCGGGCGAGACGCTCTACATCAACCTCGACCACCAGGAGGAGTTCAAGCGCCTGCTGATCTTCGTCTACATCTACGACGGCACCCCGGCCTTCGACCGCACGCACGCCATCATCACGCTCTACCCGAGCAACGGGCCGCGCGTGGAGATCGGGCTGGACGA
The DNA here is from genome assembly GCF_055567935.1 of Streptomyces sp. NPDC026301. Classification (NCBI taxonomy): domain Bacteria; kingdom Bacillati; phylum Actinomycetota; class Actinomycetes; order Kitasatosporales; family Streptomycetaceae; genus Streptomyces; species Streptomyces sp. NPDC026301. The sequence continues at coordinate 37,149 of NZ_JBVHPN010000013.1, read as the reverse complement.
GCGGGCGCCGCAGGCCCGTTCGTGCGCGGTCTTCATGCTGGAGAACACCAAGGGCGAGCTGACGGTGCGCCGCGAGGTGAGGTACGTCTACGGCTTCCAGGCCGAGCTGGACCGGCTGTACGGCTGGGGCCTGCAGTGGGGGCGCGGCTACAAGAGCCAGGTGTGAGCGCCGGGCGCGCCTGCCGGCACGTGCGGGCAGGCGCGCCCGCCCGCCCGCACGTGACGTGAACGGGCGGCGCGCGCCGTCCCATGAGCGCCTCAGCGGCGCTGGAACTGCGGTCCCTGCGGCGGCAGTACGAGCGGCCCGTGCTCCGGCACCGGCCCGGGGGCCGCTCCGTCGGGCGCGGGCGGCGGGTAGCCGTAGCCGGTGGCCGCCGTCTGCGGCTGCGGATAGCCGTACGCGGGCTGCGCCTGGCCCGGGCCCGGCTGCGGGCCGGGGTAGCCGTACGCGGGCCCCGGGGACTGCTCGGGCGGCCCCGGATAGCCGTACGCGGGCGGACCCGGCGGCATGGCCGGCGGCGGGGGCACGTTCTCCGGGTAGCCGTAGGCGGCAGGGCCGGCCGCCGGAGCGCCGGTGGGCTGCGTCGGCGGCGCGAACGCCGCGGTGCCGACGGGCTCCGTGGCCCCGGCGGCCGGTTCGGGGAACGGCACCGGGTCCGGCACGGCACGCGTGACGTCCTCGGAGCCGGCCGCCGGCGGCTGGGGCACCGCGCGGGTCGCGTCGTCGGCGCCCGGCACGGCTCCCTGCGCCGCCGTCGCCCCGTCGGCCCCCTGTGCGGCGCCGGCCGGCTCCACGGCGTCGTCCGCCGCGTCCTCGCCGTCGTCCACCGAGATGCCGAACTCCGTCGCCAGCCCCACCAGGCCGCTGTCGTACCCCTGGCCCAGCGCGCGGAACTTCCAGGCGTCCGCCCGCCGGTACAGCTCGCCGCACATCAGCGCGGTCTCCTCGCCGGTCTCCGGCTCCACCTCGAACACCGCCAGTGGTTCCCCGTCGCCCCCGGTCGCGTCGTACAGCACCACCCGCAGATCCGGCACCCGCCCGAACGGGCCGCCGTCCGCCGACGCGGCCAGCACCACCCGGTCCACCGACGGGTCCAGCGCCGACAGGTCGGCCTCGACGGTGTCGGTCAGCGCGTCGGACAGCTGCTTCTTGGGGAGATGACGCACCAGGCCGCTGGGGTGCCGCGGCTGGTTGTAGAACACGAAGTCCGCGTCCGAGCGCACCCGCCCGTCGGTGCCCAGCAGCAGCGCGGAGGCGTCCACATCGGGCACTTCCGTGCCCGGCGTCCAGCGCAGGACGGCGCGTACGGCAGTGGCGTCGAGGGGCACGTTCGACCCCTTCTGCATGGCGTGCGTCATGACGTCATCCTGCCTGCTGAGCGGGGCGGCGGACAACGCGGGGGACCGACGGCGTGCGGAAACGGCGGCGCGCGGCCTCGCCCGGCAGGGCGCGCGGCCCCCGCAGACAGGATGCGCGGCCCCCGCCGGCCGGGCGCGCGTCACGTGATTTTCACCTGCGCGGGAACTTTCCATAGGGGCTCACACGTACGATTACCGACCGGATCCAGACACCGGAAGCCGGAGAAAGAACCGCAGGGGTGGCCGAATCCCGCCCGCACACGGGGAGTTGTATGCGTCATTTCGGACACCTGCCGCCGGGCCTCCGCGCGACGCTGTTCCACCAGGAGCCCGCGGAGTTCACCGCCGACTCCCCGCAGCGGCTGCTCGCCGTCGCGCTCGGCGCCACCCTCTACAGCCCCGCGACCAGGTCACGGCTGGCCGCCGACGTGATCAAGCAGGCCGCGCGCGGCGTCGTGTCGATGGTGCTGTGCCTGGAGGACTCCATCGGCGACGGCGACGTGGCGGCCGGTGAGGACAATCTCGTACGGCAGTTCACCGAGCTGGCCGAAATCGAGGCCAGGGACCCGGAAAGTCCGCTTCCCCTTCTCTTCATCCGCGTCCGCACCCCCGACCAGATACCGGACCTGACCCGGCGGCTCGGCCCCGCTGTCCGGCTGCTCTCCGGATTCGTGCTGCCGAAGTTCACCGCGCTGCGCGGCGTGCCGTTCCTGGAGGCCCTCGCCGCCGCCGAAGCGGCCTGCGGGCGGCGGCTGTTCGCGATGCCGGTCCTGGAGTCCCCCGAGCTGCTGCACCTGGAGAGCCGCACGGAGACCCTGCAGGGCATCGCCCGCGCCGTCGACGCCTACCGCGACCGCGTCCTCGCGCTGCGCCTCGGCGTCACGGACTTCTGCTCCGCGTACGGCCTGCGCCGCGCGCCGGACATGACCGCGTACGACGTACGGATCGTCGCGTCCGTGATCGCCGACGTCGTCAACGTCCTGGGCCGCGCCGACGGCAGCGGCTTCACGGTCACCGGGCCGGTCTGGGAGTACTTCCGGCTGCACGAGCGGATGTTCAAGCCGCAGCTGCGGCAGAGCCCCTTCCGGGGCCGCGCCGAGGAGCTGCGCACCTCCCTCATCGAGCACGCCATGGACGGCCTGCTGCGCGAGATCGAGCTGGACCGGGCGAACGGCCTGCAGGGCAAGACCTGCATCCACCCCTCGCACGTCCCCCCGGTGCACGCGCTGTCGGTCGTCAGCCACGAGGAGTTCAGCGACGCGGCCGACATCCTGCGCCCCGAGCGCGACGGCGGCGGCGTCCTGCGCTCCGCCTACACGAACAAGATGAACGAGGTGAAGCCGCACCGCGCCTGGGCGGAGCGCACGCTGCTGCGCGCCGAGGTCTTCGGCGTCGCGCGCGAGGGCGTCAGCTTCGTGGAACTGCTGGCGGCGAGCGTGCCGCATGCATGAGAGAGGGAATAACGGCGTGGTGTGGACCGGCGAATGGGTCGCGGAGCGGCTCGGGGTCGAACTGAAGGGCGCGGCGGGGCCGGCCGGTGAGCCCGGCTCCGAGAGCGCTGACGGACTGTCCGGGCTGCTGGGGCTCGCGCTGCGGCGCAATCCGAAGCGGGCCCATCTGCTCGTGTCGCAGGTGCTCGGCAAGCACGTGCCGCAGCGGCCCGCCGTGGTGTACGAAGCGGGGCACGGCCTCGGCCGCCGGGTCCGCGCCCTGCTGGGCGACGCGGCCGCCGCGCGGGCCGTGGTCCTCGGGTACGCCGAGACCGCCACCGGGCTCGGGCACAGCGTCGCCGACGGCCTGGCGCTCGCGACGTACGTGCACTCCACCCGCCGCCCGGTGCGCGGCGTCGAGCAGGCCGGCGGCTTCGAGGAGGAGCACAGCCACGCCACCTCGCATCTGCTGCTCCCCGAGGACCGCGCCCTGTTCACCGGCGACGGCCCGCTGGTCCTGGTCGACGACGAGTTCTCCACCGGGCGCACGGTCCTCAACACCATCGCGGCCCTGCACGCCCGTTACCCCCGCCCGCGGTACGTGATCGTCGCCCTGACCGACATGCGGTCCGCGGCGGACCGCGCCCACCTGGAGAAGTTCGCCGCCGAGCTGGGGGCGCGCGTCGACCTGGTCGCGCTGGCCGCCGGCACGGCCGGGCTCCCGGCGGACGTACTGGAGCGGGGCCGGGCGCTGGTGGCGGAGTACGGCACGGAGCCCGCCCCCGTCCCCGCCGCCCCGGACGCGGCCGAGGTCACCCGGGTCGCCCTGGAGTGGCCCGCCGGTCTCCCGGACGGCGGCCGGCACGGCTTCACCCCGGAGCACCGCGCCCGGCTGGAGGCCGCCCTGCCGGCCATGGCGGCCCGGATCGCCGCCGCGCTGGGCGAGCGCGGGCTCCGCGCGGACGCCCGGGTCCTCGTCCTCGGCAACGAAGAGCTGATGTACGCGCCGCTGCGGGTGGCCGGCGCGCTGGACGAGGCGCTGCCCGCCGAGGTCCGCTTCTCCACCACGACGCGCTCCCCGGTGCTCGCCGTGGACGACCCCGGCTACGCGATCCGTACGAAGCTCGTCTTCCCGGCGCACGACCGCCCGGCGGACGGCCCCGGCGAGCGGTACGCGTACAACGTCGCGCCCGGCGCGGACCCCGGCCGCCGCTTCGACGCGGTCGTCGCGCTGGTCGACTCGGCCGGTGACACCCCCGAACTGCACGCCCCCGGCGGCCTGTTGGCGTCCCTCGCCGCGCACACGGACCACGTCCTGCTCGGCGTCGTCCCCGCGTACGCGCCGGGAGCCGGACCGCTGCGCGGCCCCGCCTTCTCCTCCTACGCCCCCGAGGACGTCGGCTGGCTGCTGCAGGACCTCTCCGAGGTCTCCCTCGAAGCACCCACCGAGGAGCGCGAGGAGGCGATCCAGCGCGGCGGCGCGCACTACGCCGAATCGCTGCCGGTGGAGTACCAGCCCAGCGAGGAGTACCAGGCGCTCTTCCGCGCCGCCCTGGACACCTCGGCGGCGCGCATCGCCCGGGCCGTCGGCGCCGTCACCGAAACGGTGCTCGCCGAGCGGTCGCCCCGCCCGGTGCTGGTCTCCCTGGCCCGCGCAGGCACCCCCGTCGGCGTCCTGATGCGCCGCTGGGCGCAGCACGCGCACGGCCTCGACCTGCCGCACTACGCGATATCGATCGTCCGCGGCCGCGGTATCGACACCACCGCGCTGCGCTGGCTCGCGGCCCACCACGACCCGGCCGACGTGGTCTTCGTCGACGGCTGGACCGGCAAGGGCGCGATCACCCGCGAACTGGCGCAGGCGCTCCGGGACTTCCCCGGCGCGGCCTTCGACCCGCGGATCGCGGTGCTCGCCGACCCCGGCGGCTGCGTGGACACCTACGGCACCCGCGACGACTTCCTCATCCCCTCCGCCTGCCTGAACTCCACGGTCTCAGGCCTGATATCCCGCACGGTGCTGCGCGCCGACCTGGTCGGCCCGGACGACTTCCACGGCGCGAAGTTCTACCGCGAGCTGGCGGACACGGACGTCTCGCAGCACTTCCTCGACACCGTCGCGGCCCGCTTCGACGAGGTCGCGGCGGAAGCCCGCGCCGACGCCGCGGCGCTGCTCGCCGCCGACCGCGCGCCCACCTGGGAGGGCTGGGCGGCGGTGGAGCGGATCAGCGAGGAGTACGGCATCCACGACGTCAACCTCGTGAAGCCGGGCGTCGGTGAGACCACCCGCGTCCTGCTGCGCCGCGTCCCCTGGAAGATCCTCGCCAGGAAGGGCGCGGGCGCGGACCTCACGCACATACGGCTGCTGGCGGAGCAGCGCGGCGTGCCGGTGGAGGAGACCGACGGCCTGCCGTACAGCTGCGTCGGACTGATCCACCCGCGCTACACCCGCGGCGCGACCGGCGCCGACGGCAGGGCGGTGGCGGCCGAGTGACCGGCTCACCGATGCCCACGCTGGTCGCCAGCGACCTCGACCGTACGCTCATCTACTCCGCCGCCGCGCTCGGCCTGACCGTGCCCGACGCGCGGGCACCCCGCCTGCTCTGCGTCGAGGTGTACGACCACAAGCCGCTCTCGTACCTGACCGAGACCGCGGCCGCGCTGCTCGCCACCCTGGCGGCCGCCCGCCGCGCCCGCTTCGTCCCGGCCACCACCCGCACCCGCGAGCAGTACGCCCGCATCCATCTCCCGGGTCCCGTCCCGGAGTTCGCGGTCTGCGCGAACGGCGGCCATCTGCTGGTCAACGGGGAGTCCGACCGGGACTGGCAGCGGACGGTCGCGGCCCGGCTGGCCGCCGAGTGCGCCCCGCTCGACGAGGTACGGGCACATCTGCTGGCCACCGCGGACCCGGCCTGGCTGCTGAAGGAACGTACCGCCGAGGACCTCTTCGCGTACCTCGTCGTCGACCGGGCGCGGCTGCCGGAGACCTGGGTGAAGGACCTCGCGGGCTGGGCGGAGGTGCGCGGCTGGACCGTCTCCCTCCAGGGCCGCAAGATCTACGCGGTGCCGAAGCCGCTCACGAAGAGCGCGGCGGTCCGGGAGGCCGCGCGCCGCGCGGGCGCCGAGCGCGTCCTCGCGGCCGGCGACTCCCTGCTGGACGCCGACCTGCTGCTGGCGGCGGACCGCGGCTGGCGCCCTGGCCACGGCGAACTGGCCGACGCGGGCTGGTCGGCCCCGCACGTCACGGCGCTGGACGAGCGTGGCGTGGCGGCGGGGGAGGAGATCCTGCGGGCGTTCCTGGGGGAAGTGGGGAGTTACTGAGAGGCAGCCGACCCGTGCGCCGCCGCTCGGCCCGGCGTCAGCCGTACGCCCGGCGGGCCGTCAGCCGCAGCAGCCGCCCCCGCAGCAGCCGCCGCCTCCGCCCCCGCTCGGGGCCGGTGCCGCGGCCGTACCGCCGACCGCGACGGCCGACAGCAGCTTCACCGTGTCGGCATGGCCCTCGGGGCAGGGGGCCGGCGCGGCGGACTCGGCCATCGGGCGGCTGACCTCGAAGGTCGTCTCGCAGGACCGGCAGCGGTACTCGTATCGGGGCATGGCCCAAGAATACGGCGTGCGGCCGGGCGGAGGCCCGCCCGGACACCGGCGCTCAGCGCACGACCGTGCCCGGCGCCGCGCCCAGCATCCCCAGCTCGGCGCGGGTCGGGGCGCCCTCCCAGTCACCGGGCGAGGCGACCGCGAACGCGCCCGTGGTGACCGCGCGCTCCAGCCGCCCGGCCACAGGATCGCCGTCCAGCAGGGCCGAGAGGTACCCCGCCACGAAGGCGTCGCCCGCGCCGACCGCGTCCACCGCCCGTACGGCCTTCGCGGGCGCGTGCCGCGGCCCGTCGGCCGTGTAGGCGGTGGCGCCCGCCGCGCCGAGCTTGACCACGACCTCGCCGGGCCCGGCCTTCAGGAGCAACTCGGCCTGGAACTCCAGGGAAGCCGCGCTTTCCGGCAGGCACAGCGGCAGCTCGTCCTCGGAGGCGATCAGTACGTCCACGGACGGCACCCAGGCGCACAGCACCTCGGCCGCCGCCTCCGCGCTCCACAGCCGGGACCGGAAGTTCACGTCGAGGCAGACCGTGCTGCCGTGCGCGCGGGCCAGCCGCAGGGCCCGCTCGGCCGCATCCCGCGCCTCGGGGCCCAGCGCGGGGGTGATGCCGGTGAGGTGCAGGACGCGCGGCGGCGCTGCCGCGAACGCCCGTTCTACGGCGTCCGCGCGCAGCCGCGAACCGGCCGAGCCCGCCCGGTAGTAGTGCACCCGCGTCACCTCGGGCAGCCGCGGCTCGAACATCAGCAGCCCGGTCGGCGCGCCGCCGGCGTCCGTCGACGCGCCCGAGACGTCCACGCCCTCGGCCCGCAGCGTCCGCAGCACGAGCTGCCCGGCCTCGTCGTCGCCGACCGCGCCCGCCCAGCGCACCGGGTGCCCGAGCCGGGCCAGACCGATGGCCACGTTGCTCTCCGCGCCCGCGACGGACACCTGCATCGTGCCGCCCAGCTTCAGCGGCCCGCTGCCGCGCAGCGCGACCATGGTCTCGCCGAGGGTCAGCACCTCCGGCCCGGCCGCGTCCGTACCGCTCACGCCAGCCCCTCCGCACCCTCGGCGCACACCGCCCGGAAGTCGGCGGCCCGGCGGCGCAGCGCGCTCAGGTCGCCGCCGTCCGCCGCGTCCCCGATGAGCGGCGAGCCGACGCCCACCGCCACCGCGCCTGCCGCCAGGTACGCGCGGGCCGCCGCCGCGTCCACCCCGCCGACCGGCACGAACGGCAGCTCCGGGAAGGGCGCCCGCAGCGCCTTGAGGTACGCCGGGCCGCCGAACGACGCGGGGAAGAGCTTCAGCGCCGTCGCCCCCGCCGCCTCCGCCGCGATCACCTCGGTCGGCGTCAGCACCCCGGCCGCCACCGGCAGCCCCCGGCGCACGCACTCGTCCACGCCGGCGCCCAGCCCCGGCGTGACCGCCAGGTTCGCGCCGGCCTCGGCGGCCCGCTCGACGTCCTCAGCGGTGGTGACCGTTCCCGCGCCGAGCCAGGCGTCCGGCCCCAGCTCCTGCCGCGCCCGCCGGATGACGCCCAGCGCGTCCGTACCGCTGAGGGACACCTCGACGAGCCGCACCCCCTCCTCGACGAGGGTCATGACCGTACGGAAGGACGCCTCGGGGTCCTTGCCGCGGATGATGGCGACGAGTCGCCCGGCCCGGAGCGCTGCGCTGAAGTCCATGGTTCTCCCGGTGGGTGCGGCGGGGGCGGTACGTGCCGCCCATTCTGAATCACCGCGCGCCGCACCGAGGGACCCGGGCCGACCAGGGTGCGGACACCGACCTCACCACTCGGCGAACGACCCGTCCTCGTACCGCCACACCGGGTTCCGCCAGGCGTGCCCCCTGCGGTCGGCGGCGCGTACGGCCGCCTCGTCGACGTCCACGCCCAGCCCCGGCCGGGCCGTCCGCAGCAGGGAGCCTCCCTCGAAGCGGAACGGCTCCGGGTCGACCACGTAATCCAGCAGTTCGGCGCCGCGCTGCCCGTCCGCACCCCGGTGGTAGTGGATGCCGATGCTCTGCTCCTGGATGAGGAAGTTCGGGGTGGTGAACGCGAGCTGCAGACAGGCCGCCAGCGCGACAGGGCCCAGCGGGCAGTGCGGGGCGAGCTGCGCCCCGTACGTCTCCGCCAGCGCCGCGATCCGGCGCAGCTCCGAGATCCCGCCCGCGTGCGACACGTCCGGCTGCACGATCGCCACCCCGGCCCGCAGCGGCTCCAGGAACTCCCGCCGCGAGTACAGCCGCTCGCCGAGCGCGATCGGGATGCCGGACCCGGGCGCGTTCACCAGGCCGGCGAGCGTCCCCTCGTGGGCGTACTCGCCGAGCACCGGCTCCTCCACGAACATCGGCGCGTACTCGGCGAGCAGCGGCAGCAGCCGGCGCGCGTTCGCGGGCGAGACCCGCCCGTGGAAGTCCAGCCCGAAGTCCCGCTCGTCCCCCAGCACCTCGCGCGCGGCCTCGGCCCGCCGCAGACAGTCCCGTACCTCGGCCCGGGTCGCGACCGGCGTCAGCCGCCCGCAGCCGTTCATCTTCACTGCCGTGAAACCGGCCGCCACCTGCGCCGATACCGCGTCCCTGACCTCGGCGGGCTCGTCACCGCCCACCCAGGCGTACGCCCGCACCCGCTCCCGTACCGCCCCGCCCAGCAGCTCGTACACGGGCACGCCGTACGTCTTGCCCTTGATGTCCCACAGCGCCTGGTCCAGCCCGGCGACGGCCGAGGACAGCACCGGGCCGCCCCGGTAGAAGCCGCCCTTGGTCAGCACCTGCCAGTGGTCCTCGATGCGTGACGCGTCCCGCCCGACCAGGTACTCGGCGAGCACGCCGACCGCGGCGCGCACCGGCTCCGCGCGCCCCTCGACCACCGGCTCGCCCCACCCGACCACGCCGTCCTCGGTCTCGACGCGCACGAAGTGCCACCGCGGCGGCACCAGGAACGTCTCGACCCGCGCAATCCGTCCCGCTGCCAACCGCGGCCTCCTGTCGTCCTTCGTCCTTGCGCTTTCTCCGGTGGCCTACCGTCCCGGATTCCGCTCCCGCTCCCGCGCCTCCCGCTCCTGCGCCTCGCGCTCGGTCTTGCGCAGGAGCGCGGCCTGCTGCGGGGTCGGGCGGGCGGAGCGGGGCACCGCCTCCGGGTGCCGGGCGAGCCAGTACGGGTTGTCGTGCGGCAGGCCGCCGCTGACCCGGCCGTACATGCCGAAGACCAGCAGCATCAGCCCGACCACGAAGCTGAACAGGACGTTCTGGAGGTGGAAGGCGAGGTAGTTGAAGCCGGTCTCCAGGACCGCCAGATTGACGAAGCCGCTCAGCAGGAAGGCGAGGCCGAGCACGGTGTTGAGGGTGGAGGCGAAGTTCCCGCCGATCACCATCCCCACGAAGAGCAGCAGGCCGATGAGGATGGACAGCACGCTCAGCGCGCCGTTCGTGTTCAGGCCCGCGACCGTGTCGCCGCCGGTGTCGAAGAAGCCGATCCGGTCGATCAGACCGAGGACGCCGAAGGCGACGAGCACCAGCCCCATCAGCCCGGCGCCGACCCGGTAGACCGTGCTCAGCCGGTGGTCGACGGGCAGATGCTCGTCGAGCTTGGTGTGCCGCCGAGGGGCGTGCCGCCCGGGGATGTGCCGTCCGGGAGCGTGCCGCCGCGGGGTGCGGGCGGGCCCGTGAAGGGCGTGGCCAGCAGTCATGTCCGGCCTCCTTTGCGCAGAGTGACCGCCAGGGCCGTACTGCCGTACCTCTCTCCAGCTTCCGCCCCGGGGCGGCGGGACGCCATCCCACCGGCAGCAAGCCGTGCGGGCCGGACCGGCAGCCAGTCGTGACGGTCGGGCTCTCAGGCCGGTGCGCGGCGTCGGCCGTTCGCGTCGGGCGACGGGGAGCGGCCGGCTTCGTCATGGACGAGCAGGGAGAGCAGCGCGGCCACGGTCAGCCCGGATTCGGCCGGGTGCCGAAGCACTTTGCTGGGGTCGATCCGGTAGGTGTTGGTGCGTCCCTCCCGGGTGTGAGAGAGGTAACCGTCCTGCTCCAGGTCGGCAATGATCTTCTGCACGGCACGTTCGGTGAGCCGGCAGTGAGCGGCGATGTCACGGATGCGGGCGCTGTGGTTGTCGGCGATGGCTGCCAGCACCCGTGCGTGGTTGGTGACAAACGTCCATCCGGCGTGTGGCTCGGGCACTCCATCCATCCCCCAACCGTAGCGACCCCACATGCGTGAGTTCAAAAACACGTACTGCATTTCCGGTATTGGTTGACGTGTATGGGCGCGGAAGGCAGCCTGGGACCGCAGACGGACACGCAGGCACACGCAAGGGAGAGGCCATGCCGGACGGCGACCGGACGCGCGTGGCGGTGCGGGGAGAGCCGGCCCTCGACGCCGGTCAAGAGCTCCGCCCCGCTCTGCGCCGGACCCTCTACCGCTCGGCCGACGGCATCGACCTGGACCTCCGCTCCAGCAGCCCCGCGGTCGAGCGGCCGCTCGACCTGACCGGCAGCCGGGACCTGTTACCCACCCCCACCCGGACGGCGAAGACATGACGCACCGCGAAGACCACGATGTGAACCCGCCCGAGGACACCGACCAGGACCTGCGCGCCCTGGTCGCCCAGTTGCGGCGGGCGATGCAGACCCGGCCGACCATCGACCTGGCCCGCGGCATCCTCATGGCCTCCTTCGGGCTGAGCCCCGAGGCGGCCTGGGACGTCCTGGTCGCGGCCTCGCAGAACACCAACACCAAACTGCACCGCCTGGCCGGAGAGCTGGTGGGCACGGCCCAGGGAAGCACGCTGTCCGAGGCCGTGCACCACGAGCTCAGAGTCGCGGTCGCCAAGGCCCACACAACACTGCCGAACGTCACGCCCCAGCCGGGCCCCTCGACCCTGTGCAACACCGCCCCGGAACACCAGTGAAGGCGGACGCCACCACCGGCCGGGCCGGCGCCTCACCGGCCCGGCCGGCGGTGGGGCGCCTCACGAACGGAACGGTTCAGCTCCCGCCGCCCCGCTCCTCGCGGATCGTCCGGACCACCCGCGCCGCGGTCTCCCGCACCGCGTCCGTCTCGGTCAGGAAGTGCCACCAGTCCGGATGCCGGCTGCCCTCCAGCCCGGCCTCCGCGCGCTCCAGCCGGGCCACCGCCTCGTCCAGCGGACGCGCGTGCCGCGGATCGGGCGTACTGCGCCCGGCCATCGCCAGCCGCTGCGCGTCCCGGATCGCGAACCGTGTCCGCTCGACCTCCTTCTGCCGGTCGAAGGACACCTCGTCCAGCCGCCGCAGCCGGTCCCCGGCCGCCGACACCGCCTCGTCCGTCGTGTTCAGCAGCGCCCGTACGGTCGCCAGCAGACTCGTCGCGTCCGCCCACCGCTGCTCGTCCCGCGCGCGCTGCGCCTCCCGCAGCTTCGTCTCGGCCTGCCGCACGGCGTCCGCCGCCTGGTCGGGTACCTGCTGCAGGTCCTGCCAGCACGCCGCGCTGTACCGCCGCCGCAGCTCGCTCAGTACCGGATCGACCCCGCCCGCGCGCGTCGTGATCGCCTGCGCCCGGGTCCGCAGCGACACCAGCCGCTTGTCGATGTCCGCGGCCTTCTCCGGCAGCCGCTCCGCCTCCGTACGGACGGCCTCGGCCCGGCGCAGTACGTCGTCGGCGCGCTGGATCGTCTCCTGCACGCCGTGCTGCCCGGCCCCCTGGTTCAGCTTGGTCAGCTCGGGCGACAGCGCCGCCAGCCGGGCCGCGAGATCGTCGGCCTTCAGGCCGCTCGCGCGCACCGCGTCCAGCGCCTGGGTCGCCGCGAGCAGCGCCTGCCGCGCCCGCTCCACCGCCGGCGCCAACCGCGCGAGCTGCGTCTCCGCGGACTGCAGCAGCGGCCCGAGGCCCTGCGCGAACCGCTCCAGCTCCTTGCCGACCGCCGTCAGCTCGTCCTTGGCCCGGGTCAGATCGGCGCGCGCCCGCGAGGCGGCGGCGCCATCAAGGTCGTCCCGGTCCAGGTCGTGCGCGTCCACGGCCGCGATGTACGTCCGGCTGACCTCGTCGATCCGTTGCCCCAGCTGCGCATACCCCTCGGCGGCCCGCCGCGCGCCCGGCGAGTCGTCCACCGCCGTGATCGTCTCGATCGAGATCCGCAGGTCCCGCTGCGCGGTGTCCAGCTCGTAGAAAGCGGCCGCCGCGGCGTCCTTCGCCGCCTGCGCCTCCGCCCGCTGACTCTCCCCGCGCCCGAACCACCGTCTGGTACCGCCACCGGCGAACGCCATCATCCCCCCACCGACTGTCGCCGCGGCCGGCACGGGCACCGACGACGTGCTCGCTGCTCGTACGGCCGCGTGTGTGTCGCCGTCACAACCCTCTCCCGCTCGCGTCGCCCCAGGCCCGAAGCCATTCTCCCACCCTGTACGGACGAACACACCGGCCGGTAGGTTCAGCATCCGGACCGACCGCCCCACGGGTTTGCGAACCATCCCCGCAGGCAAGGTAGTCTGTCGGTTCATCCGGGCGCATAGCTCAGCGGTAGAGCGCTGCTCTTACAAAGCAGATGTCACAGGTTCAAATCCTGTTGTGCCCACATGTGTGAAGACCCCCAGCCGGCTCGGCTGGGGGTCTTCGGCGTCTTGACCGTCTTCGGGGCGGCTGGACGGCGGACGGTGTCGGGGCGGTGGATTGGAGTGGCGTTGTGTTCGGTACCGGGCAGCGGGCTGCCGCGTTCGATGTGGTGTGTCTCGCCGCGTCGTTGGGCGGGGTGAGCGCCTACCGGGAGGTGCTCGCGGCGCTGCCCGAGGGGTTTCCGGCCGCGGTGGTGCTGGTGCAGCACCGGCCGGTGCGGGAGCAGGACGGGCTGCTCAAGGTGCTGGGGTACCGCTCGGCGCTGCCGGTGCGGCTGCTGGGGGACGAGGACCGGCTTGCGCCGGGTGTCGCGCATGTCGTGCCGGCGGGGCGGTCGGCCGTTTTCACGCCGACGGGGGACGTGTCGCTGCGCGCCGTCGACGGCCGTCAGGTGGCGGATCCGACGTTCGCCTCGGCCGCTGCCGCGTTCGGGTCGCGGGTGCTGGCGGCGGTGCTGACCGGGCGGCTGGAGGACGGGGCGCTGGGGGCGCGGCACATCCGGGGCGCCGGGGGCCGGGTGCTCGCCCAGGACGCCGGAACGGCGGAGGCCTTCGGCATGCCCAGCGCGGCGATCGCCACCGGCTGCGTAGACTTCGTACTCCCCTTGCCGGTGCTGGCGCACGCGCTGGTCAGCCTTGTGATGGCGCCGGGCGCCGCAGGCTTGATGCGCGTGTCGCTGCCGCCCTGGGCGGCGGTGATCCCACCGGCGGTCGCCGGCTGAGTGCCGGAGGATGAACCGGAGGGAACTGCCGGCGACCCGAGTGCCGGCCGGACCGAAGGGTGAGTGCGCCATGGCGGGCAACGCGACGGGTGGTGCCGACGCGCTACTGGACAACCGGCTGCTCGCCGCCCTGCCGAAGCCGGAGCTGGAGCGGCTGCGGTCCGGGCTGGAGCCGGTCGAGATGAAGCTTTCGGACGTGCTGTACCGGCCCGGCGAGCGGATCGAGGCGCTGTGGTTCCCGGTGCGCGGCGTGTGCTCGCTCCTCGCCGAGCTGGACGGACCGAGCGCGCCGGACGGACCGGGCGCCGAGCCGGATGAGCCGGGCGCCGAGCCGGAGGGGACGAGCGTCGAGGTCGCCACCGTCGGCGACGAGGGCCTGGTCGGGCTTCCGGTGTTCCTGGGCGTCGGCACCCCGACCGAGCGGGCCACGTGCCAGGTCGCCGGGTGGGGGCTGCGGATGGACGCCGACCGGTTCCGGCACGAGATGGCCGTGGTGGACGGCGCGTTCCAGCAGGTGCTGCAGCGCTACACCCAGACCATGTTCACCCAGCTGGCACGGAACGCGGCCTGCAACCGCAGCCACCGCACCCGGCAACGCTGCGCACGCTGGCTGCTGATGACCGCCGATCGTATGCACAGCGACGAGTTCGTGCTCACCCAGGAATTCCTCGCCCGGATGCTCTCGGTGCGCAGGTCCTCGGTGAGCGAGGTCGCGGGCGCGCTGGCCGAGGAGGGGTGCATCAGGTACCGCCGCGGCACGATCACCGTGCTGGACCGCGCGCGCCTGGAGGCCCGGGCGTGCAGCTGTTACCGGGCCCTGCGGGAGGTCATCGACACCGCGTTCCCGCCGGCCGCGGGCCACGCCTGAGCAGCGGTCGCCGCGCGGGAAGCCGGTCATGCCGTAAGGAGGACGCCGGTGTCCTTTCTGTCGGTTATGCAGGTGTGGTGACTTCCTGCGCCGGGAGCGCGACGGGAGGGGCACGTGTGACGGACGGCAGGAACAGCGTGCGAGTGAGGTGGTCCAGGGCCGAAGTGGCCGGAATTGGCGGGTTCCGCGTCGATCGTGAGTTCTATGGTGAAACGGAGTGGCCCCGGACCCCGGTCGCGCCTGTTCAGCGCGCCCTTTCAGTGGCGAGTGCCGGTGGGATTCCCCGGCGGACAGGCCCCCGAGTCCACTTCCGAAGGAGAGCAGGGTCCGGCCATGGAGCAGAGTACGGCCGCCTCCCGTATGTCCCCGGCCGCCGGCCGAGCCCCCGCGTTCCGCTGGGCGCTCAGCGCACGACGACGGCCCGGTAGCGACAAGGAGGCCACCGTGCTGGCTTGCGCGGTGCTGGACGCGCTCGGCGTGCCGGCGGAGGGGAGCGCGTCCCTGGTCTCGGACCTGGCCCGGGCGACGGCCTACATGCTGACTCACGGCAGCGCGGACGCGTACCGCCTCACGATCGAGATCGACGACGGGCAGTGCGCGGTACGGGTCGACGAGCCCCCCGAGGACGAGGAACCCGGGCAGCGGCAGGGTGCCGGGGACGCGGGTGCGGGGCGGCTGTGCGTGCACCACCGGACGGACGGCTCGCTCGAGGTGTGCTTCCGCCGGCCGTTCCCGGTGGTCGCCGAACTGGCGCCGAGCGGCCCGGAGCAGGAGGGCTCGGCAGACGTCGTTCCGCTGCCGGTCGTTCCGCTCGCGTCCGGGGCCCGCGGCAGGCCCGAGGTCGTCACCACGGATATGGCCGCCGAGGGTTGACCGTTCACCGTCCTGCTTTATGCTTTCCGGTGACCGGGGAATGTCTGCATAAATGCAGAGTTCTGCTCCCCTTCGCGGTGTTTTTCGCCGCCATTCGGCCACTGTCTGAGCCTGGCTTGCCGTCAAGCGATATGGATAAAATTCACCCGTCAGTGGCGTTCTGTCATGCCTGATCGATTCTGCGTTGCAGGGCGCGGTTACGGTGCCTGTGCATCCCAGACCCTGGTGCGTACCGGCCCGTCGCCGTGTTCGTGATACGGCCTGAAGCACAACTGGGGGTGACGTGGGGGGAAGCGACGCCGATGTGCAGGTGACCGTTCGCCGTGGTGGCGACCTGGTCGTTCTCGCACTTCATGGCGAACTCGACCTGGCCATGGCGCTGCGCATCGAAGCCGACGTTCTGCTGGCGCTCCACGCGCTGTACGCGCTGCGGCGGTCCGCGATATTTCCCGCTCCTCGGGCCCGTGCGGTGCCGAGGACGCCGAGGGTGATTCCGCGGATACTTCCGCGCGTGAAGGCCCTTCCGGAAGCCCGCCCCGACGTCCGGACCGAAGCCCACCCGGAACTCCCTCCGGACGCGCGTCCCGAAGTCCGGCCCGGAGCGCCCGCGGAAATGATTCCGCTGACGAGCGGGGTTCCGGCCGCCCTTCCCGGATTTCTTCCCGAAGTGCGGTACGACGGGCGCTCGGGCGTGTTCGCGGGCTGCTGCGACGTCGGCGGCAGGAACGCCGGGCCCGGTGAGAAGGCCATGGTGATCGATCTGCGGCACGTCACGTTCATGGACTGCAGCGGCCTGGACCTGCTCTGCCGGCTGCGGGACCAGGTGACGGCCCGGGGCGGCCGGCTGGCGCTCATGAATCTCCGGCCCATCGTGCTCCGCCTGCTCAAACTGGCCGCCCTGCGCGAGTCCTTCGAGCTGGTCGAGCAGGTGGACGACGACGTACTGCCCGGCATCTGACGCCGCCCGTCGCCGGGCGGCACGCGACCCGGCTCCCCGCGGGAGCGGCAACCCTCCGCGGGGGCCGAGGCGCGTCAGCGTCAGTACGCGGCGCCCCGTAGGAATTCGGCCAGTTCGCGGTCGAACAGTGCGGCGTTCTCCAGGTTCACCAGGTGGCCGGCGGCCGGGATACGGGCCCGTCGGGCGCCCGGTACCGCGAGGGCAATCGCATGGGCGTTGGCCGAAATGTCGGTGCTGTCGAGGTCGCCGTCCATGACGAGGGTCGGCACTCCGATCTCCGCCAGTCGGTCCGCCGCGCCGACCTCCAGGGCCGTGCCGCGCCCCATCCCCTCGGCGTGCGCCCGCACGGTGGCCCTGGCCGTCACCCGTATCCGCTCGCGCAAGTCGGTGTCCACGGCCGTCGGTTCGCGGTGCGGGCCGTCCACCCACATCCGCAGGAAGTGCTCGATGAAGAGCGTCACGCCGCCCGGCGCGCTCACCGCCGCCACCTGCTCCCTGATGTGGTGCAGCAGGAACGGGTCGGAGAACGCGCGGCCGCTGATGCCGGGCGCGGCCAGTACCAGAGCGGCGACGGCGTCCGGGTGGGCCAGCGCGCTGTCCAGCGCGACGCGCGCGCCGTGCGAATGCCCCACCAACGTCGCGCGGGCGATGCTGAGATGGGCGAGCAGCGCCCGGAGGTCCTCGTGGTGGGCGTACTCCCCGTCGACGACGGAGGAACGGCCGTGGCCCCGTGCGTCGTACCGGATCACCCGGTACCCGGACCGCGCGAGCCACTCGAACTGCTCGTCCCACATGGTCAGATCGAGCATGCCCTCGTGCAGCAGCACCACCGCCGGGCCCGCTCCCGCCGCTTCGTAGTACAGCTCGCCGCCCGCCACGGGGGCGGTGCCCGACGCGACGCCCGGCTCGGGGAACCACTCCGGCTCGATGTCTGCGGACATCCTCATATCGCTGCTCATGGTGTCATGATCACACTTTTGCCGTGGAGAGGGGAAGGGAGGGAGAGATCGGGCGGAGTCGGTCACTTCGCTCGTCCGCGGCGCACGCGTCCGAATCCGTATACGCTGCGTGTATACACTCGATGTAGTGTGCAGTTCATGTCCTCAGATGCCGCCCTTGCCCCCATAGACAGCCCCCCGGGCCAGTTGGTTCCCCGGCGCACCGTTCGCCGTGCAGGGCCGGCGGACCGGTGGCCCGCGCCCCGTGCCGCGCTGGTCGCCGCGGTCCCCGCGCTGCTCGCGCTGGCGCTCGGCTGCTGGGGCATCACCCGCGAACACAGCATGTGGCGGGACGAGGCGGCGACCTGGCAGGCGGCCCGGCGTTCGCTGCCGGAGATCTGGCACCTCGTGGGCCAGGTCGACGTCGTGCACGGGGTCTACTACGCGCTGATGCACGCCGCCTTCGCGCTCGGCGGGCCGAACCTGGTGGCGCTGCGGCTGCCGTCGGTACTGGCCGTCGCGGCAGCCGCAGCGGTGACGGCGGCCACCGGGCGGCGGCTGGCCGGGCCGTGGGCCGGACTGGCCGCGGGGCTCGTCCTCGCGCTGATCCCCAACATCCAGCACTACGCCCAGGAGGGCCGCTCCTACGCCCTGGTGACCGCGTGCGTCGCGGCCGCCACCTGGTTCTTGGTCCGCGGCGCCGACGCGGCCCGGAAGAGCCGCGGTTGGTGGGCCGGTTACGCCGCGGCCGTGCTGTGCGCCGCGCTGCTGAACTGGTTCTCGCTGCTGGTGCTGCCCGCCCACGCGGTGACCGTGCTGCTGGCCCGCCGCCGTGGCCTGCGCGGCGTCCTCGTGCGCTGGTGCGGAGCGGCGGGGCTCGCGGTGGCCGGGGCGCTGCCCCTCGTACTGGCCAGCCGCTCGCAGGCCGAACAGGTGTCATGGATCAAGCCGGTCGCCTGGACCACGCTGCTGGGCATCGCCGCCCTCGTGCTCGCGGGCCTGGTCTGCGCGCGCGTCCCGTGCGGCCCCGGGAAGATCCGGAAGACCCGCCCTGTGCCCGCGCTTTCCCTCGCGTCCGTCGCGCTCCCCCTGCTCGCCGTCCCGCAGGCCGGCCTGCTGCTGGCCTCCTTGGCACGCCCGCTCTACCTCGACCGCTACGTGCTCTTCACCAACATCGGCTTCGCGCTGCCGGCCGGCCTGGCCGTCGCGACGGCCGTACGGGCGCTCGCGGTCCGCGGTCTTCCCGTACGGCTACGCATACCCGGCGGGGCGTTGCTCGCGGGCGTGACGGCGCTCGGCTTCCTGGCGCTGCTGCCCGTCGAGACCGGGCTGCGGAGCCCGCAGAGCCGGGTGGACGACGTCCTCCGGGCCGCCGAGGTGGTCGCCGCGCGGAGCATCAGCGGCGACGGGGTGGTCTTCCTCCCCGCGGCGCGGCGCGACACGGAGCTGGTGAGCCCGGCGGCCTTCGCGGGACTCGACGATCTCGCGCTGCGGCAGGGGCCGGTGGCCGGCGGCACGCTCAAGGGGGTTGAGCACCCGCCCGCGCGCATACGGGCCGAGATGCTCGCGCACCGCCGGATCGTGCTGGTCACGGACGCCGCACCGCCCGCCTCCCGGCCGGTACCGGCGCGCGAGGCCACGAAGCAGCGCGTACTGGCACGGCACTTCGCGCGCATTGGCAGCACCGAGACGCGCGGCCGCCGCGTCGACGTCTACGTACGGAAGCAGCCCTGAACTCAGCTCGCCGCGGCCCCCAGCCGCCACAGGGACGTGACCTCCGCCGCGCGGGCCGCGTGCAGCGGGTCGGCGGTGTCGCGGGCGCGCGGATGCCGCGGTGCGATGTCCAGCCGGTCGAGGACCGTCAGCCCGGCCGCGTCGAAGAGGGCGAGCAGATCGGCGCGGGTGCGCAGCCCGAGGTGCTCGGCGAGGTCGGAGAGGATCAGCCAGCCCTCGCCGCCCGGCGTCAGATGCTCCGGGAGCCCCGCGAGGAAGCCGCGCAGCATCCGGCTGTTGGGGTCGTAGACGGCGTACTCCACGGAGGAGGTCGGCTTGGCCGGTACCCAGGGCGGGTTGCAGACGACCAGCGGGGCGCGCCCGGCGGGGAAGAGGTCCGCCTCGACGATCTCCACCCGGTCGGCGACGCCGAGCCGCTCGGCGTTCTGCCGCGCGCAGGCCAGCGCGCGCGGGTCCTGGTCGGTCCCGATGACGCGCGGGACGCCGCGCCGGGCCAGTACCGCCGCGAGTACGCCGGTGCCCGTGCCGATGTCGAACGCCAGCGCCGGCGGCTGTCCGGGCAGCGGCGCCTCGGCGACCAGGTCGACGTACTCGCCGCGCTGGGGCGAGAAGACGCCGTAGTCCGGGTGGACGCGCTCGCCGCCGAGGGCGGGGATCTCGACGCCCTTGCGGTGCCATTCGTACGCGCCGACGAGCCCGAGGAGCTCGCGCAGCGAGACGACCGAATCCGTGACGGCCGAATCCGTGACGACCGATTCCATGACGGCCGAATCCGTACCGTCGCCGCCCGGCGCATCGGAGGCGTCGGGAGCACCGGAGGCGTGCGGCGCGGCGGGGCCGTACGCCCGGGCGCAGGCCGCGCGGACGTCGGGGGCGCGGTGCAGCGGGACCCCGTACTCGGCGTCGAGCGGCACCAGCAGCATGCCGAGGATGCGGGCGCGCTGGCTCTGCGCGGCGCGGTGCAGGTGGAAGGCGCGGGCTGGGTCGTCGGCGGGGGCCGGCTTGCGGGGGCGGCGGTCGATCCGACGGGCCAGCGCGGCCAGCAGCTGGCGGGCGTTGTGGAAGTCGCCGCGCCAGAGCAGCGCGGTGCCCTCGCAGGCCAGCTTGTACGCCGCGTCGGCCTTCGTCCGGTCGTCGGCGATCTCGACCCGCCGCGGCGGCGCCGCGCCGTTCTCCGAACGCCAGCGGGCGGAGCGTCGCACCCCCGACTCCTCCCAGGTGAGGACGGGGGCCGAGGGGTCGGCGGCGGTGGCGGCGTGGGGCCGGTGTGCGTTCATGACGTCCCGGATCAGGCGGCACGGCCGATGGAGGGCGCGTCCCGGAGGAGGGGCACGCCCCAGAGGCGGGGCGGTGCGGGGACGTTCGACTTTACCGGCTCCGGCACACCCGGCCGGCTGGCCGACCGTGTCCCGCCTGTCCGGAATGCACGCCTATATCGCCTGTCATGCATGCTGGCACCGTACTTCCCGTGCGGGGTAGCCCGGCGGAACGCAGGGAGGCAGACATGGACAGCATGCCGGTCATCGTCGGGGTGGACGGGTCCCCGGACAGCGAGCGCGCGGTGCGCTGGGCGGCGGAGGCGGCCCGGCTCCGCTCCGCGCCACTGCAGGTCGTGCACGTCTGGCCGTACGTCACCGCCGCCCGCGCCGCCGACGCCGAGGCGGGCACCGGCGACCCCGTACTGGAAGAGCTGCGGCAGCAGCTGGCCGGGGATGCCGGGCCGCCGGAGGTCGAGTTCCGCAGCCTCAACGGCCTCACCGACACGATCCTCCCCGCGCTCGGCGACGAGGCGCAGCTCCTGGTGCTCGGCTCGCGCGGCCGGGGCGGCTTCGCCAGCCTGCTGCTCGGCTCCAACGGCATGGCCTGTGCCGCGCACGCCGCCTGCCCCGTCGTGGTCGTGCCGCGCCCGGACCGGGGCGGCGCGCGGACGGCGGCCGCGGACGGCGGGGCCGCCCGGCCCGGCGTCGGCCACCGGCAGGGACCGGCGCACGGCCGCGTCACCCTGGGCATCGACCCGACGGCGGAGGAGACCCGGGCGAGCAGCGCGCTCGGCTTCGCCTTCCAGGAGGCGGCCCGGCGCGGAGCGGCCCTCCAGGTGATCGCCGCGTACATGTGGCCGATGGTCGTACCGAACGCCTTCGACTACCTGATCGCGTACGACACGACACAGCGGGAGTACGAACAAGCGCTGGTCAGGCAGGTGTCTGAGGTCCTCGCCGGGTACCGGGAGCGGTACCCGGAGGTCGAGGTGGAGGCCGCGCTGCGCCCTGCGGACGCGGCCGGGCAGCTGGTCGAGGCGTCCGAGCAGAGCGACCTGGTGGTGGTCGGGCGGCACCGCCGGAGGCTGCCGGTCGGCCGCCGCCTGGGCTCGGTCGCCCACGCCGTGCTGCTGCACGCGCTGTGCCCGATCGCGGTGGTGCCGGAGGCGGTACGGGCTGATCCGAAAGACGCGTTTTAGGCGGACCGGCGCCGGACGTCAGCCCGAGTGTGCGGGCCGGCGCTCCGGGCGGCGCATCACGTACAGCGCGGCGGAGCCGGCGGCGAAGAGGGCGAGGAACGAGACCGCGGTGCTGAACCACGTGGCGCCCAGCAGGTGGCCCCCGAAGTAGCCCAGCGCCACGCTGTACGCCGCCCAGGCCACCCCGGCCACCATCGACCAGGGCAGGAACTCGCGGACCGTGCGGTGGGCGACGCCCGCGCCGAGGCTGACCACGGAGCGCCCGGCGGGCGCGAAGCGGGCCAGTACGACGATGGTCCCACCGCCCCGGGTGAGCGCGGTGCCGAGACGTTCCTGCGCGGCGGTCAGGCGGCGCGAGCGAGCGATGGCGCGGTCGAAGCGATCGCCGCCGCGCCAGGCCACCCGGTAGGCGGCCAGGTCGCCCAGTACCGAAGCGGTCGCGGCGCACAGGGCGAGCGCGAGCAGGTCCGGCAGGCCGGAGTCACCGCGCACCGGGGAGACGCCGACGGCGGCGGACCGGGTCCCGGCGGCCGTCGCGGCGGCGATCAGCAGCACGCCGCTCGGCAGGAAGGGCACGAAGACGTCGAGCAGTACACACAGCCCGACGATCAGATAAATCCACGGGGGATCGGCCAGCGCCCCCAGACTCTCCAGCACCTCATTACTCCAAGTCGTCCCCGGCCGCGACGTCGCATGGCAGCGGCAGGGGCGGCTTGTCGCTCGTACAGCTGTACAGCGTACGCCTGGGATGTCCGGAGATCGGAGCCAGGGGCCGCAGGTGTTGTCCGAATCACGCGTTTCCTGCCGGTGAGATCCCCTGCTGGGCTACACGGGGGATCCGGCGCGCGTCCGCGCGCCTACGGGGAGTGACAAGGAGGACGTGGGATGGCGGCAGGAATTCTGACGGGCGCGATGGCGGCACTGTTACTGGCGGCGCCGGTTGTTGCGGCGCCCGTGCACGGTGGCACACCCGGCGGCGGAGACCTCGTGGTGGGCAAGGACAGCCGGTTCACCCCGGTGTCGGAGTTCGACCCTTCCGACGCGGTGACGTACAACACGAAGAAGGTGCCGGCCAACGCGCGGATCATGGTCGCGCAGTGGAAGAACGAGCGCGGGATGACCATCCGGCTGAAGGTGCGGGGGCTTGAGCCGCATCGCACCTACGGTGCGCACGTCCACACCAAGCCGTGCGGTGAGAAGCCGGACGACTCCGGGCCGCACTACCAGAACCGGAAGGACCCGCATCAGCCGTCCACCGACCCGAAGTACGCCAATCCGGAGAACGAGGTGTGGCTGGACTTCACCACGGACTCCGACGGCGACGCCTCGATGGCGTCGAAGCACTCGTGGTGGTTCCGGCCGGGTGAGGCACGGTCCGTGGTGATCCACGACCACAAGACGCACACCGGGCAGGGGCACGCCGGCATGGCGGGCGACCGGCTGGGCTGCTTCTCGGTGCCGTTCAAGCACGCGGCGAGGTAGCGGGGCCGGGAACGACCTGAGGGCCGCCGGGACAGGCGGCCCTCAGGGCTGAGCGGAGAGTGGTGCTGCCGGGCGGCGGGTCAGGCGGCGCTGGGCTCCCGCCGGGGCGCGGCCGGAGCGGCGCTCTCGTCCCGGTCGCCGGGGCCGAAGAAGACGCGGTCCAGCGCCCAGGCGCCGGGGCCGGTGAAGACCAGCAGGAGGAAGGCCCAGCAGAACATCGCGGACGCCTCCCCGCCGTTCTGGATCGGCCACAGCGCCTCGCCCTGGTGGACGGAGAAGTATGCGTACGCCATGGAGCCGGAGCTGATCAGGGCGGCGGTGCGGGTGCCGAGGCCGAGCAGCACCAGGAGGCCGCCGACGAGCTGGATGACCGCGGCGTACCAGCCCGGCCAGGTACCGGTCGGGACGGTGCCGCCCTGGCCCATCGCGCCGCCGAGGACGCCGAAGAGCGAGGAGGCGCCGTGGCAGGCGAAGAGCAGGCCGGTGACGATGCGGAAGAGCGCCGTCGCGTGGGGGCGGGCGCGTTCGGTGAACGAGGGGAGAGGTGTGGACATGACAGGGACTCCTGCGGTTGGGGACGTAACCGAGAGACCTGAGGTTAGGCGTGCCTTATTGGTGCTTGCAACTTCAAGCGTTTGTTGTGCTTGGTCTGAACCTTTGCCGTGACCGTCACTTTGGTCCAGACCAGTGGACTCGTCAAGAGGGTGCGCAGTCCCCGGTCGCCGCCCGCCGGATCACGTCAGGGACCGCTCCAGTACGCGCTCCAGGCGTGCCGACCGTCGTCCGCTCGCGGCGTCCGTCGCCTCGCGGGCCTGGTCCAGGCTCAGCCGGGCGTCGCGGCCACGCAGGGTGAGGGTCATCAGCTGGTTGCCGAACCACGGGCCGCCGGTGCGGCGCCAGGACACCGGCGGCCGGCCGGCCCGCGCGTGCCGGGACAGCGCGCGTCCCAGCCACCGGCCCGCCCGGCTCCAGCCGAAGCGGAAGCCCACCCGCATCACCGCCGGGATGCTGTTGTGCACCGGCGAGCAGGTCAGCTGCAGGACGCGGCCCGCCGGGCCCGCCCCCTCGGGCCAGTGCGGCTCGGCCACGTACGCGTGATGCACGTCGCCGGACAGGACGCACACGGTGGCCGGCGCGGCCGGCCCGTCGGCGGCCTCCGAGATCAGGTCGGCCAGCGCCGCGAAGGACTCCGGGAAGGCGGCCCAGTGCTCCAGATCGGCCCGCTGGCGCAGCGCTTCACCGCGCCGCGCCCACCCCGGGCCGCGCGCGCCGCGGCACAGCGCCGCGTTCCAGACTTCCGCGTCGTGCACCAGGTGGGGCAGCAGCCACGGCAGCGAACTCCCGATCAGCAGGTGGTCGTAGCTGCCGGGTCCGTCCAGCACCTCCTGCCGCACCCACTTCGCCTCTTCCGCGTCGAGCATCGCCCGGCCGCCCTCCTCCAGGACGCGGGTGGCGCGCGTGTCGACCATGACCAGGCGTACCCGCCCGAAGTCGCGCCGGTAGCTCCAGCGCGCGCAGGTCGGGTCGGCGTCCGCCGCCGCGGCGAAGTCCCGTACGAGCGCGGTGCCGTCCGCCGCCGCCCGCACCCGGGCGTACAGCTCGTCGCGCGCGAGGTCGGCGGGGGAGAGGTTCCCCAGGTGCTGGTGGACCCAGTACGACATCAGGCCGCCGAGGATCCGGTCGCGCCACCACGGGGTCGCGCGCATCCGGGTCAGCCAGGCGGCCGAGGTGTTCCAGTCGTCGATCACGTCGTGGTCGTCGAAGATCATGCAGCTGGGGACCGTGGAGAGCAGCCAGCGCACCTCCGGGTCCAGCCAGGACTCGTCGTAGAGGTGGGTGTACTCCTCGTAGTCCGCCACCTGCGTCCACGGCGGGCGCGCGGTGTCGCGGCGGCGGGCCAGCAGCGCCGCGGTCGCCTCCGAGGTCTGGTCGGCGTAGACCTGGTCGCCCAGGAGCAGCAGCACGTCGGGGCGGGGACGGGCCGGATCGCGGGCCAGCGTGGCGGCGAGGGTGTCCAGTGCGTCGGGGCCCGCCGGGTCGTGGTGCTCGCCCGGCACGCCCGGCACCGCGGCCAGGTGGCTCTTGCCGCCCGAGGGCGGCGCGGCCCAGCGGCAGGAGCCGAACGCCACGGAGAGCGGGCCGCGCCCCTCGGCGGGCAGGGTGCGGATGACGGAGGGCGGGTACGGGCTGTCCGGCAGCGGCCAGACCTGCTCCCCGTCCAGCAGGACCCGGTACGGCGTCTCCTCGCCCGGCGCCAGGCCCTCGACGGGCACCAGCGCGTAGTGGTGCCCGGCGACCTGCCAGGTGCGGTCCGCGCCGGTGACGCCGCTGCCGCACGCCACGGTCACCTCGCAGGGCGCCGCGGTCTTCACCCACACCGTCGCGCTGTCCTCGTCCACGTAGCGCAGCAGCGGTCCGAGCCGCAGTCCGGTCATCGCGGTCCTCCCTCGCGCGGGCCGGTGTGCCCGCACCCCGTACGGACGGCCGCCCGCACTCGGCTCCGAGGATAGGAGCACCCCGCTTCAGGGGCGGCGGCCGGAGGGAGGTCGGGCGGCTCCGCCGGGCATGGGGATGGAGGGCGGAGCCGCCCGGTCGGTGGTGGCCGCGGGTCGGCGGCCGCCCGGTCAGCAGCCGTCGAGGATCTTCTTCAGCGCGGCCTTCTCCGCGGAGTCGGCGGTCATGCCGTACTCGTGCTTGACCCATACCCACATCCGCGCGTACTCGCAGTGGTAAGAGGTCTTCGACGGCAGCCACTCGGCCGGGTCCTGGTCGCCCTTCTCCTGGTTCACGTTGTCGGTGACCGCGATGAGCTGGGAGTGCGTGAGGTCGTTGGCGAGCTGTTCGCGGCGGTCGGTGGTCCAGTCGGCGGCGCCGGACTTCCACGCCTCGGAGAGCGGTACGACGTGGTCGATGTCGACGTCCGAGGACTGCGTCCAGGTCGCGCCGTCGTAGGGGGAGGTCCAGCTGCCGCTCACCGCGGCGCAGCTGCCGTCCGTCTCGACGTCCTTGCCGTCGCGCTTGAGGACGACCTCACGGGTGTTGCAGCTGCCGCCCTGGTCGCTCCAGTGCGGGAACTTGTCGCGGCTGTAGCCGTCCTGCGGGCCCTCGGCCTGTTCCTTGATCTCGGCGAGGTACGTACGGGCGGTGGCGGCGCTCGGCGGCGCGGGCGGCGCGGCCTGGGCGGACTGGCCGTTGAGCAGCAGTGTGCAGACGAGGGCCGCGGCCGAACCGGCGGCGAGGGATGCGCGACGCGCGTAGACCTTGGACATCGGAACTCCCGTTGATGTGGGGGGACAAGGGAAGTCGTGCGGGTTCCAGGTAACAGAGTGGCGACATGCCCACGTCAGATCAAGAGGTGACGCGCCGCCAGCACGCGCCGAACATGCGTCCGTTGACCGTGCCGGCCGGCCCGGAGTCCTTAAGGTGATCGTGTGCTGCTGCCGGTCAACGTCACCCTCGCGGTCGTGCTCGGGGTGCTGCTCGTCGCCGCCGTGACGGTCGCCGCGCTGTGCCGGCTGGACCACGCCCGGGACATCGCCGTCGCGGGCCTGCGCGCCGCCGCCCAGCTCGCCGCCGTCTCCTTCCTCATCGGCTGGGTGGTGCGCGCGGCCCCGCTGCTGGTCTGCTTCCTGCTGCTGATGTTCCTGGTCGCGGTGCGGACGGCGGGCCGCCGGATCACCCCCAACCGCACGTGGTGGTGGGCCGCGGCGCCGATCGCCGCGGGCGTGCTGCCGGTGGTCGCCGTGCTGCTGCTGACCGGCCTGGTGCCGCCCCGCGGGGTCACCCTCATCCCGGTGACCGGCATCCTCATCGGCGGGGCGCTCACGGCGACGGTACTGAGCGGGCGGCGCGCGCTGGACGAGCTGGAGTCCCGGCGCGGCGAGGTGGAGGCGGGCCTGGCGCTGGGGCTGCTCGACCGGGAGGCGCGGATGGAGGTGGCCCGGCCGGTCGCCTCCGAGGCGCTGCTGCCGGGCCTCGACCAGACCCGGACGGTGGGGCTGGTCACACTGCCGGGCGCGTTCGTCGGCATGCTGCTGGGCGGCGCTTCACCCGTTCAGGCCGGTGCGGTGCAGCTGTTCGTCCTGGTGGCGCTGCTGGCCGTGCAGGCGGTCGCGGTATCGGTGGTACTGGAGCTGGTCGCCCGCGGGCGGCTGCACCGCGTACGCTTGGTCCCAGCAGAAGGGGAGTAGCTCTTCGCCGGACCGTCGACATACTGCGGTCCCACCCGTCGCCCGACCACCACCCCTGGTGGAGCGTGCTTCGCACGCGCGCGATGGATGGACCCGCCGGCGCCCGGAGCGTACGGATCGGATCCGCGGGATCGTTTCCGTACGCCAGCGAGACCTTCGGCCGCAGTGTCCGACGCTGCCGTGCCGAAGCGACCCCTCTTCCCGGGCCCCTTTCGGTGCGGCCCTATCGAACGAGGTATTCCACCCCGTGTTCAGCTTTTCCGTCGCAGCCGTCGTCTTCGGCGTCGTCTTCCTCGCCGAGCTGCCCGACAAGACCGCACTGGCCGGGCTGATGCTCGGCACCCGCTACCGCGCGTCGTACGTGTTCGTCGGCGTCGCGGCGGCCTTCCTGGTGCACGTCGCGCTCGCCATCGCCGCGGGCAGCGTGCTTACCCTGCTGCCGCACCGCCTGGTCCAGGGCATCGTCGGCGTGCTCTTCCTGGCGGGCGCCGCCGTGCTGCTGTTCAAGAAGGACGACGACGAGGAAGAGGTCAAGAAGCCCGCCGACCAGAGCTTCTGGAAGGTCTCCGGGGCCGGCTTCATGATGATCCTGGTCGCCGAGTTCGGTGACCTCACGCAGATCATGACGGCGAACCTCGCGGCCCGCTACAGCGATCCCGTCTCCGTCGGCGTCGGTGCCGTGCTCGCCCTGTGGGCGGTGGCCGCGCTCGGCATCCTGGGCGGCCGCACGCTGATGCGGTTCGTCCCCCTGAAGCTCATCACGAAGATCGCGGCCTGCGTGATGATCGTGCTCGCGGGCTTCAGCCTGTACGAGGCGATCGCGGGCTGAGCGCGCCGTGACAGCGTCGAGGGGCGCCACCCGGCCGGGTGGCGCCCCTCGTGGTTCCTGGTCGCTCGCGCCCTCAGACGGCGAAGTGCAGCCGCACGCCGCCCTCGGGCAGTACCTCGACGCGTACCTGCGTCAGGTCGTCCACCTGCACCGTCGGCGCGAAGGCCGCGGCCCGCTCGCCCACGCCGGCGACCCGCATCCCGGCGGCCTGGCCGGCCCGGATGCCCGCCTCGGAGTCCTCGAAGACGAGGCAGTCCTCGGGGGCGAAGCCCAGCTCGGCGGCGCCCTTGAGGAAGCCCTCCGGGTCCGGCTTGCTCGCGCTCACCGATTCAGCGGTGATCCGTACGGCCGGCATCGCCAGCCCGGCGGCGCCCATCCGGGCGTCGGCCAGCGGGACGCTCGCGGAGGTCACCAGGGCGTGCGGCACGCCGTCGAGCGCGGCCATGAAGGCGGGCGCGCCCGGTACCGGTACGACGCCGTCGGTGTCCGCGGTCTCCTGTGCCAGCATCCGCCGGTTGTCCTCGTGGTTCTGCTCCATCGGGCGGTCGGGG
The DNA here is from genome assembly GCF_055567935.1 of Streptomyces sp. NPDC026301. Classification (NCBI taxonomy): domain Bacteria; kingdom Bacillati; phylum Actinomycetota; class Actinomycetes; order Kitasatosporales; family Streptomycetaceae; genus Streptomyces; species Streptomyces sp. NPDC026301. The sequence goes on along the minus strand of NZ_JBVHPN010000013.1, from coordinate 8,610 downwards.
AGGAGCGCGGCCATGGTGGCCCAGCCCTGGCGGCCGTGCACGACCTTCAGCACGTCCTCGGCGGCCATGCCCTGCTCGGCGGCCCAGCGGCGCCAGCAGCGCTCGACGACGGCCTCGGAGTTGACGATGGTGCTGTCCATGTCGAGCAGCAGCGCGCGGGCGGTGAGCGTGCGGGGTGCCGTCATGGCGGGCTCCTCGGCTGGAGGGCTGAAGTGGTGCGAGAACGAGAGCGACGCGAGAACAAGAGCGGCTCCGCCCGCCGGTCAGGGAAAACGGGCGGAACCACTTTGTTCATCCACGATACAAAGCGCTGCCGCCATACGCCAGGCCCCCCTGGCCGAAGGACCAAGGGGGCGAAGTGGTACGGAGCGGAAAAGGGCCGGTCAGAGGCGTCAGGGCCGGGCCGTGCGCGACTCCAGTGAGGCACGGGTCACGGGGCCGTAGACGCCGTACGGATCGCCGGTCCCGCCGTACGCCCGCTGGTAACGGGCCACGGAGGCGGTCACCCCGGCGTCGTACCGGCCGTCCGCGGCGCCGGCGTACAGGGCCAGCTGCGCCAGCCGCCGCTGCAGCTCGACGACCTCCGGGCCGTTCGCGCCCTCGGACAGCAGGGCCGCGTCGACGGTCCGCGCACCGGGCAGCCGGGCGGCCGAGCGGGAGGCCGCGGCCGGGGCGGTCGGCCGGGCCCGCGCGGCTTCCCCGGCTTCCCCGGCCTCCTCGGTGGGCAGGTCGGCGCTGGAGCGTCCGCCGAGGTCGGGCAGCGCCTGACCCGTCCCGCCCGCGGGCCGCAGCTCACCGCCGAAGAGCGCCGCGCAGACCGAACCGGCCGCCGCGGTGACCACGAGCCCGGCCAGCAGCGCGGACCGGCCGTGCCGCCGGGGCGCGGGCGGAACCGTCTGCCCGCCCGCCCGCCCCATGACGGGAGCGGCCTCCGGCGGCGGGTCCATGAACGCCACCGGACCCACGACGGGGAGCGCGGCGCGCCGCCGGTCGGGCGTCTCCCCGGAGTACGGCTCCGGGACCGGCTCATCGGCCTGGGTGGCGTACGGCTCGGGGGCCGGCAGCGAGGAGTACGGCGGCGGCGCGTACGGCGGCCGCTCCACCCGGACGTACGAAGGCGGCGGGAACGCCGGCGGACCGTAGGCCCGCACCGTGAACGCGCGCGGCCTGCGGGGCGGGTCCGGCGGATCGTCCGGGTCGGGCGCGTCCGGCAGCGTGACGTACGGCCGGATGTGCAGGGGGTCGAAATCCGGCGCCACCGCCTGCTCGCACCGGCAGCCGGGGCGGCCGTCGGTCCGAGCGGGGGCTAAGCAGGTCGGGCAGTTCCTGGCCTCCACGTACGGGTCCCCTCCCTCGTCGTCGGCTGCGATTATCCAGACGCCGCCGCCTCCTGCACAGGGCGCCCGGACGTGAACAAGTGGAGTCCAACACATCGCCCGACGGGCCATAGCGGGGCAAAATGATCCGGACGGGGAGTGCGGCTCCGCTCCCCGGCCGCGGCCGGGCCCGCCCGTGTCCGCCCGCCGCCGCGGTTCCGACGTAAGGAGACGTCCATGGCGCAGGACACCAGCGCTCCCGCCGTCCCCGCCGAGGACCGGCCGCAGCGGACCGTCCTGGTGGCGATCGGCGCGCTGCTGCTCGGCATGCTGATCGCGGCGCTCGACCAGACCATCGTCGCCACCGCGCTGCCCACGATCGTCAGCGAGCTCGGCGGCCTGGACCACCTCTCCTGGGTGGTCACCGCCTACCTCCTGGCCTCCACGGCGGCCACCCCGCTGTGGGGCAAGCTCGGCGACCAGTACGGCCGCAAGAAACTCTTCCAGACCGCCATCGTCATCTTCCTCATCGGCTCCGTGCTGTGCGGCATCGCGCAGAACATGCCGCAGCTCATCGCCTTCCGCGCCGTCCAGGGCCTGGGCGGCGGCGGCCTCATGGTGCTGTCGATGGCGATCGTCGGCGACATCGTGCCGCCCCGCGAGCGCGGCAAGTACCAGGGACTGTTCGGCGCGGTCTTCGGCGGGACGAGCGTCCTCGGGCCGCTCCTCGGCGGCCTCTTCGTCGACCATCTCACCTGGCGCTGGGTCTTCTACATCAACCTGCCCATCGGCGCGGTCGCGCTCATCGTCATCGCCGCCGTGCTGCACATCCCGTCGAGCCGCACCCCGCACCGCATCGACTACCCCGGCACGGTCCTGATCGCCGCGGTCGCCGCCTGCTTCGTGCTGATGACCTCGCTCGGCGGCGTCAGCTACCCGTGGGGCTCCTGGCAGATCATCGGCCTCGGCGTGCTCGGCGTGCTGCTCCTCGGCGCCTTCGTACTGGTCGAACGCAGGGCAGCCGAGCCCGTGCTGCCGCTGCGCCTCTTCACGATCCGCACCTTCGCGCTCACCTCGGCCATCGGCTTCGTCATCGGCTTCGCGATGTTCGGCGCGATGACCTACCTGCCGACGTTCCTCCAGGTCGTCCACCGCGTCTCGCCGACCATGTCCGGCGTGCACATGCTGCCGATGGTGGTCGGCATGCTGCTCTCCTCCACGGTCTCGGGCCAGCTCGTCAGCCGTACGGGGCGCTACAAGGTCTTCCCGATCGCCGGCACCGCGGTCACCGCCGTGGGCCTGCTCCTCCTGCACCAGCTCGACCGGGCCAGCAGCGTCGCGGAGATGAGCGGGTACTTCTTCGTCTTCGGCCTCGGGCTCGGCCTGGTCATGCAGGTCCTCGTGCTCATCGTGCAGAACGCCGTCCCGTACGCCGACCTGGGCGTGGCCACCTCTGGCGCGACCTTCTTCCGCTCGATCGGCGCGTCCTTCGGCGTCTCGATCTTCGGCACGGTCTTCGCCAACATGCTGGGCCCGCGGATCGCCGACGCGCTCGCCGGCCGCCGGCTGCCGCCCGGCGTGGACCCGGGCACGCTGGCCGAGGACCCCCGCTCGGTCGCGAAGCTGCCGCCCGGCCAGGCGTCCGGCGTGCTGGACGCCTACTCGTCGTCGATCACCGACGTCTTCCTGTACGCGGTGCCCGTCGTGCTGCTGGCCTTCGCGCTGGCCTGGCTGCTCAAGGAGGAGCCGCTGCGGGGCTCGGTCACCGCGCCGGACACCACCGAGGTGCTCTCCTCGAACCCGGTCGAACGGTCCTCGCGCGACGAATGCGCCCGCGCGCTCACCAAGCTGGGCTGCCTGGAAGGCCGCAAGAAGCTGTACCAGTCGATCACCGCGCGCGCCGGGTACGACCTGAAACCGGCGGCGAGCTGGATGGCGCTGCGGATGAACCGCTACGGCTCGGTGGAGCCCGCGCTGCTCGCCGAGCGCAGCGCCGTACCGCTCGGCGTGATCTCGGAGGCGTCCCGGCAGCTGGAGGAGCGGGGGCTCGCGGAGCGGCACGGGATGCCGATGGTGCTCACCGAGGCGGGGCAGCGGGTCGCGAGCCGGCTCGCGGCCGCCCGCCAGGAAGCGCTGGCCGAGCTGCTCGGCGACTGGTGGACCAAGGACCGCCCCACCGACCTGACCGAACTCGTCCAGCAGCTGACCGCCGAGATGGGCGGCTCGGACGGCGAGCGCCCGCACGACGGCGACGACGCACGCCTCCAGCGCCGCACGACGGGGGCCGGCCCGGCCTGATCCCCGGCCCGCCCTGACCCTCGTTCCGCCCTCAGTCCAGCCGCTTCTCGAACCAGATCTGCGCGTACGGACCCTCGTTGTACGCCGGTATCTCCACGAACCCCGACCGCCGGTAGAAGGCGATCGCCTCCACCAGGTCGAGGCGCGTGTCGAGGCGGACGCGCCGGGCGCCGAGCCCGCGCGCGGCGGCCTCCGCGGCGGCCAGCAGCGCGCCGCTGCCCCCGCTGCCGCGCAGCTCGGGCCGGACGTACATGCGCTTGAGCTCGGCCGTGCCCGGAGCCAGCAGCCGTACGCCGGCGCAGCCGCCCGGCTCGTCGCCGTACCGGGCCATCAGGAAGGCCCCGGCGGGCGGCGTCAGGTCCTCGACCGGGTCCTCGGCGACGGCCCGGTCCAGCTCCTCGTCGGTGGCAGGGCGGCGGTACCAGCGGGACGCCACCTCGGCGAGGTAGGCCCGCAGGAGGGCGGCGGCCCCGGACGAGGCGACCGGCTCCTCGCCGACCGTCCACGCCCGGCGGCCGGTCGCGCAATCCCCCGTCACGCGGCTCAGCCCTGCTTCGGGGCGGCCTGCTGGACGACCTCGAACGACCACACGGTGGAGCCGGAAGCGGCCGGCTTCGGACGCTCGCCACCCTCGCCGCCGCCCTGGTGCGCGGCCTTCATCGGGCCCTCCATCCACGCCTGGAAGGACTCCTCGTCACGCCAGCGGGTGTACACGAGGTACTGGTCGGTGCCCTCCACCGGGCGCAGCAGCTCGAACCACTCGAAGCCGTCCGAGGACTCCACGGCACCGGCCCGGGCGCCGAAGCGCTTCTCCAGCACCTCCCGCTGCTCCTCGGGGACGGTCAGCACATTGATCTTCACGATGCTCATGCCGTCATCCTGCCGCATCGCCCCACGCGACCCCCGGGCGCCCCACGGGCGGACGCGCCCACGACGGAGCCCCCTGCCGGGGCGGTAGGGGGCTCCGTCGTGCAGTCGGTGCGGGCGGTGGCGGGGTCAGGCCGCTGTGCGCAGTTCGCGGGCCTCGGCCTCGCTGGCCACCGCGGGCTTGGAGCCGGGCAGCGGGCGGCCGGCGCTCTCGGTCATCTTCCACACCGCGATACCGCCGATGACGCCGGCGGCCATCATGTAGTACGCGGGCATCATCTTGTCGCCGGTCGCGCTGATCAGGGCCGTCACGACCAGCGGGGTCGTGCCGCCGAAGAGCGAGACGGAGATGTTGAAGCCGATCGAGAGGGAGCCGTAGCGGACCTTCGTGGGGAAGAGCGCGGGGAGCGTGGACGGCATCGTCGAGGTGAAGCAGACCAGCAGCAGGCCGAGCGCGGCCATGCCCAGGCCGATCGCGGCCAGCGAGCCCTGGCGGATCAGCAGCAGCGCCGGGATGGAGAGGACGAAGAATCCGACGCAGCCGGCGGCGATGACCGGGCGGCGGCCGAAGCGGTCGGAGGCCCGGCCCGCGAACGGCTGGACGCACATCATCACGGCCATCACGGCCAGTACGACCAGCAGGCCGTGCGTCTCGTCGTACTTCAGCTCCGAGGTCAGGTAGCTGGGCATGTACGACAGCAGCATGTAGTCCGTGACGTTGAAGACCAGGACCAGGCCGATGCAGAGCAGCATCGCGCGCCACTGGCCGAAGACCATGTCGCGGATGCCGGTCTTCTTCTCGGCGGCGCGGCGCTCCTTCTCCTGCTCCGCGGCCTCCTTCTCCATCTCCGCGAAGGCCGGGGTCTCCTCCAGGCGCATCCGCAGGTACAGGCCGATGATGCCCATCGGGCCCGCGATCAGGAACGGGATCCGCCAGCCCCAGGAGAGCAGGTCGTCGTGGCTGAGCAGCGCGGTCATCAGCGTGACCAGGCCGGCGCCGCCGATGTAGCCGGCCAGCGTGCCGAACTCCAGCCAGCTGCCGAGGAAGCCGCGCTTCTTGTCGGGCGAGTACTCGGCGATGAAGGTCGAGGCGCCGCCGTACTCACCGCCGGTGGAGAAGCCCTGCACCAGGCGGGCGATCAGCAGCAGGATCGGGGCCCCGACGCCGATGGCGGAGTACGAGGGGATCAGGCCGATCGCGAAGGTGCCGATCGCCATCATGATCATGGTGATGGCGAGGACCTTCTGGCGTCCGATACGGTCGCCGAGCGGACCGAAGACCATGCCGCCGATGGGCCGCACGAGGAAGGCCGCCGCGAACGCTCCGAACGTCGACAGCAACTGCGCGGTCGGATTCCCGGACGGGAAGAACACCTGTCCGAGGGTGACCGCGATGTAGCTGTAGACGCCGAAGTCGAACCACTCCATCGCGTTACCGAGCGCGGCCGCCGAGACGGCCCGTTTCGCCATGGCCGGGTCGACGACCGTGGCGCCGTGCGCCGACGTGCTGGACGGACTCTTCGTACGGGTACGGGGACCGGGTGCGACGGAAGTGTGCGTCGGCACGTGTTCGCTCGCCTGCGCTCTCTGGGACGACTGCAAAACAATCGCCCGCCGGGCCACCGACGGGCGAACACCGACCATAGGGGCAGATCGGATCGTCACGGAGTGTGCACAGTTGCATAAGGGAATGCAGGAAAACCGCCTCATTGCAGGGCCGACGTCGGCGGCAAACCGGACACCGGGAAAGTATGCCTGTGATCCTTGTCGCTGCGATCCGGCGGAACTGGGGCCTCTCGTGTGGCCTGGCGCACGTGGACGGCGCGGTACTCCGGTGAGCACCGCGCCGTCGGATCGTCGCCCGTCCAGCATCCGCCCGGCGGCCGTGCCGCGCCACTCGGACGATATGCGGGCCGGCCGGTCACCCGGTCAGGGGTGTCAGCCGGTGACGGTGATCTGCGCGGCCGGGTCGGTGGTGTCCGACACCGTATAGGTGGCGCCGAACGTCGAGGTGGTCGCGCTGGTCGGGCAGCCGAAACCGCCGGTGACGGTCACCGGGACCGAGGCGCCGGAGAAGGTGAGCGTGGACGGCGCGCCGTTGGTCCACGTGCCGTTGACGGTGGCGGGGCCGCCGGGCGCCGCCGTGACCGTACAGGTGGCGAGGCCGCTGGTCTTCACGACGACGCCGCCCTGGGGGATGTTCATGGCCGCGGTGCTGGGCGCGCCGTTCTGCATGGCCACGCCCCAGGTGCCGCTGGTGGTGACGGTGGCGCTGACGCCCGCCATGCTCGTCGTGCAGGAGCTGTACGTCGGGGCGGTGATCGTACTGGCCACCGCGCCCGCGTCGTTGTGATTCGCCGGCGCGTCCGGGACCTTGCCGGTGGCGTTCGAGACCGTACAGGTCACGGTCACCGAACCGGCCTTGAAGGTGGCCTTGCCGCTGAGCTTCGCGGCGAAGGCGTGCCCTGCGGGGGTGACGGTGGTGGAGCCGGCCGCGATTCCGGGTGCGGCGGGCGCCGCCGCGGTCGCGGTACCGGCGGCGGACAGGCACAGCGCGCCGGCCGCCGCGATGCCGGTGGCGGTGGCGAGCAGGGTGCGGGCGTGCGGACGGGCGTACGTGCGGGATCTGAGGTGCCTCATCGGGGGGAGCTCCTTCACGGTTGCCGTTGCGGGTGAACGTGCGGTTACCGGTGCGGAGGTGCGGGGGGTGGGTCGGTGGAGGGGCCGGGGGCGACGGGCTCCGCGGCTCACGGAGCGGTCGGCGCGGCCGGGGCGCCGGGCAGCGGATCAGCGGCGGCGGGCAGGGGCTGCCACGCGAACATCAGGGCGCCGCCGAGGATGCCGATCAGGGTGCCGATGAGGAAGCCGCCGAGGTTGGACATGACCAGCGCGGCGGCCGCCATCAGGACGGTCAGTACGCCTGCCGGGCCGCGGTACTGCGGCGTGAACCAGGCCGTCAGGCCCATGACGATCATCACCAGCCCCATCAGCACGGACGGGACGCCGGCGATGCCCTGCTGCAGCATGATCTTCAGCGGGGCCAGCGGGATCGCGCAGATCTCGGCGCCCGCCAGGACGGTGGCCAGGCCGCCCCAGAAGGGACGCCCCTTGCGCCAGCGCCACCAGGCGGAGCGCGGCCGCGCCGCGCCGTCGGCCGACTGCCGGGCCGCCGGTCGCCGGGTCAGAAGCATTCCTTCTTGCCCTTGCTGATCTTCATGCTCAGGCCGGAGAGCTTGAAGGTGCCCGCGTTGGTCGCCCAGGCGGTCTGCTTCAGGCCGGTGATGTGCACGTCGTCGGCCTGCTGGGAGAACGCGTCCTGCATGCCCTGCGCGTCGGCCGGCCCCTTGTCCAGCGTCGAGGCGTCCCGGCCGATCTCGATGTTGTGGAAGGACGCGTTGCCGGAGAGCTGGGTGGCGTCCACGTAGAGGTTCTCGGCCTCGACGGGCTTGCCGCCCGTGCCCGCTGTCAGGTTGAGCGAGATGTTGCCCAGTACGGGCAGCTTGGTGACCACCGACTGGCAGAGGTCGTTCAGTTCCGCCTTCTTGATGGCCGTCACCGCGACCGGCAGCAGCTCGCCGCGGGCGTTCGCGTCCACGCTGCCGTACTGCGCGAAGCCGTCCCCGTCGAGGCTGCTCGCCGAGACCTTGAACTGCTGGCCGGATACGGCGAAGGACGCCGCCAGCGCCCCGTTGGCCAGCGCGATGGCCAGGGCCGCCGTGCCCGCGAAGGCCGGGACGGCGAGCACGGCGAACTTCCGTGCGCTGACGCGTCCCGTGACCGGTCTGCCGTGTGCGTCTTTCATGGCTGCTGTCCCCTTCGATGCGTGCGTGATCGATGAGTGGGGGGAGAAGAGCGAGGCGCGTGGGGGTGGGGCGAGCGCGGGGGTCGGGCCGCGCGCCGGGTGTTACCGCCGGTGTTACTGGCGAGTTGAGTTGAATGTAAGTGCGCCAGTAGGTGTTGGCAAGGTTGCGCGTCAGGTGGTTTTCCGCCAAATGGCAGCCTCGGTAAGTACGAAAAGAAGGGCGGTGGGGGGGGGGGGGGGGGGGGGGGAGCAACTGTGGGGGGGGGGGGGGGGCCCTCTCTTGCCCCCCCCCCCCTTCCCCCCCTTCTCCCCACCCCACCCACCCAC
>NZ_JBVHPN010000012.1:0-280971 GCF_055567935.1 Streptomyces sp. NPDC026301 | reverse complement strand
AAAAAGTCGTGCAAGGCAGAAAATGGAGAAACAAACGGACCCCCCTCCCCAAGTTTGTTAAAGCCAGGGTCTGTCCCCCTCCCCCCCCCCCCTCCCCCCCCCCCCCCCCCCCCCCCGGACCGGCTCGGTGGCTGACGGTTGGTCAGTTGCCGAAGACGCCGGCCTCGCGGGCGGTCTGCTTGATGCCGTCGGCCCCGTCGAAGAACCGTTTGCCCCAGCCGGTCAGCCGACTGGTGTCGAAACCGGTGGCCATGTCGAGGTACGCGACGTCGCTGCCGTTACCGCTCCAGGACCAGCCCAGATACCCCAGGCCGAGCTGCTGCGTACGGGACATGATCGCGTCCTCGTCCGGGTCGCCGTCCGAGTGCTTGTCCCCGAACTCGCCGACCACGAGGGGCAGGCCGGCCTTGACGAACCGGTTGAGGTAGTCGTCGACCTCGGCGGCCGTGTCGAAGACGCCGTACATATGGACCGAGAACACGGTGTTGTGCTGGGGGTCGCTCTTGAAGACGCCGGCCGCGTTGTCCCGCATGGTGAACGACCAGTCCTGGCCCCAGTTGGGCGCGTCCACCATCAGCGTGTGCGCGAACCCGGCGGTACGCAGCCGCTTGACGGCGGCCGACGTGTCGGAAGCCCAGCTGCCGTAATCGGTGTTCCCGTAGGGCTCGTTGCCCACGTTCAGGATGACGTACTTCTCCTGCCCCTTCACGGCGTTCTGGACGCTGATCCAGTAGTCCACCGCGCGGGACAGCGACGCGGCGCCGCTCTGCTCCCCGTACCCCGTGGTGTCGTGCGCCTCCAATACGCAGATCAGCCGGTTCTTCTTGCACTGGTCGACCACCGCGGCGACGTCCGCCGTGTCGTTCTTCGCCCAGCGGTCCCCGGTGCCGAGCACGATGCGCACCGAGTTGGCGCCGCGCGCCTTGAGGTCCGCCAGCGCCTTGGCCGTCCGGTCCGGGTACCAGGCGTGGGCGTGGTTCACGCCCCGCAGGACGAAGTCCTTACCGTTCGCGTCCAGCAGCCGTCCGTCACTGACGTGGAATCCCGGCACGGCTGCCGCCTGAGCCGGCATCGACGCTCCGCACAACGAGGCGGCGACAGCGGTCAACGCGCCCACCAAAGTGGCCAGTCTCCTTCTCATGTTCACACCCAGCTCCCAACGTGGATGGGGGGAATCCGTTCTCGGCGGAACACTCTGCAGGGGGCTGACAACGTTGTCTAGACGTTCTGCTCAGTTAAGCAATTGTTTAGCTAGTTGATCTAGTAAGTCGCCATAGCCGCTCGTCAACGAACTTCACCGGTTACGTCGTCACCACCAGTGGTTGTGCGGATCGCCGATCACATCGCCTACGCTCGACGGATGGCGAAGTACTTCGATGTGCACCCCGAAAACCCGCAACCGCGCACCATCGGCAGCGTGGCCGACAGCATCCGCTCGGGCGCGCTCGTCGCCTATCCGACGGACTCCTGTTTCGCCCTCGGCTGCCAGCTGGGCAGCCGTGACGGCATCGACCGCATCCGGTCCATCCGAAACCTCGACGACCGCCACCACTTCACGCTGGTGTGCCAGAACTTCGCGCAGCTCGGCCAGTTCGTCCAGATCGACAACGACGTGTTCCGCGCCATCAAGGCCGCGACGCCCGGCAGCTACACCTTCATCCTCCCGGCGACGAAGGAAGTGCCGCGCAAGCTGCTGCACGCGAAGAAGAAGACGGTCGGGGTCCGCATCCCCGACCACGTCGTCGCGCAGGCCCTGCTCGCCGAACTGGGCGAGCCGCTGGTCTCCAGCACCCTGCTCCTGCCCGACGAGGACGAACCGCTGACCCAGGGCTGGGAGATCAAGGAACGGCTCGACCACGTGGTGGACGCGGTGGTCGATTCGGGCGACTGCGGCACCGAGCCGACCACGGTCATCGACTTCTCCGGCGGTGAGACCGAGATCGTCCGCAGGGGAGCGGGCGACCCGACGCGGTTCGAATGAGCCACCGATGCCCCCCTCTCCGCCTCAGACGACCACCGGCACACGTTCCAGCAACTGCCGGATGTCGCGTGCGGCGGCGCGTCCCGCCCGGTTCGCACCGATGGTGCTGGCCGAAGGGCCATATCCGACGAGGTGGACGCGGGGGTCGCGGACCGTACGCGTGCCGTCCATGCGGATGCCGCCGCCCGGGTCGCGGAGGCGGAGCGGGGTGAGGTGGTCGATGACCGGGCGGAAGCCGGTGGCCAGGAGGATCGCGTCGGCCGGGTAGGCGGTGCCGTCGGCCCAGCGGACGCCGTCCTCCGTGATGCGGTCGAACATCGGCCGGCGGACGAGCACACCCCGCTCCCGGGCCCGCCGCATCTCCTCGGTCATCGGCAGGCCCGTGACCGAGACCACGCTGCGGGGTGGCAGGCCCTGGCGGACGCGGTCCTCGACCAGGGCCACGGCGGCGCGGCCGTGCTCCTCGTCGAAGGGGCCCTCGCGGAAGGCCGGCGGCCGCCGGGTCACCCAGGCCGTGTCCGCCGCGACCTCGGCGATCTCCATCAGATGCTGTACGGCAGAGGTGCCGCCGCCCACCACGACGACCCGCTGCCCGGCGAACTCCTGCGGGCCGCGGTAACCGGCGGTGTGCAGAAGACGCCCGCGAAACCGCTCCTGACCAGGGAAGTGCGGCCAGAACGGGCGGTCCCATGTCCCGGTCGCGTTCACCAGCGCCCGGGTCGCGTACGTCCCCTCCGAGGACTCGACGAGCAACCGGCCGCCCGGCTCCGGGCCGTCCGGCTCCGGGCCTTCCGGCTCCGGGCCGTCCGGCTCCGGTCTCTCCGGACGTACCGCGGTGACATGTACCGGCCGGTGCACGTGCAGGCCGAAGGTCTGCTCGTACGTGCTGAAGTAGTCCCCGATCACCTCGGCGGAGGGGCGGCCGGGGTCGGCACCGGTCAACTCCATGCCGGGGAGCGCGTGCATCCCATGGACCCTGCCGTACGTGAGCGTGGGCCAGCGGAACTGCCACGCGCCGCCCGGGCGCGGCGCGTGGTCGAGTACGACGAAGTCCTGATCCGGTGCGTAGCCCAGCCGCCGCAGGTGGAAGGCGGCGGCGAGACCGGCCTGACCTGCGCCGATCACGACGACCTCGACGTCACGCGCCCCGCTGGTGTAGTCCATGGTCGTACTAACCGCGGGGGGTGCCGCTGTCTTCCCGGCGGCACCCCACAGCCCGGCTCAGCCGGTCTTTCCGTACGTACGCGGCCGGGTGCTCGAAGGCGGCAGGTCACCGTTGAAACGGGTGTCGACGAAGTCGGCGAAGGAGTACTTGCGGGGGATGAGCCCGATGTCCGCGAAGGTGTTCACGATCTGCTGCTCCGAGGCGACGGCGGCCTTGTCGACCGCGACCGGTACGGCCGTACCGCGCGTCCGCTTTACCGCGTCCAGCGCCACCTTCTCCGGCAGTCCGGTCTCCTTGGCCCACACCTCGGCCCACTTCTGCGGATGCTTGTACACCCAGTCCTGGGCGCGCCGCAGCCGGTCGTTGTAGTCCTTGATCACCCCGGCCTTCTTCTTGTCCTTCAGCGCGGCGGGCGCGGCCACCTGGAAGCTCAGGCCGTTGACGACGCCCTGCCCGGTGGTCAGCACGCGCGCGTCGGCCTGGTCCAGGGCCTGCGAGGTGTACGGGTCCCACACCGCCCAGGCGTCCACCCGGCCGCGGGTGAACGCGGCCAGCGCGTCCGCCGGCTGCAGATAGCTGAGCTTGACGTCCTTCGTCGTCAGGCCGGCCTTCTTCAGTGAGGCGACGAGCTGGTAATTGGCCGAGCTGCCCTGCGCCACCGCGATCGTCCTGCCCTTGAGCTGAGCGGGCCGCTTCAGTGGTGAATCCTTCTTCACCAGGATCGACTCGCCCTCCGAGGAGCTGTGCGAGGCGGCGACGACCTTGAGCTTCTGCTCGGCGGCCGCGGCGAAGACGGGCGGTGTGTTGCCGACCCCGCCGATGTCCACGGCGCCCGCGTTCAGCGCCTCCAGCAGCGGCGGCCCGGAGGTGAAGGTGGACCACTTGATGCGGTACGGCAGGTCGTCCAGCTCGCCGGCGGCCCGCAGCAGCGCCTCGGAGCCGCCCTTCTGGTCACCGACATTCAGCGTCACCGAGCCCTTGCCGTCGGTGCCGCTGCCCGCACCGCCGGCGGAACCGTCCGCCCGGGACGCGCCGCCGCAGGCCGTCAGCAGCAGCGCGAGCGGGAGCAGCAGGGCGGCACCCGGTACGAGGGCGCGGGCCGATCGGCGTGGTCTCATCACAGTTCCGTTCATTGGGTGTGCGTTGGTTCGTGAGCTTGGAAGTGGAAGGGGATTCGCTGGAGGCCTCAGGCCGCGTCGGCCAGGCGGTCGCCTGCCGGGCGGTCACCTGCCGGGCCGTCGCCCGCCGGACCGTCCGCGGGGTCGCTGCCCGCGAGGCCGCTGTCCGCCGTTCCGGCTGCCGGTCCGTCCGCCGGGCCCTCCACGCCCAGCCGGTCCAGGAGGCGGGCGCGCAGCGCCGCGAAGCCGGGGGACGTGATGTCCCGGGGGCGCGGCAGGTCGATGGGGGTCTCGTACGCGATGACGCCCTCGTCCATGACCACCGCCCGGTCCGCGAGCAGCAGCGCCTCCTCGACGTCGTGGGTGACCAGCAGCACCGCGCAGCCGCGTCGCCGCCAGAGCTCGGCGACCAGTCGCTGCGCCTTGATGCGGGTCAGTGCGTCCAGCGCGCCGAACGGCTCGTCGAGCAGCAGCAGGTCCGGCTCGCGCACCAGGGCACGGGCCAGCGAAGCGCGCTGGGCCTCGCCGCCGGAGAGCGTCTTCGGCCAGGCGTCGGTACGGTGCGCGAGGCCGACCTCGCCCAACGCCCGCTCCGCGACCTCCCGTTCGGGGTGCCCGGGCAGCCCGAGCAGGACGTTCCGCCACACCTTCTTCCAGGGCATCAGCCGCGGCGCCTGGAAGGCGACGGCCGAGCGACGCGGTACCGACACCTCGCCCTCGATCTCCCGGTCGAGCCCGGCCAGTACGCGCAGCAGCGTCGACTTGCCGCAGCCGCTGCGCCCGAGCAGCGCGACGAACTCGCCCGGCCGCACGGTCAGTTCCAGCCCGTCGATGACCGGACGCCCGCCGAAGGAGCGGGTCAGCCCGGCCACGCGTACGGCGGTGGAGTCGGCACGGGAGGTCGTCGGGCTCACTGACCCGTGAACGTCGGTCGCCATTGCAGCAACAGCCTTTCGAGAGTACGGACGAGCAAATCGGCGAGCAGCCCCAGCACCGCATACACGATCAGGCAGACGACGATCACGTCGGTACGGAAGAACTCCCGTGCCTGGTTCATGAGGAAGCCGAGGCCGTCGTCGGCGTTGACCGACTCGCCGAAGACCAGCGCCAGCCAGGCGGTGGCCAGCGAGTACCGCAGCCCGGTCATCGCACCCGGCAGCGCGCCGGGCAGTACGACGTGCCGGATCAGCCCCCAGCGGCCGAGCCCGAGCGAGGACCCGGCCTCGACCAACTGGGCGTCCACACCCCGGATCCCGGCGTACACGTTCAGGTACAGGTGGAAGGCCACACCGAGCGCGATCAACGCGATCTTCGGCGCCTCGCCGATGCCCAGCCAGATGATGAACAGCGGGATGACGCCCACCCACGGGATGGACCGCAGCATCTGTACGGTCGCGTCCACCAGGTCCTCGCCCAGCCGCGACAGCCCGGAGGCGAGCGCCAGCGCGATGCCGACGACGCCGCCCAGTGCCAGCCCGACCAGTACGCGCTGGACGGACACCAGCATCGCCGACGGCAGCGTCCCGTCCGAGACGAGACCCGCGGCGGTACTGGCGATGGTGCCGGGCGAGGCGAGCACGTCGGGGTGGAGCACGCCCGTCGCGCTCAGCACCTGCCACAGCACCAGCAGCCCCACCGGCCCGGCCGTACGGCGCAGCCATCGCGGCACGGACCGCCGACGTGCCGAGACCGGCACGAGAGTGACGAGCTCGGGCCCCTGGGAGGCGTCGGCACTCCGAGAGACATCAGGCCCTTGGGAGGTATCAGATATATCGGAGGAATCGGGTGGCGAAGAGGATCGATCGATTACGGCCTGATCAGGCGTCATGGAGGCTCCGCGAACGGGAAGAAGGGCAGACCGCACGCAAGTACGGCGAACCGCGCGCCACGAGGAGAGGCGGCGCGAAAGAAAGAAAGGAAAAACGAAGGGTCGTCAGCAGCCGCGGCGACAGGCGGCAGAGGCCACCCGCAGCAGGTCGATGTGACCGCGCGTGGTGAGCAAGGCTGACGTAGACATGTCGCAGAACGTAGCCGCGTGGCCGGAACCGGGTCAATCGCCGTCTCGGCCAGTGGTCCTTTATTGCGGCAGTGTGTCAGACCGGACCCGCCCCACCCCATCACCGATCATGAACAGCAACCCCAGGCAACGCCACTCAGAACAGGGAAAAGACCATGGCAAACGCATTCACCACCCGCGTACTGAACGTCTCCACCGGCTCGGCCGAGACCGTGTACGACCTCACGGGGGACTGCGCGGCGTTCCTCGCCGAGGCGGCGGCCGGCCGCGACGGCCTGCTGAACGTCTTCGTCCCGCACGCCACCGCCGGCATCGCGCTCATCGAGACCGGCGCGGGCAGCGACGACGACCTGCTCGGCGCGCTCCGCGACCTGCTCCCGGCCGACAACCGCTGGCGCCACCGCCACGGCAGCCCCGGCCACGGCCGCGACCACGTCCTCCCCGCCTTCGTCCCCCCACACGCCACCCTCCCGGTCACCGACGGCCACCTCGCCCTGGGCACGTGGCAGTCGGTGTGCCTGGTCGACACGAACGGCGACAATCCAAGCCGTCAGGTGCGACTCAGCTTCCTGGGCTGATCCGGGGCTGACGCACGCCCCGAGAAAGCTCTCCTCGGTGGCGCCTGGAGGGCCCGGCCGCCCTGCTCATGGCGCACCGGCCGGCCCGTCGCCAAAGGCGCTCGACCGCATCGCCGCGACACGATCAATCGCTCGCAGCACCGCGGCTTTGGTGACAATCTGGCCTCGCCACCGATGGGGGGCGGAAGAAGACGAGGAGGGCGTGGGCATGGCGGTTGAGGTGCCGGACGACATACGGGATCATTGCACGCAGCTGGGGCCCGGCGTCGCGTATGCGCTGAAGGCGCTGTGCGCCCAGCTGGCGGACGACCCGCTGATGGGCACTCCGGGCTGGGAACCGTCGGAGTACGTGGTCCATGTCGACGGCGAGACCTTCGACGACTGCCCGGCGCTGGACGTGCTCTACGCCTACGGGCCACCGGCGTTGGACGAGGGCACGGTGCAGGTACGCAGGGGACGTGCTGACCAACGCGCCTGCGCGGACGGCAGAGCCCGAGCCTGGGGGCCGGAACGAGGGACCACTCGAGGACGCGGTGCAGGCACGGCAGGCGACCGACGCATGGCAGCGCATCGAAACCTGGCTGCGCCGGCACGCCCCCACCACGCACGCGGCGCTCAAGCCCGGCGCGTCGGAGAACGAGATCGCCGCGCTTGAGGAGGCTCTCGGCGTGCGGGCCCCGGTATCGCTGCGGACGCTGTGGCGGCTGTGCGCGGGGAGCCTCGATGTGCGCGGGGCAGGGCTGTTTCCGGATCACGGCTGGGCCCTGATGGACCTTGATGCGGTGCCGAGGTCGTACCAGGGGCACATGAACAGCCAGCGGCGGCGGGAGGAGCAGTTCGGCGAGGAGGAGGGGATGCCGCTGTGGAGGCCGTCCTGGATTCCCTTCTGCTCGTGGAGTGTTACGGACCTGAGCTACGGCAGGTTCGTCGACGGCGAGACGGGCGAAACCGGGGGCTGGGACGACACCGGTGAGCGCACGGTCGAGGACAAGTCGCTGACCATGCTCCTGGAGGAGACGGCCGACCGGCTGGAGTATCCGAAGATGTTCCCGGGCTACAAGCCGGGGCTGATCGACGGGATGCTGGTGTGGGGACCGCCGGCCACTCCTGACGAGAAGGCATTGTGGGAGCCGTGGAACGGCTGAAGCGCGCGAAGAGGGGGCGGACGCGTGTCCGGCCCCCTCTCTTTGCGTGGAGCGGGTCCTGGCTGAGCTGGCGGCGGCCCGGGCGGACGAGATGGACGCCGACACCGTCAACCGGGAGCTGTCCATCGCGCGCAAGGCGATCGGCTGGTGGCAGCGCCAGGGCTGGATCGAAGGCGACCCGACGATCGGCATCGAGCGGCGGCCGGCACCGCCGGACCGCACCAAGGCCCTGGCGGAGAGCCAGATCGCCGTCCTGTGGCGCCTAGACGTCGCCCTGCGGGAGAAGACGCAGTGGAAGATGCTCTACGAGTCCGCCGCTCGGGCCGACGAGGTGCTGTGCCTCAACGTGGAAGACCTGTACCCGCAGGAAAGCGGCGGAAGATCACCGCCAAGGGCGGGGCGACGAAGTGGATTCGCTGGCAGTCGGGCACCGCCCAGCTGCTGCCCCGCCTCATCGCCCGCCGCACCCGCGCCCCGCTGTTCCTCACCGACCGCAAGGCCCCGGCCGGAACGCCGACGCTCGACGTGTGCCCGGAGACCGGCCGGGCCCGGCTCTCCTACCGCCGCGCTGAGGAGATCTTCGAAGAGGCCACCCGGCTCCTGGCCAACCCCCTTGCCTCACCCGACGACATCGAGGACCTGGACGGCTGGACGCTCCACCGGCTCCGGCACAGTGCCCTGACGCACGACGCCGAGGACGGCACATCCCCCGATGCTGCTGGCCCGCTCCCGCCACGCCTCCGTCCGATCCCTGGAGCGGTATGCCCGCCCCGGCGTCGACTCGGTCGCCCGGCACGTCGCCGAACGCGACCCCGCCGCACGTCGCCGCAAGTAAATCCGAGCGGATCAGGGCTTCAAGATCATCCCGTTGCCCCTTTGGTGCGTATCTCGGTCACACCCCTGGTCGAGAGTCTGCAGCTGGTGGAGCAGCTGCCCGACGGTCGGGGCGTGGGGCAACAAGGACCTCCCTATGATGTCGAGGTTTCCGCAGCAGCTGAGTGAAATGGCGGCCACCGCAATCGAGTTGGTCCTCGCGCCCGGCCGCGGCGAGAGGGTGCCGCAGCTCGGCCTGGAGATCGCCACGAAACTGGTGGCCCATCAGAGCGCGACTCTGCCGAAGGGCTGAGCGCGGCTCCGTCGGCGAACTGAGCGCAGCGTCCGGTGCGGCCAGAGGGTGCCTCGGTGCCCTCCAAGTCGCCCACTCGCCGCGGCGCCAGGGAAATTTCGCGAAAGGTTTCGATCCGAAGGCTGAAAGTGTCGCGCGCGAAGCGTTGACCGGACACCGTCAAGGCTCCATTATTCCTACGTCTGGAAACCCGATCGATGTCCGATATGTCGAACGAGCGTTGAGCTGGCCCGGCCAGGGCCGTACAACAGACCGATCTCGCACCACTGCATGCGCACCACCCCCCACCTCCTGTTCCGGTGAGGCTCCCCTCCACAGCCCCGGCCTCCACAGGCCCGGTCCTCGAACAACCGGGCGCACCAGACACCGTGAGGCGAGCCCACCGGCCGAGCCGCTATGGAGTTGTCCATGTCCTTGGCGCACCGTCTCCGCCCCCGCCCCCGTAGCCGCCACGCCTATGTGGCCCTGCTCATCGCCCTGCTCACGGCGTTCTTCGCCGTACCAGCCAAGGGGGCGGCACCAGCGGACACCCCCAACAGGCGCTGCCAGGCAGCTTCCGATGGTCGTCCACAGGGCCGCTGATCTCACCGCATCAGGACGGCAGTAACTCCGTAGCCGTCAAGGACCCGTCAGTGGTCCAGGACAAGAACGGCAGGTGGCACGTCTTCATGACCACCGCGAGCACCTCCGGCGACTGGAGCCTGGCCCAGACCGGCTTCGACAACTGGTCCCAGGCCGCCGACGCGAAACAGACCCACCTGGAGACCGCTTCCGCCATCGGTCCCGGCTACCGCGCCGCCCCGCATGCCTTCTACTTCGCCCCCAAGGACGAGTGGTATCTCGTCTACCAGACCGGCCTGCCGTCGTACTCCACCACCAAGAACATCAACGACCCGACCAGCTGGTCCGCGCCCAAGAACCTCACGAACAGCATGCCCGACGTCGTCCGGCAGAACATCGGCAACGGCAACTGGCTCGACTTCTACGTGATCTGCGATGCCGCGAAGTGCTACCTGTTCTCCGCAGACGACAACGGCCACGTGTACCGGTCCGATACCACCGTCGCCAACTTCCCCAACGGCTTCGGCAACACCCGGATCGTGCTCCAGGACTCTCGCTCCGCCCTGTTCGAAGGAGGCGCGGTCTACCGCGTCAAGGGCACCGACACCTATCTGCTGATCTGGGAGGCCATCGGCGGCGACGGCAACCGCTACTACCGCTCCTTCACCTCCAAGGGCCTGACCGGCACGTGGCAGCCCCTCGCCGCCACCGAAGCCAACCCCTTCGCCCGCTCCACCAACGTCACCTTCCCTGGGGGCGTCTGGACGAAGGACATCAGCCACGGCGAGCTGGTCCGCGCCACCAGCGACCAGACCATGACCATCGATCCCTGCGACCTCCGGCTCCTCTACCAGGGCCGGGACCCCAACTCCAGCGGCGAGTACTCCCAGCTGCCCTACCGGCTCGGCCTGGCCACGCAGAGCGGATCCAGCTGCTGACAACCTCTGTCCCCCCACGGGCTCCGGGCTGCCGAACGGCTCGGGCGGCCCTCCCCCCCACTACACGCAAGGAGTCACGCATGTCGTTAAGGCGACGCACCTTATGCAGGCGTGCTGTTCATCCACGGCGCCAGGGACCCGACCTGCGACTACGCCCTGGCCCGGCGCGCGTACGAGGAGCTGGGCACGCCCAAGGCGCTTCTCACCCATGCCGGCGCTGACCACGCCGCGTACCTGAATCCGGGGTTCCCCACCTTCGACCGGACCCAGAACACCCTCGTGGACTGGTCCGTTGGCGCCTGTACCACGACACGGCCGCCCGCGACCGCCTCCTCGCCGACGCCACCGGCAACGGCACCCACTGGGAAGCCGTCCTGGCCCGACGGCCGACGGCCGTAGGAGTCCAGGCCCTGCCCCCCCGATAAGAGAGGGACACACAATGACCGACAGATCCTTCGGAGAACACACCCCGCGACGCACCCGGTCGGCGATCACCATCACGGTGACCGGCGTCCTGGCGGCAGCGGCCGTCCTGGCGTTCTCGCCCACCGCTCAGGCCGCCGAAACCCTCGGCGCCGCGGCCGCCGCGCACGGCCGGTACTTCGGCGTCGCGGTCGCCCCGCACCTCGGTGAGACCGACTACGAGAGCACGCTCAACCGGGAGTTCTCCAGCGTGGTCGCAGAGAACGCGATGAAATGGGATGCCACCGAGCCCAGCCGGGGTCAGTTCAACTTCAGCGGCGGCGACCAACTCGTCGGCTACGCCCAGCAGCACGGCAAGTTCGTACGCGGCCACACCCTGGTCTGGCACGACCAGCAGCCCGGCTGGGTACAGGGGCTCACCGGCGACAATCTGCGCCAGGCGATGCGGGGTCACATAGCTGGGGTCGTCGGCCACTACGCGGGCAAGATTGACTCCTGGGACGTGGTCAACGAGGCGTTCGAATGGGACGGCAGCCGCCGCCAGTCCAACCTCCAGCAGCAGCTCGGCAACGGCTGGATCGAGGACGCCTTTCGCGCCGCGAAAGCAGCCGACCCCAAGGCCAAGCTCTGCTACAACGACTACGGCACCGACGGCATCAACGCCAAGAGCGACGCCATCTACCGGATGGTCCAGGACTTCCGCGCCCGCGGCGTCCCGATCGACTGCGTCGGCTTCCAGAGTCACCTGGACTCGAACTCCAACCTCAGCACCTATCGGCAGAACCTCCAGCGCTTCGCCGACCTCGGCGTGCACGTGCAGATAACTGAGCTCGACGTCGGCGGGGCCGGAGCGGCACAG
Source organism: Streptomyces sp. NPDC026301 (assembly GCF_055567935.1). Taxonomy (NCBI): domain Bacteria; kingdom Bacillati; phylum Actinomycetota; class Actinomycetes; order Kitasatosporales; family Streptomycetaceae; genus Streptomyces; species Streptomyces sp. NPDC026301. The sequence continues at coordinate 269,060 of NZ_JBVHPN010000012.1, read as the reverse complement.
GCCAACGTGTACCGGCAGGTCACTCAGGCATGCGTCGCCGTCGCCCGGTGCAACGGCATCACCGTGTGGGGCGTCACCGACAAGTACTCCTGGCGAGCCCAGGAGACCCCGCTGCTCTTCAACGGCAACTACCAGAAGAAGGAGGCATACGGCGCGGTCCTCACGGCGCTGAACAGCGCAGCGAGCTGAAGCCGGCCGGGGCTCGGCGGCCGTTCCGCCGGGCCCCGTATCCGCACGCAACGAGTGGCCGTTCGCGGTCCGCACGCGAACGAAGGCACTCACGGGGGTTCTCACCACAGCCGGGCTGGGTGCAGTGCTCGCTCACATCCCCAGCCACCGCAGTGTCCGCCAGGCGCCGACAGAGTCGAAGCACAGGGGGGCGACCATGAGCGAGCCTTCCAAGGTCGCCACCATGGCGGGCCCATCGCAGCATTTCACTCAGTACGGAGGGCCCCGCCGTCGATAAGACCCTGGATGTAGGGGGGCCAGTCCCGCTCCAGGCTCTGGGCGATGCCGTTGTGTACATCGCGCCGCACCCGGGGGCTGATGTGCTCGACGTCGCCGTTCGGGTAGTACAGTCGCAGGCCCTCGCGGCTGGCATCGCACAGGACTGCGTGGGCCTTCTGCGTGAGTGTGAGATACAACTGAGGTACAGGTGCCGCCAGCAGTTCGTCTATGAGCGCGTCAGGGGCGATGCCGATGTTTGCCCAGGTCTCGCCCTGCTTGTCGAGCGACAGGGTGATGTCGGAGAAGAAGACGGCCTTCCCGAGCCCCTCATGTGGATCCCCGGCCAGGGCGGTGGCGACATCGAGGGCGATGCCGGCGTGCTGACTGACAAGGGAGCGAGGAATCATCGTTGGTGCGATGGCGGCTGCGCATTCCCCCAGCCGTCGCGGGTCTCGGTCGGCCAGGGCAAGCCCAGCACGAGCCATCCGGCCGGAATCCGCGCCCTGAACCGGGGTTCCCCTCAGTCAGGGCGGCCGCGATTCACCCCGGGCAAGGGGCGCCTTCTGTTGTGCGCCTACGAGTACGTTGACGGTTGTCCTGGCGGAGGCTGGCGGATCTCACAAGGACAACCCTCGTCGGCAGGTTCGGCTGTCGTTTCTTGGCTGAGCGGGGCGCGGGGTGACGACCTTAGGGCGTGTCCGGCAGATCTTGTGACCCTTGCGGTGCCGGGTCGTTGGCATGGTCATGGGGTGGGGAGATCTTTCGAACACGGAGTGGGTCCGGCTGGGGCCGCACCTCCCCAAGTCCGGGAAGTGTGGTGGCCGTTGAGCCAGCCACTGCCGGGTCATCAACGGGATCTTCTACCGGCTGCGCACCGGGGTGCCATGGCGGGACCTGCCTGCGCGTTTCGGTCCGTGGAAGACCGTGTACGAACGGCACCGACGCTGGTCGGCGGTCGGTACATGAGACAGGGTCTTCGCGGCCCTCCTGGCCGACGCCGACGCGGAAGGCCGGATCGACTGGTCGATGGTGAGCATCGACTCCACCTCCTGCCGGGCCCACCAGCACGCCGCCGGGGCACGCAGGAATCCGCCGCGGATGCTGGGAAAAGACGCACGCCCCGGCAGCACCGCGGGACTCGGTCGCTCCCGGGGCGGCCTCACCTGCAAGATCGATCTCGCCGGTGAGGGCGGACTCCGTCCCCTGGCCCTCCTGATCACCCCGGGCCAATGGGGCGATGCCCCGCAGCTCATTCCAGTCATGGACCGCATCCGCGTCGGCCGGCTGGGCGGCGGATACCCCCGCACCCGCCCCTATCATCTCGGCGGCGACAAGGCGTACTCCTCCCGGCGCAACCGCCGCTACCTTCGACGACGGCAGATCAAGCACACTATCCCCGAACCTACGAACCAACAGGCCAACCGCCAGGCCTGCGGAAACAAAGGTGGCCGACCCGTCGGCTTCAACAAGACGATCTACAAACGCAGGAACGAAGTGGAGCGCACGATCAACCTTCTGAAGAACTCCCGGGCCGTGGCCACGAGGTATGACAAACGCGCCTACATCTTCCAAGGCACCGTCACCGTCGCTTCGATCCGCTTCTGGCTTCGCTCCTGATCAGCAGAACCGGATCAAGCGACCTTGGTACCCTCCGCCTTCAAGCGATGGGTAGCCAGATCACGTTGGCGTGACCCGGCTACCTAACCGCAGGGAAGGCAGTCGAGGTCCGGGACGCCTGTGACGAGGCGAGCACGATCAGGCTTGTTGACGACGCCGCGCAACGACGGCGGCGATCGGCATCGCCAAGGTGGTGCTGGCGGCGGTCCAGAACACGAACTTGGACTCCGGTCCATTGACCGTCCGCAACTCCCCGTCAGCGTGGCGGCAGAACGAGTCGGGCGGGAAGTACTGCGAGACAGGGGCGGCGCTGAAGCCGTGGCAGGGCGACGTATCGGGAAACAGGCTCGGCTGCGCACGCTGCGAGAGGAACCAGCCGGCGAACACTGTCAGCCATCCGGCCAGCAAGAACACGACTAGCGTCCAGTTAGGGACCTTCGCTCGCCGCCCCAGCAGCCAAACTAGGGAGGTTGGTATGACGAAAACGACGAACGCAGCGGACAGCACGATCAGAAGCTTCATAAGGCTATGACCATACTGATCAAAGATCCGCCGGACATGCCTTAGGTATGGAGTCCGGCCGCGGGAAACGGGTCAGATGCGTGAATCGGAAGGCGCCTGCAGCAGGGCCGCACGTGGCCCCACGTCCCGGCACGAGGCGACGGCGCATCCGAGGCTGATGCCCGCTGACTCCCGATCGCCACGGGCCCCGGCACCTCACCTCCTTCGCTACGTCGGCCCAAAGCGAGGGGCTGGGCGGAGTCTTGTGTCAACAGGAAGTGCCACTACGGGGTCCGCATGTGGTTGGGCGACGACTCTTCACATCGTCAGCCGGTCGTACTCCTGCGTGCGGAAGCGTCGAGCTGAGGCGCAGCGGGGCGCATCGGCGCCGAAGAGTGCAGTTTCCCCGAGGAGGTTCAGCCGGTGCTTGCCTTCGTTGCGGTGGCAGAGCTGCAGGTTGAGCCGCCACTTCGGGACGCGCGTGTGTCAGGGGCGTGACATCGTGACGTTCAAGCCCCTCAAGGCTGACTGGCAAGCGGGCATGGTCGGGTTGGTGTACACGACGGCTCGCGAACGCCGCACAGGGGTTCGCCCTTGACGGCTGGCTGAATTACAGCCAACTTTCATGGTGTGTGGCTTGTTCGCGTCATTACTCGCCGGTCCCTGTTGAAGGCGCCGCTTCTCTCCCGCATCCTGGAAGGCTTTTCCGTCGAACCATGATCTGGGGGATAGGTGTCTCTCCACTCTGCACTCCGTGCGAACAATCCGGAGGCGGTCCACCGCACGCGCCAACTCATCGAATATATGCGCGAAATTGTTCGAGGGTCGTACAAGCCAGTGCGGGACTGGCAGAAGTATCCGGAGATTCTCTGGCTCTCCGGCCTGCCGGACGACAAACTCCGGCGGCACCCGGACTCCGACCGGACGCTGCTCAAGGTGGCACACCGCCCGCCTCGGCCGGCTCCCGTCCTGCCCGAGGCGCTGGTGGGGTGGGTCGACCCCGAGGCCGCTGTCACCGCGACACCCGAAGCACCACCGCTGGCCGAGTCGGGACCGGGTCAGGGCTGGCGGGAGGACGAGAACGGAGATCTGTTCGAGGTCTCCGAGATCCCCAGGGAGGAAGCGCACGACGTGCTGCGCGCCTACACGCGATGGCTCGACGCCTGGCGCAAGTGGTCGGAAAGAGAGCGCGTCGACCGGCCGCACCGGGAACTCCATCAGCAGCTGTACCGAATGGCGACCAGGATTCAGCAGGACGGCGAGGAATACGAGGCGGTACTGGGCGTCGGATTTCTGACCGTCGGAGCCGCACGTCCGTCGGCGCGTATCGCCCGGCATATTCTGACGGCGCCGCTGATACTCACCGTGAATTCGGTGAATATGTCCATCACCGTCTCTCTCGCACCTGGCGACCCCGCGCGGTTGGAGGACAGCGAGTTCCTTGACGCGGACGAGGGCTACAGCACCCGTCTGCTGAGCCCGCTGCGGAACCGTGTCGACGCGGAAGGATTCCATCCGCTGTCCCGTGACTCCCAGGACGTGCTCGGTGATTGGTCGGAGAGGGCGTTCGGCACCGATCGCGCGGTGGCGTTTCACCGTGGCTGGGGCCGCCCGCCCGCCGACCCGGCCCTGCCGGTACCCACGCTCGGATTCGCGCCGGCGATCATTCTCCGTCAGCGGGGCCAGGGCGCCCTCGTGAACTTCTACGACGGCATCGCAAACCGCCTCGCCCAGCCTGGTGCTATTGCTCCATTGGGTTTGGCTCAGTTGCTGTACCAGCTGGAAGCGGAGGACCGCAGGGTGTGGGGTACGGCAGGGGGCCGCGACGTACCGCCCGCCCTCGGCCCCGACCCGCTGTTCCCGCTGCTGTCGAATGAAGCCCAGCGGGAGGTGCTGAAGCGCCTTCAGACCGATACCGGCGTCGTCGTTCAGGGACCGCCCGGCACGGGGAAGACGCACACCATCGCCAACCTCGTGTGCGCCTTGCTGGCGGACGGCAAGCGAGTGCTTGTGACGAGTGAGAAGGGCCAAGCGCTGAAGGTCCTACGACAGCAACTGCCTGCCGAGCTGCGCAACCTGTGCGTTCTTCAGGGTGACCGGCGCCAGGACGGCAGCGACGACCTGGAACAGTCCGTGCGTGCGCTCTCCCAGCTCAGTGCCACCCAGTCGACGGAGCGTCTCGACGTAAGGATCAAGAGTCATGAGGCGCTGCGCGCGGAACTGTCGGATACCCGCGCGCGGCTCCGTGACGAACTCCGCGCCGTTCGTGAGGCGGAGTGGTACGAACACCTCGATGTGGCACCCGGTTACCAGGGGCGGCTCGCGGAGATCGTCGAGGCCGTCTCTGCCGGTGCACCGAAGTACGACTGGATGCCCGCCCTGCCCGCTTCGGCACCGCGAGAACCGTCGCTGAGCCAGGACGAGGCCCAGCGCCTGCTGGGGCTGGTGTCTCGCCACGGGGCCGGAGTCCTGGACGAGCATGCCGCCCGCTGCCCGGACCCCGTGGACTTCGTCGCACCCGTGCTGTTTGAAGAGGCGGTCAATGCCCTGGAATCCGCTGTACGCGCCTGCGCCGGACCGGCGTCCAACACGCTCGCTCTCGAACTCGCCGACCGGGGCAGCGAGCTGATCACGACGCTGGTCGGGCTACTGGACGCGGCGGAGCACGCACTGCAGAGCGAGGGTCTGCCGGGTGATCCCGTCGGCTGGCCGCTGGAGGAGTGGACCACGCGGGCATTGCAGGACGGAATGGCAGGTCGGCGGCAGCAGTTGTGGAACGGAGTGCGCCAGTCGTCCGCACGCGCCGAAGACGTGCAGAGCGCGCTTCAGCACATGCCCTTCGCTGTGCTCGACGTACCCGATGTGGCGCTTGCCGAGGAATCGCGTCTCATTGCCGCCGGGAAGGACCTCGAGCAGTACCTGCGTGGCGGTGGCAAGCTCCGCAAGCTGGCTCCGAGGCCGGTGCAAAAGGAAGCCCAAGTCCTCCTGCAGGGCTGCCGGGTGGACGGACGGCGGCCCAGCACACCGGACGAGATCTCCGCGGTGGTGGCCCTTCTGGCGGCACGCCAGTGCGCCCGGCAGCTGAACGAGCGCTGGCAGAGTGTTGGCATGCCCGCGGCTGAGGGCTCCACGGAGGTGGTTCTGTCGGAGCTGCTGGACCGGGTGCCGACGCTCCGCGCGGTAGACGGATTCACCCACTCCGTGCGTACGCTGCACGACGTCCTACTCAAGGCCCGGATCAAGGCCACGGTGCGGACGGCACAGCAGTGGGACGACGTCCGTACGTCGGCGAGCGGCGCGGAACGGCTGCTCCGTGCCCGTGAGGCGGAGGAGAGTCTGCGGTCCATCGCCGAGCAGCTGCCGCGGCCTGATGCCCGCGGCGTGGCCGAACTGGCGGAGGTGCATCGGGCCGTCGCCGCACGTGATCCGCGGGCGTACACGTCCGCGATCGACTCACTGACCGAGGCGTTCCACCGTGAGGCCGATCGCCGGGAGGCCCGCAAACTCCTGGACCGAATGTCCGAGGATCACCCCGAACTGGCCCGGCGTTTTGCCGAGTCCCCGACCGAGGCGGCTTGGGAGACCCGCCTCATGGAACTGGACGGAGCCTGGGCATGGCGGCGAGCGTGTACCTTCCAGGACACGATGCTGACACCTGGCAGGGAAGCCAAGTTGGAAGGGGAACTTGAAGCGGTCGAGGCGCAGCTGAGAACCACGGTGACGCAACTGGCGGCCGACAGAGCGCTGTACCACTGCTTGGACCGGATGACGGCCGGACAGAAGCAAGCACTGAGTGCCTACGCATCGGCCACGGCGAACGCCGGAAAGGGAATGACGGCACTCGGCAGGCGGCACCTGAAGGCCGCCCGCTCCGCGATGCGTGACGCGCGTGCCGCAGTCCCGGCATGGGTCATGCCGATCAAACAGGTGGCCGAAATGATCGATCCCGAGCCGGACGCCTTCGACGTCGTCATCGTGGACGAGGCGAGCCAGGTCGGTTTGGACGGGCTGATGCTGCTGTGGCTCGCTCCGAGGATCATCGTCGTGGGTGACGACAAACAGTGTGTCCCGTTCTACACGGGCGGCAAGCACGAACGGTTCAACGAACTCATCGACTCACTCCTGCCCCATCTCACCGACTGGCAGCGGGACGGGCTCAGCCCCAAGTCCAACCTCTACGACCTGCTCTCCGCGCGCTTCAGCGAGACGATCCGGCTCACCGAGCACTTCCGGTGCATGCCGGAGATCATCAAGTGGTCCTCGGCCCAGTTCTATCCCGACAACGAACTTGTGCCGCTGCGGCAGTACGGAGCGGACCGGTTGCGACCCCTCGAAGTCGTCCACGTTCATGAAGGCCACTGCGAGGGACGGCGAGAGACCCTGGTCAACAGGCCCGAGGCCGAACGCATCGTCACCAAGTTGCAGGAACTTGCGGAGGACGAGGCGTACGCGAACCGGAGTTTCGGAGTCATCGTGCTCCGTTCCGGACACCAGGCAAGGCTGCTGGAGAATCTCATCGACACGCGGATCGACTCCACGATCCAGGAGCGGCACAACATACGTGTCGGCACGGCCGAACAGTTCCAGGGAGACGAACGGGACGTCATCCTGCTCTCGCTGGTCGTCGACGCCGACAACACCCGGGCCCTGACCGGCCAGGGCGACGGACGACGGTTCAACGTGGCCGCCAGCCGGGCTCGCGACCAGATGTGGTTGTTCACCTCCGTCACGCCGGACCAGCTGCGCAGCAAAGACCTGCGTCACTCCCTGCTCACCTATATGCAGGCGCCACCGGAACTGCAGGGCACCTCTCCCGGCCTTTCCGCCGTCTCACCCGATGAGCGGTGCGAGCCGTTCGACTCCCTGTTCGAGCAGCGGGTCTTCCGCAGGATCAAGGAACGCGGCTACCACGTTGTCCCCCAGTGGAAAGTCAGCGGCAAACGCATCGACCTCGTCGTCGTCGGAGAGACGGGCCGTCTCGCCGTGGAGTGCGACGGCAGCCCGTATCACTCCACCCCTGACCAGATCCGTGACGACTATGAGCGGGAGCGGGAACTGCGCCGGGCGGGCTGGCAGTTCTGGCGCGTACGCAGCAGCGAGTTCGCCCTGTCTCCGGAGGATTCTCTGGCTCCGTTGTGGAAGCGCCTTGAAGCTCTGGGTGTCCGGCCCGGCATCACCGAGGAGGCCCAGGGCGACTCGGGGAGCACTTGGGCCCCGATCGAGATGGACGATGCCGACCTCGCCATCGATGAACTTGACGCCATGCTCGATGAGGATGCGTCCGTCTCTCTTGAAGGAGCCTGATGTGAACGAGATCTTCGACGACAGTACGCTGACGGAGGTCGCCCACCTGATCTGCGGGGACGACCCGCCGCTGCTCTACCGGAAGGGGTACGAGATAGCCGCGTTCTTCCAGCGGGCGGGCTGGGACGACGTTCCGGAGTACGACGGCACGCCGAGACACAAGTGGGCCCGGGAACTTCTCAAGGAGCGGCAGGAAGACGGCACGGACGACGCCGAGCGCGCAATCCTGCGCCTGGCGAACCGCCTTGAGTACTACAACCAGCAGCAGGAGTACCACGCCACACTGAAGCGGCTCAACGAGATACTCGTGCTCGACGGACGTCGGGTCAGCGAGGACGGAGGCCGGCTGGTCCTCGTTCGCTGCGAAGCCGGATTCGAGGACGAAGAGCGGCAGCTGCCGCGCGTTGAGTTGAAGGTCTCCGTGACGGAGGTGGTGAGCGACCCCGAACTCGCCGCCACCGTGCAACTCCGACTGGACGAGGCACGCACCTGCTACGAACACGGCGCTTACACGTCGGCAGTCATCATGCTGGGCAGCCTCTTGGAGGGGGTGCTCGCGCATGCCGCGCAGGTCCGCGCCGCAGGCATACGCATGCCGAAGCCGTTGCGGAACATGGGACTGAATGACTTCGTAAACTTCGCGTACGAGAACAAATGGATCGAGCACGATGCCAAGCTGGCCTCGGAGCTCATCCGGCAATACAGGAATCTCGTCCATCCCTTGGCGGAGAAGCAGAAAGGACACAGCCCGAACCGCGACACGCTCGACATGTGCTGGCCGGTGGTGAATGCCACGCTGAACGATCTGGCGGCAACGGCGGCAGCTTCCCCGGTTACGCCCCATCCGCAGGCACCTGCGAACGGTGGGCGAGGTCGAAGCGTCAACACCCCTGCCCAACGCCCGACGCCAGCTTCTGTCGCACGCCGCCGCCCGGGACTGGGAACTGCGTCGGGTGCCTGAATCCGCTGGCAGGCCGCTGAATTAGAACGAGAAGGGGGCACTGAGCTCTCCGCCAGTGCTCTCTCCATCTTGCTCCGGCCTGCGAATGGGTGACGCCGAGGCTCCCTCGGTGGGCGGGCTCTTCCTTGGCCGCAGTACACGCATGGCCAGAACGGTTCAGTCCTCCCGCACACCCTTGTCGGCCGGCAGCGGCCGTTGCGCGCCTGAGTCCTCGCTCCGTCTCCCCTCGCCGCGATCCTGCTCGCGCGCGTCGCTGCCCTGCCGCCTATCCGTCCGTCCTCCACTCCCGTGCAGAGTGGGGCACTCTCCGGTACTGAACGCCGCGCAGTTGGCGGCACTGACCAGACGCGTCTGCGTCGTTCGGGGCGTCTGAAGCGACGCTTCGGTTGTGCTTCATGGGATGGCCGAAGAAGTTACTACCAGGTTGTCTTGACGGAGCTTGGCGGACACGAACGGGGACACCCCGCGGCGGCAGGTCCGGCTCTGTTTTTCTCGGCCAGAGCGCCGGACCGGTCCGGGCTGACGCCTCCGGGCTGCCCATGCCGGCAGCTCGGAGAATGCCCGTCACCGCAGGTCACAAGGTGCGTCTTCGTCGTCGAGGCGCCGCGGATGATCACCGATTCGTCACCAGTTACTGACCCCATCTCCAAATTGTGAGCACAAAACCCACACATCCCTCTCTTCAGATGGGCCCCGATGGTCTAGATTGACCTTGCTTCGCATGCTGTGACACGAAGCGACAAATGATGATCTATGGGTCGTCGCTACGGACAGCCGGCAGCTGTGTCTCCGGCGCCGGCCGTGGGGACGATCGATTTTTGGGGTCCGCGAGGGGGCCTTGGGTGGGGGAGCACCCGAGGTTTCGACGGGTTCCCGCGCACCTCGAGTGTTCGGCAGGGCATGTGGGTCCCTGCCGTGTGGGTGGGTTGCTCAAGTTGCGCTGAAACAGCCGAAATGTCATGTGTGGCGCGGGGGCGGGGGCCTCCCGCGGGGGAAGAACGGCTTCATTCGACTACGTACCACTGGGGACCGGGGGGTTTCTGTGCGGCAGGGGGGATTAGTCGGCCCTTTTCCGTCGGCGCGCGGGCGTCTGACGGACGGGGCGATCAGCCGGCCGGCGAATGACTGGGAGCAGCGGTACCGCCGTACCGTGATCACCAGCGATACCGTGGCCACCGGCTTGGTGGTGGCAGCGATCGGCAACTTCTTCGGGGCCCGGGACGCGGCCAACTGGCATGAGAAGTGGGGAATTCTCGCCTTCGGCACCGAGCTACTGGTGCTGGGAGCGCTTGCGGTGAGCCGGTCGTGGGCTCCGGCCGTGCTCGGCCAGGGCGCCGAGGAATTCCGCCGGCTCGGACGCTCACTGTTCACGGCGACCGTCGTCCTCGCGCTCGGCGGGATCGCCCTCACCTCGCGCAACATCAAGCTCTGGATCTTCGTCGCGATCCCCGCGATCGCGCTCGTCACCATGACCGAGCGCTACGTCCTCCGTCTCCGGCTGCACAGACAGCGGAAGCAAGGGCTGTGCCTGAGACCGGTGCTCGCTGCCGGAAGCCTGTCCACCGTGCGCGACCTGATCTCCCGGACTCGCAAGTTCCCGCATCTCGGTTGGCGGGTGGAGGCGGTGTGTGCGACGGACGGTTTCGGGTTCGACGGTGACCAACTGGACGGAGTGCCGGTCGTCGGCCCGCTGGTGGACGTGGCCAACCACGTCCACCGCGACGGCTACCGAGTCGTCGCGGTCACACCGGACCCGCACTGGACACCGGACCGGCTGCAGCGGCTGGCCTGGAACCTCGAAGACAGCGATGCCGAGATGGTCGTGGCCCCCGTGCTGATGGAGGTGGCAGGGCCGCGACTGCACGTCGACGCGGTGCTCGGGATCCCGCTGCTGCGGGTCAGCATGCCGACCTTCACCGGGGGGCGCCGCGCGGTCAAAGAGGTCGTCGACCGGATGGGCGCGGCGATCCTGCTGGTGCTGTTCGCGCCGCTGATGGTGCTCGTCGGGCTGCTCGTGGTGGTGGACAGCCGGGGCGCGGCGTTCTACCGGCAGCGCAGGGTCGGCAAGGACGGCCGCGAGTTCACCATTCTCAAGTTCCGCACCATGGTCGCCGGGGCCCACGGGGCGCGTGCGCAGCTGGCCGACCGCAACGAGGGCGCGGGGCTGCTGTTCAAGCTCCGCCGGGATCCGCGGGTGACGCGGGTGGGAGCAGTGCTGCGGCGGTACTCGATCGACGAACTCCCGCAGCTGTTCAACGTACTCACCGGATCGATGTCGCTGGTCGGACCGCGGCCTCCGTTGCCGGAGGAGTGCGCCGCGTACGGCCCGGACATCCGGCGGCGGCTCCTGGTCAAGCCCGGGCTCACCGGCCTGTGGCAGATCAGCGGACGCAGCGACCTGCCGTGGGAGGAGGCGGTCCGCCTCGACCTGCGGTACGTGGAGGACTGGTCGCTCGCCCTGGACACAGTGATTTTGTGGAAGACGCTGCGTGCGGTGCTGCATGGACAGGGCGCCTACTGATGCGCGGGGGGCGTCGACCGACCGGCGCGCGGATCGCAGGCCGCAAGGGCCTGCCTGGGGGAAGTGACGGGGCATGAGAGTAAGCGTTTTCGGGCTCGGATATGTGGGCTGCGTGTCGGCCGCGTGCCTGGCCGGCATGGGGCACGAGGTCATCGGGGTGGACGTGAACCAGGTGAAGGTCGACCTGGTCAACGACGGCAAGGCCCCGGTGGTCGAGGAGCGGATCGGCGAGCTCATCGCCGAGGTCGTGGGGACCGGAGCGTTACGTGCCACCGGTGACGTCCGCGAGGCGATCATGGGCAGCGAGGTGTCGCTGGTCTGCGTGGGCACGCCGTCGGAGCCCAACGGCAGCCTGTGCACCACGTACTTGGAGCGGGTCACCGAGCAGATCGGCGCCGCGCTGGCGGATCTCGATGGGCGCAGCGGGCGGCACACCGTCGTGTTCCGCAGCACCATGCTCCCGGGCACCTGCCTGAACCTGCTGGTACCGATCCTGGAGAAGTACGTCGGCGGCACGGCCGGAGTGGACATCGGGGTCGCGGTCAACCCGGAGTTCCTGCGCGAGGGCACGAGCGTGCGGGACTTCTTCGACCCGCCCAAGACCGTCATCGGCGAGCTCGACACGGCGAGCGGCGACACGGTGTCGGCGCTGTACGACGGCTTGCCCGGCGAGGTGTTTCGGGTGCCGGTCCCGACGGCCGAGGCGATCAAGTACGCGGACAATGCGTTCCACGGCCTCAAGATCGGCTTCGCGAACGAGCTGGGCGCGGTGTGCCAGGCGCTCGGGGTGGACTCGCACCAGGTGATGGACGTGTTCCTGGCCGACCGCAAGCTGAACATCAGCCCCGCCTACCTGCGGCCCGGCTTCGCCTTCGGCGGCTCCTGCCTGCCGAAGGACCTGCGCAGCCTGGTCCACGCGGCGCGGCGGGCCGACATCTCGGTGCCCATCCTCTCCCACGTGCTGCCCTCCAACTCCGACCACCTGGAGCGCGCGGTGCGGCTGGTCGAGCGCACCGGCAAGCGCCGGGTGGGCCTGTTCGGACTGTCCTTCAAACCCGGCACCGACGACCTCCGCGAGAGCCCGCTCGTCGAGCTGGCGGAGCGGCTCTTCGGCAAGGGCTACGACCTGCGGATCTTCGACGCCAACGTGAGCCTCTCCCGGCTGATCGGCGCGAACCGCGAGTACATCGAGACCCGGCTGCCGCACCTCGCGCAGCTGCTCGCGGACTCCGTCGAGGAGGTGCTCGAACACGCCGAGGTGTGCCTGGTCGGGACCAAGGACCCGGCCGTGCTTTCGGCACTGCCCCATGGCGGCAGCACCGTGCTCATCGACCTCGTCCACCTTCCCGACGCCGAGGCGCGCCGGGCCGAACCGGGGTACGTGGGCCTTGCTTGGTAAGGGAAGAAACGACGACCGCACGGACCGGCGCGCGCTGATCCTCGTGGAGAACCTGTCGGTGCCGTTCGACCGGCGGGTGTGGCAGGAGTGCACGACGCTGCGCGACGCGGGCTGGGAGGTGCACGTCATCTGCCCCCGGGGGGAGAAGCGGGACACGGATCCGGAGGCGGAGATCGACGGGGTGCGGATCCACCGCTACCCGCTGCGCGCCGCCACCGGAGGACCGGCCGGCTACCTGCGGGAGTACGGAACGGCGTTGTGGCACACGGCCCGGCTGGCCCGCAAGGTCGGCCCTGTCGATGTCGTCCACGCCTGCAACCCGCCCGACCTGCTGTTCCTGCCGGCACTGTGGCTGAAGCGGCGCGGCGCGCGGTTCGTCTTCGACCAGCACGACCTGGTGCCCGAGCTGTACCTCTCCCGGTTCGACCGCGGCGAGGACCTGCTCTACCGCGCCGTGTGCGCGTTGGAACGGCTGACGTACCGGGCCGCGGACGTCGTGCTCGCCACGAACGAGAGTTACCGGGACGTCGCGCTGCGCCGTGGCGGCAAGCGGTCGGCGGACGTCTTCGTGGTGCGCAGCGCGCCCGCCACCGAGCGGTTCCAACCGGTGCCGCCCGAGCCCGAGTTGAAGCGCGGCAAGCCTCATCTGCTGTGCTATCTCGGCGTCATGGGCCCGCAGGACGGCGTCGACTACGCCTTGCGGTCCCTCGCGAAGCTGCGCGACGAGCTCGGGCGGACCGACTGGCATGCGGTGTTCGTCGGCTCCGGCGACGCCTTCGACGCGATGGTGGAGCTCTCCCGGCGGCTCGGGCTCTCCGAGCAGGTGCAGTTCACCGGGCGCATTCCGGACGCCGACCTGGTGCGCTACCTGTCCACCGCGGACGTGTGCCTTTCCCCCGACCCGCGCAATCCGCTCAACGACGTGTCGACCATGAACAAGGTCCTGGAGTACATGGCGATGGGCCGGCCGATCGTCTCCTTCGATCTCCGGGAGGCGCGCGTCTCCGCCGGTGACGCCGCCGTCTACGCGCCCGCCAACGACGAGGCCGAATTCGCCGGGCTCATCGCCCTGCTCCTTGACGATCCGGAGCGGCGGGCCCGGATGGGCAAGATCGGCCAGGAGCGGATCAGCGGGCCGCTCGCCTGGCGGAACTCGCAAGCATCGCTGCTCGCCGCCTACGCCGCTGTGTGCCGCGAGCACACTGCGGTGTCGGCGGGCGACCCGGTCCGTACGAAGAAGAGGCCGCGCCGTTGAGCGACGACACGATCCGCCTGGTCACCATCGGGCGGATACTCCGCCGGCGCTGGCGGCTGCTCACCCTCCTCATCGTGGTGGGCGCGCTCGCCGGCTACGGCACCTCGGTGCTGTTCCCGCCGCGTTACACGGCGTCGGCGTCGGTACTGCTGCCGGGGCAGTGGGAAGAGCGCGAGCTGCTGACGCAGGTGGACATCGCGACCAGCTCGTCGGTGGTCGACCTCGCGGCCGCCGGGCTCGGCTGGCGGGACGTCAGCGGCGGCGAGCTGCGGGAGCGAGTGACCGCCAAGGCCGCCGACGGGAACATCGTCACGATCTCGGGTACGGCCGACACCCCGGGGCGCGCGCAGCGGCTCGCCGACCAGGTGGCCCGGCAATTCGTCGGATTCGCCACGCGGATCGCAGGCGGCAGCACCGACCCCGACGCGGCTACGGGGACCGAGGCACTGCGGCAGAAGGTGGTGGAGACCAACCGCCGCATCTCCGACCTGGCCGCTGCGGCCGATCCGGGGCGGACCGTGGAGAGCGTGCAGGCCCGCACCTCGCTCGAGAAGCTGCGCACCTCCCTGGAGGAGGCCATGACCAAGCTGGACGAGGCCGACCCGGCGGCCGACAAGGCCGGCATGGTCGTCATGGGGTCGGCGGTCCGGCCGACCGGTGCGGCGCCGCCGACGAGGATGCACCTCATCGTCGCCGGGGCGCTGCTGTTCTTCCTGCTCGCGGTCGTCGGCCACCTCGTCGCCGCACGGATGAATCGCCGGCTGCGTACTGAACCGGAGATCGCCGCGGCGTTGGGCTCGGCGCTCCTCGGCACCGTCGACGTACTGGATGAACGGCGCGCGCACCGGCCGGAAGGCCGTGGCCCGCGGGCCCGGATCCGCCGAATCCTCGGCGTCGACACTCGGTGGGACATACCGACTCCGCCGTGGTCCGGCGACGAGGGCGGCAGGCGGATCCGCTATCGGCGGGTGTGCGCCCGCCTCCGGGACCAGCTGCCGGCCTCCCGGCGGCTGCTCGTTGTCGTACCGGACGGCGACGAGATCGCACTCCGGGCCGCCGAGCAGCTCGTCGCCGAGGCACAGAGCGAGCCGATGCTGCGCGTAGTGGAGGTTTCGGTGGACCGGCCGATCGTGCCGGACCGCGACACCGAGTCCGGCGTCCTGGTCGTCCTCAGCGCGGGCAGTTGGACCGCGGAGGAACTCACCGGCCTCGCCGAAGCATGTGCGGACGGCAGGCACGAGGTCGTCGGCGTCGTCGTCGCCGGCCCGGTCCGGGCCCGTCCGACGCGGCCTGTCGGCGATCCTCCGGACGACAACGCGACTCCGGCGCTCGCGGTGCGCGGCCACGCGACGGGAGGTTCGGCGTGACGACGAGCACGACTCCCCAGGAGTCGGCAGCCGCTCCGCTGCTCGACCTGCAGGCGCTGGTGGTGGCGGTGCGCAGACGCCGCCGCCTCTGGTGCTCCTTGGCGCTGCTGGGGCTGCTGGCCGGCGCGGCGGTGGCGGTCCTGCTGCCGCCACCGCCGACCGCTGTGACCAAGGTGCTGGTCGTGCACAAGGAGGACCAGCCGAACGACACCGGAACGCTGATCCGCACCGACGTCGAGCTGCTGGGGACCACGCGGATCGCGGGCAAGGCCCTGCAGTCCCTCAAGTCTCCGGAGAAGCCGGAAGACTTCATGCGGGACTACCGGGGCACCGGCCTGACCAACAACCTGCTGCAGATCGATGTGACGGGTGACAGCGACGCGGAAGCGGTGGCCCGGGCCGAGGCGCTGGCCGATGCGTTCGTCGCGGATCATGTGAGGCGGATGCGGGAAGCCGCGAAGGCCGAGGCCAAGGCCCTGGCCGACCAGCGTGACCGGATGCGGAACGAGCTCGCCCGGGTCAACAAGGCCATCGGAGACCGATCGCCGAAGAGCGACCCGAAAGCGTCGGCTAGTACCGAGTCGCTCTTCGCCCGCCGGGCCGAACTCAACTCGCGGATCGCCGACTTCGACCAGCGCGCCGCGGACGCGGGCACCGGCACGCCCAAGGTCACCGCCGGCACGCAGATCGTGGACGCCCCGCGCGCGGTGCGGCACTCCCTGCCCAAGGCCGCCGCCACCGACGGCGCGATCGGATGCGTCCTCGGGCTCGTCCTCGGACTCGCGCTGGCCGCGGTCGGCGCGGTGGTGGCGGACCGCCCCGTGCTGCGCCGGGACATCGCGGCGAACCTGGGCGCCTCGGTCATCGCGGAGCTGCCCCGGCCGGGCTGGCGGTGGCAGCGTCGACGGACCCGGGCGGCACGCGAACGCCTCACTACGACCCTGGCCCGCACCGTTCGCGGCTCCGCCGAACCGGTGTCGCTGCTGGAACTGGGCTGTGCGCGCAGCACGAGCGAGATCGCCGCGGACCTCACCAAGGCACTGGGGGCCGAAGGGCCGGTGGTCGGCGTCGGCTCGGTCGAGCCCGGGACGGCGTGGACCGACCTCCAGTACCTCGGCACCCGGACCGTGCTCGTCGTGTGTGCCGGGCACGGCAGCGCCGCATGGCTGCACACCGTGGCGCGGCAGCTCGCGGACCGGCACATCCCGGTGATCGGTGTGGTGCTGATCGATCCCGATCCGCGTGACCGGACCGACGGCACGCTGTGGGACGGGCCGCACACCGCGCTGCGCGGCCACAGCGAGCTGCCGGCCCGCCAGAACGGGACGGGCAAAAGGCGGCGGACGGAGCGGGAGCCGATGCCGGCCGCACGAGTCACGGACAACGACCAGGAGGCGAGGTAGGACATGTGTGGCATCGCAGGCACATACCGATGGCCGGACGGGAAGGCCGTGACCGACCGGCTCACCGAAACCCTCGCCCACCGCGGTCCGGACGGGGCGGGCCGGTACAGCCACTCCGTCAGTGACGGCGAAGTGCACCTCGGGCACCGCCGGCTGTCCATCATCGACCTGTCCGGGACCGGCGCCCAGCCGATGGTCTCGGACGGCCTCGCCCTGACGTACAACGGCGAGCTGTACAACGCGCCCGAGCTGCGTGCCGAGCTGGCAGCCGCCGGGGTGCGCTTCCGCGGCACCTCCGACACCGAGGTGCTGCTGGAGGCCTGGCGGCGCTGGGGCATGGACTGCCTGCCCCGGCTGCGCGGCATGTTCGCGTTCGGCGTCTTCGACGAGCGCACCGGCGAACTGGTGCTCGCCCGCGACCAGTTGGGCATCAAGCCGCTGTTCCTGCTCCGTCGCGGCGCGGGCCTGGTGTTCGCCTCCGAGCTCAAGGCGCTCGCCACCGCGACCGGCGGATCGCTGGAGGTGGACCACGCGGCACTGGTCGCCTCGCTGCTGTACTACTGGGTGCCGGACTCGCGCTGCGCGCTGCGCGAAGCGGAGAAGCTGCCGCCGGGGAGCTGGCTGAGATGCCGCCCCGACGGCCGGGTGGAACGTGGCCAGTACTGGAACCTGAAGGACGTCGCCGCCGAGGGCCAGGAGCGGGCCCGGACCGGCGAGCAGCCGGACCTGGCCGCCATCGTCGAGGAGTCGACCCGGCGCCACCTGCTCTCCGACGTCCCCGTGGCGACCTTCCTCTCCGGCGGCCTCGACTCCAGCTGGCTGACCGCGCTGGCGGCCCGCCACCAGCCCGGGATCTCCGCTTACACGATCGGATTCCGCGCCGAGGACGCCAAGTTCGAGGCGATGCCGGACGACCTGCGCTACGCCCGGCAGGTGGCGGAGCGGTTCGGCGTCGACCTGCATGAGATCGAGATCGCCCCGAACGTGCTCGACCTGCTGCCGCAGATGACGTACCACCTGGACGAGCCGATCGGCGACCCCGCCGCGATCAACACGTTCCTGATCTGCCAGGCCGCCCGGGAGGCCGGGGTCAAGGTGATGCTCTCGGGGATGGGCGCCGACGAGCTGTTCGCCGGCTACCGCAAGCACCTGGCCAACAAGATCGCGCTGCGCTATCAGCGCGTCCCGCGGCCCCTGCGGCGCGGGGTGTCCGCGGCCGTGGACCGGCTGCCGGTCGCCACGGCCCGCCGCGGGTACCGGTCGGTGCGCTTCGCGAAGCGGTTCCTCTCCTTCGCCGACCTGCCGGAGGAGACCGCGTTCCGGCGCAGCTACACCATGTACGACCAGGACGAGCTGCTCGGCCTGATCAATCCGGACCTGGCCGGGACGGTCGACGACGTACTGACCGAGCACGCGGACGTCTACCACGACAACGACCTCGACGACTTCGTCAACCGCATGTGCCTGGGTGACGCCCGGATGTTCCTGCCGGGCCTGAACCTCGCGTACACGGACCGCTCCAGCATGGCCGCGTCGACCGAGGTGCGGGTGCCGTACGTGGACGTCGAGGTGGTCAAGGCGGCGTTCGCCGTGCCCGGCGACCGCAAGATCGTCGGACGGCAGGGCAAGGCCGTCCTCAAGGAGGCGGCCACCTCGATCCTGCCCCGGGAGATCGCGTACCGGCCCAAGGGCCTGTTCAGCGCCCCGCTGCGGGCATGGATGAGCCGGGATCTGGCGCCGCTGGTGCGCGAGGTGATCAACGACGGCGAGCTCGTACGCAACGGGCTCCTGCGCCGCGACGCACTGGCGCGCATGGTCGCCGAGGACGCCGCCGGGCAGCGGGACTTCTCCAAGCATCTCTGGCATGTGCTGACCCTCGAGTACTGGTATCGCGGCGCGACGTCCAAGGAGTTCGTGTGAAGCAGGTTGTGCAGAACTACAAGAGCGGCGAGCTGTCGGTGCTCGATGTGCCGGTGCCGGGGTGCAAGCCGGGCGGTGTGCTGGTCCGCACCGCCTTCTCGCTGATATCCACCGGGACCGAGATGATGAAGGTGTCCGAGGCCGGCATGTCGATGGTGGGCAAGGCCCGCTCCCGTCCCGACCAGGTGGCCAAGGTCATGCAGAGCGTGGCCACCAACGGGGTGCCCGCCACCTACCGCAAGGTGATGGGCAAGCTGGACTCCTACACGCCGCTCGGCTACTCGCTGTGCGGGGTGGTCGAGCAGGTCGGCACCGGGATCGACGACGTGAAGGTCGGCGACCTCGTGGCCTGCGCCGGCAACGAGCACGCGCTGCACGCCGAGCTGAACTGGGTACCGAAGAACCTCTACTCCCCGGTGCCGGACGGCCTCGCGCCGCGGCACGCGGCCTTCGGCACCGTCGGGTCGATCGCGCTCCAGGGCGTCCGCCAAGGCGAGTCACGACTCGGCGAAGTGGCACTCGTCATCGGCCTCGGCCTCATCGGGCAGCTGGTGGTGCAGCTCCTCACCGCCTCGGGAGTCCGCGTCGTCGGCGTCGACCCCGACCCGGTGCGCTGCGAGCTCGCCGAGCGCTCGGGCGCCGCGGCCTGCGGCGATCCCGCGTCCGCGGCCGTGGAAGCCGCCGTCGCCGGACTCACCGGCGGTCACGGCGTGGACCAGGTGTACCTGGCCGCCGGCGGCGGCAGCAACCAGCCCGTCGAGCTGGCCGCCAAGCTGTGCCGGGACCGCGGCCGGGTCGTCGACATCGGCAAGTGCCGCCTGGACCTGCCGTGGAACGCGTACTACGAGAAGGAGCTCGACGTTCGGTTCTCCCGTTCGTACGGCCCCGGGCGTTACGACCCGTCGTACGAGCTGGAGGGCCGGGACTACCCGATCGGCTACGTGCGCTGGACCGAGCGCCGCAACCTGGCGTGCTTCCTCGACCTCGTCGCCCGCGGCAGCGTCGACGTGGAGCCCCTGATCTCCCACGTCGCCGCCTTTGACGACGCAGTGGAGACGTACCAGAGCCTGAAGGACGGCGAACTGAAGGCCGTCGCCGTGCTGTTCCGGTATCCCGAACAGACTGTGGAGGTGCAGGCCCCCGAGGTCGCCGTGCCCGCGGTGGCTGTGTCCACTAAAAGCATGAAGCCGGGTCCGGCCCGAGCCGCCAGGACGCCGGTGCGACTCGCGTTCGTCGGCGCGGGAAACTACGCGACGTCGATGCTGCTGCCGCACCTGGCACAGCGCGAGGGGGTCGAGTTGTCGACCGTCGTCACCACGACGGCGCTGTCCGCGGCCAACGCGCAGCGGAAGTTCGGCTTCGCCGAGGCGACCACCGACCTCGACGCCGTGCTCGGCGACAAGTCCATCGACGCGGTGTTCGTCGTCACCCGGCACAGCTCGCACGCCGAACTGACCCGAAGAGCACTGCTGGCCGGCAAGACCGTGTTCGTGGAGAAGCCCCTGGCCCTCACCGAGGACGAACTGGCCGGGGTGCTCGCGGCGGTGGAGGAGTCCGGCAACGACCGGCTGCAGGTGGGCTTCAACCGCCGGTTCGCGCCGCTGCTGCAGGAGGCCAGGAAGCGGTTCGGCGCCCGGACCGGTCCGGCGAACCTCCGCTACCTGGTCAACGCAGGGCGGCTGCAGCAGGGGAGTTGGTACCTCCAACAGGGCACCGAGGGCTCGCGGTTCGCGGGCGAGGGCGGGCACTTCATCGACACGGCGAGCTGGCTGCTCGACGCCGACCCGGTATCGGTGTACGCGGTCGCCACGACCGGCAACGAGGATCTGCAGGTCGTGCTGCGCTACCCGGACGGCTCCACCGCCACCCTCAGCTACGTCACGAGCGGTCCGGCGAGCCTCCCCAAGGAGACGCTCGACCTGGTCGCGGACGGCAAGGCGCTGCGGCTCGACGACTTCGTCCGCGCTTCGGTCTATGGCCATAAGCGGTGGGTCAGTTCGCGGCTGCCCAAGGCCCGCGACAAGGGTCAGAACGCCGAACTGGCCGCGTTCATCAAGGCTGTTCGAACCGGCGGCCCAATGCCGGTGCCGCTGGAGTCGCTGGTCGCCACCACCGCGGCCACCCTCGCCGTGCAGACCGGCCTGGCCGGTGGTACGCCGGTGACGCTGGCGGGGCCGCGATGACCATGAGTGCGGGCTGGTACCTGCGGCGCCTTTCCCGGATGGGGCCGCAGGAGGTCGCGGGCCGGGCGGGCGACGCGGTGCGCAGACGGCGGTGGCGGTCGGCGCGGCCCACCTGCCCGAGCGTGACCGGCGCCCGGTTCACCGCCGTACTGCCCGCCGGGACACTCGCCGCGATTCCGCCGGACGCTGCGAAGCGTCTGATCGCCGAGGCGGACCGGCTGATGTACGGGCACGCCGAGTACTTCGGCGTGGTCCGCGACGACCTGACCGACCCGGACTGGTGGTACGACCCGAAGACCGGGCGCCGGGCTCCGTGGGGCTACGCCTTCGACGTGCCGTACCGCAACGAGGACGCGGTCGGGGACGTCAAGCAGATCTGGGAGCTGTCCCGGCACCAGTACCTCACCCAGCTCGCCGCCGCCTACGCGATCACCGGGGACGAGCGGTACGCCGAGCGAGTGGCCGAGCACCTGCGGTCGTGGTGGGCGGCCAACCCACCACTGCGCGGCGTGCACTGGATCAGCGGCATCGAACTGGGCATCCGGCTGCTCTCGTGGGTGTGGATCCGCCGGCTGCTCGACGGCTGGCCGGGCGCGGCCGGGCTGTTCGAGGGCAACCCGGTGGCACTGAACCAGGTCTGGCACCACCAGCGCTGGCTGGCCGCCTTCCCCAGCCGGGGGTCGTCGGCGAACAACCACGTCATCGCCGAGGCCGCCGGGCAGCTCGCGGCGTCCTGCGCGTTCAACTGGTTCCCCTCGTCGGAGCGTTGGCGGACGGGCGCGCTGCGGTCGCTGGAACGGCAGCTGCGCGGCAACACCTACCTTTCCGGCCTCAACCGCGAGTTGGCCACCGAATACCACGGGCTCGTACTGGAGTTGGGTCTGGCCGCGGTGGCCGAGGCGGATGCCGCGGGCGTGCCGGTCCCCGCGACCGTCCGGCTCGTGCTGTTGCGCATGACCGACGCGCTCGCGGCCGTCGTGGACAACCGGCTGCGGCCGCCGCGCCAAGGCGACGCGGACGACGGGCACGGTCTGATCCTGGACGGCGCGGGCACCGACCGCTGGGCCTCGCTCCTGGCCACCGGCGACGCGGTGTTCGGCCGACTCGCCTGGTGGCCGGAGGTGACCGGCACCGATGTGCGTACGCCGCTGCTGGCCGCGCTCATCCAGCCCACCGAAGTGACCGTGTCCCGCCCGGCGAGCCGGCCGGCCCACTTCGCCGACGCGGGGATGACCATCCTGCGCGGTCCGGGGGAGATCTGGGCCCGCTGCGACGGCGGCCCGCACGGCTTCCTGTCCATCGCCGCGCACGCCCACGCGGACGCGCTGTCCGTGGAGGTCCGGCACGACGGGGTCGACGTGCTCGCCGACCCGGGGACGTACTGCTACCACGGGCAGCCCGAGTGGCGGCAGTACTTCCGCTCGACCCTCGGCCACAACACCCTGCAGCTGGACGGCGAGGACCAGTCCGTCTCCGGCGGCCCGTTCCTGTGGACACGGCATGCCCGCAGCCGCGTCCTGGTGGCGGACACCTCTCGCTGGTGTGCCGAACACGATGGCTATCAGGGCTCCGTGCACCGTCGCCTGGTGGAACTGACAGCTGAGCAACGGGAGTTGAAGGTCTTTGACGAGGTGCGCGGGCCGAACCGGGACGTACGCCTGGCATTCCACCTCGGCCCGGCGATCGCCGCGGACCTGACCGGCAACCGGGCAGTGCTCACCTGGAACCGGGACGGCGAGGAGCGCTCCGCCGTGCTCGACCTGCCCGGGCAACTGTCCTGGCGGGCGCATCGCGGCGAGACCGAACCGCCGCTGGGCTGGTACTCCGCCGGCTTCGGGCGCAAGGAACCCACCACAACGCTGGTCGGCACCGGCTTCGCCGACGGGGTGGCGGGCTTCACCACCGTGCTCAGGTTCCGCGGCTAGGGGGGGCGGGTGGGGATCAAGAGGCGGTACTGGGCGTTGGCGGCGGCACCGCCGGCGCTGGCCCTGCTGACGGTGACCGGCTGTACGAGCACACCGGTCGACCAGGCGGAGCCGAAGGCTGCGCCAACCAAGTCCGTGGCCGTGGCCCGGGTGTGCGCCCAGCCCGCGGCCGGTCCTGCGAAGGCACCGGCGGGCGCGGTGACGGTCGACCCCGCGGTGGTCGGTGACCTGGCCGCGAAGACCAAGAGCAGCCCGCCCGACACCACGTTCTGGCTTCGACCGGGCAAGCACAGGCTCGACCCGGACCGCTACGCCCAGGTCATCCCCAAGGCGGGTGACCGTTACCTCGGTGCGCCGGGCGCGGTGCTCGACGGCCGGAAGAAGAACCAGTACGCGTTCGGCGGCAGCGCCCGCAACGTCACCATCCGCTACCTGACCGTGCAGCGTTTCGTGGCGCCGCCCGACGAGGGCGTGGTCAACCATGACTCGGCCGACGGCTGGGTGATCGAGCACGCGACGATCCAGCACAACTCGGGTGCCGGGCTGATGGCCGGTGCCCGCCAGCGGGTCCGCGCCAGCTGCCTGCGCGGCAACGGCCAGTACGGCATGAACGCGTACAAATCCGGCGGCCGTATCAGTGACCTGGTGGTCGAGGGCAACGAGATCGTGGGCAACAACACCGGCGACTGGGAACGGCGGCGGAAGGGCTGCGGCTGTACCGGAGGCGTCAAGTTCTGGGCCGTCAACGGCGCCGACGTGCGCGGCAACTGGGTGCACGACAATCGCGGAACAGGGTTGTGGGCGGACACCAACAACAACGACTTCCGCATCGAGAACAATGTGCTGGAGGCCAACGACGGCGCCGCGCTGATCTACGAGACCAGTTACAACGCGGTCATCCGCAACAACGCGATCCGGCGGAACAACTGGGTCGAGGGCCGCAGGGCAGCCGACCGCGGCGACAGCTTCCCGTTCGCCACCGTCTACCTGTCCGAATCCGGCGGCGAACCACGGATCAAAGCCCGCACCGACAAGATCGAGATCTACCGGAACGTACTGGAGGACAACTGGTCCGGGATCACCCTGTGGGAAAACGCCGACCGGTTCTGCAACAGCCCGGCCAACACCTCCTCCGGTGACTGCACACTGCTGGTGCGGAACACCGACCGCTGCGCGAAACCGGCGATCGCCACCGCACCGCTCCACGCCGACTGCCGGTGGAAGACCCAGCGGGTGGACATCCACGGCAACCGCTTCGTGCTCGACAAGTCCGTCGTCAAGTGCACGGTGAAGTGCGACCGCATGGCGGTGCTGGCCAACTACGGCACCTATCCGGACTGGTCGCCGTACCAGGGCGAGGGAGTGGCCGAGGCGATCACCCGCACCCAGCACAACCGCTGGCACGACAACGTCTACCTCGGACCATGGAAGTTCGTCGCCCACGACCCGAGCCGGATACTCGACGTCGGGCAGTGGCAGGGCACGCCGTACCAGCAGGACGCGGGCAGCACCTTCCGCGTACGGGACGGTGGTTGAGATGCGCGCGGATCACACGCCGAAGAGCGTCGGGATCGTCTGGGGCTTGCTGGTCCTCAACACGCTCGGCTCCACCGGGGCGAAGACCATCGTCCCGCTGCCCCGCTCCCTCATCCAGATGGTCACCATGGGCGCGCTGGTCGCCGCGTTCACGCTGGCGCTCGCCGTCAATCTCCGGCTGCGCATCCGGGCGAGCGCCTACCTGCTCCTGCTCACCCTGCTGCTGGTGCCGAGTGTGATCTCCAGTGCGCACCTGGAGTCCGGTTTCGGCGCGCTGTTCCGCTGCACTCGGCTGGCTCTCTTCGTCGGCACGCTGTGGCTGCTCAGCCGCTGGTGGGACGGCGGCCTGACGTTCGTCCGGCACCACATCCGGGCGTACTTCGCGGTGCTCGGGACGGTGGCTGCGGGGCTGGTCGTCTCACCGGGCGCGGCGCTGCCCGACCTGTACGGCGGACGCCTCGTCGGCGCGTTGTGGCCGCTCACCCCGCCGCAGATCGGACAGTACGCCGCGGTGATCATCGGGCTCACCGTACTGCTCGTACTGGGCCGCCGGACCGACAGGGCTAGCGCGGCGGTCATCATCGTGCCGTCCCTCGTGCTGCTCGTGCTGACCCACACCAGGACGGCCACGCTCGGGCTGTTCATCGGCCTCTCGCTGGCGATCGGCTCGCTCATCCTGACCAGCGCCGCCGCCCGCCGGTTCTTCACCTGGGCGGTGCTGTGCGCCGCGGTGGCCGCGGTGGCGTTCAGCTCCGCGCTGCAGGCATGGTTCCTGCGCGGGCAGAGCCAGGAGAACTTCTCCAACCTCACCGGTCGGGCCAAGGTCTGGGACGCCCTGCTGGCAGCGCCCCGGACGACCGCGGAGCAGCTGTTCGGAGTGGGTCTGGGCGACAAGTCGTTCGGCGGGCTGCCGATCGACAACAGCTGGCTGGCCGTTTTCCAGGAACAGGGTCTGACCGGCGTCGCCCTGGTGGCGGCGATCATCGTCGTGCTGGGCGGTGTCGCGTTGCTGCGGCCGCCGTCGCTGCCGAGGGCCTGCGCGATCTTCCTGATCGGCTACTGCGCGATCGCGTCGTACACCGAGGCCGGCCTCGGCGACGCCTCGCCGTATCTGTTGCATCTGGCCGTCGCCGCCTCGCTGTTGGCGGCACCTGCCGCGGCACCCACCGCGGCGCCTGAGCTCTCGACGCCCGAAGTCCCTCGACGACACATCCCGGGCTGGGCCCGCGGATCGGAGGTGAGCTGAGCATGCACGTCCTCGTGGTGCACAACCGCTACAACTCGGCGCAGCCGAGCGGCGAGAACAAGGTCGTCGACCAGGAGGTGGCGCTGCTGCGTGCCGGCGGCCACCGGGTCGAGGTGTTCGAGCGGCGCAGCGACGACATCGCCGACCGGTCCCTGCTCGGCAAGGCCGCGCTGCCGCTGCTCGTGCCATGGAACCCGGCGGTACGCACGGAGCTGGCCGCCCGGCTGCGCACCTCACGCCCTGACGTGGTGCACGTCCACAACGTCTTCCCGCTCCTGTCGCCCGCGGTCATCGCCGCCTGCGCCGACGCCGGCGTGCCCGCCGTCGCCACGCTGCACAACTACACCCAGGTCTGCCCGCCCGGCACGCTGCAGCGCGACGGCAGGCCGTGCACCGAGTGCGTCGGGTCGACGGTGCCGCTGCCCGCCGTCCGGCACGGCTGCTACCGCAACTCCCGGCTTGCGACGGTGCCGCTTGCGGTCAGCCTGTCGGTCAACCGGCGGCGGTGGTGGTCCGGCGTGGAGCGGTTCTTCTGCATCTCCGCGGCGCAGCGCGACGTCCTGGTGCGGGCCGGCATGCCGGCCGAGCGGCTGGCGGTGAAGCACAACTTCGTGCCGGAGCCGGGTGCCTGCCGAGAAGGCGAGGGCGAGCATCTGCTCTATCTCGGCCGGCTCGCGGAGGCCAAGGGCGTGCGGCTGCTCATGGCCGCGTGGGACGAGCTCGCCGCCGACGGCGGTGTGGGCGTGCCGCTCGTGATCGCCGGCACGGGACCGCTGGAGCGAGAGGTGACCGCCTGGGCGGCGGGCCGGGACGACGTACGGTACGTCGGCCTGTACGACACGGCGGAGTGCCAGCGGGCCGTCGCGCGGTCGGTCGCCGTGGTGGCTCCCTCGACCTGGCTGGAGGCGTTCGGCCTGGTGGTCGTGGAGGCGATGGCGGCCGGGGTGCCGACCGTCGCCGCCGGTCACGGCGCCTTCGTCGAACTCGTCGAGGACGGCGTGACCGGGCTGCTGCACCAGCCGGGCGAGCCCGCCTCGCTCGCGTCCTGCATACGCCGGATCACGGCCGGGCCGGCTCGCAACCGGGAGATGGGACAGGCGGCCCGGCGCCGTTACGAGCGGGGTTTCAGCCCGGCCGTCGGCCTTGAGCGCCTGGTGGAGGAGTACCGCACCGCGATCGCGGGTCGGACGGAAGCAACGGGAACGAAGTCAACGGGGACGGAATCAATGGGGGGCAGTAAATGACACGATGCCGACTCTGCGGCTCGGAGGCGATGGCGAGCGTCGTCGACCTCGGTGCGACACCACCGTGCGAGAGCTTTCTCGCCGCGGACCAACTGGACCAGCCGGAGCCGGCGTACCCGCTGCACTTGCAGGTCTGCACCGACTGCTGGCTGGCGCAGATCCCGCCGCTGATCACGCCGGAGGAGACGTTCAAGGAGTACGCGTACTTCTCCTCGTACTCGACCTCCTGGGTGGAGCACGCGCGCACCTTCGTCGCCGATGCCGTGCAGCGGGTGGGTCTCGGGCCCTCGGAAAAAGACGCCTTCGTGGTCGAGGTGGCGAGCAACGACGGCTACCTGCTGAAGCACGTGGTGGACCGGGGGATCCGCTGCCTGGGCATCGAGCCGTCGGTGAACGTCGGCGCAGCGGCGCGGGAGGCGGGCGTGCCCACGCTCACGGAGTTCCTGAGCCCGGAGACCGGCTCGGCCGTCCGTGCCGAGCACGGCCCGGCGGACCTGGTCGTGGCCAACAATGTGTACGCGCACATCCCCGACGTGGTCGGGTTCACGCAGGGGCTGCGCGCCCTGGTCGCCGACGACGGCTGGGTCTCCATCGAGGTGCAGCACCTGCTGACCCTGATCGAGGAGAACCAGTACGACACGATCTACCACGAGCACTTCCAGTACTACACGGTCGCGTCCGCGATCCGAGCGCTTGCGAGCGGCGGACTCGCGCTTGTGGACGTCGAGTTGCTGCCCACGCACGGCGGCTCCATCCGGCTGTGGGCCCGGCCGACCGAGGTGGCGGGGGAGCCGTCCCGGCGAGTGGCCGACGTGCTTGCCCGGGAGAAGGCCGCCGGGCTGCAGGAGCTGTCCGGGTACACCGAGTTCTCGGCGCGGGTGGCCAAGGTACGCCGGGACCTGCTGCGGTTCCTCATCGATGCGGCCGAGCGCGGCGAGACGGTCGTGGGCTACGGCGCCCCGGGCAAGGGCAACACCCTGCTCAACCACTGCGGCATCCGCCCGGACCTGCTCCCGTACACGGTCGACCGCAACCCCTACAAGCACGGCAGGTTCACCCCGGGCACCCGCATCCCGATCCTGCCGCCCGAGCAGATAGCCGCCGACAAACCGGACTACGTCCTCGTCCTCCCGTGGAACCTGCGGGACGAACTGGTCGAGCAGCTGTCCTTCCTCCACGACTGGGGCGGCCGCCTCGTCTTCCCCATCCCGGAACTGAACATTGTCGAGGTCACGTCGTGAAGGAGATCGCAGCATGAAGGTCGTTCTGTTCTGCGGCGGTTATGGGATGCGGATGCGGAGCGGTGCCGCGGACGACGTGCCCAAGCCGATGGCGATGGTCGGCCCGCGACCGCTGATCTGGCACGTCATGCGCTACTACGCGCACTTCGGCCACACGGAGTTCATCCTGTGCCTGGGATACGGGGCGCACCACATCAAGGACTTCTTCCTCAACTACGAGGAGACGACGTCCAACGACTTCGTACTGAGAGGCGGGCGCACCGAGCTGCTGTCCACCGACATCTCGGACTGGACGATCACGTTCGCGCAGACCGGCATCGAGTCACCGATCGGTGAGCGGCTGCGCCGGGTGCGGCACCACCTGGACGGCGACGAGATGTTCCTCGCGAACTACGCCGATGTGCTCACCGACGCCCCGCTGTCGGAGATGATCGAGAAGTTCGCCCTGCGTGATGCAGGTGCGTCGATGATGGTGGTGCCGCCGCAGTCCTCCTTCCACTGCGTGGAGCTGGGCGAGGACGGCCTGGTGGGGGGCATCACCGCGGTGAGCGAACTGCCGCTGTGGGAGAACGGCGGCTACTTCGTGCTCCGCCAGGAGGTCTTCGACCACATACCGGAGAACGGGGACCTGGTCGCCGACGGATGCGCCCAACTGGCCAAGCAGGGCCGACTGGTGGCACATCAGCACCGGGGCTTCTGGAAGCCGACCGACACGGTGAAGGAGCGGGCCGCGCTCGACGCCGCCCACGCCCGGGGCGATCGCCCGTGGGCCGTGTGGGAGCGGGACAGCGCGGGGGTGAGCGCGTGATCCGGCTCGGGGGCGGGCCCCTGGACCGGATCGTCGCGGTGGGCGCGCACTGCGACGACATCGCCATCGGCGCCGGTGGCACGCTTTTGACGCTGTGTCACGCGCGGCCGGGCATCCGTGTCGACGCACTGGTGCTGTCCGGCGGCGGCAGCGAGCGCGAGCAGGAGGAGCGAGCCGCGCTCGCCGCCTTCTGCCCGGGCGCCGACCTGCGGCTGACCGTGCTCAAGCTGCCGGACGGCCGGCTGCCCGTGCACTGGGAAGAGGCCAAGTCCGCGGTCGAGGAACTGCGCGGTCAGACCGACCCGGATCTGATCCTGGCCCCGCGCACCGATGACGCGCACCAGGACCACCGCGGCCTGGCGCAGCTGATACCCACCGCGTTCCGCGACCACTTGGTCCTCGGTTACGAGATCGTCAAGTGGGACGGCGATCTCGGCCGCATGACGGCGTATCAGCCGCTGTCGCCGAAGATCGCCGAACAGAAGGTGCGGCTGCTGCAGGAGCACTACCCCTCGCAGCGGCACCGGCCCTGGTACGACCGGGAGGCCTTCCTCGGCCTTGCCCGGATCCGCGGCATCGAATGCCACGCCCGCTACGCCGAGGCGTTCGCCGTCACCAAACTCACGCTCGATCTCGGCACTTTCACTCTGGGGGAATGAACCTTGCGCGTACTACTGACCGGACACCAGGGCTACTTGGGCACCGTGATGGCACCGGTCCTCGCCGCCGCCGGACACGAGGTCGTCGGCCTCGACGCCGGCCTGTTCGCCGACTGCGTCCTCGGCCCGCCGCCCGCGGACCCCTCGGGGCACCGGGTGGACCTGCGCGACGTCACGGCCGAGCACGTCGCCGGGGTGGACGCCGTGATCCACCTGGCCGCGCTGTCCAACGACCCGCTGGGCTCGCTGGCGCCGGAGCTCACCTACGACATCAACCACCATGCGTCCGTACGCCTTGCCCAGCTGGCCCGCGACGCCGGAGTGCGGCGCTTCCTGTACGCGTCGACCTGCTCGGTCTACGGAGCGTCCGGTGGTGACAGCCTGGTGGCCGAGGACGCCCCGCTGCGCCCCGTGACGCCGTACGCGGAGTCCAAGGTGCGAGTGGAGGACGACCTGCACGCGCTGTCCGACGGCGACTTCAGCCCGGTGTACATGCGCAATGCCACGGCCTTCGGCTACTCGCCCCGGCTGCGCGCCGACATTGTGCTGAACAATCTGGTGGGCCACGCGCTCCTGTCCGGCGAGGTGCTGGTGCTCTCCGACGGCACCCCCTGGCGCCCGCTGGTGCACGCCGTCGACATCGCACGGGCCTTCACGGCCGCGCTGACCGCGCCGCGCGAAGCGGTGCACGACCGGGCGTTCAACATCGGCAGCGAGACCAACAACGTCACGGTCGCCGAGATCGCCGAGCAGGTCGCCGAGGCGGTACCCGGCTCCAAGGTGAAGATCACCGGGGAGAACGGTGCCGATCCGCGCTCCTACCGGGTGGACTTCTCCCGGTTCCGCGCCGCGATCCCCGGCTTCGACTGCGAGTGGACGGTCAAACAGGGCGCGCTCGAACTCGCCGACACCTACCGAAAGTTCGGCTTGACCCGGGAGGACTTCGAGCGCCGCTTCACCCGGCTTGCCGTACTGCGCGCGGCGTCCGAGTCAGGTGCCGTGGACGACACCCTGCGGCGGCGCCCGTGACCACGCCCGCGCCCCCGCCTGCGCTCGGCGAGGAAATGCATGCACTGGTGGAGCGGCTGTACCCGCTCTGCCGGAGCATCACGGGAGACGGGGTGCGCGCCACCCTGGACATCATCGACGAGCACATACCGCTCCAGGTGCACGAGGTGCCGACCGGGACGCAGGTGCTCGACTGGACGGTGCCGCAGGAGTGGAACATCCGCGACGCGTACATCGCCGACGCGGCCGGGAACCGGGTCGTCGACTTCGCCGCGTCCAGCCTGCACGTGCTGGGCTACAGCGTCCCGGTGTCCGCGACCATGCCGCTGGCCGAGCTGCGCCCGCATCTCCACACCCTGCCGGACCACCCGACCTGGGTGCCGTACCGCACCAGCTACTACACGCCGGAATGGGGGTTCTGCCTGGCCCAGGAGACCCTGGACGCGCTGCCGGACGGCGAGTACGAGGTGCGCATCGACTCCACACTCGCGGACGGTCACCTCACCTACGCCGAGCATCTGGTCCCTGGTCAGGTCCCCGACGAGGTGATCGTCTCCTGCCACGTCTGCCACCCGTCGTTGGCCAACGACAACCTGGCAGGCATCGCGGTGGCGACGTTCCTGGCCCGGGCGTTGGCGGAGCAGACGCCGTACTACACCTACCGGTTCCTCTTCGCGCCCGGCACTATCGGGGCGATCACCTGGCTGGCCCGCAACGCGGAGCGGATCGATCGGGTCAAGCACGGCTTGGTGCTGGCCTGTGCAGGCGACCCGGGGCAGCTGACGTACAAACAGAGCAGGCGCGGCGACGCCGAGATCGACCGGGTGCTGCGACACGTGCTGGCCGCCTCCGAACGTCCGCACCGCGTCGCCGAGTTCACTCCGTACGGCTACGACGAGCGGCAGTTCTGCTCGCCCGGGTTCGACCTCGGCGTCGGCTCGCTCAGCCGGACCCCGTACGCCGGTTATCCCGAGTACCACACCTCGGCGGACAACCCGGACTTCGTCTCCCCGGCGGCGATGGCGGACACCCTTGCCGTCTGCCGCGAGGCGTTCGCCGTCCTGGACCGTAACCGGCAGTACGTCAACCTCAGCCCTTACGGCGAACCGCAGTTGGGCCGGCGCGGCCTGTACGACGCGCTCGGCGGCCGCAGCGACACCAAGCAGGCCCAGCTGGCCATGCTCTGGGTGCTCAGTGTCTCCGACGGCGAGCACGGTCTGCTGGACATCGCCGAGCGGTCCGGGCTGCCGTTCGACACCGTCGCCACCGCCGCCGACGCCCTGCACGGCGCCGGGCTGATCAAGGCATGACGCCGATGACCACCGAGGGGGAGAAGACGACGACACCGGCGGCCCCGGCCGGATCCGCCAGGCGGGCCCTCGCCGGCCGGCTGTCCTGGGGGCTGGCCGACCAGGCGGCCTCCAGCATGTCCAACTTCGCGGTGGGCATCTATGTGGCGCGCTCGCTGGGGGTGACCGCGTTCGGCGTGTTCAGCCTGGCCTGGGTGACCTACGGCGTGCTGCTCAACGTCTCCCGCGGCCTTGCCACCGACCCGCTCGTGGTGCGCTTCAGTGGCGTGTCGGACGCGTCCTGGCGCCAGGCGGTGGCCCGGTCGTCGGGTACCGCGCTCGGCATCGGTGCCGTCATCGGCGCGGCGTTTCTGGTGGTCGGGCCGGCCCTCGGCGGCAGTGTGGGGCCCGCGTTCGCCGCCCTCGGTGTCATGCTGCCGGGGCTGCTGCTGCAGGACGCCTGGCGGTACTCGTTCTTCGCCGCCGGCGCCGGGCGGAAGGCGTTCGTCAACGACCTCGTGTGGGGCGTCGCGCTCGTCCCGGCCTTGGTGGTGGCGGCCCGCGTGGGCAGTGTGGCCGCTTTCGTGCTCGCCTGGGGCGCGTCCGCCGCGGTGGCCGCCGCGTACGGCTGCCTCCAGTCCGGCATCCGGCCCCGGCTGACCGGGGCGCACGGGTGGCTGCGTGAGCAGCGCGACCTCGGCTACCGGTACCTGGTCGAGAACGTCAGCCTCAGCGGCGCGAGCCAGCTGCGGGCGTACGGGCTCGGTGCGATCGCCGGGGTCGGCGCGGTGGGTGCGGTGCGGGGCGCCGAGCTCCTGCTCGGCCCGTTCCTCGCCGTGCTGATGGGGCTTTCGCTGGTCACCGTCCCGGAGGCGGCACGGGTACTGCGGCAGACCCCGCACCGCCTCGGTCCCTTCTGCCTCCTGCTGGGCGGCGGGCAGGCCGCCGGCGCGCTGCTGTGGGGCACGGCGCTGCTGCTGATGCCGGACAGGCTCGGCGAGCTGGTGCTCGGCGGCGTCTGGCACTCCGCCGCACAGCTCATCGTGCCGATCACCCTCGGCGTCGCGGGTGCGGGGCTCGGCACCGGCGCGGCGGCCGGGCTGCGCGCGCTCGGCGCGGCCCGGCGCAGCCTGCGCTGCCAGCTGTTCGCCTCCGTCTGTTACGTCGGCGGCGGGCTCGGCGGCGCTGCCGCGGCCGGCACCGTCGGCTCGGCCTGGGGCGTCGCCGCCGCGACCGTGAGCGCCTCGTCCGTGTGGTGGCTGCAGTTGCGGTACGCGCTGCGCGAGCGCCACCACCACCCCATCCCCGAAGTGAGGACCCCATGACCGCCCGACCCAGGCTGAGCATCGGCCTGCCCGTGTACAACGGCGAGGAGTACCTGGCCGAGTCGCTCGACGCTCTGCTCGGCCAGACCTACGAGGACTTCGAGCTGATCGTCTCCGACAACGCCTCGACCGACGGGACCCAGGACATCTGCCGCAAGTACGCCGCGCAGGACTCGCGCATCCGCTACATCCGGCTGCTCCGGAACGTCGGCGCCACGCCGAACCACAACTACGTGTTCACCCAGTCCCGCGGCGAGCTGTTCAAGTGGGCGTCGCACGACGACCTGTACGCCCGCGATCTGCTGCAGCGCTGCGTTCAGGCGCTGGACGAACGCCCTGACGTGATCCTCGCGCACTCCGGGCAGGCGGTCATCGACGGCGACGGCCAGGTGAAGGTCCCCTACGAGTACGGGCTCGCCACCGACTCGCCGCACCCGCCGGAGCGCTTCCGCAGCCTGCTGTTCGAGCCGGGCGGCGACGACTTCTACGGGGTGCTGCGGGCCGACGTGCTGCGCCGGGTGAAGCCGCTCGACAGCTACCACCACGCGGACCGCACGTTCGTCGCCGAGATCACCCTGCACGGGCCGTTCCACCAAGTGCCGGAGCTGTTGTACTTCCGCCGCGACCACCCCACCCGCGCCGAGCGGGCGAACCCTTCCAAGCGCGCCCGGTGCGTCAACCTGGACCCGCGCCGGGCGGGCCCGCTGCACCCGACGCCCCGGCTGCTCGCCGAGTACGTCCGGGGCTTCGCCTCGGCGATCCGGCGGGCGCCGCTGTCCCCGGCCGACCGGCGCGCGTGCTACCGCCACCTGGCCGCATGGATGACCAGCCGGGTCCGGCCCGGCGCCGGGGAACGGGTCGAGGACCGCGCCCCCGTCGACCCGAGCGGGCTCACCGTCTCCGTCGACGCGCTCGTCGCCGGCCGCGAGGGCCGTCAAAGGGGGCACGTATGAACTCCCGTGTGCGCATAGGGCTGTTCGGCCTGCTCGGCTCCGGCAACCTCGGCAACGACGGCTCGCTGGAGGCCGTGCTCGGGTACCTCCGCGCCGAGCACCCGGAGGCGGTCGTGGACGCACTGTGCGGCGGACCCGAGGCCGTCACGGCCCGATTCGGGATACCCGCGACGCGGCTGCACTGGAACCGCGCGGAGTACCGGACCGCGTCTCGTGCGGGCGCGATCGCATCGAAGGGGCTGGGCAAACTGGTCGACGCCTTCCGCACCGCCGCCTGGGTGCGTCGGCACGACGTGGTGATCGTGCCGGGCATGGGCGTCCTGGAGGCCACGCTGCCGCTGCGGCCGTGGGGCTTCCCGTACTCGCTGTTCCTGCTCTGCGCGAGCGGCCGGCTGCTGCGCACTCGGGTTGCGCTGGTCAGCGTGGGCGCCGCCGCGATCGGCAACCGGCCGACCCGGGCCCTGGTGCGCTGGTCGGCGCGGCTGGCCACGTACCGCTCGTACCGGGACGCCCAGTCCCGCGACGCGATGCGGGCGATGGGCGTGGACACCGCGCGCGACGAGGTCTATCCGGACCTCGCGTTCTCGCTGCCGTCCCCGCCGCGCGGCGCGCCCTCGGACGCCCCCGGCCCGGTCTGCGTCGGTGTCATGGACTTCCACGGCGGCAACGACGACCGCGCCCGGGCCGAGGAGATCCACCGCCGCTACCTCGACGGGACGATCCGGTTCGTGCGCGCCCTGGTGGAGGAGGGCAGGCCGGTCCGGCTGCTCACCGGCGACACGTGCGACGTGGCGGTGGTCACCGCGATCCTCGACGCGGTGGACTCACCACTGGTCACCGCTGCCGAACCGGCCTCGCTCGCCGACCTGATGCGGGAAATGGTGGCGGCCGACAGCGTGGTGGCGGTCCGCTATCACAACCTGATCTGCGCGCTGAAGACCGGCACCCCTGTGCTCGCCCTGTGCTACGCGGCGAAGAGCGACGCGCTCATGGACGGCATGGGCCTCGGCGCGTACTGCCATCCGGCGCGCGAGGTCGACGCCGATCGGCTGCTCGAGCAGTTCCGCGCGCTGGAGAAGCGCTCGGCCGAGCTGCGCCGGACCCTGGCCGAGCGAAACCAGGCCGCCGCACAGCAACTCGCCCACCAATTCAACGCGTTGACCACAGCCCTGTTCCCCGCGAACACCCACGCCCATGCCGATCGGGAGACACGATGAAAGCGACCCAAGTTCCGGAGATCGCCGGCGCGTACCTGTTCGAGCCGACCCCGTACGCCGACGAGCGCGGCTTCTTCTGCCGCACCTTCGACGCCGACGTGGTCCGCTCGGTGGGTCTCGACCCGTACGCCTTCACCCAGGACAGCGTGTCCCGCTCGGCCCGGGGCGTACTGCGCGGCCTGCATCTGCGCTCGGGCGCCGGCGAGGCCAAGCTGGTGCGCTGCTCGTACGGCAGGATCTTCGACGTGGTCGTGGACCTGCGGCCGGACTCTCCGACGTACCGGGGCCGGGCCTTCTTCGAGCTGTCCGACGAGATGCAAGCGACCCTGTACATCCCGGCGGGCTGCGCGCACGGCTTCCAGGCGCTGACCGAAACCGCCGACACCTCGTACCGGATCGACCGCCCGCACGATCCGGCCGAGGACGTGACGATCGCCTTCGACGACCCGGAGCTCGCCATTCCCTGGCCGCTGCCGGTCACCTCGACGTCCCAGCGGGACCGGGAGGCGCCGAGCCTCGCCGCGTTCCTGAAGCTCAGGGACGGGTGAAGTGGGCTTGAACAGCGAAGAGTTGAGGCTCTCCCGGTCGCGGACGGCGAACGAGCGGCTGCACGCCATGATCCCCGGGGGCGCGCACACCTACGCCAAGGGCGACGACCAGTACCCCGAGAACCTGGCCCCGGTCATCAGCCATGGCCGCGGTGCCCACGTGTGGGACATCGACGGCAACCGCTACATCGAGTACGGCTCAGGCCTGCGGTCGGTCAGCCTCGGCCACGCCCACCCGCGCGTGATCGAGGCGGTGCGGCGGGAACTCGACCGCGGCAGCAACTTCGTCCGGCCCTCCATCGTGGAGGTCGAGGCCGCGGAACGCTTCCTGGCCACCGTGCCGACCGCCGAGATGGTGAAGTTCGCCAAGAACGGCTCCGATGTCACCACCGCCGCGGTGCGTCTCGCCCGCGCCGTCACCGGGCGCCCGCGGGTGGCCGTCTGCGCCGACCACCCGTTCTTCTCCGTCGACGACTGGTTCATCGGTACGACGCCGATGGCCGCGGGCATACCGGCGACGACCACCGAGCTCACGGTGTCTTTCCCGTACGGGGATCTGGCCGCCACGGAGGAACTGCTCACCCGGTACGAGGACGAGGTCGCCTGCCTGATCCTCGAACCCGCGGGCCACACCGAGCCCCCGCCCGGCTACCTCGCGGGGCTGCGCGCACTGGCCGACCGGCACGGCTGCGTCCTCGTCTTCGACGAGATGATCACCGGCTTCCGCTGGTCCGAGGCGGGCGCCCAGGGCCTGTACGGCGTCGTCCCCGACCTCTCCACGTTCGGCAAGGCGCTGGGCAACGGGTTCGCCGTCGCCGCGCTGGCCGGGCGCCGTGAGCTGATGGAGCGGGGCGGACTGCACCACTCCGACGACCGGGTCTTCCTGCTGTCCACCACGCACGGCGCCGAAACGCACTCGCTGGCCGCCGCGATGGCCGTGCAATCCACCTACGTCGAGGAGGGCATCACGGCGCAACTGCACGTTCTTGGGGAGCGGTTGGCCGCCGGTGTCCGCGGTGCCGCGGCCGGCATGGGCGTCGGCGACCACATCGTCGTCCGGGGCCGGGACAGCAACCTGGTGTACGCCACCCTCGACGAGAACCGGCAGCCGTCACAGCGGTACCGCACCCTGTTCCTGCTCCAACTCCTCGCGGGCG
The DNA here is from genome assembly GCF_055567935.1 of Streptomyces sp. NPDC026301. Lineage (NCBI taxonomy): Bacteria > Bacillati > Actinomycetota > Actinomycetes > Kitasatosporales > Streptomycetaceae > Streptomyces > Streptomyces sp. NPDC026301. The sequence continues at coordinate 232,026 of NZ_JBVHPN010000012.1, read as the reverse complement.
GGGTGCTCGCCCCGTCGTTCGTGGTGAGCAGCGCGCTCGATGATGCCGACATCGACCGCACCGTCGAGGTGGTGGCCCAGGCATGTGCGGTGTACCGGAAGGCGCTGGACGCCGGTGATCCCACGCCCTGGCTGGGCGGGCGACCGGTGAAGCCGGTTTTCCGCCGCTTGGCGTGACGTCGCGTCGCGTCAGCGGCCCCTCCATGGACGGGCGTCAGCCATCCGGTCGACCAGCCACGCGGTCGCCGGAATCACCGCCAGCGCGGTGCACCAGCCGCCGAGGGCGTCGGTCGGGTAGTGCGCGCCCAGGGCGGCCTGGGCCCATCCCATCGCGGCGCCGGCAACCAGCGCCGTGGCGAGTACGAGTGACGTACCGGCCGTCCTGCCAAGGCCGAGTCGGCCGGTCGCGAGCAGCGCCACGATGAGGGCGAGCGCGGTGAGGAAGGCGGTGTGCCCGCTCGGGTAGGACAGATTGTCGCCGTGGATGGTGCGTCCCACCAGGGGCTTGAGCAACGTGGTCGCTCCCACGGTCATGCCGACCCCGGCAACGACGAACACCGCCGCCCGAGGACGCCGAAACAGCAGGCAGCCCGTCACGGCGGCCAGGACCAGCGCCACCGCTCCGGCGGGCTCCCCCAGGAAGTCCGTGGCCAGAGCGACGTACCGCCACGGCGGCGGCACACTGTCCGCCGTCGGCCGGATGATCCACCTGTCCACCCTGCCGGGCTCGCTGTGGCCGGCGTACAGGACCCCGAGCACGACGACCACCAGCACGGCGAGGCCCGCGATCGGCCCGAGCCACGCGCGCAGCGACGAAGGCAGCACCGCCAGGCGATCCAACGCGAGCCCCCTGTTCCGTAGCGTCCCCGAAGCCAGACTACGAGGCGGGGTCTGCGGTGCTGCACGCGGTGCCCGCTCAGCGCCGGGCACGCTGCCTGCTCAGTGGGCGAAGCCCCAGTCGAGCATCTTGATGGCGTCGTCGAAGCGGCCCTGGTCCGTGTCGTCCTTGAGAATCGCGCCGACCAGGGTGCGGTTGTTCCGCTCGGCGGCGAAGACGAGACAGTAGCCGTCCTCCGGACCACTGCCGGTCTTGATGCCAAGGGCACCGTCGTAGCTGCTCAGCAGCTCGTTGCTGTTGGTCCAGGTGTAGTACCGGGTATGGCCGTTGGCTGCCGGGGCCTCGGTCTTGAACTGCTTGTTCTTCACGACGTCGGCGAACAGCGGCTGCAGCATCGCGCGCTGGCCGAGCTTGGCCAGGTCGCGGGCGGTGCTGTGGTTGTTGCCGTGCGAGATGCCGTCGAACGTGTCGAAGTGTGTGCCGGTCAGGCCGAGTTGCTGCGCCTCGGCGTTCATCTGGTGCACGAAGTCGGCGATCCGCGCGTCCATGGTGTCCCCGGAGCCGTAGTTGTCGGCCAGGGCCATCGCAGCGTCGCCGCCGGAGGGGAGCAGCATGGCGTACAGCATCTGCTTGACGGTCAGCTTGTCGCCGGTCTGGAGGTCGGCGGTGCTGCTGCCGTTGTTCTGGACGTAGTCGCGGTACTCCTGCTTCACCGTGATCTGCCGGTTCATCCACTCCGGGTGCTTCAGTACCACCAAGGCGGTCATGATCTTGGTGGTACTGGCCATCGGCACGCTCTCGTCCGCCTTGGCCCCGGCCCACAGCTCCCGTTCCTGGCTGCCGTCGCGGGCGTCCAGCAGGAAGGCGTGGTCGGTGTGGATTTTTGGGGCGGTCTGGTCCTTCGCGTCCTGGTTCTGGTCGGCGGAAGTGGTGGCCGCAACGCTCTGCCGGCCGTTCTCGTCGGCGGAATGCGTGGCGCCGGGGGTGGCCGCCTCGGCGAGGCCGCCGGCGGTGAGCGGCAGGGCGGCTCCGAAAAGCGCCACCGTCGCGATTCTGACGCCGGTCCGGTGTATTCGGTTGGGGCGGGCGTGGGAACCCATGGGCGTCCCTTCTCCCGGCGTAGGGACGCCGGTTTTCAGTGAAGTCGTTTCGTACTGAACCTACTTGCGCAATGGCAGCAACTGTCAAGATCGCCATGTCATGGTCAGGTAACGGAGCGCCTCACCGTGGAGATGTTGTGCAGGCGACTGGTGGGGCCTGTGGAGGGCCTCGCGTACAGTGCTCGGCCGGCCCCCCGACGACACCGGATGACCGCTCGCCGTTCCGTGCGCGGTGCGACCGTGACGCCGTCCGGCAGACCCCCTCGGGCGGCGACGCCCCGCCCGCCGCCGGTCATCAGCACGAGCGGCCCCATGCGCGGCGTACGCCACGTCGGGTGCGCCGCGTAGGGCTAAAGTGACGCTGACTCAGTAGTCATACGGATATCGAGGAGCGACCACCCATGGCGGTCTCGGCCGGATTACATGTCAGCCCGGAATTTCCCGCGATGCTCGAGCGAATCGAGGCACTCGGCGGAGCGCTGGAGGCGAACGCGGACGAGGCCGAAAAGCTCGGCAGACTTACCGAGGACACCGCGCGGGCGCTGCTGGACGCCGGGGTGGTCCGGGCCGAACTGCCGCAGAACCTCGGCGGTTACGAGTTCTCGCCGCGCCAACTGATCGAGACGGTCGAGCGGATCAGCTACCACGATGCCGCGGCCGGTTGGACGATGCTGGCGCTGCAATTGATGACCGGCACCACTGCGGCCTATCTCGATGCCGTTGCGGCGGCCGACTTGTTCCCGGACGTCGCGGGCGGGGATCACGCGCTATTGGCCGGTCATGGCACCCGGCCCGGCCGGGCCGTCCCCGTGGAGGGTGGCTACCTGGTGAGTGGCCGTTGGCAGTTCGCCTCCGGTATGGCGCACGCCACCCACATCCACAGTGCGATCCAGGTCGAGGGCACCGGGGAGCTGCGGGTGCTGGCGATGCCGAAGTCGCAGGTGGAGCTCGTCGACAACTGGGATGTGCTCGGGCTGCGCGCGACGCACAGCATTGACTACCACTGCGCCGATGCGTATGTCCCGAAGACGCACACTTATCTCGCTACAACGACGACCCCGGCCAACGGTGGCGCGATCTACCGCCTCGGCCTGGTCAACATGTCCGCGATCGGGCACACCGGCTGGGCGTTCGGCGTCGGGCGCCGCCTGCTCGATGAGCTGAAGTGGGTCGCCGCGGCAAAGTCCGGCACGCGTAACGCCGCCGTCGACACCGCGCAGTTCCACGCGGAGTACGCCACCGCCGAAGCCAAGCTCCGTTCGGCGCGGGCGTGGGCGATGGAGGTATGGCAGGGCATCGAAGCCACCCTGGACGCGGGCGAGTTGCTGAGTACCGAGCAGGACACGCTGCTCAGGCTGGCGCTCAACCACGCGACGTGGACCGTGCAGGACGTGGGTCATACGGTGCACCGATGGGCGGGGACGGCGGCGATCCGGCGCGGGCCGATCGACCGGTTCCTGCGTGATCTCAGCACAGGTACCCAGCACATCACCTCAAGCCCGATGGTCCTGCAGAACTGCGGGAAATGGCTCAGCGGCGCCCAACCTCAAGCACACTGGGAATTCCTCGGCTTGACGCCGTGAACAACAGGTCGGCGTCGGCCCTCCGGCCGGGCGGAATCTCAGCTCGGGAGGCTCGGGTTATCGAGGCGCCTCTGCCTCGCTGGTCTTCTTGCTCGGTTCGGCGAGCGGTGTGGGGGCGTTTCGTCGGCCGCTGAGGATGGTGGCGACCGGCAGGACCGCTACCAGCCCGCTGAGCAGGATCCCGGCGAGTGCGCCCAGGATGGCGGGTTGGTTGTTGAAGGCGATGCCGATTGCGGCGAGGGCGGGGCCGGCGTTGCGGACGGAGGCGACGCCTCCCATGGTGGTTCGGCGTTCCGCCGGTCCCGTCGCCAGCAGCGTTCCGATGGCGAAGGCGGCAGCCGCGAGAAGGAATCCCGCGAGGAGAGTGAGTGAGCCGAGGAGGGCCACCACGTCCTTCCAGTTACCCAACAGCATGCCTGCGAGGACTACCAGGAATGTGATGTTGGAGACCTTGGTCGCGGTGGGGTGCCATGCCCGGGCGGTGTCCGTGGCGTAGCGGCGCAGGAGCAGTCCGATGGCGAAGGGCACCAGCTGGAGAAGGGCGACGGTGCGGATCAGTGCCCCTACGTCGAGAGAGACGTTGGTGCCGACATCGGCGGCGGTGAGCAGGGCGTTGACGGTCGGCGCGAAGGTGATGCTGCCGACCGCGGCGAGCAGGACCTGCATCGCCGCGCCTCCGACCACATCGCCCTTCTGCACCATGGCCAGTTTTGCCCCGAAGGGGCCGCCCGGCGAGGACGCGACCAGGATCAGTGCGACGAACGCGGCCGATGGGAGGCTGAGCAGCGCGCCCAGGCCCCAGCCGAGCAACGGAAGGATCACCATGTTGGCGAGCAATGCCAGTATCAGCAGTGGCGCGTTGGTGAAGACGCCGCGCAAACCGGTGAGGGTGGCTCCCAGGCCGGCGGCGAACATTGTGGCAGCGATGAAGATAACGGTGACGGCGTTGAGTACCAGATGCAGGGTGTCCATTGAACGTCCCCTCGGGCTCCGGAGCGTCTTCGGTCGGCGGCGCGGCGATCCGTTGCGGCCTGTCAGTCGCGAAGGTCGCCGAGCCAGCGCAGGGCGCTCAGACTCGGCAGGAAGCAGTACTCCCCGCCGCGGGTGACGACGAACTGGGGCAGGGCGGCCAGGCGGCGTCGCACCGGCCGTCGGGGGATGGTGTAACCGGTGGTGCCGTCCGCGGATCCGACGACCGGGTCCTTGGCGTCGTTTCCTCCGAAGAAGACGCCGTCGTTGATCCACTGCGACTGCACGAACTCGAACTGGCGCCCCAGGTGTGCGCCGATGAAGGCGAACATCAGGCCGCGGTCTGCTCCGTCGTCCTCCAGGACTCCTTCAGGCAGCGGCGGTCCGTAGACGGCACCGCGCCGGATCATTCGGTGCAGCCGTACCTCTCCGGCCACCGAGGCGTCCCGCGGGTTGGCCCGTCGGATATGGCAGCCGCGGGGCGTGTCGAAGCCCGTCGGATCGTCGCGCTCGTACAGGAAGGTGTTACGGCGGTGCGGGTCGGCGCCGAGTTCTGGGTCATCACGCTGCGGCGCGAGTGCCAAGGGGGCTCCGCTGCGCCAGCGGCCCATGACCTTGGCAGCGATCAGTTCCTCGTCGGCGGGTCCTGTGGAGTTGTCCTTCAGGTAGCGCCGGAAGCCGGCGACCTGCTGATGCAGCTTGCGAAAGACCGCGTAGCTGCCGTTACGGCCCAGAACGTCCGGCTGAGGGGTCTGGATGCCGCCGAGTTCGTCCCGGTAGCCCAGGATGAACTCCCCTGCTTTGAGGGGAACTTCCAGAGCGTTCGACCCGGGGATGCCGCTTGCCTCGATGGCCGGGTGGCTGACGCCGTCCCGGTAGCCGAAGTGCTCGGTCTCGGTGGGCAGGGCGTAGCAGTCCTGCCGCCAGACGGCCGTCACCCCAGGGAGGCGGTCATAGGCCGGGCGGGCCCGGTCGAGGGCCGCTGCCAGGAGCAGCGGGTCGGGCGCGACCGCTGTGAGCGCCACGTGGACGTCCGAGCTGCCCAGCGGTGCCTCCCAGTTCTCCGGGCTGCTTGCGCCGACGTCGCCGAGCGCCTTGGCGCGGGCCGCCATGCCTTGCCGGAACTCCCAGGCGAAAGTGTCCAGCGACGAGCGCGGCACACCGAGGGCCGACAGGCCGGCACAGGTGACGGCCACACTGACCCATGTCGGGCCGAGCGGGCTGACGGAGTCGGCGGCAGAGGTCACCGCTGTGCTCACCCTGCGCATCAGTTCCCGTCCGTGGACGCGGTCGTCGATACGGAAGAGGAGATACGTCGCGGCGTAGGGGGTCGGCCGGGGGCTGAGGGCCCCACGCTGAATGTCATCCAGTTCCAGTTCCAGTTCCGGTTCGGCTTCCCTTGGCCTGCTCACAGTGCGCCTCCCTGCGGTCCTACTTCGAAACGAGGTTGCGCCAGAAACTGCGCAGGCTGTCATCACCACCGAACAGGGAACTGAAAATCGTTGAGTCCGCCAGCAGCACGTCGCCGGCCCGGTCACCGCGTGGGGGCATCCACAGGAACATGTTGAACTCGGTGTTGCCGGCCTCGGTGAACGGATGCGGCCTGGACATATCGATCGGCTGCCTGGCCAGGACGCGGAGGGAGTCCGAGCCGTCGGTCAGCACCTCGTAGTGCGGCAGATGCATGTGAAAGTTGAAATTCCGCACCCCGTCCAGCCAGCCCTTGGTGTCCAGGTCCGCAACGGTGGACAGGGGAGCGATCCGGTTGCCCTCCTCAGTGGCGGGGCGCAGGCCGTAACGATTCACGGCCGGTATGCCCAGGCCCTTCATCAGGTCCCTGGCGTAGGTGGCGAAGCGCTGCTGGCGGGGCACCAGTGGATCGCGGTGGTGGCGGTATTCCATCTCCCGTTCCGACGGGTCGTCCGAGGCTCCGACGTCGTGGTGGGGGCCGAGCACCAGGCGGGCGTCCTCGCGGGCCAGGAAGTGCCGCAGAGCCTCGATCTCCCCGGGCTGCGCCTCCTGCTCGGTGATCATGTGGTCCAGTCCGAACACGAACAAGACGTCCGTGTCCGCCAGTACGCGCTCGTCCAGGGGCGTTGGGAAACCGGCCTGGTCGATGCGCTGGTACACCGGCACGGGATGTCCCGTGACGTCCTCGACGAAATCCTGGAACGGCACCCAGGCCCGGAAGAACAGTTCCAACGACCCGGCGATGCCTTGCTGGAACCGATAGGGGTCGGACCACTGGGGGTCCTCGTAAGCCGGCCACGCTGCTCGCCTGACCTCGGTCATCGTTGAGAAGCGGTTGTCCAGCTCCACCGCATACCGGCCGGCCTCGGCCGGATAGCTCCACGAAACGTAGATGCTCACCCGCCGTCCGCCCGGGGTGTACGCCCGTGGGCGGTGCCGCTGGTTGTAGACGCGCGCTGTCCTGGCCTTGCTCATGTCGATCGTCTCCGATCGCGGCGGTGCTTCGGTGCGGCGGCCCGCTCACACCGCAGTGCCGGGTCCCGGCCTCACTGCAACTGGTCGAGCATCTCGGACAGGGCGCTCTTGACGTGCAGAGCCTTCTTGATCTCGTCCGCCGTCACGTAGGGATACTCGCCATACTCGATGAAGCTCGGACAGTGATGCTCCCGCACGAACCTGACGAAGGCATCGGGGTTGGTCTGCCAATCCTCGGGAAACCCCTCCAGGTTCTCGAAGACCGTGTTCACGCCGGACTTCGAGAAGAGCGCGATCGCGTCCTCGGTGTACTTGTCGAAGTCGGTGTCGAAGATCCCCTGGTACATGAAACGCGTGTCGTCGTCGAAAAGCACCCATCGCAGATAGTGCAGCTTCAACGGTGCGAGGAGAGAGGGGTCTTGTTCCAGTGCTTTGGCCAGCGAGTGGCCGTATTCCCGCACGACGTCGGCGCGACCCGGTTTGACCCTCGCTACGATAGTGAATCCGTAGCAGGCGGGAGTCTTGGGGAAAACGGGCCCGTACTTACCCTGTTCGAGGTGGCCGGTGTCCTTGGGAATGACAGCTGCCTGCGGCTTGATCTCCATGTCCGCTCCCTCCCCAGCCGATGGACGGGGGACCGCAGTCTAGCGCTCCACCCGGTCACTTGGTGTGGTGCGCCTGCTGAGCAGAAACGGTCGATACACCGGGCTCCTGCTCACCCGAGACGATGGGTGCTTCGCGATGGACCAGGGAAGTCCGACCTGTTGGGACGCTCGTCGAGGTGCCGTGCCGCAAGACCGGAGGGAGGCTGAGGGGTGGCGCGATGTCCGCCCGAGCGACGACCTGCGGGCGGTGCCGGTCACCGCTGTCACGCCCGCATTCAACGCATCAGCGAAGGGACGTAGGTCGTACCTCGTCCGGCTCACACTACGTGATCGGTTTCCGGGGTACCTCACCCGCTGCGGAGGACGCGGCCTGGCGGTTCCGGCTGCTGAATGGGACCAGCTCCAGCCCAGCCTCATCGAGGAGTGATCGTGTGGTGGCACCGGCGCGGCAGGCCGGCCGGAATGCTCTCGCGTGTCCTGCCCTTCGCCCACCGTCTCGCGCAGCAACTCAGGCGCGTCGGCGTCCTGGACAACGCGACCCGCCTGGCCGCGCAGGCGTTCCTGACCGCACTGCCCATGCTGTTCGCGATCGCCACCTATTTCCCGGGGACCATACGCGCCGAGCTGCTCGCTTCGCTGCGCTCCGTCTTCGGTGCGCCGGCTGCTGTCGTCCGCCAGGTGGACGGGGTGTACCGAGGGGGCCCGGGGGCGCGGGAAACCTGGGGAGCCGTCGGCGTACTGGTCACACTCGTGTCCGCCACCGGCCTCGTCCGGGCCCTGCAACGGCTGTGTGAGCGGTCCTGGCAGCTGCCGCGTTCGGGAGTACGCGTCGCGGTCTGGCGCTGGTTCACATGGCTCGTCGTGTGGACGACGGCGCTGGTGTGCCAGGGAATGCTGCGCTCGGGCTTCGGCGTGGGGCCCGTACTGGGTGTCCCGCTCCAGCTGCTGGTGACGGTCCTGCTGTGGTGGTGGACCCAGCACCTGCTGCTGGCCGGCCGGATCGGCTGGCGTCCGCTCTTCCCCGGGGCCCTGGTGACCGGCGGTGCTGTGGTGGCATTCACCGGCGCGTCCGGGCTCTGGCTGCCGCACTCGCTCGAGCTGAGCGTGCAGCGCTACGGACCGCTCGGCTCCGTCTTCACGATGCTGTCCTGGCTCATCCTGTTTTTCGCCGCGGTCGTCCTGAGCATTGCCACGGGGTACGTACTCGCACAGGAGCGGCCCTTCGCGGTCGGCCAGGGGCCGGAGACAGGAGGCGGGGGGCCGGGGCCCAACGTCCCCGCAAGCCGACCGGATCGACCCTGAGAGCCGACACAACCCACCAACCGGGTTTCCGGTGTCACCCGGCCCGGGTGAGGCAGCGGCCGTGCCGCAGGCGGACCCTTGACGCGGACAGGTCGCTGAGCGTGCCTGCCTGTGCTGCCGCAGCGGCCGGGTCCTGCTCGTGATCGCGGCGCTGGTGATCCCCGGCGGCAAACTCACCGACCGCTACGGCCGCAAACGTTGCTTCCTGACCGGCCTCGTCGTCTACGGGATCGGCGCCCTGCTCAGTGCGGCCGCCCCGGAAGGTGATCGGCGTGTTTCGACCGTGAAGACGTGGGTGCGCCAGGCGGCCAGGTCGACGTAGAAGGCGGGGCCGGTCAGTTCGCTGCCGGGGCGCTCGTAGCGGGTGCCGTCCAGCAGGTCCGCCAGCCGGCAGGTGGCGGTGCCGAGGTCGGGCCACGGCAGGCGGATCCTGGCCTGGGAACCGTGCGCGGAGAGGTTGACGATGGTCAGGAACGTGCCCGCGGTGCCCCGCCAGCCCCAGGCGAGCAGGTCGTGATGGGTCGGGTTGTCGGCCCAGCCTTCGCAGTGCAGCGGTTCCCAGTGTCCCGTGCGCATGCCGCTGCGGTGCACGGCGGCCAGGAGCTGCTCGTGGAATGCCTGCAGATCGGCGTCGGACGGTTCGTCGGGGCGCCGGGTGAGGAACACGGGCAGGCGCGTCCGGCGCCCGGTGAACTGGCCTTCGTGCCACAGCGTCGCGCCGGGCAGCGTAGCGACGGCAACGGCTGCCGCACGCTCCTCGGAAGCGCCCATGACCGACGCGGCCCGGGGTTCGTCATGGTTCTCCAGGAACCGTACGAGACGCCGCTGGTAGCTCACGTCCGCCTGCAGGTGCTGGAACACCGAAACCGCCCGCTCGTGCAGCAGCCGGTCGTACAGGCGCTTGTCGTAGCAGTAGTCGAAGCCCTGTTGCTGCAGGGCCCATTCGAGGTCCCAGTACGCCTCGGCGATGAATGTCATGCCGGGCCGGCGCTGCCGGACGGCGGCCAGGACGGCGGGCCAGAACTCGGAGTCCGGTGGGGGACCGGCAAGGTGCCCCCAGGTCCGTGCGAAGACGTCGTTCATCAGCAGCATCGCCATGTCACAGCGCACCCCGTCGCACATCCCTCCGATGCGCGTCAGCACGTCGGCCGTGGCCTCCCGCATGCCGGGCCGAAAGGCATTGAGCTGCACCACGTCCGGCCAGGGCGGGAAGAAGGGGTCCCGGCCACGGGCGAAGACCTGTCCGCCTGCTTCGAGGTAGGCGGCCGGGTCGCGGCCCAGGTCGTCGACGGTTCCGCGCACGAAGTACTCGGGGTGCTCGGTCAGCCACGGGCTGTCCGGCGCGACGTGGTTGGGTACGTAGTCGAGCAGCAGGCCGATGCCGCGCCCGGCCAGCTCGGTACGCGCGGCGGCCAGTCCCGCCGCTCCGCCGAGCGCCTCGTCGACGGTGTAGGAGCGTACGCAGTACGGGGAACCGGCGATGTCGTCGTCCCGGACGTCCGGCAGCGCCTCGGTGAACGAGCGGCGCAGCTCGGGGTCCCGCAGCGCGATGTCGCGGCCTACGCCGCTGCGTTCCCATACCCCCATGAGCCAGACGGCGTCGATGCCGTGCGGGGCGATCCGGTCCCAGGCGTCCTTCGGGACGCCGTCGAGGCCGACCGGGCGTCCGATGCTCCGCTGCACCTCGCGCAGCCACACGCGAGTGTTGACCTCGTGGATGATGGGCTGTTCCGGGAGTGGGCTCATCACGTCTCCTTGCTGCCGGAGCCGGACGTCTCCTCGGCTCCGGGTGCCGGTGTTCCCTTCCCGCCCGGACCGGTGCGGAAGTGCTCGGGCGCGAGGGTGCCGAAGAGCGTCATCAACGTGGCGACCAGGCCGGTCCAGCCGGTCTGATGTGCGGCGCCGATGCCCGCGCCATTGTCGCCGTGGAAGTACTCGTGGAAGGAGAGCAGGTCGCGCCAGTGCGGGTCGTCCTGGAACTTCCGCTGGCCGCCGTACATGGGCCGGTGCCCCTCCGCATCACGCAGGAAGAGGCGGGTGAGACGGGTGGAGATCTCGCTCGCGACCTCGAAGAGGTTCATCCGGACGCCGGAGCCGGTCGGGCACTCCACGGTGAGATCGTCACCGTGGAACGCGTAGAGGTTGAGCAGCCCGCGGATGATGAGGGCGTTGGTGGGGAACCACACGGGCCCACGCCAGTTGGAGTTGCCGCCGAACATCCCGGAGTCGGACTCGGCAGGCAGGTAACCGACACGGTGCTCCGTGCCGTCGACGCGGAAGGTGTAGGGGTGGTCCGCGTGGTACCGCGAGAGCGCCCTGATGCCGTACGGACTGAGGAACTCGTCCTCGGACAGCAGCCGTGCCAGGACGCGGACCAGCCTCTTCTCGTCGACGACGGACAGCAGCCGTGGTCCGCCCTCGGCCCCCGCCATCGCCTCCGCGAGGCCGGGCGCCAGGGAGGGGTGGCGGTCGACGAAGCGGCGCAGCCGGTCGCCCAGGCCGTACACGCCGGCCAGCTGCCCGGGCTGCAGTACGGTCGCCGCGCAGAGCGGCAGCAGTCCCACCATGGAGCGGACCTTCAGACGCGTCGCCTGCCCGTCCGGCAGCCGGAGCACGTCGTAGAAGAACCCGTCCTCCTCGTCCCACAGGCCGTCCCCGCCGGTGCGTTCCATGGCAGCCGAGATCCACAGGAAGTGCTCGGCGAACTTGAGCACGTGGTCCTCGTAGCCGGTGGGGTCGTGCTGGACGAGCTCCAGCGCGATCTGGAGCATGGTCTGGCAGTACAGGGCCATCCACGCGGTCCCGTCGGCCTGTTCCAGGTACCCGCCGGTGGGCAGCTGGGCGCTGCGGTCGAACACACCGATGTTGTCGAGGCCCAGGAAGCCGCCCTGGAAGAGGTTGCGGCCGCTGGGGTCCTTGCGGTTGACCCACCAGGTGAAGTTGGTCAGCAGTTTCTGGAAGACGCGGTCCAGGAAAGCCCGGTCGGCATTGCCCGTGCGCAGTTCTTCCAGCGTGTAGATGAAGTACGCCGCCCAGGCGTGGACGGGCGGGTTGACGTCGCCGAAGTTCCATTCGTACGCGGGGACTTGGCCGTTGGGGTGCAGGTAGGTGTCCCGCAACAGCAGTTCCAGCTGCTCCTTGGCGAAGGGCAGGTCGACCACGGAGAGCGCCACGGTGTGGAAGGCCAGGTCCCACGCGGCGAACCAGGGGTACTCCCACTTGTCCGGCATGGAGACGATGTCGTCGCACGCCATGTGGAACCACCCGCCGTTGCGTACGGCGCGGCCCGGCGCGGTCCAGGGATCGAGGCCGTGCTCGGCCAGCCAGGTCTCCAGGTCGAAGGAGTAGTACTGCTTCGACCACAGCAGCCCGGCCAGTGCCTGGCGCAGCACCCGCGCCTCGTCCTCGCCCGCGCCGTCCGGGGTCAGCTCGCGGAAGAAGGCGTCGGCCTCGGCCTGCCGGTCGCGGAACACCGTGTCGAAGTCCTCTGACAGTGGCATCGAGGAGCCTGCGGGGGAGAGGCGGAGGCGAATGGTCTCGGCACCGCCGGCCGGGACCGAGAGTACGTAGTGCGCGGCGGCCTTGGTTCCCTGCTGCCCGGGGTCGACCGCCGTCTCCTCGCCGTTGACCACACAGCGGCCGATGCCGTCCTTCACGTACGGCGACGCGTTGGGCGTGCCGGACAGCCGCTCGGTGTTGGTGTCGTTCCCGGTGAACAGCAGTGGTACCTGCCCGCCGCACCGCAGCTCGTAACTGCCCAGCGCAGGATGGTCGGCCCGGACAGCGGTGGTACCCACCGGGCCGCGGGACGCGGACAGCCGCGGTTTCGTGGCGTCGTGGCCGTGGCTGCCGCCGTGGCCGTGGCTGTCCTCCCAGGACCAGGTGTTGCGGAACCAGAGGGTCGGCAGGAGGTGCAGGGTGGCTTCGTCGGGCCCGCGGTTCTCGGCAGTGATCCGGATCAGTATGTCCTCGGGCGATGCCTTGGCGTACTCGACGGTGACGTCGAAGTAACGGTCGTCGTCAAAGACTCCGGTGTCCAGCAACTCGTACTCGAACTCGTGGCGGCCGCGTGCCCGATTGGTCGCCACCAGGTCGTTGTACGGGAACTCGTCCTGCGGGTACTTGTACAGGTACTTCAGGTACGAATGGCTGGGCGTGCTGTCGAGGTAGAAGTAGTACTCCTTGACGTCCTCGCCGTGGTTGCCCTCGCCGTTCGTCAGCCCGAAGGCACGCTCCTTCAGGATCGGATCACGTCCGTTCCACAACGCGAGCGCGAAGCACAGCCGCTGCTTCTCGTCGCAGATGCCACCGAGTCCGTCCTCGCCCCATCGGTAGGCGCGGGAACGCGCGTGGTCGTGCGGGAAGGCGGACCAGGCGTCGCCCCCGGCGCTGTAGTCCTCGCGAACGGTTCCCCACTGCCGTTCGCTGAGATAGGGGCCCCACAGTTTCTCCCGGCCGCGGGTGTCGTCGGGCGGGTCGCTACGGCCGGTCTTCGTCGAAGTGGTCATCAGTACGCTCCCTGTCGACGGCGGCCCCGCCCCGGGCAGGACCGCGGCCCCCGCTGATGCTCTATTCCGCAGCCGATCCCGCCGAGCCGCATCACCCGGAGTGGGTGACCGGGAGCAGACCAGTTGGGTCACAGGCAACTTTGCGATCATGGCGGGGAGCCCCTGCATGGCTCCCCCCGACCCGTTGAGGAGCGGTATGGACATTGGCGTTTTCATTCCGATCGGTAACAACGGCTGGCTCATATCGAAGAGTTCGCCGCAGTACATGCCGACCTTCGAGCTGAACAAGGCCGTCGTGCAGAAGGCCGAGGAGCACGGACTCGACTTCGCCCTGTCGATGATCAAGTTCAAGGGCTTCGGCGGCGAGACGGAGTTCTGGGACCACTGTCTCGAATCGTTCACACTGATGGCCGGCCTGGCCGCCGTGACCGAGCGCATCAAGCTGTACGCCTCCACGCCGATCCTCGCCCTGCCGCCCGCGATCGTCGCGCGCATGGCGGCCACGGTCGACTCCATCGCTCCCGGGCGGTTCGGGGTCAACATCGTCACCGGCTGGGCGCCCGGTGAGTACACCCAGATGGGCCTGTGGCCCGGGGACGAGCATTTCGAGAACCGCTACGCCCGGGCCGTCGAGTACGTCACCGTGATGAAGGAGCTGTGGAGCGAGGGCGTCAGCGACTTCAAGGGGGAGTTCTACGAGATGGACGGCTGCGTGCTGTCCCCGCGTCCGGCGGACGGCCACATCGATGTCGTTGCCGCCGGTCAGAGCGGCACGGGAATGCGGTTTGCCGCCGAGCACGCGGACTACAACTTCGTCCTGGGCCGCGGTGTCAACACCCCGCTCGCGGTCTCGGACACCACTGCCGCGCTCGTGGACGCGGCGCGGACGACCGGCCGCGATGTCGGGGCGATGTCACTGTTCATGGTCATCGCGGACGAGACCGACGAGGCCGCCCGTGCGAAGTGGCTGGACTATCACGACAACGCCGACCACGCGGCGCTGGCGTACATGGCGGGGGAGACGGCCGCGGACGCGACGGACGACGCCTCTGCCACCGCCCGGACCATCGCCTTGCCCGAGGGCGCGGTGAACTTCAACATGGGGACGCTCGTCGGCTCGTACGAGAGTGTCGCGAAGATGCTGGACGAGATCGCCGGGGTCCCCGGCACCAAGGGAATCATGCTGGTCTTCGACGACTTCCTCGAAGGAGTCGAGAACTTCGGCACGCGCATCCAGCCGTTGATGAAGTCACGGTCGGGGCGGTCGGCACAGACGCCGTGACCGTCGGCGCTCCGCTCACTCGGGTGCGGCCGGTCGACCGGCCGCGCCCCAGTGCGGTGTCAGGTCAGGAACGTGTCCGGATCGGCGCTCACCGAGCACGTTGGGGCTCTGAACAATGGGACTTCCCTATGGGCCAGGTGCCACCGCCGACTCCGCGCCGCACTGCAGGAGGAGACCCGCTATGCCCGAAACAGGGGAGCACCCGCGCTCGGAGGCGTGGAAGACCGCGCTCACCGTGCTGCAGGAGGCCACTCCGCCCGCCATCCCGGAGGGCGCGCACGTGATGACCGTACAGATCGAATACCCGCCCGGTGACCCGGGCACCCCGCCGCACCGGCACCCCGGACCGGCCTTCGGCTACGTGCTGGAGGGCGAGATGCGCTTCGAGCTGGAAGGCGAGCCGGAGCGGATCGTCCGCGCCGGGGAGACGTTCTGGGAGCCGGGCGGGGACGTCATCCACTACCAGGACGGCAGCAACAGCACCGACACACGCCTGCGCTTCCTCGTCACCATGCTCTGCGTGCCGGGACAGCCCATGCTCGTCCTGGTCGACGACGAGGAACTGAAGCGGCGCGCACACCTGCGCGCCCCCCGGCCGTAAGAGCAGGCCAGAGCAGGTCAGAGCGAGTCAACGCGAGGAGTGCGCGGCGTGAAGATCGTGGTCATCGGAGGTACCGGCCTCATCGGCAGCAAGGTGGTCGGCAAGCTCAACGACCGTGGGCACGAGGCGGTGCCCGCCGCGCCCGGCACGGGCGTCAACACCCTCACCGGCGAGGGCCTCGCCGCCGCGCTGGCCGGCGCCCAAGTGGTCGTGGACGTGACCAACTCACCCTCCTTCGAGGCGTCGGCCGTGCTGGACTTCTTCACCACCTCCACCCGCAACCTGCTGGCTGCCGAGCAGACGGCGGGCGTGGCGCACCACGTGGCGCTGTCGATCGTCGGCATCGACGACCTGCCCGACAACGGCTACTTCCGGGCGAAGGTGGCCCAGGAGCAGCTGATCAAACAGGGGCCGGTCCCTTACTCGATCGTCCGGGCGACGCAGTTCTTCGAGTTCGTCAAGGGCATCGCCGACACCGCCACCGACGGCGACACCGTGCGCGTGCCGCCCGTGCTCTTCCAGCCCATCGCGGCCGTCGACGTCGCCGAAGCGGTTGCCAGGGCCGCCGTGGAGACCCCACTGAAGGGGACCATCGAGGTGGCCGGGCCCCAGGTGTTCCGCTTCGACGAGTGCGTCGCCGAAGCGCTGCGCGCGGGGAACGACCCGCGTACGGTCGTCGCCGACCCGCACGCCCACTACTTCGGTTCCGACCTGGCAGAACGCAGCCTCGTCCCCGACGACGGACGCGCCCGCCTGGCCCGCACCCGCTTCGACGACTGGCTGCGCCGCTCCTCCTGAGCGCGGCAACTCCTCCTGAGCACCGCAGCTCCTCCTGAGTACGGCCGCGGGCACGGCCCGGCCCAGCCCCCAGCCCGACCCGGAGTCCGCGAGGGTCCCCGGTCAGCGCAGTGTCCTGGGGCGAAGGCGGTCTGAGGCCGGACGGGTCGGGCGGGCCGGGCGAGTGGTGCTCAGGACCGCCCCGGTGCGCCGGCGCGGAGGCCCGCCATGACGAGGTCCAGGAGGCGGGTGGCGCGGGACTGCCAGTCGCCGTGGGCGCCGATCTGCCAGAGGCCGGCGATGGCGAGCAGGAAGTCGTCGGGGGTCACCCCCGGGCGGATGGTGCCGGCCTCCTCGTTCGCCGTCAGCAGGAGCGTGACGGCCGCGGTCAGCGGGGCGTGGCCCAGGCCGGCCAGGCTGCCCTGGGAGCAGGTGGCCCTGCGCATCGCGTCGGCCAGGCCGGCCTTGGCCATGGCGTACTGGGCGAGGCGGTCCATCCACTCCCGCAGCGCCTGGTCCGGCGGGCGGGTTTCGAGCAGCTGGGCCGCGGCGTCGGCGACCTGCTGCATCTCGTAGCGGTAGACCTCCAGGACGAGCGCCTCGCGGTTGGGGAAGTTGCGGTAGAAGGTCCCCTGACCGACGCCGGCCTTCTTCGCGATCGCGCTCAGCGGGGCGTCCGCCGAGCGCGTCAGTTCGGTCAGTGCCACTTCCAGGATGCGCTCGCGATTCCGTTGCGCGTCCGAGCGCAGTGGTGGGTCGTTCCGCTGCTGCACTCGTCCTCCTTCCGAGAACCGCGGACGGGAACCACCGCCGGGCGGGCCTTGCTAAGCGGACAGCTGTCCGATAGGTTCCATGGTTACGGACAGTTGTCCGCTTAGACTCACCATAGCGGCAGATGCGGGGGAGTGGACGGCCGGTGGTGACCGAGACCGGATCAGATCCTTCTGTGTGACGGGACCGTACGGTCCGCCGCCCGGCCGTGCCGACCACCGCCACCGCCCCGCGTCCAGTCGTCCACCGTGTATCCCAGGCCGATACCCACCGCGCACCACATACGCGAAAACCGCGCACCACATACGGAAACCGCGCACCACACACGCGAAAGAAGGCTGTTCATGGCCCCATCGACGTCCAGCGCCATCACCTTGCACGTCAACGGAGAGAAGTACACGCTGCCCGTCGACCACCGCACCACCCTGCTCGACGCGCTGCGCGAGCGGCTCGATCTGACGGGTACGAAGAAGGGGTGCGACCAGGGGCAGTGCGGTGCCTGCACGGTGCTGCTCGACGGGCGGCGGGCCGTTTCCTGTCTGCAGCTCGCGGTGGCCGCCGAGGGGCGCGAGATCACCACCATCGAGGGCGTGGCGGACGGCGACCAACTGCACCCGGTGCAGCAGGCGTTCGTCGACCTCGACGGTTACCAGTGCGGCTACTGCACGCCCGGACAGATCTGTTCGGCCCTCGCCGTGATCGAGGAGCACGCGGCGGGCTGGCCGAGCGCCGTGACCGACGACGTGCGGCCCGAAGCGGGACCGCCGCCGCTCACCGCCGACGAGATCCGGGAACGGATGAGCGGCAACCTGTGCCGCTGCGGAGCGTACGTGTCCATCGTCCAGGCGGTCGCGCGCGCGGCCGGAGTGGAGGCGGCGGTATGAGGGAATTCGGTTACCAGCGCGTCCTCGACGTCCCCGGCGCGGTCGCGCTGCTCGGCGTCGACCCCGACGCGCGCTTCCTCGGCGGCGGCACCAACCTCGTCGACCTGATGAAGACCGGCGTGGAGCGGCCCGCGCTGCTCGTCGACGTACGGGACCTGCCCCTCGACCGGATCGAGGTGACGGGGGACGGCGGTCTGCACATCGGTGCGACCGTGACGAACAGCGATCTCGCCGCGCACCCTGAAGTAAGGCGTCGTTACCCGGCGTTGGCGCAGGCCGTGCTGGCCGGTGCCTCGGGGCAGCTGCGCAACATGGCGACGGTCGGCGGGAATCTGCTCCAGCGCACCCGCTGCGGCTACTTCGCCGACACCGCCAAGCCGTGCAACAAGCGCGTCCCCGGCAGCGGTTGCCCCGCCATCGAGGGCGAGCACCACAACCACGCGATCCTCGGCGCCTCCGCGCACTGCGTGGCTACCCATCCCTCGGACATGGGGGTCGCGCTCAGCGCGTTCGACGCGGTGGTGACGTACGAAACGGCCGACGGGCCGGGGGAGTTGCCACTCTCGGAGTTCTACCTCCCCGTGGGCGACACCCCCCATTTGGAGACCGCCCTGCCGGCCGGCGCGCTGATCACCGGCGTCACCCTGCCGCCGGCGCCGGTCGCCACCGTCTCGCGGTACCGCAAGGTGCGCGAGCGGGCGTCCTACGCCTTCGCCATCGGCTCGGTCGCCGCCGCCCTGGACGTCCAGGAGGACGGGACCGTACGCGAAGTACGCCTCGCCTTCGGCGCGGTGGCGTCCCGGCCGTGGCGTGCGGCGACGGCCGAGCGGCTGCTGACCGGTGGCCCGGCGACCGCCGAAGCCTTCGCCGCAGCGGCCGACGCCGAGCTGGCCGCCGCCGAGGCGCTGCCCGACAACGGATACAAGGTGACATTGATGCGCAACCTCGTCACAGCCGTACTGACCGAGCTCGCCGAGGAGGCCGCCCGATGACCACGATGACCGGAAGTCCGGCGGTGACGGGCGCTGTCGGCACCGCGCACACGCGCGTGGAGGGCGTGGCCAAGGTCACCGGAGCGGCGCGCTACGCGGGTGAGGTCCCCTTCGCCGAACTCGCCCACGGCTGGCTGGTGCTCTCCACCGTCGCCCGCGGCCGTATCCGCTCCGTCGGCGCCGACGCCGTACTGGCCATGCCCGGCGTGCTGTCCGTCCTGCACCACGGGAACGCGCCGCGCGTCGACACCGACTACGTGGGGCTGCTCGGGCGGCCCGACCCGACCCTCGCGGTCTTCCAGAACGACCGCGTGCCGTACCTGGGCTGGCCGGTCGCGCTGGTCGTCGCCGAGACCTCCGAGCAGGCCAGGGAGGCCGCGGAGGCGCTGGTGGTGGAGTACGACCAGGAGCCGCACGACGTCGCGTTCTCCGCCGGCCGGGACGGTACGTACACCCCGGAGAACTCCGCCGTGGAGAAGGGGGACGTCGAGGCCGAACTCGCCGCGTCCGCCGTCGTCCTGGACGCCGAGTACACCACGCCCGAAGAGCACCACGCGATGCTGGAGCCGCACGCGGCGACGGCGCGTTGGGAGGACGGCCGGCTCGAGGTCGTCGACTCCAACCAGGGCACCATGTGGGTGGCGAACGAGCTCGCGAAGCTGTTCTCCCTCGACCCGGCCTCGGTGCGGGTGCGGTCCGAACACGTCGGCGGCGGCTTCGGATCCAAGGGAATGCGCGCGCACCAGGTGTGCGCGGTGATGGCCGCGACCACCCTCCACCGCCCGGTACGCGTCGTACTGACCCGCCGTCAGATGTTCTCGCTCACCGGCTACCGCAGCCCCACGGTGCAGCGCGTCAGGCTCGGTGCCGACGCAGACGGGCGGCTGCGCGCGTTCGACCACCAGGCGCAGAACCTCTCGTCGACCGTGCACGAATTCGTCGAGCCGAGCGCCGCTGTGGGGCGCGCGATGTACGCCTCCGACGCGCACCACTCCGTCAACCGCGTCGTACGCCTGGACGTGCCGACCCCGACCTTCATGCGCGCGCCGGGCGAGGCGCCGGGCTCGTTCGCGATGGAGAGCGCGCTCGACGAACTCGCCGAGAAGTGCGGCATCGACCCGATCGCGCTGCGGGTGCGGAACGAGCCGGACGCGGGGCCGATCTCCGGGCTGCCGTTCAGCAGCCGCAACCTGCTCGCCTGTTTCGACGAGGGCGCCCGCAGGTTCGGCTGGGCCGACCGCGACCCGCGCCCCGGCGTGCGCCGCGAAGGGCGCTGGCTGCTGGGCACGGGCGTGGCCGCGGCCTCGTTCCCCTCGGGCGCCGGCCCGTCCACCGCCGCCCTGACGGCGGAGGCGGACGGCACCTTCACCGTACGGATCAACGCGGCGGACATCGGTACGGGCGCGCGCACCGCGCTGACCCAGATCGCCGCCGACGCCCTGCAGGTGGAGTCCGGCCGCGTCCGTACCCGGATCGCGGACAGCGACTTCGGCCCGGCGTGGATCGCGGGCGGCTCGATGGGCACCCGCTCCTGGGCCTGGGCGGTCACGGCCGCGGCGAAGGACCTGCGGGAGCAACTGGCGCTCGGCGGCACCATCCCGCCCGAGGGCATCACCGTACGGTCCGACACGGGTGAGGCCCTCGCCGCACTGGCGCAGAAGGAGCGGCACTCCTTCGGGGCGCAGTTCGCCGAGGCCGCGGTGGACGTCAGCACCGGCGAGGTCCGCGTGCGCCGGATGCTCGGCATCTTCGCCTCGGGCCGGATCGTGAACCCGCTGACCGCGCGCAGCCAGTTCATCGGCGGCATGACCTGGGGCCTGTCCATGGCGCTGCACGAGGAGGCGATCCGGGACGCGGCATCGGGCGGCCACGTCGGCGCCGACCTCGCGGGCTACCACGTCGCCGCCAACGCCGACGTGCCGCTCATCGAGGCCGACTGGGTCGAGGACACGGACGCCGACGACCCGGTCGGGATCAAGGGCGTCGGCGAGATCGGCATCGTGGGAGCCGCCGCGGCGATCGCCAACGCGGTCTGGCACGCGACCGGCGTACGCCACCGCCACCTGCCGATCCGCCCCGACCGCGTCCTGCTGGCGGGCGCCGCGGCACCGGCCGGAGCCGGGGTGCCGGCCGAGGGCCCGGATGCTTGACATCGCCGCCGAGCTGGCCCGGTGGGTGCGCGAGGACCGCGAGTTCGCCGTGGCGAGCGTCGTAGCCGTGGGCGGCAGCGCGCCGCGCCGGCCCGGCGCCGCCCTCGCCGTCGACAGCGAGGGCACGGCGATCGGCTCGGTCTCCGGCGGCTGCGTGGAAGGCGCCGTGTACGACCTGTGCGTCCAGGCCCTCCAGGACGGCAGGACGGTACGCGAACGGTTCGGCTACAGCGACGAGGACGCCTTCGCCGTCGGGCTGACCTGCGGCGGAGTCATCGATGTCCTGGTCACACCGGTGCGCGCGGACGCGCCGGACAGAGCGGTCCTCGCGACCGCCCTGTCCGGCGCCACCCGCGGCGAGCCGACCGCCCTCGCCCGAGTGTCCGCGGGCCCACCCGCCCTGCTGGGCAGAGCACTGCTGGTCCGACCGGACGGCTCGTACGAGGGCGGTCTCGGCGGCCCGGCCGAGGACTCGTCCGAGGCCGGCTTCGGCGGCTCGTCCGAGGGGCGTCTCGGCCCAGGGCCGGAGCTGGACCGTACGGCGGCGGCCGAGGCCCGCGCCATGCTGGACGCGGGCCGCACCGGCACGCTCGACATCTCCGAGGACGGCTCACGCTGCCCCGGCGGCCTGACCCTGTTCGTCGAATCGAGCGTCCCGCCACCCCGCATGATCGTCTTCGGCGCCGTCGACTTCGCCGCGGCACTCGTACGTACCGGCAAGTTCCTCGGCTACCACGTCACCGTCTGCGACGCCCGCCCCGTCTTCGCCACGCGTACCCGCTTCCCCGAGGCCGACGACATCGTGGTCGACTGGCCGCACCGCTACCTCGAACGCACCGGCACCGACGACCGCACGGTCCTGTGCGTACTCACCCACGACGCCAAGTTCGACGTCCCCCTGCTGACGGCGGCCCTGCGACTGCCGGCCGCGTTCATCGGCGCGATGGGCTCGCGCCGCACCCACGAGGACCGCGACCGCCGCCTCCGCGAAGCCGGCCTCACCGACCACGACCTCTCCCGCCTCCGCTCCCCGATCGGCCTCGACCTCGGCGCCCACACCCCCGAAGAAACCGCCCTCTCCATCGCAGCAGAAATCATCGCCACGAGGCACGGGGGAACGGGCGCGCCGCTGACGGGGGCACGGTTCCCGATCCATCGCGAGGGAGGTCTTCAGGGAGCGGTGGCTGCGGGGTGACATGGAAGGTCAGCCCGGTGATCCGACCCGCCTGGATCACGGGGCCGTGCTGGACCCCGCCGCTGATGTCGTTGCGTACGGCCGCGGGCCGCTCCTCCGCCTCGCTCCCGAGGCGCTGCAAGGACGTGAGCAGCTCGCGCAGTTCGTCGCCGGTGGCGGCGTCGGCCCGCAGGAGATGCCGCAGGTAGGCGTGGCACTGCTCGGCGGTGTCGCGCGCGCCGTCCGGATCTCCGGCGGCCTCGGCGGCGAGCAGCCGGGCCCGGGCGGTGTCCAGGTCGGCGACCGCGGCGCCTCCCGTACCACCGCGCGAGAAGAACCGTCCGACGAGGTCACGGGCGTGCGTCCAGGAGTCGGTGACCATGAGCGAGACCAGCGTGGTCGCTCCGGACGCGGCCAGGGCGGCCAGTTCGCTGTCCATCGTTGTCCTCCATAACGGGGTCAGTTTCCCGGCGTCTCGTCGGCCGCGCCGTCCGGAGAATCCGGTGGCTCCTCCGCATCCGAGGTGAAGGACGCCGGCGGATCGTATCGACGCAGCAGTTCCTCGGCCGTCTCGTACCGCTCCTGCGTCTTGATGACGTCGGCGACCTGCTTGGCCAGCATGCCCCGCCGGACGTCGCCGTCCATGAAGCCCATGCCACTGAGGAACGCCTCGAAGTGGTCAGCGGCCGACGGCTCCCGCTCGAAGGGAGCAGGAGGTCCTTCCAGATGGTCCGGGTCGGGCTGTTCGCCGTGTGCCTGCGGGAGGAGGTCCCGCAGCCGTTCGGGTACATCCGTGTCGTTGGCGGCGGACGTGAGCCGCGCGAGGAGACCGAGGTCCGCCACGGTCTTCTCCACGTGGTCCTCGTTCTTGGCGAGCCACCAGACCACCGCGCTGCCGGTGTCCTTGAGCACGTCCTCGCCCAAGTACTCGCGCTTGCTCTGCTCGTACTTCCGCTGGTGCTCCCAGACCGCCTTGTCCTTGCGCACCTCGGCGAGCCTGTCCAGCCGCTCCTGGTCCTGCTCGCGCAGGGTGAGGGTGATGTCCTCCGCCATGACCTGGAGGTGTCCGGTGGCCTCCGGACGCATCCAGCTGAGCGACCCGCTCAACTCGTGCTGGACGAGGGAGGCACGGCCGGGCTCACGCTGTTCCGTGACGGCGCGGGCGCGGTCCAGCACGGTCTCGACGGCGAGGCCCGCCGGATTGAGGACCGGATCGTCCGCGGCGGCACCGAGGGGGTACCACCGTACGGTCGCGGAGAACAGGAAGTCGTAGTCGGCCCACTGGCTGGGCAGCGCCACGCGGCTGATCCGGTGCTCCCTGCGTTCGACGGGGGGAGCGGTGAAGTCCTCCACCAGAGCGACCGATACCGAGCCGCGTCGCATCGCGGCGATCCTGAAGGCCGCAACCGGCACGCCGACCAGGAAGACGGCCACGACGGGCCACGCCCATACGGGCCAGTGCTGGGTCAGTCCGAGGATGGTCAGCAGCAGTCCGGATAAAACGGTGAGGAAGACGGTCGTCGTCTTGCAGCCGGTCGTCATGGTGTGTTCCCCCTGGGTGGTCGCAGTCCCTGAGCCTTGGAGATCTTCTGGAACAGCAGGTCGGTGGTGGCGACGCCGCGCGTGCGTCCACCGGGTGTGGTGGGCTCTGCGGCGCGGGCCACGGAGTACAGCGCGGCGAGGTGCTTGCCGTTCCGCCCGGTGGATTCGACCAGTAGGTCGAGCAGCAGGTCATGGCGGTCGTCGGCGTCGGAGGCGGTGTGCAGCCAATGCTGCGCGTATCGCTGCCAGTGCGGCTGCGGGAGGCTGTCGAAGACGGCACGCCAGCCGAGGACCACGCAGCCCTGCACGCCGTCCTCGTCCATCAGCGCGCGCGGCGCGTCGCCGGGGTCCGTCAACGGCACCGGGTCGCAGATCCGAAGAAAGAGACGGGCGTCGGCGGCCGGAGCGGACGAATGCCGAGTGAGGCGGTCGAGCATGCGGCGGCGGAGCCGGCCGCTCGTCGCCACCAGATCGCACAGAGCGTCCAACGCGGGCGTGGACCCCTGCTCGCGGCGGGCGAGGTGGCGCAGGCGGACCATTGCCTGGTCGGGGTGGGACGGCGCGATCGCTTCGGTGCAGACGCGGAGGAGAACGTACGCGAGGCCCCCCGTGAGTTGCTTGTCCTTGCACCACATGTAGATCAGCTGCCGGAAATGCCTGCCGTACAGCTTGTCCTCGACACCGTGGGTGAGCGCATGGACGGCTGCTCCCAGACGCGCCAGGCTCGTGGCGTTGGCGCCCCACTTGTCCGCCAGGGCCGCCAGCTCCTTCCACTGCCCGGTGCGCAGGTACTGGCCGGCAAGTCGCTTCACCAGTTCTTTGCGGAGATCCGGGGTGAGGTGCGGATCTTCCAGCTCCGTACTACGGGCGGCCCAGGAGCTGAGGAGGCGCCGGAGATCGGGCATGTGGTCCCAGAAGTGGGCGCGGACGGCGGCGTCGTAGTCCAGCTTGTCGAACCGTACGTGGCCGTCCGGCCCGGCCGACGCGGAGATCTCCGTCAGTCGCTCGGCCAGGTCCTTGCATTCGAGCAAGGGCATGTCGTCGCCCGGTGACTCGGACGTATGCAGCAGGAGAGCGGCTGCTTGGTGGATGACGTCGGCGTGCGCGCCGTGCAGCATGGCGGTGGTGAACAGTAACGCCCGCTGCGGTGCCTCGCGCCGCTCGGCGGCGAGCTCGGCGACTTCCTTTCGCCAGTCCTTCCGGGCCTCCCGGGCCTGCTCGCACCAGGTGGCGAAGCCGTCGCGAGCGGGATGTGCTGTACGGGCCCGTCGCACCCGGTCGGCGAAATCCGCGATCTCCTCCATCGATCGCTGCTGGTCCAGGAATTCCGCCAATGCGGGCGCGGATCGCAGGTACTCCTCGTGCGGCATCCGGTGGAGCCGAAGGTGGCGTCGGAACACCTCCTCGGCCGGAGGGTGTGTGATCTCGGCCCGGTAGAACTGGAGGTCCGATCCCAGTGTGCTCTCGTGCGGCATGACGATCACCAAGTGCGCCTGCTGTTCCTGTACGGACTTGCGGAGCGCCGACAGATCCCTGCGGTTCCTCGCCCATCGGGAGCCGTCGGCCTCGGCAAGGTCCAACAGCAGCCGGTCACCGGCGCCGACCAGTCCGGGGTCCGTGAGAGTGGCTTCCTCTTCGTCGCCGGGCAGTAGTTCGCGGAAGATGCCGGTGTCCCGGTGAAGTTCGTACAGGAGGACGCGTGCCGCGGCAGTTCTGCCGCTGCCCGGAGCGCCGTGCAGGATCACGGTGCTGTGCTCAGCCAGCAGGCGGCGTGCCTCTCCCATACCCTCGGGATCGACGAACCGCTGCCTGAGCAGACGAAGCTGGTCGTCCGCGATGCGGCGGGGACTGCGGCCGGCCGCCTCCTGCTTCAGCAGGCCGATGGTGACGTTGTAGAGGTCGCCGAAGCCGGTGTGCACCGGGCCGCTGGGGTGCTCGACCCGTGCGGTGAACGGCTCGCTCACTGTTCGTCGTCCTCGCGCCGTCCCGAGCCGCCGAACTGATGGCGATTGTCACCGTGATGGTCACCCTCGTAGTTCGTCATGCCGTCACCTGAGTAGTGCCGGCCACCCGACTCGTGGCGTGAGTTCTGATAGATGCCGCCCGTTCCGGTGTGCACGGGACCGCTGGAATCCTTGATGATCGTGCCCCCGACGTCCCCGGTGAAGTCCCGGCTCTGCACGGCCGTACCGTTGATGTCGCCGGCGGAGTTGGCCACGGACCCGGGGTCGGGGACCGGGACGTCGGCGCGCTCGAGGTCATGCAGCTCGGGAACCCTCTCGGCGACGAGGTCGCCGAGGCGCTTCAGATCCGCTTCGGCGTTTTGCGTGTCCAGCCGTACGGACTGGAGTTCCGCCAGCCGCGCCAGCTTCTTCGGCAGGTCGTCCTTCCTCAGGCGCTCCGTCTTCCTGCCTGCCAGGACGGGAATCACCGGCAACCCGCAGGCGAACGCTTCCAGAATCTCCTTCCGTACCCAGTCCTCCGGGTCGCGCAGCTTGGTCCGGAAGTTCATCCAGTCCGGTCCGATGACCGCCAGGAGTAGGGCGCTGCGGCGGAGGCTGGTCAGCAGGGCGTCGGGATAGGCGGTGCCGGGGACGATGGACTTGGACGCGCGGAACGCGCGGTCCCGTCCGAAACGGTTGGAGAGCTCGTTGTCGATCAGGGCAGCGGTACCATCACCGTCGCCCGTACGGTAGTTGATGAACACATCGGCCATGGCGGGTTCTCTCCTCAAGACTGGGGGAAGCGGGATAACGTGCCGAGCCGCGGGGCAAGTTGGCGCACCGCGGGATGGTCGGCGTGGCGGGCCAGGGCGCGGGCGAGGCGCCGGAGGTCGATCGTGACGGTCGCGGAGCGTACGGCTGCCACCCCGTCGAGCAGTGGCACGGTCAACGCGCAGGCGTGCTCGATCTCGCCGTCCGCCGCGTAGGCGAGGGCGCGGCGTACGCCGTACCGCACCTGGGTCCGTACCGCCTCGGGCGAGACCAGCGCGAGTTGCCGGTTCAGCTCCTCGGCGGCCTCGTGCGGGCGCCCCAGGTCGAACAGGCACCAGCCCGTGACCATGCCCACCGAGTCGGGCAGGTGCATGCTGCCGATCACCGGTGCGTCGGCGTCGCTCTCCTGCCGGGCGAGCAGCGTACGGGCCCGGTCCAAGCTGCGCAGACACGCGTCGCGGTCGCCCGCGAGCGCGTGCCCCTGTGCCTCGCGCTGCGCGGCCAGTCCGCGGATGCGCGGGGGGAGAGTGCCGCCCTGTGCCCGCTGGGCCAGTGCGACGGTCTGCTCGGCGTCGTCCTGGTACAGCGTGACCAGCGCCCGGCGCACCAGTGCGTACCCGGCGAGCGCCCGGTCGCCACCCGCTGCCGCGAGGTCCACCGCGCGCTGCGTCCACCACAGCGCCGCCTGCTCGTCGCCCGTCTCCTGCACCAGCCAGCCGACGTATTCGGCGTACCGGGAGCCGAGCGCCAGCAGCTCCTGGCGGGTGCGGGAATCGGCGTGGACCGACAACTCCCGCAGCGTGTGCGTCTGCGCGATCAGTCCCGGCAGCAGGAAGCCGGGCTCGACACTCTGGCCGAGCCGCCGGTAGTGCGTGAACAGGGAGCGGGACGCCTCCAGCATCCCGGCACCGGTGGCCGGCGAGACCGGGGTCTGGCCGCTCGTACGCCATCTCATCAGTGAGGCTGCGCCGGCGCTCACGACCTGGCGCCGGCCCATGGGCTGGAACCAGCTCGGGCCGTCCGGTGACAGCTGCATCGTCCACTCCTCCTCGTCGATTCCGTGGGGCACCGGCTCGCTCGGGGAGTCGGCGGCGGGGGCGGCGACCAGGGCGATCAGTTCCCCGTCCGCCTCCAGCGCGGCGTCGCAGAGGCGGGCGAGATCGCGGCTGGGTGCCTTGATGCCCCGCTCGACCTTGCTCAGCTGCGCCTTGCTGTAGTGCACGGTCGCGGACAGAGCGGTGAGGCTGAGACCGGCGTCCAGACGCCGCTTCCTCAGCTCTTCGCCGAACTCGGTGGACGGCTGCGGCACGGAAACCTCCATAACCATCCATCCAGGCGAACGGGGCTGCCGCACGAAAGAGTGCGGCAACCCCGGCCGGACGGACAAGGCGAATGCTGCTGTTTCCCGTTTCCTTCTCCGCAGGTGAGCGCGGCATTCCCGGAGGTGTGGAGTTGTGTGGTGCGGCTTCCCGCAAAGGCGGGTGCCCGCACGCCCCGCTCACCAGGTGTCGATGAACCTCCGCCCGCCCAGAGGCAGTTCCTCCGCCCGGTAGCCGTCCAGCGCTGAGGTGATCCAGTCGCGGGAGGTGGCCGGGTCGATGACCGCGTCGATTTCCAGGGCTGCGGCCGCGTTCACCGCCTTGCCGTGCTCGTACAGTTCGGCGACGCGGGTCTCGAATGCGTGCTGTCGCTCGTCCGGGTCCGCGATGGCCTCCAGTTCCTTGCGGTAGCCCAGGCGTACCGCGCCCTCCAGGCCCATGCCGCCCAGTTCGCCGGTCGGCCAGGCCGCGGTGGCCAGTGGCGCGCGGGTCGAGCCGCCCATCATCGCCATCGCGCCGAGTCCGTACGCCTTGCGCAGGATGAGGGAGACGACGGGGACGCGGAGGTTGGCGCCGGTGACGAAGAGGCGGGAGAAGTGGCGGACGGTGGCGGTCCGTTCGGAGTCGGGGCCGACCATGAAGCCGGGGGTGTCGCAGAGGGCAAGGACCGGCAGGCCGAAGGCGTCGCAGAGCTGGAGGAAGCGGGCCGCCTTGTCGGCCGCGTCGCGGTCGATCGCGCCGCCGAGGTGCTCCGGATTGTTGGCCAGCAGGCCCATCGGGCGGCCCGCCACCCGTACCAGGGCCGTCACCACGCCCGTACCGAAGCCGGCCCGCAGCTCCAGCACCGAACCGGTGTCCGCGAGGCCGTCGATCACCCGGCGGACGGGGTACGCGCGCCGCCGGTTCTCCGGAATGGCGTGCCGCAGCAGCCGCGGGTCGGGCGCCTCCCACTCCTCGACCGGGCCGCGGAAGTACGACAGGTAACGCTTGGCCGTGCGGACCGCCTCGGCCTCGTCCGCGACGGGTATGTCCACCACGCCGTTCGGGACCTGTACGGACAGTGGGCCGACCGCCTCGGGCGCGTACGTGCCGAGCCCGCCGCCCTCGATCATCGCCGGGCCGCCCATCCCGATCGACGCCTCGGGTGTCGCGATCACCACGTCGCAGCAGCCCAGCAGCGCCGCGTTGCCCGCGAAGCAGCGCCCGGACGCGATGCCGACGAGGGGCACGAGGCCGCTCAGTCGGCCCATCTGATGGAACGTCATGATGTCCAGGCCGGCGATCGAGGCGGTGTCGGTGTCGCCGGGGCGGCCGCCGCCGCCCTCCGCGAACAGCACGACGGGCAGCCGTCGTTGCTCGGCCACGCCCAGCAGCCGGTCGGTCTTGCGGTGGTTGTTGTGGCCCTGCGTCCCGGCCAGCACGGTGTAGTCGTACGACATGGCCACGCAGGGCGCGCCGTTGACCGTACCGGTGCCGGTGACCATGCCGTCGGCCGGGGTGGCGGTGATGAGGTCGTCCAGCGTGCGCCGCCTGCGCTGTGCCGCGATCGCCAGCGCGCCGAATTCCGTGAAGCTGCCCTCGTCGCAGAGGTCGTCGATGTTCTCGCGCGCGGTCCGGCGACCGAGCTTGTGCCGCTTGGCGACCGCTTCGGGGCGCTGCGCGTCCAGCCCGACCGCGTGCCGGGCCAGCGCCGCCGCGAGATCGGCGCGTATGGCGTCAGGGTCGGCCTCCGCGGCGGCCGCCGCATCGGCCGCGTCGCCCGCGACCGGCTCCAGGAGCAGCAACGGCTGACCCTCGGCGGCCGTGTCGCCGACCGCTGCCCGTACGGCGCGCACGATCCCGGCGGTCGGCGCCGTCACCACGTGCTCCATCTTCATCGCTTCGAGGACGAGGAGCGGTTGGCCCGCCGGTACGGTCTCGCCGGGTGCCACGTCCACGGTGACGACGGTGCCGGCCATGGGCGCGACGACCGCGCCGTCCTCGTCGTCGGTGTCCGTGGCCGGCGGCTCGTCATGATCGGTGATCAGCTCGGGCAGGTGCTCCGTCACCCAGGAGGTGTGCGTGCCGCCCGCCGCGAATTCCGGGTGGCCCAACACCGCACGCAGCAGCGGAATCCCGGTCCGTACGCCCTCCACGGCGAACTCCGCGAGCGCCTGCCGGGACCGCTCGCAGGCCGCGGCGAAGTCCGGTACCGGGATGCGTGTCACGACCTTCGCCAGCAGCGGGTCGTAGCGTGCGCCGACGGTCAGCCCGCCGCGCGCGCCGGTGTCCACCCGTACTCCGGGACCGGTCGGCACCTCGAAGCGGGTCAGCGTGCCGGCCGAGCCGCGTACCGTACCGTCCGCCGCCGTCACCTCGGCGTTGACCCGCGCCTGTACGGCGAAGCCGCGTGCCGCGGGCGGCCCGTCGGCCAGCCCCAGATCGGCCAGCGTCGCCCCGGCCGCCAGCCGCAGCTGCGCGTCGACCAGGTCCACGCCCGTCACCTCCTCGGTGACGGTGTGCTCCACCTGGAGTCGCGGATTGGCCTCCATGAAGTGGAACTCCTCGCCGCTCACGAGGAATTCGAAGGTGCCGACGCCGGTGTAACCGACCTCGCGGGCCATCCGCAGGGCGCACTCCAGCAGCCGGTCCCGCACGGCGGCGGGCAGCGCGGGCGCGGGCGCGATCTCGATGAGCTTCTGATGGCGGCGCTGCGCGGAGCAGTCCCGTTCCCACACGTGCGTGACCGCGCCGGTCGCGTCTCCGATGACCTGTACCTCGATGTGCCGCGCTCCCGTCAGCAGCCGCTCGACGTACAACTCGCCGCGCCCGAAGCCCTGTACGGCCTCCGAGCGGCAGCGCTCCCAGACCTCGGCCAGCTCGGCCGCGTCCCGTGCTCGGCGCATCCCGCGGCCGCCGCCCCCGCCGAGCGCCTTGACCATCACGGGGCCGCCCGCGCCGGGGCCTTCGGTGAGGAACGCGCGGGCCTCGTCGAGCGTGGTTGGGCCGCCGGTGCCCGGCAGTACCGGTACGTCCAGGGACTGCGCGAGCGCGCGGGCCCGTGCCTTGTCACCGAAGAGGCCGAGCACCTCGGGGGAGGGACCGACGAAGACGGTGCCCGCCTCGGCGCAGGCCCGCGCGAAGCCGGCATCCTCGCTCAAAAAGCCGTACCCGGGATGGACGTACGCGCAGTCGGCCTCCCGGGCGACGGCCAGCAGGGCCGCCCCGTCGAGGTACGCGGCGGGCCCGGAACCGGGCAGCGGATGTGCCTCGTCGGCGAGCCGGACGTGCGGCGCCGCCGCATCGTCCTCCGCGTACACCGCGACGCTCCGCAGTCCGGCCGCCGCCGCGGCACGCACCACCCGGACGGCGATCTCCCCGCGATTGGCGACGAGTACGGCTGACCCCATTGAGCAAGCACCTCCACGCTGGGAGCCCGCGGCGCAGCCCCGGCCAGGGCTGTTGCACAGACTCTGAGACGGCGCTGTCATGGTCATTGACATTGGCGTCAACGTCAATATGGTCGAGGCGTGGCAGAGAGAGAACAGTCGGCGCCCCGACAGCCGTCCGCGGGCGGCGCGCCGGCCGGACGCGGACACCGGCCCTGGGCGACCCGCACCGCCCGCGACCGCAGCGACACGCCCGTGCGCCACCGGCTGCTGGACGCCGCCGAGGCGGTCTTCGCGCGCCGCGGCTACGGGCCCGCCACCATCGCCGACATCGCCGCCGAGGCAGAGCTGTCCCGCGCGGGTTTCTACGTCTACTTCGCGTCCAAGGAAGAGATCTTCCAGGTGCTCGCGGTGCGCGTACGGGACACCTTCCTCGCCGCGCAGGAAGTGCCCGGCACCGATCCGGACGACGTACGGGCCGTCGCCCGCGACTCCACCGCCGCCTTCATCGCCGCCTACGCCGAACACCTCCCGCTGCTGCGGCTGATCGAGCAGCAGGCGCAGGGGGACGACGAGGTCCGCGAGCTGTGGGAGGAGATCGACCGGCGGCCGACCCGGCGTACCGCCCGCTACATCCGCCGGGTGGCCGCCGCCGGGTACGCGGCGCCGGTCGCGGACCCTGCGGCGGTGGCCACGGCCGTCGGCGGGATGTGTGTGCGGTTCGCCCGGCTGGTGGCGGAGGACCAGGACGCGTACGAGGACGCCGTACGCGATGTCACCGCCATGTATCTGCACCTGCTCAGGCCGTACCACCCCGAGGGACACCAGGCGATACCGGAGGAGTAGCAGTGAGCCGCGCGACGCGTATCGAGCACTACCTGACCGATCTCCGCACCCGACAGGACCGGGCCCGCAGCGGCCGGCAGTCGGACACCATCAGGCTCCGGGCCGGCGAGCGGACCGTGCCCGGTTACGTGCGCCACTGGGCCACCACGGCCCCCGACCGCCCGGCCCTCGTCTTCGACGGCCGCGAGATCACCTACCGGGAGCTGGACGAGGCCTCCGACCGCCTCGCGGGCTGGCTGGCGGAGCGCGGCGTGGAGCCCGGCGACCGGGTCGGCGTCCACCTCCCCAACTGCCCCCAGTTCCTCGTCGCGATGCTCGCCGTACTGCGCCTGGGCGCGGTCCACGTACCGGTCAACCCCATGTTCAAGGCGGCCGAACTCCGCCACGAACTGACCGACTCCGGCGCCCGCCTGGTCATCTCCCGTACCGAACTGGCCCCGGGCATCGAGGAGATACGCGCGGACACCCCCGTACGCGAGGTACTCCTCGCCGACACCGATGCCTGGGACGAAGCCCTTACGCACGCCCCGCACGGCCGGATCGCCGACGACCTCGACGCGCTCGCCGCACTCAACTACACCGGCGGCACCACCGGCATGCCCAAGGGCTGCGAACACACCCAGCGCCACATGGTCTACACGGCCACCGCCATCGACTCGGGCCGGGCCCCCGACCTGGCCCCCGAGGGCATCGTCTCCCTCTGCTACCTGCCCATTTTCTGGATCGCGGGCGAGAACCTCGGCATTCTCGCGCCGCTGGTCTCCGGCGGCACGAGCGTGCTGCTGCCGCGCTGGGGCCCGGCAGCGGTCCTCGACGGGCTGGAGCGGTACCGCGTCGCCACGATGGCCGGCACGGTCGAGAACTACCTCGAACTCCTGGACCAACTGGACCTCGCGGGGCGCGACCTCGCCGCCTTCACCGCGCCGCTCACCGTCTCCTTCATCCGCAAGCTCACCCCCGAGATACGCGAGCGCTGGCGCCGCGCCGTCGGCGGCCACAGCGTGCTGCGCGAGGCGTCGTACGGCATGACGGAGACGCACACCAGCGACACCTCCACCCTGGGCTTCCAGGACGGCGACGCCGACCTGCACAGCGAGCCGACCTTCTGCGGGCTGCCCGTCCCCGGTACGGACATCATGGTCGCCGACTTCGCCACCGGTGAGCCGCTGCCGCTCGGCGAGCGCGGCGAGATCGTCGTCCGTGGCCCGTCTGTGCTGACCGGGTACTGGCGCGCCCCCAAGGCCACCGAGACCGCACTCCGCGACGGCTGGCTGCACACGGGCGACATCGGCAGCATCGACGAGGAGGGCTGTCTGCACTACCTCGGCCGCGACAAGGACATGATCAAGGTGAACGGGATGAGCGTCTTCCCGACCGAGGTGGAGACGCTGCTCGGGCGGCACCCGGACGTGCTGGCCGCGGCCGTCGTGGCCGTACCGGACGAGCGGCGCGGCCAGCGCCCGTACGCCTACGTCCGTACCGTCCCCGGCAGCACGCTCACCGCCGAGGCCCTGACGGAGTGGGCGGGCGCGGCCATGGCCGCCTACAAGCTGCCCGCGATCGAACTGACCCCGGAACTGCCGCTCACCGCCACCGGAAAGATCAAGAAGACGGAGCTGGCCGAGCGAGCCATGCGTATGCGGCCCGCGCAGTGAACTCCCGCTGACCGCCCCTGAAGAGGAGCCCGGCGGCCTCGAACGCCGGGTCTCCGGCGGTCTCCGCCACGTACGGGATCGCGATGCACCGCATCCCGGCACGGCGCGCGGCTTCGGCGCCGGGAGCCGCGTCCTCCAGCACGACGCAGCTCTCCGGCGCCACCCCCAGCCGCCGGGCCGCCTCCAGGAAGACATCGGGCTCGGGCTTGCCGCGCCCCACCTCCTCGGCCGACACCCGCGTGCTGAGCATCGTGTCCAGATCCGTGCCCTTCAGTACGGCGTCGATCGCGGCCCGGGACGAGCCGGACGCCACCGCGACCGGGTGCCCGGCCGCGTGCAGCTGCTCCACGAACGCCCGCATCTCCGGGAAGACCTCGGTCTGCGCCCCGGCCAGCTCCAGGTAGATCGCGTTCTTCCCGGCCAGCAGCTCCGCCACGGGCGCGTCGATCCCGTACTCCTTCTTCAGGATCTCCAGCGTCTCGCGCGTCCCGATGCCGATGAACCGCGCGTGGTGCTCCCAGGTGAAGTCCTCGACCCCGTACCGGGCGAGCAGCCGCCGCCCCGCCTCGTAGTAGTTGGGCTCGCTGTCGACCAGGGTGCCGTCGAGGTCGAAGATGACGGGCGTGCGGGAGGGGGCGTCGGTGCTCATGCCCCCAGGATGCCAAGCCCGCGGTCAGCGCGCCGCCGCGGCCCCGCCGACGTCCTCCACCAGCGGCAGCAGCCGGTGCGGCACGCGCTCGCGCAGCGCCACCTCCGTGCGCGTCCGCACCACCCCCGGCATGTTGATCAGCTGCTGGATCACGTCCTCCAGATGCGCCGCGTCCCGCGCCACCACCTTGGCCAGCAGATCGCCGCCGCCCGTGGTCGAGAACGCCTCGATGATCTGCGGCACCTCGGCGAGCAGGGCCGCGACCTCCTCCAGGTGCCCCTGGGTGACCTCGATGTGCGCGAAGGCGGTGACGGGATGCCCGAGCGCGGCGGGGGAGAGCCGAGGCCCGTACGCGGTGATCACACCGTCCCGCTCCAGCCGGTCCAGGCGTGCCTGCACCGTGCCGCGCGCGACGCCGAGGAGGCGCGCGTACTCCCGCACGCTCGTCCGCGGCTGCTCCAGCAGCAGCCGGAGGATCCGGGCGTCGAGTGCGTCCACGGCCATGGGAAGCGGCTCCTTGCGGGCGGAACGGAGGCGATACCGGTCGGTCACCTCCCTCCAGTCTGCGGCGTACGGCGGTGACCTGCGACAGCGGGGTCAGTCGGCGTCCTGACGCGTGACCGACCGGACTCCAGTTCACCTGTCTGTCACCACCTGTCCACAGTGAGTGGCCGACACCGTCACCTCGATGGGGCATGGGTGGAGGAACGGTAGTCGCGGCCCCCTCCCGGGAGCCGCGCGGACACGAGGGAACAGGAGAGTGGTTCCGGTGGGTGAACTCCTTTGTGCGGCGCTGGTGAAGGCCGGCCTCGTCATCGCCGAGGCGATCCTCACCAAGTTCGTCATCGATCTGTACACCGCTTACGTGCGCAAGCACCGTACGGAAACGGCGATGGCGACGGCGTGAGGTGAAGCGCTACTCGGCGACCGGCGCCCGGCCGGTCGGGACGTGCAGGTCCGCGTCCCGGAGCCGGGCGGTCGCCACCATGCTCACCAGGCCGGTCAGGGCGAGGTATCCGCAGGCGAGCCAGGGCGTGCCGGAGCCGAGGGCCAGCAGTGCCGTCATGACCAGCGGGGTGATCCCCGAGGCGAAGATGCCGGACATCTGGTAGACGAACGACATTCCCGTGTAGCGCACCGGGGTGCGGAACAGGGCGGCGAACAGGGTGCCTTGCGCACCGTAGAACGAGGCGTGCACGAGGCCGAGGGTGATCAGCAGCGCGGCCGCGAACGCCCAGGTGCCGCCCGTGCCGAAGAGCCAGAACGCCGGGAAGACCGAGACGGCGAAGGCGCCCATGCCCACGAGGTAGACGCGGCGCGCGCCCAGCCGGTCGACCAGCGCGCCGGACACCGGTATCAGGAACGCCATGACGAGCGCGGCGGCCGTCACCGCGAGCAGTACCGGCGTGCGGTCGAGCTTGAGCGTGCCCGTCGCGTACGTGATCGCGAAGACGCCCCAGGTGTTGAAGGCGGCGCCTTCGCCCCACCGCGCCAGCATGCCGAGCAGCACGTGCCGGCGGGCGGCTGGCTCGCGCACCAGCTCCACCAGGGGCGCGGAGCGCGGCAGTTCCTGCAGTCGGCGTACGGCGCGGAAGGCCGGCGTCTCGTCGATCTTGAGCCGCACGGTCAGGCCGACCCCGACGAGCACCAGGCTGACGAGGAAGGCGATCCGCCATCCGTAACCGAGGAAGGCGGCGTCGCTGAGCACGTCGTTCAGCAGCGCGAACACCCCGGTGCCCAGGGCCAGTCCGAGCGCCAGCCCGATCTGCGGATAGCTGCCGAACCGCCCCTTGCGGCCGTCGGGCCCGTACTCGACGGCCAGCAGCACCGCCCCCGCCCACTCGCCGCCGAGCGCCACGCCCTGCGCGACGCGCAGGACCAGGAGCAGCGCGGGGGCGAGCAGTCCGACCTGCTGGTACGTCGGCAGCAGGCCGATGAGGGCGGTGGAGACGCCCATCAGGCCCATCGTGAAGGCGAGGGTGCGCTTGCGGCCGATCCGGTCACCGATGTGCCCGAACAGCAGCCCGCCGACCGGCCGGGCGACGAAACCCACCGCGAACGTCGCGAACGACAGCATCGTGCCGACCGTGCCGTTGGCGGTCGGGAAGAACAGCTTGTTGAAGACCAGCCCGGCGGCCGTGGAGTACAGGAAGAAGTCGTACCACTCGACGGTGGTGCCCAGCAGGCTGGCGAGCACCACGGTCTTCAGCCGGGTGGGCGGGGTGCCCGCCTGCCGCTCGTCCGGATGGGGTGGCGCCTGCGAGGGCGCGGGTGCCGGGCTCATCGGCCGGCGAACGGGACGATGCCCGCCTCGGTCGTGCGCGGCCCGGCCGGGTGCTGCCACAGGCCGCGCCGCTCCAGCAGCGGCAGCACGCCCTCGCCGAACCAGTACGCCTCCTCCAGGTGCGGCACACCGGAGAGGACGAACTCCTCGATGCCCAGCCGGGCGTACTCCTCGATGAGGTTCGCGACCTCGGAGTGGCTGCCCACCAGCGCCGTGCCGGCGCCGCCGCGGACCAGGCCGACGCCCGCCCACAGGTTGGGGTAGATCTCCAGGTTGTCGCTGGACCCGCTGTTGTGCAGCTCGCGCATCCGGCGCTGGCCCTCGGACTCGCTGGTGGCCAGGCCCTGCTGCACCGCCTTGATGCGCTCGGGGTCCATCCCCTGCAGCAGCCGCTCGGCCTCGGCCCACGCCTGCTCCGTGGTGTCCCGGCTGATGGTGTGCAGCCGGATGCCGAAGCGCACCTCGCGGCCCTGCGCGGCGGCCAGCGACCGAATCCAGTCGATCTTCTGCTTCACCTGCTGCGGCGGCTCGCCCCAGGTCAGGTACACATCGGTGTACCGCGCCGCCACCTCGCCGGCCGCGGGCGAGGAGCCGCCGAAGTAGACCTGCGGCACCGGGTCGGGCAGCCGGTTGAGCTTCGCGCCCTCCACCCGCAGGTGCTCGCCGTGGTGGTCGACCGTCTCGCCGTCCCACAGCCGCCGCACGATGTCCAGGAACTCGCCGGTGCGCGCGTACCGCTGGTCCTTGTCGAGGAAGTCGCCGTACGCGCGCTGCTCCGCCGACTCGCCGCCGGTGACGACGTTGAGCAGCAGCCGGCCGTGCGACTGCCGCTGGTAGGTCGCGGCCATCTGCGCCGACAGGGTCGGGCTGATCTGGCCGGGCCGGAAGGCGACGAGGAACTTCAGCCGCTCGGTGACCTGCGTGAGCATCGCCGTGGTCAGCCAGGCGTCCTCGCACCACGCGCCCGTCGGCGTCA
This sequence comes from Streptomyces sp. NPDC026301, assembly GCF_055567935.1. NCBI lineage: Bacteria > Bacillati > Actinomycetota > Actinomycetes > Kitasatosporales > Streptomycetaceae > Streptomyces > Streptomyces sp. NPDC026301. The sequence continues at coordinate 194,693 of NZ_JBVHPN010000012.1, read as the reverse complement.
ACGCCCCGACGAAGCCCAGCTGTTCGGCGCTGCGGGCGATCTGGCCGAGGTACTCCACGGAGGCGGGCCGGTCCCCGCCGGCGGTGCCGGGCAGCGAGCCGTGGCCGCCGCCGACGATGTGCCGGCTGTCACCGGTCGTGGGCAGGAACCAATGGAACGTCAGCGGGGACGTCAGAGCAGAGGACATCGAGGACTCCGGTGGGAGGAGGAAAGAGCAGCGGGCGACGCACCGGGCAGCCGTGGCAGGGCACGGCGGCCCGGCGGGCGGACCCGGGAGACGAAAAGGGTGTTCACGGCGCTGCGCAGCAGCGGATACCCACGGCGGTTCGCCGCGGACGTCACGGAAGCACAGAAATCACCGACGCGCGGGCATCACGGATGCACAGGCATCACGAGCGCGCGGGAACTGGGGAAACAGCCGTCAGGCGCGACAGCCGGCGCTGGTCTGGCGACACAGGTCGACGTGGAGTCGTTCCACGAGGAGGTCGGCAGCAGCAGTCATGCCTCGCATTCTGCGCCGTCCGACCTGCTCGGATCAAGCCGCTGAGACGAGTATTCCAGCACGTGAGACGGTCCGCCGCCGGAGCGAGCTCAGTGTTCCGTTCGGTCCGCCGCCGGAGTGCGCTCAGCGGGGCCACGCCATCGCCGCGGGCTCCGTCGGATCCAGGTGCGGATGTGGCGGGAGGCTCACGTCGGTGGTCCATTGGCACCGCCCGGATCTCGCGGGCGCGCGTCGCCCTGTGCCAATGGCGCAGTGATCTCGACTTCTGTTGAGCCAGTGGGCTCCCAGGTGTTCTGATGGTCGTGTCGATGGCGCTGCGGATTCCGCGGCGCCTTTTTCATGCCGTGCCGTGCCGGTCGTGTCGGAACACCGAAGCCGGTCGTGTCGGAACGCAGAAAGGGCGGGGATCTGTGCTGAAGAGGGTGTTCGTGGCTCCGGATCCGGGGCGGCTGCGGTTGCGCAGTGCGTTGCGGGCGGTGCTCGGCATCGGGTCGGCGGTGGCCCTGTGCGGTGCGGCCGGTCACTCGATGGCCGCGGCCATCACCGGCGGGCTCGCGGCCCTGCTCGCCCTCTTCACGGTCACGGACTCCACGGTCCGCGGGCAGGCGATCACCACCGCGCTGTTCCCGGCGGTGGGGCTGCCTGTGCTCGCCCTGGCCGCGATGCTGCACGACCACCCGGTGGCACGGGACGCGGCCTTCCTCGCCGTGGTCGGTGCCGGGGTGTACGCCCGTCGGTGGGGCCCGCGAGGGCACTCCCTCGGTGTACTCGGCTTCATGGTCTTCTTCGCGGCGCAGTTCCTGCACGCGGTGCCCGGCCAGTTGCCCGAGCTGTACGGAGCCGTGCTGCTGTCCCTGCTGGCCTCCTCGGCCGTGCGCTTCGGGCTGTGGTGTTACGAGCGCCGGCTGCCGCCGCCCGCCGCGGTACCGCCGCTGAACATCGGCACCGGGCTCGCCCGGCCGACCACGCGGCAGGCGGTACAGGCGATGGCCGGCGGTGCCTTCGCGCTCGCGGCGGGCCAGGTGCTGTCGCAGGAGCGCTGGTACTGGGCCGTCGGGGCGACGTGGTGGGTCTTCGTGAACACGGCGTCGAGCGGCGAGACGCTGGTACGGAGTTTCCGGCGGGTGCTCGGCACGGTGATCGGTATCGCTGTGGGACTGGGTGTCGCTGTGCCGTTGCACGGTGCGCCGGTGGCGACCGCCGCGCTCGTCGCCGTCTGCGTCTTCGGGATCTTCTACACGGCCGCCGTCTCGTACACCTGGATGATGCTCTCGGTGACGGTGATGGCCGGGCTGCTGTACGGGCTCCTCGGGGTGCTGGATCCGGGGCTGCTCGTGCTGCGGGTCGCGGAGACGGGTGTCGGGGCGCTCGGCGCGGTACTGGCGGTCCTGCTCGTACTGCCCGTCACCACGCACGCCACGACGGACGCCTGGATCGAGCGTGCGCTGCGTTGTGTGCACGCCTGCACCGCCGAATCCGCCGCGCGCCTGGCGGGCTCCGCGGACGCCGACCCCGCGCCGCGGATCGCCGAGCTGGAGCTGCTGCTCGGCAAGGTACGGGTGTCGCTCGCGCCGCTGGTCCACCCGCTCAGCCCGCTGCGCGCCCGCAAGGAGCGGGCCCGTCAGGTACTCGCCCTGCTCGACGACTGCGCCCGCGAGGTCCGCGGGCTGGCCGCCGTCGCCGCCGACCCCGAGGCGTCCCACGACGACCGCCTCACCGCGGCCTGCTGGCGCGTGGAGACCGCGGTGGAATGCCTCACCTCACCACGGCCGACGCGGGCACTGGAGGCCGCCGCCCTCGTACCGCCGGGCGTTCCCGCCGCGGGGCCCGCCCTCGCCCACCTGCACGGCCTGGAACGAGCGCTCGCCGAACTCGCGGTACCCCTGCGCGACTCCGACCGCGCGCCGCTGATCGGCGCCTGAGGACAGGCTCCGCGCCGCCCGGCTGTTAGCGTCGGTGACCGACCGATGCGGGGCGTGCGGACGAGATGCGGGGTATGAGCGTGAACGGTGACGGCCGGAACGGTGCCGGGCGGCGGGCGTACATCGGGTCGACGGCCGGCGGGGCCGGCGTGGTGACCGCAGAGGTCGATCCGGAGAGCGGGGCGCTGAAGGAGCTGCACCGCACCGACGCGGTGGCCAACCCCTCCTACCTGGCGGTGTCCGGCGACGGCCGGCTGCTGTACGCGGTGAGCGAGACGCCCGACGGCGCGGCCGCCGCGTTCTCGCTCGCGGGCGACCGGCCGGAACCGCTCGCGCCGCCGGTGCCCGTCAACGGCTCCGCGCCCACCCACCTCACCCCGCACGCCGGTCACCTGCTGACCGCCAACTACCGCTCCGGCAGCGTCAGCGCGCTGCCCCTGCGGGCCGACGGCGCGCCCACCGCGCCCGGCCCCGGCGCGGTACTCCAGCACCACGGCAGCGGCCCGAACGCCGAGCGGCAGACCGGCCCGCACGCGCACGCCGTGGTCGCCGACCCCACGGGCCGCTGGGTGCTCAGCGTGGACCTCGGCACCGACTCCGTACGCGTCTGCGACATCGACCCGGGGAGCGGGGAGCTGGTCATGCGCCGCGAGGTCGCGCTGCGCGCCGGCAGCGGCCCGCGCCACCTGCGCTTCCACCCGGGTGGCCGGCTCGCCTACGTCATCAACGAGCTGGACCCGACGGTGACCACCTGCCGCTGGGACGCCGTACAGGGGGTGCTGACGCCGGTGGGGGAGACGTCCGTACTGCCCGAGGGCGGTGTGACGCCGACGCTGCCCTCCGAATTCGTGGTCTCCGCCGACGGCCGCTTCGCCTGGTCCGCCAACCGCGGCGACGACAGCATCGCCGTACTGACGCTGCATCAGGAAGGCCTCGCCCCCCGCCTCGTAACAACCGTCCCGTGCGGCGGCACTTGGCCCCGCGACCTGGCGCTGCACCCAGCAGGACGCTTCCTGTACGCGGCCAACGAACGCTCCGGGGACGTCACGTGGTTCACGGTCGACCCGGAAACGGGAGTCCCGGAGCGCGGCGGTTCGCTCCCGGTACCGTCGGCTTCCTGCGTGGTCTTCGGAGGCTGAGAGCCTGCGTCCGGTGGGCCGGACCCTCTTGATTTCCGGCCGATGAGTATGTTCAGCCGATAGCGGACGCTTGGCGGTGAGATCGTCCGAATGCCGGGCGCGGCGGCCGGGAAACGGGCAGTCTGACGGCATGACCGTCGGATTCAGTGGTGAAGTCGCCGAGTACTACGCCCGCTTCCGGCGTGGCTACCGCCCGGAGCTTTTGGACGCACTGCAGGAAGCGTTCGGCCTGACCGCCGGCGACACCGCGCTCGACCTCGGCTGCGGCACGGGACAGCTGGCCGTGCCGCTCGCCGCGCGGGTCGGCGCCGTCCTCGGCATGGACCCCGAACCGGACATGCTGCGGCTGGCCCGCCGGGCCGCCGACGAGGCAGGCGTAGGCAACGCCACCTGGGTGCTCGGCGCGGACACCGACGTCCCGGCGCTCGGTACGCTGCTCGGCCGCGGCGCGCTGGCCATGACCGCCATCGGCCAGGCGCTGCACTGGATGGACCACGAGCAGCTCTTCCGCGAGCTGCGCCCGCTGCTCCGGCCCGGCGGCGGCATCGCCGTGATCGCGAACGGCGTACCGCTCTGGCAGCAGGAGAGCTACTGGTCGGACGCGCTACGCGGCTACCTGGAGCGGTACTTCGGCACGGTCCTGGAGGCCACCTGCGGCACGGGCGACGACGATCAGGCCTGCTACGCCCGGGCGCTGCGCGCGGCGGGCTACGACGGGGTGCGCGAGATCGACCACCGCTACGGCGTGGAGCTGACGTTCGAGGAGCTGGTCGGCGGCGTCTGCTCCGCCGTACCGGCCGACCGGCTGCCGCCCCCCGCCGACCGCCCGCACTTCACCGCCGGCCTGCGGGCCGCACTCCCGGAGGGCCCGTACGCGGAAGAGGTACGGGTACGGGTGCTGGTGGGGCGGACGAGCGGGTGAGGGACGATGGGCTGCCCCGGATACGGCGATGGGCCGCCCCGCGTGGTGCGAGGCGGCCCATCGGTGCTTCGTTCGGCTATATCCGAGCTTCGTCTACTGGTTCTTCCACCAGGCTGTTACTGGTTCGTCCACCAGGCCGTGTCGTCGGCCACCCGTGGCGGCCGGCGGCGGTTCAGTGGGTCGCTGCGCCCTGTGCCGACTGCAGCGTGATGCCGAGCGACGCCGCGTAGTTGGACAGGACCAGGCGGCCCACCGCCATGTACGCACCCAGCGCCTCCGCGGAGGCGCAGCCCGCCTCGGCCGCGGCCGCCCCCAGCAGCCCGTCGGCGATCTCCGGGCCGATCAGGTACGGGGCCAGCGCCAGCTGCTGCGACCCCGAGGCCCGCAGCTGCTCGGCCGTACGCGAGATCGCGCCGTCCTCGTCCAGCGCGGCGGCCAGCACCGGCACCGCGAGGCGCGCGGAGAGCAGCATGCCGGTGATGCCGGCGGCCTGCACGGCCTCCTCGCCGCCGACGGTGGCGAGGATGATGCCGTCAGCGGCCGTTGCGACCGTGAACAGCCGGGCGCGGTCGGCGCGCGCCAGGCCGGCCTCGGACAGCCGTACGTGCAGGCCCTCGGCGAGCAGCGGGTGCGGCCCGAGCACGTCGGTGAGCTCGGCGGCGGAGCCGCTGTTCATGATCGCCTGGCGTATGCGGCGGAGCAGGGCGTTGTCGGGGCCCGCGAGCAGCGGCACGACGACGGCTGCCGGGCTGTCCTTCAGGTCCTGCGCACCGTTCTCGATGCGGGCCCTGCGCTCGGCGGCGGCGTGCGCGAGCACCGCCTCCAGCGACGGGAACTCGCCGTCACCGCCGTCGACGTACCCGATCCGCGCGTCGAGGCCGGGCAGCTCGGAGCGGGCGATGCTGGACACCTCCTCCGCCAGGCCGCGCGACGCGGCGGTGGGGGCGCCGGGAACGGCCAGAACGAGCGCGGGCGCGCCCTCGGGCGCGGCGACCGGCTCGGGTCGGCGGTGGCGTCCGGACTGGCGCGGACGCGGCATTCGTACAGGCAGGCCGGGTGCGGGCCCAGTGGGGGAACTCATGGCGCCGCATGCTAACGCCTCTTCGGCACCCCGTGCCGAGGGAGGGCACAGTCGGGTGTCTTGTGTACCGATTCGTCCCGCGCGTCTTCGTGTGAACATCCCACGACACGCCGTGTGATCTGCGCTGACTTGTGCGGCGGGCGATCGAAAGGGGTGCTGATGGGGGGATTCCGGTTATGGGTCGATGGGGGCGTTGGTGACGGGGGCGTCGATGGCGTGGGCGTCGGTGACGGGGGCGGAGCGGCTGCTGGACGGCGGGGCGAAGGGAGGGGTGGGGCGCGATGAGGGCGGTCGACGCGTGTGCGACTGCGAATAGTGCGAGCGCGTCGTCGTTGGCGGGCTCCCCGGCGTACTCATCCGCCTACGCGCAGCAGCCGCTCATCGGTGGGCAGCCGCAGCGCGTCCCGCGCCACCGCCGACGCGATCAGCAGCGCGCCGTCCAGCGGATCGCCGTCCGCCGCGCGGAGGCGTACGCCGGGCAGCCGTACCGCGAGCGCCGCCCGCAACGGCTCCAGCAGCGGTTCGCCGATCTTGAAGAGGCCGCCGGTGTACGCGACCTCCCGGCCGGTGGGCGCGACTTCCCGCGGGCAGACCGCGGCCGCCGAGTCGGCGATGTGGTGGGCGGCCTCGTCGAGTATGGCCGCGGCGAACTTGTCCTCGGCGGCGCAGCGCGCGACCTCGGGCGCGAAGGAGGCCAGTACGGCGGGCCGGTCCGTACGCGGGTACAGCTTGCCGGGCAGGTCCGTGACCGGCCCGAACACCGCTTCCGCGCGGGCCAGCAGCGCCGCCGAACCGCCGGGCCTGCCGTCGTGCGCGCGCAGCGCCGCCTCCAGCCCAGCCCGGCCGATCCAGGCGCCGCTGCCGCAGTCGCCCAGGAGGTGGCCCCAGCCGTCGGCGCGGCGCCAGCCGGTCGCCGGGCTGAGGTCCGTGCCCATCGCGATCATGCCCGTGCCGGCCGCGACCACGGCCCCGGGGCGCTGGCCGAGCGCCCCCGCGTACGCGGTGACCGCGTCGGCCGTGAGGGCCAGCCGGTCCGTGCCGAGCGCGCGGGACAGCGCGGCGGGCAGCGCAGCGCGCAGGCCGTCGCCGAGGGCGGCCATGCCGGCCGCGCCCACGCACACCGCCGCGCACCGGCCGCCCCCGCCCGCCTCGCGCAGCAGCGAGTCGGCCGCCGGCAGGAGCCGGCCGAGCAGGTCGTCCGCGTCGATGCCGTCCGGTCCCGTACGCACCGGCTCCCGGAAGACGACCGTACGCAGCCGCCGCACCGGGGCCGGAGCCCCTCCGGCCGCGGCCTCGTCCCCGTGGGCAGCGTCCCCGTATGCGCGGGCGACCGCGATCCGCAGGCCCGAGCCGCCCGAGTCGACCCCGAGTACTACCGGTGCGGGGCCCGGCGCCGGCGTGGTCTCACCCAAAGCCGCGGGCGTCCTGCTTGAGGGCGGTGTCGACGGTCAGCGCCGTGGCGACCACCAGGCTCAGCAGCGGGTCGGGCAGCTGCTGGTGGATCTGCAGGACGTAGTTGTCCGCCGTGGTGAACATCGTCTTGGCGAGGCCCTCCCACGTCTTGGTGATCCGGGCGATCTCCTGGTCGGCGTGGTCGACGATGGCGAAATTCCAGGCGCGCCAGTTCTCCGCCTTGATCGCGCCGATCTGCTGGCCGTTGACCACCAGCGCGAAGTTGATCTTCCCGATGGCGTTCTGCTGCACGATCTCGCCGACCGGCTGCCCGTCCGGGCGCTCCACCAGCACCTTGGACTTGATGAACTTGGCCGGCCGCGTCAGCACCAGCTGCGGCTGTCCGTACGCGTCACGGATTTCCAGCTTGTGGGTCATGTACTGGTCGAGGCTGGAGACCAGCCGCAGCACCTTCTTGGCCGTGCTCTGGCCGACCTGCACGACCGAGCCGATGGTGTTGCCGTTCTGGTCGAAGACGCTGTACTCGTTCGTCATCTCGATCAGCTTGGCCTTCTGGTTCACCACCAGAACCGGCTCGCTGAACAGCGAACCCGGCGCACCGCCGGCTTGCTGCGGGTAGCCGTACCCCTGGGGCTGGGCCTGGGCCTGCCCGTACGGCTGCTGGGGGGTGTGCTGGGGTGCGCCCTGCGCGTACGGCTGCGGCTGGGGCTGTGCCTGCGGCATCGGCTGCGCGCCGGGTGCCTGTCCCTGCTGTCCCTGCTGGTGCTGTGCCTGGTGCTGCGCCTGGCCGTGCGCCTGCTGCTGGTCGTACTGCTGTGCCTGGCCGTACTGCTGCGCCGGGGCCTGCGCCTGCTGCTGCGCCTGGCCCGGGGCCTGTCCCTGGCCGCCCGGGTGGGTGTGTTCGGTCCACCGGGCGCCGTCCCACCAGCGCAGTTGGTCAGGCGTGCCCTGCGGGTCGGCGTACCAGCCCGCCGGCACGTTCGAGTTCGTGGTCATGCGGGCACACTATCCCTCCAGCTCAGCCCGGCCGTCGGGCCACCACGTCAGCCCGGCCACCGGCCCGCGGCCCCGGCGCTGCCGCAAGGCCGAGGGACGGCCGCGCGGTCGAGCAAGCCGCCGCGAGGTCAGGGAAGCTGCCAGGACACCGGTTGTGCGCCCTGCTTGACCAGCAGGTCGTTGACCCGGCTGAACGGCCGCGAGCCGAAGAAACCCCGGTCGGCGGACATCGGCGAGGGGTGCGCCGACTCGACCGACGGCACCTGCCCGAGAAGCGGGCGCAAATTGCGCGCGTCCCGCCCCCACAGGACGGCCACCAGCGGCCGCTCGCGCGCGGCCAGCGCACGGATGGCCTGCTCGGTGACCTCTTCCCAGCCCTTGCCGCGGTGTGCGGCGGGCTTGCGCGGCGCCGTCGTCAGGGCGCGGTTGAGCAGCAGCACGCCCTGCCGGGTCCACGGCGTGAGGTCACCGTTGGCCGGCCGCCCCAGCCCCAGGTCGGAGTGCATCTCGCGGAAGATGTTCTCCAGGCTGCCCGGCAGCGGGCGCACCTCCGGCGCTACCGAGAAGCTGAGCCCGACGGCGTGTCCCGGCGTGGGGTAGGGGTCCTGCCCGACGATGAGCACCCGCACCTCGTCGAAGGGCTGTTGGAAGGCGCGCAGCACATTGCTGCCGGCCGGGAGGTACGTGCGTCCCGCGGCGATCTCCGCCCGCAGGAAGTCGCCCATCGCGGCGATCCGTCCGGCAACGGGCTCAAGTGCCTTCGCCCAGCCCGGTTCGACGATTTCATGGAGAGGTCGTGCAGCCACGGCGTCACCCTACTGGCCGCCCGGTGGTCCGTATCAACCCGTGCCCCCTTCCCCCGGTCACCTTCGCCCTCCTCCGGTCAGCTTCGGCCAGGACTGCGCCGGATCACGCCATCTCCACCGCCCACGCCTCCACCGCTCAGGCCATTACCGCCGCCCGTACGCACAGCACGTCCGGCAGGTGGGCGGCGAGCTGCTGCCAGCTGTCGCCGTCGTCCGCGCTGGCGAACACCTCGCCATTGCGATTGCCGAAGTACACGCCCGCCGGATCCGCGTCGTCCACGCACAGCGCGTCGCGCAGCACCGTGCCGTAGTGGTCCTCCCGCGGCAGCCCCGCACTCAGCGCCTCCCAGCTCGCGCCCGCGTCGGAGGTCCGGAACACCCGGCAGCGGTGCTCGGCCGGCACCCGGTCCATGTCAGCGGTGATCGGGAAGACATACGCCACGTCGCCGCGGTGCGGGTGCGCGGCGACCGCGAACCCGAAGTCCGACGGCAGCCCCGACCCGATGTCCGTCCACTTCGCGCCCGCGTCGTCGCTGCGGTAAACCCCCCAGTGGTTCTGCAGGTAGAGGCGGTCGCGGTTGACCGAATCCTGCGCGATCTTGTGGACGCACTGGCCGAATTCCGGGTCCGGATCGGGCAGGAACACCGCCTTCACGCCCGCGTTGGACGGCGACCAGCTCGCCCCGCCGTCCAGCGTGCGGAACACCCCGGCCGTGGACACGGCCACCGTCACCGCGTCGGCGGTGCGCGGGTCGGTGATCACCGTGTGCACCGCGAGCCCGCCGCCGCCCGGCACCCACTGGTCGTGCGAGGGGTGCTCCCACAGCGGCCGCACCAGCTCGAACGACTCGCCGCCGTCCTCGGACCGGAACAGCGCGCCCGGCTCCGTACCGGCATAGACGACATCGGGCGCCGCCGGGCCCGCGGGCTGCAGCTGCCACACCCGCTCCAGTGAACTCCCCGTGTACTCCGGGTACTTGACCGCCGGGCGGGCCGGCTCCACCCAACTCTCGCCGAGATCGTCCGAGTGGAAAACCGAAGGGCCCCAGTGTGCGCTGTCCGCGCCGGCCAGCAGCCGCGGTGTGGCGCGGCGGGTGTCGATACCGATCGAGTAGACCGCCTGGGCCGGGAAGTGGGGCTCGCCCAGCTCCCACGTGCCCCACCGTCGCCGGCCGATGAACAGGCCCTTCCGGGTCCCCACCGCGAGCAGGACATCAGCCGTGTGGGTCGTCATGTCAATGCACCTCCGAACGCCGTTGTTCCAGGTACGGGTCAGTCTGCACCCGACCACTGACAACGGCCCTCGGAAGCGTCGTCCGCCCAGGTCAGCCAGGGTGTGTCAGGCCGTGCCAGGCCGTGCCAGGCCGTGCCGGGCCGTGTCCGGTCGCGTCAGGTCGTGTAGTCCGCGTTGACGCGGATGTAGCCCTCGGTCAGGTCGCAGCCGTAGACCGTGGCGGCGGCCCCGCCGAGGCCCAGCCCGATCGAGATGTCGACCTCGTCCCGCCGCATGGTCTCGGCCAGCTTTTCGAGGGTGTCGGCCGCGGGTTCCTCCGGGTACACCTCGGTCTCGCCGAACCGTACGGTCACCTTCGCCGGCTCGATGTCCGTGTCCTCGGTGTTCTTGCCGATGGCCATGACGACCCGGCCCCAGTTCGGGTCGGCGCCGTGCACGGCCGTCTTGACCAGCGGAGAGTTCACTACGCTCTTGGCCACCCGCTTGGCCTGCGCGTAGTCGGCGGCCTGCGCCACCGTGACCCGCAGCAGCTTGCTCGCGCCCTCCCCGTCGCTCGCCAGCTGTTCCGTGAGATCCAGGCACACCTCGGCGAGCGCCGCCGAGAACGCCGCCGGGTCGACCGGCCCCGCCGCCCCGTTGGCGAGCGCGCTCACGGTGTCGGAGGTGGAGGTGTCGGTGTCCACGCTCAGGCAGTTGAACGTCTTCTCCACGGCGCCGCGCAGCGCGGTGTCCAGTGCGGCGGGGGAGAGCTCCGCGTCGGTGAACACGTACGCCAGCATCGTGGCCATATTCGGCTCCAGCATGCCGACGCCCTTGGCGACGCCCACGATGCGGGCCCGGCCGACGCTCCGGGTGCTGGTCTTCGGGCGGGTGTCCGTGGTCATCATCGCGCGCGCCACGTCGAGGGGGCCCGCCTCGAAGGCCGCCGGGCCGCGCTCCGCCGTCGCCTCCAGGTGCGCGCGGATGGTGTCCATCGGGAGCGGCCGTCCGATCACGCCGGTGGACCCGATGAGCACGGCGTCGGCCGGGACGCCGAGTATCGCGGCGACCCGGCCGACGACCTCGGCCGCGTTCTCCTCGCCCTGCCGTCCGGTGGCCACGTTGGCGTTCTGCGCCAGGGTGGTGACGGCGCGCAGGCGCCCGCCGGCGGCGTGCGCCCGGCTGAGTACCACCGCGGGGCCCGCGAAGCGGCTGCGGGTGAACATCGCGGCGCTGACCGACGGCCGGTCCGACGCCACGATCGAGATGTCGTCCCCGTGTGCCCGCAGGCCCCCGTTCCCGGTGTACGCCCGGAACCCGACGGGCCAGCTGAGCTCGCCCGCATCCGCAGCTGAATGTGAATCAGTATGTGTCATGCGGAATAGAGTTGCGGACAAGGTTGCAAAGTGTCCAGCTATTTTGTTGTGCAGGACTGCATGAGTATGCGCTACTCGCCCAGCACCCGCCCCAGCGCTTCGATCGCCGACGACAGTTCGTCCTCCGTGATGGTCAGCGGCGGGGCGAGCCGCACAGTGGAGCCGTGGGTGTCCTTGACCAGGACGCCTTCCCGCATGAGGCGCTCGCTGATCTCGCGCCCCGTGCCCAGCGCGGGGTCGACGTCGACGCCCGCCCACAGGCCGCGGGCCCGGAAGCCGGTGACGCCCTTGCCGGTCAGGCCGGCGAGGCCGGCGCGCAGTACCTCGCCCAGCTCGGCCGCCCGGCGCTGGTACTCGCCGGTGGCCAGCAGGTCGATGACGGCCGAACCGACCGCGGCGGCCAGCGGGTTGCCGCCGAACGTGGAGCCGTGCTCGCCCGGGTGCAGCACCTCCAGCACGTCCCGGCGGGCCACTACGGCGGAGACCGGGACGATGCCGCCGCCGAGCGCCTTGCCGAGCAGCAGCACGTCCGGGACGACGGATTCGTGCTCGACGGCCAGCGTGCGGCCCGTGCGCCCGAGCCCGGACTGGATCTCGTCGGCGATGAACAGGCAGCCGGCCCGCCGGGTCAGCTCGCGGACGCCGGTCAGGTAGCCGTCGTCCGGGATGAGGACGCCGGCCTCGCCCTGGATCGGCTCGATGAGCACGGCCGCCGTGGTCTCGTCCACGGCCGCTTCGAGGGCGGCGAGGTCGTTGTACGGGACGACGCGGAAGCCGGGCGTGTAGGGGCCGTAGCCGGCGCGCGCCACGGGGTCGGTGGAGAAGCTGACGAGCGTGGTCGTGCGGCCGTGGAAGTTGTCGGCGGCGACGACGATCGTGGCCTGGTCCGGAGCCACGCCCTTGACGTCGTACGCCCACTTGCGGGCGACCTTGATGCCGCTCTCCACGGCCTCGGCGCCCGTGTTCATCGGCAGGACCATGTCCATGCCGGTGAGCGCGGCCAGGCCCTCGGCGAAGCCGGCGAGCCGGTCGTTGTGGAAGGCGCGCGAGGTGAGGGTGACCTGGTCGAGCTGGCGGTGCGCGGCCTCGACGAGCGCCGGGTGGCGGTGGCCGAAGTTCAGCGCCGAGTAGCCGGCGAGCATGTCGAGGTACCGGCGGCCCTCGACGTCCTCGACCCAGACGCCCTCGGCGCGCGCCACGACCACCGGGAGCGGGTGGTAGTTGTGCGCGAGGACGGGCCCTTCCGCGCGGATCAGCTCCGCCGAGGAGCGGGCGTCCGATGCGGAGGGCTGCGGCACGGGGCCGGCCGCGGCGGAGGACGAGAGGCGGATGGGCGCGGTCATGAGCGGACCTCCTGGGTGCAGCATTTGATGCCGCCGCCGGCCTTGTGGAACTCCGACAGGTCGACGGGGACAGGAACGTAACCGTGACGGGCGAGTTGTTCAACGATCCCCTCAGCCTGCGGGGCGACGAAGACGTGACACCCGTCGGAGACGGAATTGAGGCCGAACGCCAGCGCGTCGTCCCGGGTGGCGAGCAGCGCGTCCGGGAACAGCCGCCGCAGCACCTCACGGCTGCCGGGCGAGAACGCCTCCGGGTAGTACGCGATGTTGGTGTCGTCGAGCGGGAAGAGGGCGGTGTCGAGGTGGTAGAAGTACGGGTCCACCAGCTGCAGGCCGATCGTCGGCACGCCGAGGAACTCCTGTACCTCTCGGTGCGCCTCCCGTGTCGTGCGGAAGCCCGTACCGGCCAGGACGTAGCCGCCGACCGGCACGAGGTCGCCCTCGCCCTCGCACACCGCCTCCGGCGCGTGCACGTCGAACCCGGCGGCCCGGAACCACCTCTCGTACGCGACGGACTCCGGGCGGCGCTGCGGCGCGTGGAAGCGCGCGCCGAACACGCGTCCTCCCACGACGAGCGCCGAGTTCGCCGCGAACACCATGTCCGGCAGCCCGGCCACCGGCGGCACGGTCTCCACCGTGTGGCCGTGGTCGCGGTACGCCTGGACCAGGGCCGCCCACTGGCGCTGGGCCAGCGCGGTGTCGACCGGCGCGGCGTCGCTCATCCAGGGATTGATGGCGTACCGCACATCGAAGTACCGCGGCTCGCAGAGCAGGAAGCGCCGCGGGCGCGGCACACGGGGCGGGCGCACGATCGTACGCAGCGCCGCATCGCTCACGGGCTCGCGCACGGGTGCCGGTACGGACACGGGTTCGGGCACGGCGGGGTCCTCCGATTCCGCGGACGGGCAGGGGGCGTCCCCCGAGTGACGCGGGGTCACTGAGAGGTGACGCAGGGGATGCCCTCAACGGTAGGAAGCCGTGGCTGTGCCGGACAAGGCCGGAACGCTGCGCACCGGCGCAGTGAACGTGCGTAGAAAAGGCAGTCGGCGCAGGGTTGCTGCGTCGTTGGATCAGATGAGGCCGGTGTTCCCCGCGGGGCGGGCGGAGTCCGCGGGGGAGTCGGGGCCGTAGCCCTGTACCGCGGACGAGCCGGCGCCGGCCTCCGGGCTGTCCGGGATGAGGTGCGAGAGGACCATGTAGCTGATCGTCTTGCGGATGAAGGACTCGGTGCGGATGCGTTCCAGCACCTCCTCGAAGTGCTCCACGTCGGTCGCGCGGACGTGCAGCAGCGCGTCGGCGCCGCCGGATACCGTCATGGCGGCGGTGATCTCCGGGTACTTGCGGACGACCTCGGCGATGCGGCGGGGCGGGGCCGCGCCGTCGCAGTACACCTCGATGTACGCCTCGGTGCGCCAGCCGAGCGCGGCGGGCCGGACCGTGGCGGTGAAGCCGGTGATCACGCCGGTCTCGCGCATCCGGTCCACCCGGCGCTTGACCGCGGTGGCCGACAGGCCGATGGCCGAGCCGATCTCGGCGAAGCTGGTCCTGGCGTTCTCGGTCAGGGCCGAGATGATCTTGCGGTCCAACTCGTCGAGCGGGCCGGATGCGTGGGGCATGGCGGGTGGTTCCTCCGTCGCTGGGCCGGGCCGTACGGCCGTTGGGGGTCCCTGCGGAGCGCACGGACCACGCGGATCGTATGCGCCGCTCGGGGCCCGCGCGCCGCACTCCGTCCCGCGTCACTCCCTCCCGCGCCCCAGCACCGCGTCACTCCGTCCCGCGCCCCGGCCCCGCGTTTCCCGTATCCCGTACTACATCCTGTAGGGTTTCGGATCGTGACCCTACAGGTTGTCGGATCAGCTGCAGGAGGAGCGCGTCATGCACGACCAGCCCGACCGCATCGCCCCCGCGCACGCCGAAGTGGCCGAGGTCTGGCCACGCGACGGCCGGATCCGAGTCCTCGGGCACGTCGTGGGCGCGGCCACGGGCGCGGGCACGCTGGTGGCCCGGGTGCGCGACGCGGCCGGTACGGAACTGCGCCTCGCGGCGGAGGAGCGGGACGGCCGCTTCGAGGTGTCCGTACCGCTGGACGCGCTCGCCTCCGCCACCCCGGAAGGCGACCGGGTCTGGGACCTGTACCTGGTGCCGGACGGCCGTGACGACGCGCTCCGGCTGGGGCGCCACCTGGACGACGTGCCCGGCAAGAAGAAGATCTTCACGTACCCGGCCCAGCGCGCCGGCGGCCTGCGGATCGAGCCGTACTACACCGTCCAGGACAACCTCTCGATCACCTGCCGACGGGAGGAATCCCGGTGAGGATCCGCTTCCTGCTGCTCAACGCCTATGCCGTCGGCGGCACCGTCCGCACCGTCGTCAACCAGGCGAACGCCCTCGCCGAGGCCGGGCACGACGTCGAGGTGGTGAGCGTCCACCGGCACCGCGCCGAGCCCCGCTTCGCGCTGCACCCGAAGGTGCGGCTGCGGGCCCTGGTCGACGGCACGCGTCCGCCGTCCCGCTGGACGCGCCCGCTGACGTACCGCCGGCAGCACCGCCCCAGCCGGCTCGTCCCCGAGTCCGAGGTCCGCTTCGACCGGTTCAGCCGCCTCACCGACCGGCGCATCGTGCGCTACCTGCGCTCGCTGCACGACGGCGTACTGATCACCACCCGGCCCGGCCTGAACCTCCTCTCCGCCCGCTTCACGCCCAAGTCCGTCGTCCGGGTCGGCCAGGAGCACCTGCACTACTCCCACCACAAGCCGGACCTCGCGCGGGAGATCGGGCGCTGGTACCGGCGGCTGGACGCGGTGACCGTACTGACCGCGGCCGACGAGGACGCCTACCTGCGGCGGCTCGGGGACAGCGGCGTCCGCGTCGAATGCATCCCCAACCCGCTCTCCGAGGAGGCCCCGGCGCGTGCAGGGCTCGACCGGCCGCTCGTCGTCTCCGCCGGCCGGCTCGTCAAGGGCAAGGGCTTCGCGACCCTCATCAAGGCGTTCGAGCCCATCGCCCGCGCGCACCCCGAATGGCAGCTGCGCATCTACGGCGCGGGTCCCGAACGCGACCGCCTGCGGACGCTGATCCACGACCGGCACCTCTACAACCACGTCTACCTGATGGGCACCACCCAGGAGTTCGACCGGGAACTGGCCAAGGCCGCCGTCTTCGCCCTCGCCTCCCGGCGCGAAGGGTTCGGCATGGTGCTGGCCGAGGCGATGAGCCACGGCGTCCCGCCGGTCAGCTTCGACTGCCCGCACGGCCCCCGCGAGATCATCACCGACGGCCAGGACGGCCTGCTCGTACCGCTGGGGGACACCCCGGGGCTGACCGCCGCGCTCACCCGCCTCGTCGAGGACGACGCCCTGCGCAAGAAGCTCGGCGGGCACGCCGCCGAGTCCGCCCGCCGCTACACCCCGGCCCGCGTCCGCGCCCGCTGGGAGGCGCTCCTCACGGTCCTCCTCGCGCAGAAGCCGCGGAGGGGCGCATGAGGCCGGGGGAGCCGACCGGTGTCCGTGCGGACATGAGGACGGGAGAACCGACCGGTGCCCGTGCGCCCTACGGGCTGTAGGGTGTTGCCATGGTAGGCAGAAACCCTCGTGGCAGAGGGGAGCGACGCAGCGCCGGCACGCTGGAGAGCGAGGTCCTGGCCGCCCTGTGGGCGACCGAGGCGCCGCTGACCCCGGCGGAGGTGCATGCCGAGATCGGCGGCGATCTCGCGTACAACACCATCCACACGATCCTCAAGCGGCTGCACGACAAGGCGCTGGTCGTACGGGATGCGGAAGGCCGGCGCGGCGCCTACCGGCCGGCCAAGAACGCCGCCGAGCTGACCGCCGAGGTCATGCACCAGGCCCTGGACAAGGGGCCCGACCCGATCGCGGCCCTGCAGCAGTTCGTCACCGGGCTCAGCGGTGAGGAGGAGGCCGCGCTGCGGCAGTTCCTGGCGGAGGACCGCGGCCGGTGAGGATCGACGTCTACGTCCCCCTCGTGCTCTCGCTCCTCCTGGCGACGGCCGGTCCGGCCCTGGCGCGCCGCCTCGTGCCCGCCACCGCGGCGCGCGTCCTCACCTGCGCCGCCGCGGTCACCGCCGCCGCCTCCACCTGGGCGCTGCTGCTCCTCGCCGCGACCCTCGTCGGCGACCCGCCGCCGGGCGGGGCCGCGCCCCGCCCGCACGGCCTGCACATCGCCGACCCCGTGCCCGAGGCCATCGCGCTCGCCGCGCTCGCCGGGCTGACCGCCGGCCTCGTCCGGCTGTACCGCACCCTCCGTACGCACCGCAGGACCCGGGAGGCGCTGCGGCGGATCGACGCGGCCCATGACGCGGACACCGAGCTGATCGTCGCCGCCTCGCCGGACCCGCGGGCGTTCGCCATCCCGGGGCGCCCGGGGCGGATCTTCGTCACCTCCGGGATGCTGGCGGGGCTCGACGCGGACGAACGTCAGGTCCTCCTCGCGCACGAACGCGGCCACCTGCGGCACCGGCACGCCCGCCTCCGCCTGCTCGTCGACGTCGCCGCAGCGCTGAACCCGCTGCTCGCCCCGGTGCGCGACGCCGTCGCCTTCCTCCTGGAGCGCTGGGCCGACGAACACGCCGCCGACCGCACCGGCGACCGCCGCGACGTGGCGCGTGCCCTCGCCCGCGCCGCGCTCCTCGCGCACCGGGGCGGCGGCACGGGCTGCGCGCTGCGCTTCTCCGGCCTCGCCATCAGCCGCCGCGTCGCGGCGCTCCAGGCCGCCCCGCCGAGTACCACCCGCGTCCTCGCCGTGGCCTTCGCCGGCCTCGCGGCCCTCCCGGCGCTCGGCGCGCTGGGCGCCGCCGACGCGACCGACGACTTCCTGACCCTGCTGCCGCATCTGCTCACCTGATC
This sequence comes from Streptomyces sp. NPDC026301, assembly GCF_055567935.1. Classification (NCBI taxonomy): domain Bacteria; kingdom Bacillati; phylum Actinomycetota; class Actinomycetes; order Kitasatosporales; family Streptomycetaceae; genus Streptomyces; species Streptomyces sp. NPDC026301. Next base: position 177,118 of record NZ_JBVHPN010000012.1, on the reverse strand, counting down.
CTGCCGCCGGTGGGCTCCCGCTGCCCTGGGTCCGCTGCCTGGACAAGGCGCTTACTTGATGAAGCGCGCCGGCCGGGTGATCAGGTACAGCAGGTACTCCAGTGGTCCGCGCCGGAACAGCCGCTTCCATACGAAGGCCAGCACCAGCACGCCCACGGTGAAGCCGAGCAGCACCACCGGGTCGGTGGAGTCGGGCATGTCGTCCGTGTCCAGCGCCCAGATGGCCACGATGTGCAGCGCATAGGCGGACAGGGACATCGCACCGACGGCGATGACCGGCGTGGCCACCCGCCGGAAGCGCGGCAGCCGGTCCAGGGCGATCGTGCACCCGGCCAGTACGAGCAGGGCGACGCCGGTGTTGCCCAGGATCGACGGGGTCGTCTGACTGTGCGGCGCGGCCACCAGCAGCCACTCCCGGAAGAGGTGGGTGGGGTCGCCGACGGTGTCGGACCACCAGGCCGACCCCGGCGAGTCGCCGTCCGAACCGGCGGCGACGGCGGCGTACGCGTTCGGGACCAGGTGCAGGGCCAGCCACGAGCCCCCGTAACCGAGGACCGCGAGCGCGGCACCGGTACAGGCGAGCCGGATGCGGACCACCGAATCGGCGAGGTCGAGCCGGGCCACCGCCATGCCCGCGATCAGGAACGGGACCCAGGTGAGCACCGGATACGCGCCGGTGAACAGCAGATCGATGACGCCGTCCGTGTCACCGAGCCCGGACAGCGGGTCGTGGGCGATCACCATGTCGCCCCAACTGCCTTGATCCAGCGAGACCTTGACCAGGAAGAGGTCCTGGGGGAGTACCAGCGCGGTCCCCGCGGCGATGAAGGCGAGCGCCCCCGCCTTGAGTCGGTACAGGGGGAGAACCACGACGAACGCCAGCGCGTAGTAGGCGAGGATCACGTCGATCGAGGTGTCCAGCGCGGTCAGTGCCGTCCCCAGCGCCAGCAGGACGACGGCGCGGATCAGCACCCGCGTGACCGCCTGCCGGCCCGCGCGCCCGGTACGGGGCTCGGGGCGGCCGGTGATGAGCACGATCGAGAAACCGGCGAGCAGCGCGAAGAGGGCGGACGAGCGGCCGCGCGCGAACTCCATGAGAAAGCCCACGGGGCCGCCGTCCGACGGATCGGGGCCCACGTGGGCGGCGAACATGCCCAGTACCGCGAGGCCGCGGGCGAGGTCGACGCCGATCAGCCGGGGAGTGCTGGCACGTGCGGTCGGCGGTGACAGTTGGTCGGGTGCGGTGTGGTCGGGTGTGGTGGCGGGCCGGTCGCCCGGTGACACTTTCCGTGACGGGGACCAGGTGCGCGTCGGCAGGGGCACGTTGCGTGCCTTGGGTAAATTCTGCGACATACGCCCAAGATGCCTGTCTTACCCGCAACGGAACACGGTTCGCGGGAATTTGGTGACGCATCCGTCACTGCGGCGGTATCGTGCTGCGCCCTCCGGTGCCCAAGTGCACTCGTGGGGCCGCATGACGCTCCGTGAGCGCGCCCGGCGCGCACGTGCCCCGCACGCCGTGCGGTCCCTCCCTCCACTCCCGCCCCGCCCGGATGGCGCGGAAACCGGACGGATACGCTGTTTCAACAGTCGTTGATTTTCCTGAGTCCCAGCTGCGCGCCCCCAGTGCCGGCCGCGCGGCGCCGAGGGAGCGAAGCACCATGCGCATCCTGTTCACCGCCCAGGCGAGCTACTCGCACCTCGCACCGCTGGTGCTGCCGGCGGCCGAGAGCGCCCGGCAGGCGGGCCACGAGGTGGCCGTCGCCACCGGGAACGCCGTCGCGGAGCACATCGAGAAGCGCGGGCTGACCGCGCTGCGGCTGCCGAACGTCGAGGGGCTGGGGGACGTACTGCAGCGCGGCGACATCCGTCCGCCCGCGGTCATGCGCCAATTCGGCTCCGTCACCATCGAGTTGGACCCGCAGTTCTTCGCATCCGCCTTCGTCGGGCAGCTGGCAGGGCCCTCGGCGCGCGACATCGTCGACGTGGCACAGGACTGGCGCCCCGACCTGATCCTGCACGAATCCACCGAGTTCGGCGGCTACTTGGCGGGCGAACGGCTCGGCATCCCGCACGGCGCGCTGGACATCGCGCCGCTCGCGCCCTACGCCCACCCCGCCGTCACCGAGCAGCTCAACAAGCACCGCGCCGACCTGGGCCTCGACCCGATCGACGACCCCTGGCACGTCTTCCGTGCCTTCCGGGCCGGCGTCGTACCGGAGGAGTTCTACCCCGAGGCGAGCCGCCTGCCGAACGCCCACTACTACCGGCTGCCAGCCCCCGCCGGCGAAGCGCCCCTCGACCCCGAGATCGCCGGGCTCCCCGCCGACCGCCCGCTCGTCCTCGCCACACTGGGCTCCAACGCGACCCAGTTCCCCGGCGGCGGAGTCCTTCCCCTGCTCGACACCATCATCGAGACGCTCGGGGACCTTCCGGTCACCGGCGTCGTCGCGCTCGGCGCGGGCACCGACCCCCGGGAGTGGACGGGCGCCCGCGCCGACAACGTCCACCTCACCTCGTTCGTCCAGCAGGAACTGCTCCTGCGGTCCAGCGACGCGTTCCTCACGCACGCCGGCTTCAACGGGACCCGGGAGGCGCTGGCGGCAGGCGTCCCCATGGTCGCCGTACCGCTCTTCGCCGAGCAGTCGTACAACGCCGCCCGGCTGCGGGAGATCGGCGCGGGCCGCCGGATCGACGTCCAGGACGTCACGCGCGAGTCGCTGACCGCGGCCGTACGCGCCGTACTGGAGGACCGCTCCTACCGCTCCCGCGCCCAGTCCCTCCAACGCCGCTCCCACGCGCTCCCGGACCTCTCCCGCCTCGCGGCGGACGCGGCGGCGGCCACGGGTGCGGCCGCTTGACCCCGTGAGGCGGGGCCGGCTCGTACCGTGGGGACATGATCGTTCGTCATGAGACGGGCCGGCGCCCGGGGTACTCCGCAGCAGCGGCGGTGTTCGCCGTGGGCATGGCGGGCACCACGCTCCCCACCCCGCTGTACGGCCTCTACCGCAAAGAGCTGGGCTTCTCGGAGCTGATGGTGACGGTGGTCTTCGCCGTCTACGCGCTCGGCGTCATCGCCGTACTGCTGCTCGCGGGCAACTACTCCGACCGCGTCGGCCGCCGCCCCGTACTCCTGACGGCGCTGGCCTTCTCGGCGCTCAGCGCGGTCTGCTTCCTGTCCGACTTCCTGTCCGGTTTCCCGTCCGTGGGCGGCCTGCCCTTCCTCTTCGCGGGCCGGCTCCTCTCCGGCTTCTCGGCCGGGCTCTTCAGCGGCGCGGCCACGGCGGCGGTACTGGAACTGGCGCCGCCCGAACGCAAGTCGCGCGCCGGCTTCGCCGCGGCCGCCGCCAACATGGGCGGCCTCGGCTGCGGCCCGCTGCTCGCCGGGCTCCTGGCCCAGTACGCCCCCTGGCCGCTCGCCCTGCCGTACCTGACGCACCTCGCACTCATCGCGGTGGCGTGCGTACTGGTCCTCCTCCTGCCCGAGACCGTCGACCGGCCGGAGCGGTGGCCGGGCCTCCGGCCGCAGGGCGTGGTCGTACCCCCCGAGGTACGCGGCGTGTTCGCCCCCTCGGCCCTCGCCGCCTTCGCCGGTTTCTCGCTCCTCGGCCTGTTCACCGCGGTGGCACCGAGCTTCGTGTCCCAGACCCTCGGCGTGGCCAACCTGGCGGTCTCGGGCGCCGTCGTCTTCTCCGTCTTCCTGGGCTCGACGGCGGGACAGTCCCTTACGGAGAAACTGGGCGCACGCCGGGCGCTCCCGGCCGGCTGCCTCGTCCTCGTGCTGGGCCTCGCCCTCGTCGCCACGTCCCTCGCCGTCGAATCCCTGCCGGTACTGGTCGCCGGCGCCCTGTGCGGCGGCCTCGGCCAGGGCCTCGCCTTCCGCGCCGCTCTCACGTCCGTCGCGGCCGCAGCGCCCGCCGAACACCGCGGCGGCACGATCTCCACCTTCTTCGTCGTCGCCTACACCGGAATCTCCCTCCCGGTCGTCGGTGTCGGCGCCCTCACCCTCGCCCTCGGCCTCCGCACCGCGGGCCTGACCTTCACCGCCTGCGTCGCCCTCCTGGCCGCCGGCACAGCCACTCACTTGCTCCGCAGCTCCCGGCACAGCTGACGGTCAGCGCTCCGGGCCGCCCTGTCCTCCCGGCGCGAGCGTCCTCGTGCGCTCGATCGTTCCCCGGCCCGCAGGAACGTGGCAGCGACGGAGGCGCAGGCGACCGCGGCGATGCCGAGCCACTGCGGCCACGCGAGCCGCTGCCCGAGGATGAGGAGTCCGAACAGCGCGCCAACGGCCGGCTCCAGGCTCGTCAGTACGCCGAACACGCGCGGCGGGATCCGACGCAGTGCCTCCAGGTTGCACGAGTACGGCAGCACGCTGGACGCCACCGCCACCACCGCGGCCACCCACAGCACATGGGGGTCCAGCAGCGCACGACCGGCGTGAGCGATGCCGTACGGGGCGCTCAGCAGCGCCGCCCACAGCACCGCCAGTGCAAGGCCCTGGCCGCCGCTGAGGCGTCGTGCCATGCGGGAGGAGACGAGGATGTACCCGGCCCAGCAGCACGCCGCCACCGCGGCCAGGGTGAGACCGCCCGCCTCAAGAGGGACGCCGCCCCCGCTGAGCAGGAGGACGCCGCCGGCCGCCAGACATGCGGGCACCAGGTCGACCGCCCGTCGTGATCCGGCCAGGGCGATGGCGAACGGGCCGAGGAATTCGATCGTGGCCACGGCCCCCAGGGGAATGTGGTTCACCGCCTCGTAGAACGCGAGGTGGTGTCCCGCCAACAAGGCCCCGGCGCCGATCACCGTTCCCCAGGCGCCCTTCACCGAATGCAACGCCTGCCGCCGCGGGCGCCACAGCAGACACAGAAGTACCCCCGCAATCAGCAACCGCAGGAACACCACGCCCGCCGCACCCACCTGCGGATACACCTGAGGCGCGAAGGCCGCGCCGAACTGGATCCCGCACACGCCGCCCAGCACGAGCCCGGGAGCGGGTATTTTCCCCACGACCTCGGCAAACCCCCGAGTCGCGTTGTTCTCCTGCATTGTGTCGTCCGAGTTCGTGTCGAGGCGGGTGTGGTGAGCGCGACGACTTCCTGCCCCGGGTGCAGCACCTCCACGCGCAGCCCCTACCACGCGCGGGCCAACCTGCTGGGCCGAGTGCAGCAAAGCAGGTGTGCAGGGCCGGGGCGGGGGAGATCTCCCAGGGTCAGGGAAGGGCACGGTCAGGGAAGGGTGCGGCATGTCCGAAACACAGCAAGAGGACGCGGCACCGGCCGACGGCGAACCGCGCCCGCGGTGGACGCACACGGCGAAGGTGATCGTCAGCAGCCTCTGGTTCCCGGCGCTCTTCTTCTTCGGCTTCCTCTTCTGCTACCTGCTCGCCTTCCACAACCCCACCCCGCACAACATCCGGGTGGCCGTCCCCGCCCCGGCGGCGGCCCAAGTGCAGAAGACGCTCGACCACGTCGTCCCGGGCGGGTTCGAGGTGAAGCCCGTATCCGGCGGTGACGCCGCCCTCCGGCGCGCGGTGAAGGACCGCCGTGCCGCCGGCGGGTACCTCCCCGACCCGGCCCACCCCGCCCTGTACACCGCGAAGGCCGGCGGCTTCGAGATCGAGGCCGTGCTGCAGCAGGTGTTCACACCGATCGCCGAGCGGGGCGGCGCCCGGCTCAAGCAGGTCGAGCTCGCGCCCACCGCGCCCAAGGACGCGATGGGCACCAGCCTCTTCTACCTCTGCCTCGGGCTCACCATCCCCTCGTACATCATGGTGATGATGATGCTGCGGGCCACCGGCCTCAGCCGCTGGAAGAAGGTCGTCACCTTCGTCGTCTCCGGTGCCGTGATGGCCGTGGCCGCCTTCTACATCGCGCTCGCGATGGACTGCATCGTGGACCGGCCGGTCTGCCTGCTCTACATGTTCATGCTGAGCCTGGCGGTCTCGCTGACCTGCTACGGGCTGGTGCCGTTCGTGCGGCAGTTCTTCCCCGGGGTCGCCATCGTCGTCTTCGTGCTGCTGTCCATGCCGGCCAGCGACGGGGCGATCCCGGTCGCGATGGTGCCGTCCTTCTTCCGCTGGCTGCACCCGTACATGCCGCTGGGCAATCTGGTCGACGCGATGCGCAACGAGATGTACTTCGGCGGCGCGCAGCTCTTCCGTCCGCTGCTGGCGCTGAGTATCTGGATCGCCGTCGGCGCCGTGCTCATCTGCATCGGGTTCTTCTGGGAACGGCACCGGGTGAACGTGGCGCGCTCCGGCGGGGACGAAGAGCTGACCGCGTCCGACCTGGAGGAGGCGGTGGAGGACCCGGCGCTGGAGATGCCGCACCCGATGCCGGTACGCACGTCCACCCACTACATCGGGGCCTCCGAGCCGTTGCTGGCCGGCCGCATCCGGGACACCCGGTCGCAACCGCTGCACGGTGTACTGATCACCGTGACCACCACCGACGGACGGCAGCTGACGCGCACGCGGACCGACGAACACGGCGAGTACAAGCTGACCGGGCTCCCGGAGGGCTTCATCAACGTCATCGCCGGCGGGCCGCGCCGCATCCCGTCCATCAAGCGGGTGTACATCAAGTACGGGAGCCTCGCCCACCAGGATTTCGTGCTGCGGCCTCGGCCGCAGGACCCGCCGCCCGGTGGCGGAGCCTCGGCTCCGGCAACGTAAGGAATTGGTGAAGAGTTCCCGTCGTACGATGTTCCTCGGAATACCCACCCGAGTGGGCAAGTTCTCTCCGCACGTACGGCACACGCTCATCGGCGCACTCACCGATGCGTACTCGGCGAGCCCGCCACTCTTCCCGCTTCCGGAGGTCCCAGGCAATGCCCCAGACGACGGCCCATCCACGCACCCGCGGAGTCGTCCTCGTCCTCGCCTTCGCCGGCATCGCGGTCGCGGTGATGCAGACGCTGCTCGTGCCGGTCATCAAGGATCTGCCCACCCTCCTGAACACCGCGCCGACGAACGCCACCTGGGTCATGACGTCGACCCTGCTCGCCGGCGCCGTCGCCACCCCGATCATGGGCCGGCTCGGCGACCTGTACGGCAAACGCCGCATGCTGGTCACCAGCCTCGCGGTCATGGTCGTGGGCTCGCTGATCTGCGGGTTCACCAGCGAACTCCTCGTGATGATCGTCGGCCGTGCGCTCCAGGGCTTCGCCATGGGCGCCATCCCGCTCGGCATCGGGCTGATGCGCGATGAACTGCCCCGCGAGAAGCTGGGCTCGGCCATGGCCCTGATGAGCTCCTCCATAGGCGTCGGCGGCGGACTCGCGTTGCCGGTCGCCGCCCTGATCGCCCAGCACGCGGACTGGCACGCGCTGTTCTTCGGCGCCGCGGGCCTGGGCGTCGTATCGATCCTGCTCACGCTGGCGGTCGTGCCGGAAAGCGGTGTCCGGGCCGAGGGCCGCTTCGACGTCGTCGGCGCGCTCGGACTCTCCCTCGGTCTTGTCCTGTTCCTGCTGCCGATCACCAAGGGCAGCGACTGGGGCTGGGGTTCGGGCACGACGCTCGGGCTCTTCGCCGCCGCGCTGGTCGTGCTCGTTCTGTGGGGTCTGATGGAACTGCGCATGACGGCCCCGCTGGTCGACCTGCGCACCACCGCGCGCCGCGAGGTACTGCTCACCAACCTCGCCTCGATCACGGTCGGCGTCGCGTTCTACGCGATCTCGCTCGTCCTGCCGCAGCTGCTCCAGCTGCCCACCGCCACCGGATACGGCCTGGGCCAGTCCATGGTCGTCGCGGGGCTGTGCGTGGCGCCGCTGGGGCTGACGATGATGTTCACCGCGCCCGTCTACGCCCGGCTGTCGGCGCGGTACGGTCCGAAGCTCACCCTCATGGTCGGCATGCTGATCATCGCGGTCGGCTACGGCGCGGGGCTCGGCCTGATGAGCGCCGCTTGGCAGACCATCGTCATCTCGGTGATCGTCGGCGCGGGCATCGGCCTCGCCTACTCCTCCCTCCCCGCCCTGATCAACGGGGCCGTCGACCCGTCCGAGACGGGCGCGGCCAACGGGCTCAACACCCTCATGCGGTCGATCGGCACGTCGGTGTCGAGCGCCGTCATCGGCATGGTCCTCGCCAATACCGCCGATCACGTGGGCGCGGTGACGGTACCCACCATGCAGGGCTTCCGCATCTCATTCCTCATCGCCACCGCGGCGGTCGCCCTCGGTCTGCTGCTCGCGGTCTTCCTGCCGCGCGGCAGGAAGATGTCCGCGCCGCAGCTGCTGGCCAGCAGTGCGGACGAAGCCGTGCCGGAGCGGAACACCCGGGCGGTACCGGCGGTCCCGGCGACCCCGGCGGTCCCGGCGCCCCGTGCCGGGTTCCGGGGGCGTGTCCTGGACCCGGCCGGTGTACCCGTCGCCCGCGCCAGGGTGGCGGTGATCGACCCGCGCGGGCGCCGGGCCGGTACCGCGCTCACGGACCACGACGGCCGTTACGCGGTCGCCGTCCCGGACGGCGGCGCCTACGTACTGGCCGCCATGGTCGCCGGTCACGCCCCGCGCGCCTCGGCGGCCGTCCACCCCGGCGAAGACCGCCCGGTCGATGTCGACTTGGTACTGACGACCGCGGCAGCGGAGCGCCACACCGCGGTACAGAGCTGAACAGCGGCTATGCCTGAGCAGCGATGACCGCCGTCGCCAATCGTCCGATTTCCCGGATCGCGCTCAGGGCCTCGTCCAGGGTGTCGATGCGGGCCGCCGCGGCTTTCAGCTCCGCCGGGCGCTGTCCGGGCACGCCATGCCGGGACAGCGCTTCGCTCGCGTCAAGGACGAGTTCGTAGGTCAGCAGCAGCGCCCGGCGCTCCGCCGAGAGGTCTGCTGCGTCCGCCGCGCGGTCCGGCGGCCGACTCGCGGCTTCCTCTTCCCGGTCGGTGACGAGGGGGAGCGCTTCGGCCTTGGCAGCCGTCGAGAAATCGCTGGAATCGGTCATGGTGTCCTGGCTCCCCCGTCCAGTGGGCACGCTCGGCAGGGCCCGCTGGTGGGCCGCTGCGAGCGCGTGCAGACGCCATCGTGTCGTCCCGGTCTGCAGTTCTCGCTGCACTGGTCGCTGCAGTGGCGACTGCAGCGAACCCTGCAACACACGAGAGCACGATGAGATCCGCCGCAGCACAGTGCTTCCGTCAGTTGTCAGGGCGAGCTGAGTAAAAAATGGCGCGTTGTGCGGAAATCTTGCCCATTGCGGTGAACGGCAAACCTGGGAACCGGATAGGCGAGGCGGTCGGCATGACAGTGGAGAGGCTACCGAACGAAGACGCGCGTGCCGCGCCATCGGTGCCGGTCGAAGCGGCGGTGACGGCACTGGCGGCGGCCTTCAAGACCACGCTGAAAGCCGCATCGCGGCGGCGCGTGAGCCCCGAGCTCCCGGGCGGGCCGGACATTCCCCGCTCGTCGTGGCGGGAGGGCGGCCAGGAAACGCCGATCGTGCTCGTTCCGGGTTATCTCTCCGCTGAAGGGTGTTGGGGGTCGCTGGTGAGGCGGCTGCGGCAAAGCGGTTATCACCGCACCAGTTGCCTGCGGTACAACTCGCTGAGGATGCCCATTCCGGACGTCGCTGAGCTGGTCGCGGAGGAGGCGTCGGCGGCTGCCCGGCGCAGCGGAACGCAGGGGGTACACCTCATCGGCTACAGCCTCGGCGGGCTTGCGGTGCGCTATGCGGTGCAGCGTCTTGGTACGGACGCCGATGCGCTGAGCGCCATCACCATTGCGACACCCCACCGCGGCGCTCCGCTCGCGTATGCGGCTCCTGGGCCGGCTGCCAAGCAAATGCGCGTCCGCTCCCCGCTCCTGGGTGGCTTGCCTCCCATTGACAGTGATGGTCGCGTCCGCTGGCTGCTCGTCGGATCGACATCCGATCTCGTGGTGCCGATCTCCAGTGCCACGGCCGGCCGGCATGTCGATTCCGTCAGCATCCCGGACTGTGGGCACCTGAACATCATCGACACTCCACAGCTCGCCGATGCGGTCATCGGCCACTTGGCATACTGCCGAACTCAGCGGCGGACGCCGCAAAGTGCCCAGCAGAAGACTCCGCAGGTGCTGGCTTCTTAGGCCCTGCCCCGTGCTGTACTCAGCCGGCCGAGTCGAGCAGTTGCTGGAACGCCGCTTGGACGCGTAGTGCCTTGTGGAGGTCCTTGACCGTGGCGTTGGGGATGGTGCGGAAATACGAGCAGGCGGTGGCCTGGTGGGCGACGATGTAATCCTTGATGCCGGGGTCTTTGATGCCCGGGTAGCCCTCGGTGTGTTCCAGGACGGCATCGAAGAAGCCGGGGACCTGGTAGGCGAAGTCGTCGATGTAGGCGTCCCAGTCGCCGTCGAAGTTCGTGGCGAACAACAGGCGCGTGTCGTTCTCGAACAGGACCCATCGCGCGTCGTGGAGCGTGCCGATGCGCTTGCTCACCTCCTCGCGTTGTGCCTCGAATCCGGGCTGCTGGAAGAGCTCGCGGATCAGTTTTCCGTGACCGGCCTTGACGGTGAAGAAGAGGGTGAATTCACTGACCCGTCCGGACCTCAGCCCTGGGCGGCTCGGCTTCTCCGGGTTCGTGGTCATCTGGGCTCCCTTGTCGAGTTCGGTGAAGTACTCCTTCGGCAGCCCGTCGAGGTTCCCCATCTCGATGTCCGGTGAGTAGGGGACGAACCTCGGCGACATGGGCGACCGCCTCTCTTCCCTCCGGGACCTCCCGGGGACGGCGTGCCGTACCCACCGTACTCACGTCCGGAGGCGTTGGCGAAGCTTGAAAAGCGGACACGACGTGCGGGTTGAGGGGTACGGGGCCCGCCGTTGGAGGCCGGGGAGAGGCTCTTGCGCGGGCGGGTGTCCGTATGGCGCTGTACGGGCTAGCTTGGGAGGGATTGCCGCACGGGGAGGCAAAAATGGGCGATCACAGGACACCCGGGGGGTTGCGTTTCGAGGTGTTCGGGCCGCTGCGAGTGTGGCGGAACGGGGCGGAGCTGAATCCCGGACCTGTCCAACAACGCGTCGTGCTCGCTGTGTTGCTGTTGCACGCGAATCGGCCGCTGCCGCGGGAGAAGCTCATCGACGCGGTGTGGGGGGAGGCGGCCCCGGGACGCGCGGTGAATCTGCTGCAGCGGCACGCCGCCGGGCTGCGCCGGGTGCTGGAGCCCGGCCGGCCGGCTCGTGCCCCGTCCCGGCTGCTGGCCTGGACCGAGGGCGGATACGTACTGTCCGTACCGGCCGGCCGACTGGACCTGGAGACCGTCACCGCGCAGGTCGAGCGGGGGCGGGCCGCCCGGGCCGCCGGGGACTGGCACGCGGCGGCCGAGGCACTGCACGGTGCGCTTCATCTGTGGCGGGGCCGACTGTGCGAGGGCCTGGCCGGTCCGCTGCTGGACGCCGAGCGGGACCGGCTGGAAGAGCACCGGCTGAGCGTGCTGGAGGAGCGCGTCGAGGCCGATCTGGCACTGGGCCGACATGCCTCCGTGGTGGATGAGCTGGCCGGGCTGGTGCACGAACATCCGCTGCGGGAGCGGATGTGCGCACAGTTGATGGTGGCCCTGTACCGGTCGGGGCGCCAGGCCGAGGCGCTGGCGGCCTACCGGAAGGCCCGAGCGCTGCTGGCCGAGGAGCTGGGAATCGAGCCCGGCCCGGACCTGCGGCACCTGGAACAGGCGGTGCTCACCGCCGACCCCGCCCTGGCGCCGCCCGACCCGCAGCGGCCCCGGCCGGGCCCGGTGCCCTGCCTGCTGCCCGGCGACGTCGCAGGCTTCACCGGCCGCGCGCGGCAACTGGTGCAATTGGACGAGCTGACAGCCCAGGACCCGGCCTCGACGGCGGCGGTGATCTGCCTCGTCTCCGGCACCCCGGGCGTGGGCAAGACCGCGCTGACGGTGCACTGGGCCCATCGCGTACGGCAGGCGTTCCCCGACGGGCAGTTGTACGTGAATCTCCGCGGCTACGACCCCGAACAGCCGATGGCCGCCGGAGAGGCGCTCGCCCGCCTGCTGGCCGCCCTCGGGCTGCGCGGCCAGGACATCCCCCTCGACGTGGCGGACCGCTCCGCCCGTTACCGCAGTGAACTCGCCGGGCGCCGCATGCTCATCATCCTGGACAACGCCGCCACGCCCGAGCAGATCAGGCCGCTGCTGCCCGGCGCCCCCACCTGCCCGACCATCGTGACCAGCCGCGACGCCCTGCCCGGCCTGGTGGCCCTGCACGGAGCCCACCGCCTCGACCTCGACCTGCTGCCCGCCGAGGACGCCCACGCCCTGCTGCACCAACTGATCGGCCCCCGGGTGGAGGCCGAACCCCAGGCCGCCGTCGCCCTGGCGGACCGGTGCAGGCGGCTGCCTCTCGCGCTGCGTCTCACCGCCGAACTCGCCGCCGCCCGCCCCCACCACAGCCTGGCCGAACTGGCCGCCGAGCTGGCCGACCGGGAGCGACAGCTGGACTTCCTCCAGGCCGACGAAGACCCCAGCACCGACGTGCGCGCCGTGTTCTCCTGGTCCTACCAGCGCCTGCCCGCCCAGGCCGCCCGGGCCTTCCGCCTGCTGGCCCTCCACCCGGGCCCCGACTGGGACCGCCACGCCACCGCCGCCCTCATCGGCGCCCCTCCCGATCAGGTCCGTTCCCTGCTCGACCGGCTGGCCCGCGCCCACCTCATCCAGCCCACCGGCCCCCACCGGTACACCATGCACGACCTGCTGCGCGCCTACGCCGCCGAACTGGCCACCACCACCGACCCACCCGCCGACCGGCACGCCGCGCTGACCCGGCTCTTCGACCACTACCTGGCCACCGCCACCACCGCGACGACCACCCTCCATCAGCACCGAGTGGAGCAGCGCCCGGCGCCCGCCCCTTCCCCCTCGCCCACCTCCGCCCCGCCGATCGGCGATCCGGAAGCGGCGCGGGCCTGGCTGGACGCCGAGCGCGCCAACCTGGCCGCCGTCTGCGCCCACGCCGCCGGCCGCGGCTGGGAGGGCCACGCCGTGCAACTGGCCACCACACTGTTCCGCTACCTGGACACCGGTGGGCACTACGTCGAAGGACTGACCATCCACACCCATGCCCACCAGGCCGCCCGCCACAACGGCGACCACAACGGCGAAGCCCAGGTGCTGACCTACCTGGGCTACGTCTACTGGCGACAAGGCCACTTCCAGCGGGCCATCGACCAGCACCGCCAGGCGCTGGACGTCTTCCGGCGGACCGGCAATCAGGACGGCCAGGCGTCCGCGCTGACCTACCTGGGCCTCGTCTACTGGCGGCAGGGCCACTACACGCGGGCCGCCGACCAACACCGCCGAGCGCTGGACCTCTTCCGGGGAACCGGCAACCGGTACGGCCAGGCGTACGCACACCTCGTCCTGGGCCTCGTCCACTGGCGGCAGGGCCACTACGCGTGGGCCGCCGACCAACACCGCCGCGCCCGGGACCTCTTCGAGCAGCTCGGCGACCGGGACGGCCGCGCCTACGCGCTGACCCACCTGGGCCTGGTCCACTGCCGGCAGGGCCGGTACCAGCAGGCCCTCGACCAGCACCGCCGGGCCCTGGACCTCTTCCGGAGGACCGGTAACCGGGACGGCCAGGCATACACGCTGTCCCACTTGGGCCAGGCCAACTGCCGCCAGGGCCACTTCCAGCAGGCCGTCGACCAGCACCGCCAGGCCCTGGACCTCTCCCGGCAGACCGGCTACCGCGCGTGTGAGGTCGAGGCGCTCAACGGCCTCGGCGAAGCCCTGCGGGCGAGTGGCAGGCCGGCGGAGGCGCGCGTGTGGCACACCGACGCGCTGGCGAAGGCCGTGGAGATCGGTGAGCGGTACGAGCAGGCCCGCGCGCACGAGGGCATCGCCGCCACCCACCGGACGACAGGCGATCTCCACCGGGCCCGCAGCCACTGGGAAGCCGCCTCCAGCCTTTATGCCGACCTCGGTGTCCCCGCCGCTGACACCGTTCCCGCCCAACTCGCCGCCCTCGCCGACAAGGACGCCGAGCCGGTTTCTTCCGCCGGGGCGAACAGTTCCATCGCGGCCCGACCCTGATTCCCGGGCCACTCGGCCCTCGGGTCCTGGGGCGCTGTAGCGGCCACTGCAGCGAGTTCTGCAACCCCGGCAGGAAACATGAGGTGCACAGACCTTCGCACGGCGGACAGGGACAGCGAGGCACCCGATGAACGACTCGACGAATCTCCGGACCATCGCCAGGTGGCTGCCCGCGGGTGACCCGCGGTCGCTGCCGCGGCTGGACGCGGAGGCGGCAGGCCGCAACGCGGCAGGGGAGGACGTGCAGGTCGTCTACAGCGCACGCGGCGACAAGTTCATGATTGTGCCGCGGCCGAAAGCGGCGGCGTAGGACAGCACGGCTGCGCGAGGCCGGCCCGCGCTGTCCTGGCGGTTACTTCGGGTCGCGGTTGAACTTCGAGGTCGACCAGAAGTAACCGAGCACCGCGAGTCCCAGGCACCAGCCGACCGCGAGCCACCCGTTGTCGCCGATCTCGCTGCCGAGCAGCAGGCCACGCAGGGTTTCGATGGCGGGCGTGAACGGCTGGTACTCGGCGATCGGCTGGAACCAGCCGGGCATGGCGTCGATCGGCACGAAGGCGCTGGAGAGGAGCGGCAGCAGGACCATCGGCAGTGCGTTGTTGCTGGCGGCCTCGGCGTTCGGACTGATCAGGCCCATGCCGACCGCGACCCAGGTGAGCGCCATGGCGAAGAGTACGAGCAGCCCGAACGCCGCCAGCCACTCCAACGGCGTGGCGTCCGTGGGCCGGAAGCCGATGGCCACGGCGACGGCGCCCACGAGGACCACACTCATGACCGACTGCAGCACACTGCCGATGACGTGCCCGACGAGCACCGAACCGCGGTGGATCGCCATCGTGCGGAAGCGGGCGATGATGCCCTCGGTCATGTCGTTGGAGACGGACACCGCGGTCCCGACCACGGTGCCGCCGATGGTCATCAGCAGGATGCCCGGAACGAGATACGCGATGTACTCGGAGCGGTCCGCACCGCCGCCGCCGATGCCCGCGCTCATCACGTCGCCGAAGACGTAGACGAAGAGCAACAACAGCATGATCGGTGTGAGCAGCAGGTTCAGGGTGAGGGACGGGTAGCGCCGGGCGTGCAGGAGGTTGCGGCGCAGCATCGTGGACGAGTCGCGCACGGCGAGGGAGAGGGAGCTCATCGGACGTTCTCCTCGGGCTGGTCGGGGACGCCGGCGTCGCCGGTCAGGGCGAAGAACACGTCGTCGAGGTCGGGGGTGTGCACGGTCAGCTCGTCGGCCGCGATGCCGGCCGAGTCGAGCCGGTCGAGGACGGCGCGCAGCTCGCGCTGGCTGCCGTCGCTGGGGATCTGCAGCGCAAGCGCCTCGTCGTCCCTGGTGACCTCGCGCAGGGCGACGGCGGCGGACCGGTGCGCGGCCGGGTCGGTGAAGCGCAGCCGGACGTGCCCGCCCGGGACGAGCCGCTTCAGCTCCTCGGCGGTGCCCTCGGCGGCGATCTTCCCGTCGTTGAGCACGGCGATACGGTCGGCGAGCTCGTCGGCCTCGTCCAGGTACTGGGTGGTGAGGAAGACAGTGACGCCGTCGGTGACCAGCTCGCGGATGATCTGCCACATGTTGTGGCGGCTGCGGGGGTCGAGGCCGGTGGTCGGTTCGTCGAGGAAGATGATCCGCGGGTTGCCGACCAGGGTCATGGCGATGTCGAGGCGGCGCTTCATGCCGCCGGAGTAGGTGGCGGCGGGCCTCTTCGCGGCGTCGCTGAGGTCGAAGCGTTCCAGCAGCTCAGCGGCGGTGCGGCGGCCCTCGCGCCGGGACAGGTGGTGCAGGTCGGCCATGAGGAGCATGTTCTCCTCGCCGGTGATCAGGCCGTCGATGGCGGAGAACTGGCCGGTGACGCCGATCGCGGCGCGTACCGCCTGCGGCTCGGTGGCGAGGTCGTGGCCGCCGACGTGCAGATCGCCGGCGTCGGCACGGATGAGAGTGGAGAGGATCTTGACGACGGTGGTCTTACCGGCACCGTTCGGCCCGAGCAGCGCGAACACGGACCCGGCCGGGATGTGCAGGTCGATGCCGTCGAGCACGGTCTTGTCGCCGTACGACTTGCGGAGACCGGCGGCGGAGACGGCTGCGGGGGAGGTCGTATGCGTTGATGTTGATGTTGTTGTGGGCATGACAGAAGAAGGCATGGCGCCCTCCCGTTCAGAGGCTGAAGTGGCAGAGGGAATAGGTGGGTTGAGTCGATGGTGGAACGGGAGTGCTCAGCCCTTGGCGCGGAGCACGTCGATGTTGCCGTTGCGGGTCCGGGCGCGCACCTCGACCGTGTCCTCGGCCTCCTCCGGGGCTTCGGACGTGGCGAGCGTGTTGCGCACCAGCCCGGAGCCGGAGCTGACGTCGAGCCAGGCGGCGGTGCCCTCGCGGATGCCGACCTCGATGGCGCCGTGGGAGGTCTCCAACTGGACGGTGCCGCGGGCGACATCGGCGACGCGCAGGGCGCCGTGGGCGGTGGTGGCGGCGACCGAGCCCTCGGCGCGCGCGATGTGGATGTCGCCGTGGGCGCCGCTCACCCGCAGGTCGCCGGTCGCGGCGCCGACGGTCGTGGTGCCGTGCGAGTTCTTCAGGACGGCGGAACCGTCGACGGTACCGACGCGCAGGCTGCCGGAGCTGGTGGTGATCTCGGCCGGGCCCTCGACCCGGTCGACGGTGATCGAGCCGTGGGAGGCGGTCAGCTTCAGCGGCCCGGTCGCCTCCAGACGGACGTCACCGGACGAGGTCTGCACGCGGGCCTCGCCGAGCCGGCCCTCGCCGAGCACCTGGGCCCAGGCGCCGGTCATGTCGACGCGGGAGCCCGTGGGCAGTTCGACCGTCACGTCGACGACGCCGGTGCGCACGAAGAGAGAGCGTTGCTTGGGCGTCCTGACGGTCAGGACGCCGCTCGCGTACGTGACCTCGGTCTGCTCGGCCGCCCGTACGTCCGGGTCGCGCTTCGGGTCGCGGGGCCGCACCTCGACGACCGTGTCGAGGCGGTCGCCCGCGGTGAACCGGATGGAACCGGCTTCCACGAATGCGGTGGCGGAAATCGGTTCGGGAGTGTCGAAAGAAGGCATGGCTGTACCGTCCTCATGACGCGTTGGGTCGTCCCCGCTGGTGGGACGTGGTGTGGGTGCCGTGCTTGATTCTTTGGGGAGAGCCGGGTGCGGCGCCGCTAGCGCACCCAGCCCGTGATGCTCTGACCGATGGTGTGGGCCTTGTGCGTCGTACGCGGCCGCGTACCGCCGTCGACCGCGGCCGACACGGCCCGCACCAGCCACGCGTTGACCGACAGGCCCTCGCGGCTCGCGGCCTCCTCGGCGCGCGTCTTGAGATGGGCCGGCAGGCGCAGATTGACGCGTGCGGTGCCGCCCTCGTCGCTGTCCGAGAGGGCCGGCGCCTTGAGCGGTTCGGCCGGCGCGGCGGCCGCTTCCGCGGGCTCGCCACCGGCGGGCGGCAGCGTCACCACGAAGTCGGGGTCGAGCCCGCGCAGCCGTACGTCGACCGAGCCGGGGGCGAGCTCGCGGGTGATCTCGTCCATCGCGGCGGAGAGCACATTGAGCATGGTCAGACGGGTCGCCGACTCCAGAGGAGCGGTGAGCCGCTCGGCCAGCTCGCGGGCATCGTCCCCGCCGGCTTCGGCGGCCACCGCGAGTTCACGGCGGAGGGTGTCGACATACGGGGTGAGGTCCATGACGCCATAGTGGCACCATCGCGGCGCCATGCGCAAGCCTGTTAGGGCCATGTGCGGGTTGGGCTTGGAGGGTGCTCGCTTTGACCTGCGGAAACGCGAGGAAAGTGTACTGAGTCATTGTGGCGCCATGTGTGCTCATGAGCTGTCGGGAGCGCTGAAATGGCGCCGATTGGCAGCGGAATGGCGCCGGGTGGTGCCAAGTGGTGCCGGACGGCGCCACTCAGCCATCGGTCAGCCGAGAACGAGCGGGAGTTTCGCGGCCAGCTCGCCCAGCTCGCCCAGTTCGGCCTGCTCCGCGTCGGTCGGGGCGCGCCGTCCAGTGCCGATCAGCAGCGCGTCCTGGTCGGAGAACGACGCGGGGAACGCGGCCCGGGCGATCTTCTCCAGCATCTCGCGGGACCGGGCGAGCCCCTCGGCGGGCGGCGGCGCCGCCGCGGCGGGGAGGTGCGCGACCAGGTCGAGGTGGTGCAGCGTCCACTCCAGTACGTACGCGGTGAGGTAGTCGCCCGCGGTCAGCACCATGTCCTGGGTGCTGACCCGGAGGCCCGGGTCGGCGAGTTCGGCGGCGCGGCCGGCTGCGGAGCCGACGTCGTCGAGATGGAACTTGAGCAGCCCGGGGTCCCCGTACGCGGCGGCCAGCCGGACGGTCAGCGCGTCGAGGGGGTCGTCGCCGGTCGGCGGCGTTGCGGCGACGTTCCAGTAGGTCACCGCGTCGCGGGTCGGTTCTGTGTCGGCGGGGGTCACGAGGGTGATCAGGACGTCTTGGGCGTCGATGACCAGATGGCACACCAGGTCCCGCACGAGCCAGCCGGTACAGCCGGACGGCCGCGCGAAGTCCTCGTCCGGGAGCTCGGCGACCGCCGTGCGCAACGCCGCCCAAGAGCGTGAGAAGAGATCCACCTCGGCACGGTAGTGCGGTGCCGCAAGGGCGGACAAGCGCATTTGGGCGGTCGCCTCGCGTGGCCGACAGTCACAGTGCCTCAGTGCCTCAGTGCCTCGCGGCCTCAGTGCTTCGCGACCTCGCGAGCGAACCGGTCAGTCCCGCGTCGCGTTCCGGTGGGCGGCGGCCGCGTCGCGGCCGGTCGCCAGGTGCCGCGTCACCAGCTTCTCGACCTGCGCCACGTCCCGGTCCGCGAGGGCCTCGTAGAGCTGCTCGTGCTCCTTCGCCATGGCCATGAGGTCGTCGTGCTGCCCCAGCAGCCAGCGCATCCTGCTGCGCAGCGTGCGCTCCAGTTCGTTCAGGAGCTCGTTGTCGGCCAGCGAGGTCACTGTCTCGTGGAAATCGGCCGCCGCCCGCCGGGCCCGTACCGCGTCGCCCTCGCGCGCCGCCGCCAGCTCCGCGTCGAGGTCGGCGCGGAGCCTCGCCAGCCCGGCGCGGGTACGGCGCTGGGCGGCGAGCCGGAACGCCAGCATCTCCAGCGCCGACCGCACCTCGTCGAGGTCGGCGATGTCCGTCGGCGCGAACTCCCGCACCACGGCCCATGTCCGCGGCCGCGGCGTCACCAGCCCCTCGGTCACCAGTGCCTTCAGGGCGTCCCGGATCGGCAGCCGGCTCACCCCGAGCTCCGCGGCGAGTTCCCGTTCGACCAGCTTGCTGCCCGGCGCGCGGACACCGTCGATGATCTCGTCGCGCAACTGCCGGGTGACCCGCTCCGACTCGGGCGCAAACCCTTCAGACCCTGTCATGCCCCCGATTCTCTCATCGGCCCGCACCGCGCCCGGCGAAGGAGTGCGCCGTACCCGGTAGCCGCCCGCGTACGCGTTATGTCAGTTCGCCGTCGCGGGCGACGACCCGGCCGCGGTGTACGACCATGTCCCGCGCGGGCATGTCGACCACGATCTGCGGTACGCACTCGCCGCGGAGGAGAATGAAGTCGGCGGGGGAGCCGGGGCGCAGATCGGCGCGCGGCAGCTGCATGACGTCGGCGCCACCGTGCGTCCCCGCCTCGTAACAAGCCGTCAGTTCCGCGTCGAGACGGCCGTCCGTGACCCAGCCGAGCAGGTGGGCGCGGTGCAGCATGTCGGCATTGCCGAAGGGGCTCCACGAGTCGCGCACCCCGTCCGAGCCCAGCCCGACCCGCACGCCGTGTTCCTTGAGGCGCGCGATCGGCAGGACGAGCGACTCGTTCGGCGCCACGGTGGTCAGGGCGATGTCCAGGTCCGCCAGATCGGCTGCCATCCTGTCCAGATCGGTGCTGGACAGGCCCGGCAGACAGAAGACATGACTCACCGTCACCCTGCCCCGCAGCGACAGGGCCCGGGTGCGGTCGATGATGCCGCGCAGCACCGTCAGACCCTTCTCGTCCCTGTCGTGCAGATGGATGTCCACGCCGACGCCGTACCGGTCCGCGAGGCCGAAGACCAGGTCGAGCTGCTCGTCCATGGCATGGTCGAAGCTGATCGGATCGATCCCGCCGATGAAGTCCACGGCCCCGCTGCGAGCCGCTTCCTTGAGCAGCGCCGCCGTGCCGGGCGCGCGGACGACGCCGTGCTGCGGAAACGCCACGATCTGCACATCGAGCGCGTGCCGCAGCCGCTCGCGCGCCGCCGAGACCCCTTCCACGCAGGCCAGGCCGTACGCGGGCGCCACGTCGGCGTGCGCGCGCATGGCCCGCGTCCCGCGTGTCACGGCGTGTGCCATCAGCCCGTATGCCCGCTCGGCCACCGGTCGGCGCTGGCTGTGGAACACCTCCACGTCCTGGGCCGCGTAATCGGCGATGCCGCTCGCCGGCTTGCGCGACACCCACGCGCCGCCCCACGTCGTCTTGTCGGGGTGGATGTGCGCGTCCACCAGGGCCGGCAGGGCGATGCGGCCGCCGCCGTCGACCATCTCGGCGCCCTCGGGGGCCCGCCGGTCCGTGATGCGGCCGTCGACGACGGTGAGATCCACCGCGTGCTTCGCCCCGAAGGGCCGCACGTCACGGAAGACCACGGGGCGGGCGGGCCGCTCACGGGACGCGGCCCGCGCCGGCGGTACGGCAGCGGACAGCACGGTGCCGGAGCCCGCGAGCGAGGCGGCGCCCGCGAGGACACCGCGCCGGGAAGGCTGGGAGAGCGGAGGCGTCATGGGAACTCCTTCGGTGGGACGGGCAGTATGGGGTTCTAGAGCGGCAGGCCCGCGCGCACCACGCGGCGCGGCTTCTTGAGTACGGAGACGTCGGCGAGCGGGTCGCCGTCCACCACGATCACGTCGCCCGCGAAGCCGGGCGTCAGCCGCCCCGCCGTCCGCTCCACACCGAGCAGCCGGGCGGCGCCCGTCGTGGCGGTACGGATCGCGTCGAGCGCCGACAGACCCGCCGCGCGCATCAACTCCACTTCCCTGCCGATGGGTTCGACCTCTCCGCCGGAGGAGTCGGTGCCCGCAGCCAGCGGGACGCCCAGCTCGTGCGCGGTGCGCACCGCGTGCTTGAGGACCGGCAGGTACGCGCGGCCGCGCTCGGCGAGCACCGGATCGGACGAGTCCACGAGCCCGGCGATGGCGGTCAGCGTCGGCGTGAAGTACGTCCCCCGGCGCCGCATGTCGTGCAGGGTGCGCTCGCCGACGAACACGCCGTGTTCCAGGGACCGGATCCCCGCCCGCACCGCGTCGTCGCAGCCCCGCTCGCTGTAGCTGTGGCACAGTACGCCCTTGCCGCCGCGCCGCGCCGCCGCGACGATCTCGGACAGCTGCTCATACGAGTAGACCTGGGCCAGCGGGTCCTGCTCCGGCAGGCCTGCACGCTCGTTCACCCGCGTCTTGATCACGTCGGCGCCGCGGGCGAGGTTCACCTGGACGACCCGGCGCAGCGCCTCGGTCGAACGCACGCCGTTCCGCAGCCGCACGAGCGGCGTGAGGTCCGGATCGGCGAGCACCGTGTCGCCCAGATCGGGCGTGACGAACACTCCGGCGGCCCGCAGCCGGGGCGCCTGCTCGGGTGCCTGGCGGGCCAACTCCCGTACAGCGATGTCCTGGTAGAAGTTCGTGGAGCCGCTGCGCGCACTGGTGGCGCCCTTGCGGACCGCGTCGCGCGCCTCGGCGGCGGTGTTGAGGTGGATGTGCGCGTCGACCAGACCGGGCAGTACCCAGCGGCCGTGTGCGTCGAGGCGCGGCGCGCCGGCCGGCATATCGACCCGCGCCCGGGCCCCGGCGGCGCGCACCACGCCGTCGCGGATCACCACGACGGCGTCCTCGGTGACCTCACCGGTCGCCGGGTCGAGCAGGGTGCCGCCCTCGACGACCAGGTCGCCGGTGCGGTGCGTGCTGCGCGCCGGACCGGCGGCGGATCCCCGCGCCGGCGCGGCGGCCGCGCCCGGAGCCGCCGAGAGAGCGGCGGCCGTACCGGCCAGGGCCGCGGCACCGGCGAGCACACCGCGGCGGGTGACCCGGCTGGGCGGGGGCGGGACGGACTCGACACACATGGCGGGCTCCTCAGCGCTCTGCGACAACCAATGGCCAGTTGGTATACCAAATTCCGGCGCTGGACAAGGCCCTCCGGTGATCGCTGCCCGCATATGGGGTGTGATGCGGCAGTTGCGCCCCCTATCTTCGGGAGTTCGGTATGCCGAAGTTGGTATGCCATCCTGCGCGACCGACCCCCAACGGATTCGTCTCAGGTCAGGTTCAGCCCGCCGTCGAGCACGATGACCTCGCCGGTGAGATAGCTGCTGCCGATCACCGACGCCACCAGGTCGGCCACGTCGGCGGGCCGGGCCGGGCGGTGCATGGGCGCGCGGTCCCGCCACAGCTCGTGCGCCTGCGCCCAGTCCTTCGTCATCGGCGTGTCCACCAGCCCCGGCGCCACCGCGTTGACCCGCACCTCGGGGCCGAGGGCGGCCGCGAGCAGCCGGGTCACGTGATTCAGCGCGGCCTTGCTCGCCGCGTACGGCACCGATGAGCCCTTGGGGCGCACCCCGGCATGGCTGGTGATGTTCACGACGCTGCCGCCCGCGGGGGATCGGCGCAGTGCCGGCAGTGCCGCCGTGCACAGTACCCATGGGGCGATCAGGTTGACCTCCAGCAGCTGCCGCCAGTCCGCCGGCGTCGCCGCGGCCAGGTCGTCGTGCGGGATCGGCCAGCTGATGCCCGCGTTGTTGACCAGCACGTCCAGCCGCCCGTACCGGCCGAGCGCCGCCTCGACCAGCCCCCGGGCCTCCTCCTCCACCGCCAGATCGGCCCGCACGTACGCCCCGCCGAGCTCCGCCGCCAGCGCCTCACCGGCCTCCGCACTGCGCCGCGAGTGCACGACGACCCGCATCCCGTCCGCCGCCAGCCGCCGCGCGACGGCCTCCCCGATCCCCGACGTGGACCCGCTGACCAGGGCGACGGGCCGATCCGCTGCTTCGATCTTCATGCCGGGGATCTTGTCACGCCTCCCGCGCGCCGCTGCCCGAGCGGCCCGAGCGCGGCGATCTCGGTGCTGAACTCCCGGCGGAGCCGGCGTTTGGCGTCGTCGTCGAGCCAGGTGGCGTCGATGCCGGCGACTGCGAGTTCGGTGGCCGTGGTGAGGGAGAGGCCGAGCTCCCGGTGCAGGGTGACGTACGCGGTACCGATGTCCGTGCCGTACATGGGCGGGTCGTCGGTACAGATCACGAGGGGGAGCCCGGCGTCCAGCATGTGGCGGACGTTGCGCCAGCGGGTGGCCAGGCGCGACGGGACACAGGTGTGGGAACCGACCGTGAACGGGACGCCGTTGTCGGCGCAGCGCCGGGCGACATGCGGGTCGCCGAGGACGTGGTATCCGTGGTCGATGCGGTCGCAGCCGAGGTCGTCCAGGCAGGTGGTGATGTGGGACGGCGGGGCCTCGGCGGGGGTCTGGTTGTCCTCGCAGGCGTGCGCGGTCCGGCGCAGACCGGCCCGCCCCGCCATCCCGTACGCCTCGGCGAAGAGCCCCGGGGGACCGCTGCGTTCGGCGCCGTCCATCCCTATGCCGATGATCTCGTCGCGCGGATCGGCGATGGCATCGGCGACCATGTCGCGGGCGGTCCCCGGACCGAGTTCGCGGTTGATGGCGGGTATCAGGCGTCCGGTCACCCCGTGATCGGCCTCGGCGTCGCGCAGGCCCGCGATGAATCCGTCGGCCATCGTGCGGTACGTGACGCCGCTCGGGTAGTAATCGGTGGGATTGAAGAACAGCTCGGCGTACTTGAGGTTGCCGGCCGTGGCGGCGTCGGCGAGGGCCTCGTAGGCGACGCGGGCGAAGTCGTCGTGGGTGACCAGGCAGCGGGCGGCAGTGCGCACGACGTCGAGGAAGTCGTAGAAGTCGTCGAAGACATAGAGCTGTTCGGGGTCGCTGGTCCGCAGGGGTACGTCGTTCTTGCGTGCCAGTTCGATCAGTGTGGCCGGGCGGATGGTGCCGGCCAAGTGGCAGTGCAGGTCGACCTTGGGCAGGCGGCGGAGAAAAGTCTCCTCGTCCATGGGATGGCTCCTACGGTTCGGTGACGGTGGGCGCCGTCGGAGTGCGGTGGGCGGGCGCAACACTCGAATCGGGGTGTACGGGCACGTCGGCGCCCTTGGTCAGGGCTACGGGCCGGCGTGGCTCCCCAGGGGGGCCGAGTCGGCTGAGCCCGAAGGTGAGCGCCAGATTCACCGCGAGTGCGACGAGCCCGATGTTGATGCCGCCGAGGCGGGCGTCGGTGACGTACAGCGTGATGGCGAGCAAGCCGCCGCCGACGATGCCGGTTCCGACCGCGAAGGGGCGCACCGTCCGGGCGAAGAAGATCGCCAGCCAGCCGGTCGCGAACTGGATGCCGACATAGCCGCTGAGGTTGAGCACGGTCAGCATCAGCGCCGGGCTGAAGGTCGTCATCGCGGCGGACACGGCGAGGAACAGTCCGACAGCGGCGGTGGTGTACCGGCGTTGTGCCGTCGGCGGTACCCGCGGCACCAGGTTGCGGGTTACGATCGCGCCGATGTTGAGCGAGGTGGCGGCCAGTACGAGCACACCGGCCAGCGCGGCCCCCGCGGCCACGACCCCCACCAGCCAGGACGGCAGGAGAGCGTGCGCGAGGTTCAGGAACACACCGTTCGGGTCGTCGCTCTTCGGCAGTGCGCCGATGGCGAAGTACGCGGCGAACACCGCGAACGGATACATCAGCATGTACACCGGCATGAAGACGGTCGAGCTCTTCACCGCCGCTTCCGAGCGTGCCGGGAACACATACGGTGACACCGAGGGCTGCAGGTAGAAGCCGAAGCCCTGGTAGACGATGGTGGTGACGGAGAAGGCGAGCGCTGTGCCGGACAGCTGGGGGTGCGGGTCCACGGCGGCCGCTCGCGCGAACAGCGCGGGGACGCCGTGGGCCGCGAGGACGGCGGCCACACCGACGGCCACGATGCCCAGCAGCATGAACACGTCCTTGACGAGCGCGACGAACGCGGAGCCCCGCATGCCCGCCACCGCGACATACACGAACGCGACGGCCGCGGCGATGAGCACGGCGCCGAACGGGCTGATGGGCAGGCCGAGTCCGCCGAGCACGATCTGCAGCCCGATGAACTGGAACTGTCCCCACGGCACCAGCGCGATCATGGACCCGATCGCGATGACGACCTCGAGCCTGCGGCTGCGGAAATGCCGGCCGAACACCTCGGGGACGGTCAGCGCGTCGTAACGCGCGGCGGCCCGCCACACCAGCGGCGCGAGGAAGTACCCCACGGGATAGGCCAGCAGAAGGTAGCCGAGGAACCAGAGGCCGTAACCGGCGCCCTCGGAGTAGATGCCGCCGGGGAAGCCGAGCATGGTGCCGATGCTGTAGACCTCGCCGACGGCCAGGAAGAACAGCATCAGCGGCGGGAAGGAACGGCCGCCCACCAGGAACTGCCGGATGTCCATGCGCCGCACGCCGACCCGGGCGAGCACGGCCACCCCGAGCGACAAGGCCATGATCAGGGCGAACACCACTGCTGTCATGGTCTGCTGCCCTCCTGGCCCGTGTAGTGGTGACGGTCGAATCCGTACCAGCTGACCGCCAGGCAGATCGTGGTCAGCGGGAACCAGGCGAACATCCAGAAGAACAGCAGCGGGATGCCCAGGACCGAGACCTGCGTGTTGCTGATGAGCGGTGGAACGATCACGATGGCGACGGCCGGTATGCCCAGGCCGATCGCGAGACTGCACACACTCCGTGGCACAGCGTGCCTCCTAGTTGGTCAGGTCTGCTCTCCGGTTGATGACCGGTCCGCCGGCGTCGCGTCGGCGGCTTCGTCGTTGCGGCGGCGGAGGTCGGCCAGGAGTGTGGTCATCGCCCACTCGACGGCGTCGGCCACCTCCTCGCCCGACATGTCCAGCTCCTCGCGCATGGTCGCCCACGCCAGCACGTTGTCCAGGTACGCCAGTACGGCCTCCGCGCGGCGCCGGTCCCCGGCGGGCAGCGACGGCGCGACCTCCGCCAGCGACGTGCTGTTCTCCGCGAGAACGTGCTGGCGGAACCCCGCGCGCACGCTGCGGCCGAGCCGGGACAGCGCGATCGCGTAGGCCAGGTTCGGCTGCCGGTCGAACCGCCGGCACGCCTCCCGGAACACCGTGGGCAGTTCGTCCAGCGACGAGGGGTGCACATAGCGGAATACGTTGTCGTTGATCCACTGGCCCGCCGCGGCCTGCAGGTCCACCCGCGTCGGGAAGTGCCGGTACACCGTCCGGTCGGTGATGCCCGCCCGCTCGGCAACCGCCGACACGGACACCTCCTCGACCGGCTGATCGGCCAGGCACTCCACGAACGCCTTGAGGATCGCCTCCCGCGTCTGCGCGGCGTACTCGTCCCGAAGGTTGCGTCGTGGCTGTGTACTCATGTCAGTAATCTGACGTGAGCATGGAAGCATGTCAATGCTTTGGACGGGACGAAGGGAAGGAGGGCGGGAGGAGAGATGGCCGGTACCCGACCTTTACGGCGACGGAGTGCCCGCCTCCGTCGCCATCTGCGAGAAACCCTCTCCCCGAGCCGCGTCACCGTTCATAGGCTTCCTCGTGTCAGGCGAGCGGCGGCCGCTGTCTTCGTGACTCACCGAACGGTTCACCGGAGGGACGTGACGACATGCAGCGGATGGCAAGCGCCGCGGCAGTGGTGTTGGCGGTCGTACTGCTCGCGGGGTGCGACATGGGGGAGGGCGAGGACCGGGCCGTGGGGTGTGCGAAGTTCGCACTCGCGGTGTCCGACGCCATAGGGGACCTCGAACACGCCGTGCTGGAGTCCGCCCTCGACCGCAGGGCGGACGCGGCGGTCGATGCGCTGGATGCGGCGGTCGCCGATCTCAGGCAGCGGTCGTCCGGTGCGGAGGTGCGGGAGGCCGCCGCCGCGGTCGACGAGGCGGCGGGCGAGGTGCGCGCGGCGCTGGCCCAAAACCGTGAACCCGATCTGCAACCGTTGCGGAGCGCCGGCCTGCAACTGGTCAGGGCGTGCCCCAACGGAGCGGCCTCGTGAGCCCGGAGAGTCGCTCTCCGCTGTTCCGCTACCCGGAATACCGGAAACCACTGCGGTACTCGGTCGGTGTGGTGGCCAGTTGGCGGCGGAAGGCGCGGATGAGGGTGTCGACCGTACCGAAACCGCAGGCGCCCGCGATGCGTTCAAGCGTGGCGTCGGTCGACTCCAGCTGGTTCCGGGCGAGTTCGACGCGCGCTGATTCGATGTAGGCGGCCGGGGTCGTGCCGAGGTCGGTCTTGAAGATGCGGGAGAGCTGCCGTTCGGAGACGTGGGCGTGTTCGGCGAGGTCGGCGAGGCCGATGGGCCGGGACAGGTTGCGGGTGATGTAGTGCCGCAGGTCCTCGATCCGGCGAGTGGTGGAGACGGGTTCGAGGGGTACGGAGAACTGGCTCTGTCCGCCGGGGCGTTTGAGGTACATCACGAGCTGGCGGGCCACGCGCAGGGCCGCGGCTTCGCCGAAGTCCTCGGCGACCAGGGCCAAGGACAGGTCGAGGCAGGAGCTGATGCCCGCGCCGGTCCACACGGCGCCGTCACGAATGAAGATCGGGTCGGCGTCCACGGTGACGGCGGGGTGCTCGGCGGCGAGCTGGCGGGCGGTCGACCAGTGTGTGGTGGCCCGCTTCCCGTCGAGCAGGCCCGCGGCGGCCAGGATATGGGCGCCGACGCACACGGAGGCGATGCGACGGGACGCGCCGGCGAGCTGCTTGACGCGCGCGGTGACATCCGGGTCCGCCAGGGCGCTCACGCGCCGGTCGGCGTCGATGCGTACGGAGCCGGGCACCAGGAGGGTGTCGATGCTCTGACCGGCCACCTCCTCGAACGTGGCATCGGGCAGGACGCGCACCCCTGCCGAGGTGGTGACCGGCTCCAGCGTTTCGGCGGCCAGGAGGACGCGGTAGCCGGTGTGGGCGTGGGTGTTCCTGTCGGGGTGGGCGCCGGCATCCGTATCGGTATCCGTATCGGTGTCGACCTCGCGTTGCAGCAGGGCGAACACCTCCGGGGGGCCGGTGATGTCCAGCAGATCGACGCCGTCGAAGACGACAACGACGACGAGCCGTTTCGATGCGGGCACGGGCCCTCCCACGTGATGTCCGGATCTGCAAGTTGAGCGTCATTGCAGACATTGACGGGGGATCGTAGCGTCGAACACGTCGGCGCCGCCAGCGCGCCGGACGACACCAACACCCCGCCCGAGGAGGGCCTTTACCCATGGCTACGACGACGCTGCGCCGGCTCAACGGCTTCGACGAGACCCCGGCGACCCTCGCCGACGCGACGCTCATCATGGTCGACTTCCAGAACACCTACACCCGGGGTGTGATGGAGCTGTCCGGCTGGAAGGCGGCCCTGGACTCGGCCGCGGCGCTGCTGGCGCGGGCGCGTGCGGCGGGCACGCCGGTCATCCACATCGTCCACGACGGCGGCGAGGGCACCCCCTACGACATCCGCGCGGAGATCGGCGCCATCCACCCGAGCGTGGCCCCGGTCGACGGTGAGCAGGTCGTGGCGAAGCAGGCGCCGAACTCCTTCCACGGCACCGACCTTGAACAGCGGGTCAAGGCCGCGGGCCGCAAGAACGTGATCATCGCCGGTTTTATGACGCACATGTGCGTCACCTTCACCGCCGAAGGCGCGTTCCTGCGCGGCTACGCGCCCACGATCGTCGCTGACGCGTGCGCCACTCGACCCCTGACGGGGGCCGGTGCTGAGCTGTCCGCCGAACAGGTCCATCACAGCGCGCTGGCCACGATCGAAGACCTCTACGGCATCGTCGTGGCGCGGGGCTCCGCCCTGTAGGCCCGGCAGGCCCAAGCTCAGCGGATGACCTTGGAATGGGAACAGATAATTTCGGGGTGGGCCGGGCTGAGGTAGTGCACGGCGGTCTGGTCGGCGTGCGGGGCGAGCAGGTCCCGCAGCTCCTCCGCCGCGGTCTTCAGGAGATGGCCGTCACGGGTGGCGTGCAGGGTTTCGAGGACGAAGGCGACGTGCGTGGAGTCCTCGGTGACGCGGGTGCGGTGGGCGTCGCGGTGGTTCCAGTGGCGGGTCAGGACATCGGTGGTGTCCGCGTAGATGATCTCGCCGGGCTTGGGGTTCTCGATGGTGTCGGGCTCGCCGAGCGGGGTGAAGGACTCGGTGCCGTCCGCGTACCGGATCTCGACGTCGCCGGTGACGTGGCCCAGGTCGAAGGCGCCGGCGGGCAGGCCGTGGCGGACGGAGACGGCGTTGTACGAGTCGACGGCCGGGTTGATGCGCGGCAGCGTGCCCTTCTTGGCCATGCGGCGGCCGAGCGCGTCGACGCTGGGGCGGATGCGGCGGGGGTTGGTGCCGAAGGAACGGTAGGCGGTGTGCCACGCCTCGATACGGGGGTCACTCTCATCGGCGGGCTGCCAGGTCCCGTCGGCGAGCCGCTGCTCCAGGTCCTCCAGGGCGGCGGTGGTGCCGGGCCAGGCTTCGTGGCCGCGCAGACCGGTGGCGGTGACCAGCGCGATGAGGGTGTCGGGGAAGGCGTCTGCGACGGCGGGGGTGAGGCGGAAGGCGGTCATGGGCGGGGTTCCGTTTCCTGTGTGCGGACGGACGGGCTGACGAGCGATCGGGCGGACGAGCGACCGGTGGGGTCAGGGCTTCCAGGGACCGATGCGGTCCCGGCGGCGGAGCTGCTGACGTGCGGTGGGCACGTCGAGACCCTCGCCACGCTCAGTGAGGCGATCGGCGACGGCCGTGCGGTACTCCACGGGCTTGTGGTCGTCGTACTTGAACTTGGCCACCACCTCGGTGACCTCCAGGCGCAGGCCGCGGATGCCGGGCAGCATCCGGCCGTAGGGCGGCTCGTCGACAGCGACGGGGGCGTGGTCGCCCTCGGGCTGGAAGTGGGCGAGCTGGCGGCGCAGCAGCTCGGCCTTGGCTTCCGGGTCGTCGACTATGTGGGCGCGGCAGGCGAACTGCACCGCTGCGTAGTAGCTGGTGGGTACGCCATCCGTGGGCGGGACACCGGGCTTGGCGCGCCAGGGGCCGGGGATGAAGGCGTAGTCGCCGATCACGGTGAAGGTGACGTGCGGGTCGTGCTCGATCGCCTTCCAGACCGGGTTGGGCCGGGCGAGGTGGACCAGGAGGTGGCTGCCGTCACAGGTGAAGTGGGTGGGGACGACGGCGGGCGGGTGGCCGGGCAGGCCATTGACGCTCAGCTGCCCGAAGTCGTGGCCTTCGGCGATCCAGGTCTGCCATTCGGCTTCGTCCAGGCCGGCATCCCAGGGCTGGATGAACATGCTGGTCTCCTTGCGTTTCGGCTGGTGGGCGGGGGCTTGCTCAGGTAAGGGCGAGGAGGCTGACGGCGACGGCGGCGGTGCCCAGGCCGACGAGCTGGCCGCGGTGGATGCGTTCGGCGAGTACGCCGCGGGCCAGCAGGACCGTGCCGGCCGGGTAGAGGGCGGTGATCACGGCGACGACGGCGAGGTCCCCACTACGGGCGGCAAGCAGGAACAGCAGGTTCGCCACCGAATCCAGCACACCCGCGGCGGCCGATATCCCGTATGCGGGCCGCTCGGAGCCCAGCTTGCGGTACATCGCCCCCGCCGCGGCCAGGGTCACGGCCGAGGAGACCGCCCGGCCGATGATCAGCGGGGCCACCCCGCTGTCGGACGGCGCCTGGTGCAGGAAGATCAGCTGAAGGGCGATGGCCGCGCCCGCGCCGAAGGCGAGCAGCAGCGCCGTACGGGAGGGCCGAGCCGAGCCGGCGCCGTGTCCGGCGCTGACCAGCACCACCGACACCAGCGCGAGCGGCAGGCCGATCAGTCCGGCGGTGGCCAGGTGCTCGCCCTGGAGCAGGCCCACGCCGACGGGCAGTGCGGCGGACACCAGGGCGGTCACGGGCGACAGCATGTTCATCGGGCCGATCGCCAGGGTGCGGTAGAGCAGCGCGAACGCGGCGGCCGAGGCGACCCCGGAAGCGGCACCCCAGCCGAGGGTGCCGGCGCTGAACGAGGCGCCGAGGAACGGCCAGAGCAGCAGCTCGACCGCGAGGCTGGCCGGGGCCGCGATCAACACGGTACGCAGTACATGAGCTTTACGGGCGCCGAGGCCGCCGAGGAAATCGGCGCATCCGTAGGCGAGTGAGCTGCCCAGAGCCAGCAGCAGAGCGATCACGGTACATCCCTTACTATCTCAGTAGAACGACTAAACCGTACAATGGAACGACCGGGGTGTGTCAATCAAACGACCGCGCGGTCTATTCCAGTGGTCCACTCGCAAGGATGGTGATCAGATGGCCGAGACGGCCACAGCCCTGCGGACGCTCGCGCACAACGTCAGGGCGGCCCGCACCCGCGCGGGCCTGTCCCTGGATGAGCTCAGCCGGCGTGCCCAGGTCAGCAAGGGGGCTCTGGTGGGGCTGGAGAAGGCCCAGGGCAACCCGAACTTCGCCACCCTGGTCCGGCTGGCCGACACCCTCGGCGTTTCGGTGTCCGCCCTGATGGAGGGGTCGGCGGAAGGGCGCGTACGCGTCGTGGCCGCTGACGCCGTGACCCCCCTGTGGACCGGTGCCCAGGGCAGCGAGGCCCGGCTCATGCTGACCACGTCCGGCCCGGCTCCGGTGGAGGTCTGGCGCTGGCGGTTGGAGCCGGGCGAGGAGTACCCCAGCCATCCGCATCAGGCCGGAGTCGTGGAAACCGTCAGCGTCACCGCCGGCCGGATGGTCCTGGTGGTCGACGGTACCGAGCACGCCGTCGAAGCCGGACAGACCGCCGCGTTCGACGGCGATGCCCCGCACACCTACCGCGGCTCGGGCACCACAGCCTGCGATCTGATCATGACGGTCCACCTGCCGCCCGGCCCCGCTGCCACGACCTGACCCGCACCGCTGAAGGACTGGTGGCGAAACAGAGTTGGGTGGAGGGGACCGACCCTGATTGAATGAGACGGATGATCTTGAGCTGCTGTCCTCGGAAAGGCAATCCCTGATGTCGTCCGTCCTCGACCAGGTCCCGGCCGTCGCTGCGTTGACCAAGGAGTCCCTGCGTACGCGTGGTCGGGGCGCGCCTTCCCGTCCGGCGGCACGTGCCACGACAGCGGCCCGCCGAGCCGTCCCCCTCGACGCCGCCGGCGCCGAGGTTCTCCGTACCATCGCCGACTCCCGCACCCCGGTGTTCATCACCGTGCATGCGAATGGCCGGCGCCGGTACGGCTACTGGCGGCCGTACGACTCCCGCACCCGCACGGGAGGGTGCTACGTCGCGCTGCCCACCCCGGTGTGCGACCAGCTGCAGTCGGCAGGCCGGATCACGTTCGGTGAGCCCTTGGTGGATCCGGCCAAGACGACGTACCGCGTGCGGCTCGCCGACACCCCCGCCGAGCCCGCTCGCACCGCTGCCGCGCCCGCCCGTACCCCGGCCGCGCCGGTGCGCCGCCTCCCGGTGACTCCCGCGCGCGCGGTGGCACGAACGCTTGCCGCATGAGCTGAGGTCCCCACGAGCTGAGGTCCCCACGAGCCACCCACTGGCCTGAGGCGGCCCCAGGCCACCGGAGGAGCGGATCAGCCGGACAGTGCGCCCGAGACTCCGGCCGCCCACTCCCACGGAGCGGACGTGCCGCCCGGCTCCGAGTTGAAGTACTCCCAGCCGGCGACGCCGCCGAAGTCGCCGTACTTCGTCGTCAGGGTGGTGACCGTGCGGCGCAGGGCCGACAGGTCGAGGTAGCCGCTGCCGCCGTTGGCGGGGGAGGTCAGGGCGCCGGCGGCCACCTTGGCGGGCGGGATCAGTCCGCGCCGGACGATGGCGTCGTAGTCGGCGGTCGAGGCGAGGCTGCCCCAGCCGTTGTAGAACTGCGCGTTGAACCAGGCGATGTCGCCGCCGCGGTCCCGGTAGAGCCGGTCGTAGCCGAATCCGGAGAGGTTGCCGCCGCCGCTGAGCGCGCTCGCCACCGGCGCGAGGGTGATGAGGAAGCCCGGCCCGAAGTCGGCGCGCAGCGCGTCGATGAGCCGCACGATTCCGGTGAGCGACATCCGTTCTTCGACATCGAGGTCCACGCCGTCCAGGGCGTACTGGCGGAGGAAATCCCGCAGCAGGGGATAATACGTGGTGAATTCGGTGTCCAGGCGCTGGAAACTGCCCGGCGCCGCACCGCCGAGCATGGCGAGGACGCGGACGCCCCGGCCCTGCATGGTCTTCAGGTCGCGCCACATCGGGGCGAACTTCGCCGCCCCCGGCGGGTCGTCGTTCAGGTGCACCGGCGCGTACGGCCCGTTCACGTCGTTGAGGTGAACGGCCGCCAGGAGTAGGTGTGTTGTGCCGGTGTGGTGGTCGGTGAGGCCGAGCGGGGAGACGTAACCGCCGTTCGTGTACTGGGTCTGGTAATAGACGACGAGCCGCCGGTCCGGCGAGGCAGGCTTCGCCGCCCACGCCGGTCCCGCGGCCGTCACGGACAGCGCCAGGGATGCGAGAAGTACGCCGCGTCTGCTCATGTGCATGTGGGGGTTCTCCCTTTCACGGAGGGCCGTGCACCGGGTCGCGGCAATTCTGGCGAGGGAGGAATGCGGAAGGCCAGACCGCTGCAGCTACTAATGCGCTTTAGTGCGTACGGTGTTCGCCGGCCCGGCGCCGCTCAGAAGGGGCGGGGTGGCAGCAGTACCGCGAGTTCCTGGGCCGCGTTCGCCAGTGCGGGGCGCAGGGTCAGGAGGTCGGCGGCCGGCATCCGGAAGGCGGGGGCCGCGACCGAGAGCGCGGCGTGCGCGACGCCGTCCGGGCCGAGGATGGGCACGCCCAGCGCGCGGATGCCCGGCTCGTGTTCCTCGTCGGCGACCGCGTGTCCTTCGGCCCGTACTTTCTCGATCTCGGCCCGGAACGCCGCGCGGTCGGTGATCGAGTGGGGGCCCAGTTCGGTCAGTTCGACGCCTTCGGTGAGCGCTTCGCGTACCTCGGCGGGCGCGAAGGCGATCAGTACCTTGCCCATCGAGGTGCAGTGCACCGGGCCGTGCTTGCCGGGCTCGCCGCGCACGCTCACCTGCTGCGGGCCCTCGACGTGGTGGATGTACAGCTGCTTGTCGCCGTCCAGTACCGACATCAGGACCGCTTCCCGGCAGGTCTCGGCGAGCCTGCGCATCACCGGCAGCGCGACGCCCGCGAAGCCGTGCGCGTGCGAGACGCGCTGGCCGAGCTGGTACACCCGCAGCCCGAGTGTGTAGTGCTTGGTGCGGGCGTCGAACTCCACGAAGCTGTCCCGGGTCAGGGACTTCAGGAGCCGGTAGCACGTGCTGGTCGGGAAGCCGGAGGCGCGGGTCAGCTCGGAGAGCGTCACGCCGCCCGGGCGCTCGCCGAGCAGGGTGAGGACGTGCAGGGCCTTGCCGACCATGTCGGAGGCCGGAGTACTGGTGGACATACGGTCAGTTTCCCATACGGCTTCTCGCATGGCGGCAAGACTTTCTTCCATCCGGAAACAATCCGTTGACAGGCGGAAACGTGGCCGTCATTCTCTTCTCAGTTTGCGGCAGGGCTTGCCACATCGTGGCAATACTGGCAACGGCCCCTGCCCCTCCGCCCTTTCCGTCTCGGGAGAAAGGCCACCTGGATGTCGACCCCGCCCCCGGCCGCCGCCCCGGCGCCCGCCGTCGCCGCCCTCAGCCGCCGGCGCTGGACCCGGCTGATGCCCGTGGTCTTCGTGACCTACAGCTTCGCCTACCTGGAACGCTCCAACTTCTCCGTGGCCGCCGCCGGCGGCATGGCCGACGACCTGCACATCACAGGGTCCGTCTCCGCCCTGCTCGGCTCGCTCTTCTTCCTCGGCTACTTCGCCTTCCAGCTCCCCGGCGCGGTCTACGCCGAGCGACGGAGCGTCAAGAAGCTCATCGTCCGGTGCCTGCTGCTGTGGGGCGTGCTCGCCACCGCCCAGGGCCTCATCCCGGACGTACGCGTCCTGATGGTGGTGCGCTTCCTGCTCGGCGTCTCCGAAGCCGCCGTACTGCCCGCGATGGTCATCCACATCACCCACTGGTTCACCGCCCGCG
Source organism: Streptomyces sp. NPDC026301 (assembly GCF_055567935.1). Classification (NCBI taxonomy): domain Bacteria; kingdom Bacillati; phylum Actinomycetota; class Actinomycetes; order Kitasatosporales; family Streptomycetaceae; genus Streptomyces; species Streptomyces sp. NPDC026301. The sequence continues at coordinate 142,042 of NZ_JBVHPN010000012.1, read as the reverse complement.
AGCGCGGCCGCGCCAACACCTGGCTCATCCTCGGCAACCCCGCCACCGTCCTGTGGCTCACCGTCGTCTCCGGCTACCTCGTCGAATGGGTCGGCTGGCACGGCATGTTCATCGCCCAGGGCATCCCCGCACTGATCTGGGCGTTCGTCTTCCACAAGTGCATCGACGACCACCCGCGCGACGCCAAGTGGCTCACCCCCGGCGAACGCACCGCACTGGAAGGCGCTCTCGCCGCCGAACAGGGACGGCTGCCGGCCGGCGGCAGCTACCTCGCCGCGCTCCGCTCCCGCAACGTCGTCCTGCTCTCCCTCCAGTACTTCCTGTGGAGCCTCGGCGTCTACGGCTTCGTCTTCTGGCTGCCCTCCATCGTCCGCGCCGGCAGCGACGAGGGCATCGGCCTCACCGGCCTGATCTCCGCGCTGCCCTACCTCTTCGCCTGCGCCGCGATGCTCTACAACAGCCGCGCCTCCGACCGCGCCGGCTCCCGCGCCCGGTACGTCTGGCCCTGGCTGCTGCTCGGCGCCGCCGGCTTCTACGGCTCCTACCTCCTCGGCGACGCCTTCTGGCTCTCCTACCCGCTGCTCTGCGTCGCCGCCGCCGGCATGTACGCCCCGTACGGCCCCTACTTCGCGACCATCCCGGAACTCCTCCCGCAGAAGCTGAGCGCCGCCGCCGTCGGCCTCATCAACTCCTTCGGCGCGCTCGGCGGCTTCGCCGGCAGCTATCTGATCGGCACGCTGAACGACGTGACCGGCTCCACCGCCACCTCGTTCCTCACCATGGCCGGCTGCCTCGTACTCGCCGCCGCGCTGATGCTCGCGGTACGCCCGCCGCGTCCCGGCACGGCCGGCAGCCCCGCGCCGCAGCCCGCGCACACCACGAAGGACGCCTGACAGCAGCATGCGCATCGCCCGAATCGCCCACGCCGGCGGCACCGCACACGCCGTACTCGACGGTGACACCGCCGAGCTCATCGCCGACCCCTTCGAAGCCGGGCCCGAGGCAGGGGGAGCGGCGGACGGGGGAGCGGCGGACGGCGCCGCCGGCAGGGCACCCGTCCGGCTCGGCCCCCGCCTGCCCCTCGCCGAGGTCCGCCTGCTCGCCCCCGTCCGGCCGCGCACGGTCGTCGGCATGGCCCACAACACCGGACCGGCCGACCGCGCCTTGCCGCCCCAGGCATTCCTCAAGCCCGCCCGCTCCGTCATCGGACCGCACGAACCGGTACGCCTCCCCGACGGCATCGGCCGCGTCGACGCCGAAGCCGAACTGGCCGTCGTCCTCGCCGCCTCGCCCGCCGGACACACCCCCGACACCGTGCTGCGCACCGTCTTCGGCTGGACCGTCGCCAACGACCTCACCGCCCGCGACCTCCAGCACACCGACCCGCTGTGGACCGCGGCCAAGGGCCACCCCGGCTTCACCCCGCTCGGCCCGTGGATCGAGACCGCCCTCGCCGACCCCGACGACGCCGAGGTGTCGCTCGCCATCGACGGCGTACCGCTGCGCCCCGCCCCGACCCGCGAACTCGCCCGCGGCGTGGCCGAGATCCTCTGCTACCTCGGTGGCTTCCTGCCGCTCGGCCCCGGCGACGTGATCCTCACCGGCGCCCCCGGCGAGTACGGCCCGCTCCGCCCCGGCGGCCGCGCCGACGCCACCGTCGCCGGCATCGGCACCCTGACCACTCCTGTCCACACCGGAGGCCCCCGTTGACTCTCAGCTCCCTACCGCAGGGCCGCCTCGACGTGGTGACCTTCGGCGAGGTCATGGGCATGCTCGTCGCCGCCGACGACGGACCGCTCGCCGACGTTACCCACTACACCCGCTCCCTGGCCGGTGCCGAGATCAACGTCGCCACCGGACTGGTCCGCCTCGGCCACACCGCCGGCTGGGTGGGCCGCGTCGGCGACGACCCGCTCGGCGCCCACGCCCTCGCCGCCCTGCGCGCCGAAGGCGTGGACACGGCCCAGGTCACCGTGGACCCCGAGGCCCGCACCGGCTTCCAGCTCAAGAGCCGCGTCACCGAGGGCGATCCGGAGGTGGTGTACTTCCGCAAGCACTCCGCCGGCAGCCGCCTCGCGCCCTCGGAAGCCGCCGACGCGTACATACGCGGCGCCCGCCACCTCCACGTGACCGGCATCCCCGCCGCCCTCTCGCCCACGGCCCGCGCCTTCACCCACCGCGCCATGGCCGCGGCCCGCGACGCCGGGCTCACCGTCTCCTTCGACCCGAACCTGCGCCCCGCGCTCTGGTCCGACCGCGCCGAGATGGTGCGGACCGTCAACGAGCTGGCGGCCCGCGCCGACTGGGTACTGCCCGGGCTGGGCGAGGGCCGGCTGCTCACCGGTGCGCAGGACCCGGCCGACGTGGCCGGCTGGTACCTGGCGCGTGGCGTGCGCCGCGTCGTACTGAAGGACGGGGCCCGCGGCGCCGCACTGTACGACCGCGCGGGCGGGGTGTGGACGCACCCCGTCCTTCCCGTACGGGCCGTCGACACCGTGGGCGCGGGCGACGGCTTCGCGGCCGGGCTGATCAGCGCCCACCTGGACGGGCTCGGCCCGCGGCAGGCCCTCGCCCGGGCCGCCGCCGTGGGCGCCCTCGCCACCACCAGCCACGGCGACCGGGACGGCCTGCCCACCCGCGCCCGGCTGGAGACCTTCCTCCGCACCCACGCCGCCGCCTGACCGCGCCCCTGAACCCCTGCTCGTACAAAAGGAGTTGGCCCCATGGCCGTACAGTTGCAGATCGCCCTGGACCGGATGCCCCTGGAACGGGCGGTGCGGCTCACCGAGGCCGTCGCGCCGCACGCCGACTGGATCGAGGTCGGCACGTCCCTGATCAAACACTTCGGGATGCGCGCCGTGACCGAGGTGGCGGCGGCCGCGGGGAAGGTCCCCGTACTGGCCGATCTGAAGACCGCGGACGACGCGGTGTTCGAGTTCACGCTCGCTTACGACGCGGGGGCTGCCTCCGCGACCGTCCTCGGGGTGGCCGCCGACGCGACCCTGGACGCCGCCGTACGCGTCGCCGCCGAACGCGGCACCGAGACTGTGGTCGACCTGATGCAGACCACCGAGGAGCGGCGCACGGCCCTCGCCGCCCGGCTGCCCGCCGACGTCGTCCTGGCCGCACACGTCGGCAAGGACGCCCAGCGGGCCGGCGGCAACCCCGCCGATCTGCTCGGACCCTGGCGGCACGGCCGCCGGGTCGCCGTCGCGGGCGGCCTGACCGCCGCCGACCTGCCGGCCTTCACCGGCCCCGACGACATCCGCGTCATCGTCGGCTCCGCGGTGACGGCGGCGGACGACCCCGAAGCGGCGGCCCGCGCCCTCGCCGCGGCCGCCGGCCGCTGACACCCGTACATCAACCCCTCACCGAAGGACCCGCCACCATGGCCGAAAACCCCGAAAACACCGAAAACGCTGAACTCCCCTCCGCCGCCGCCCTCCTGGACACCGTCCAGGAAGAACTGCGCGGCGTCCTCGCCGCCGTCGACGCCACCTCCCTCGACGCGCTGGCCGCCGTCCTCCTGCGCGCCCGGCGGATCTTCGTGGCCGGCGAGGGCCGCTCCGGGTTCATGGCCAAGGCGTTCGCCATGCGGCTGATGCACCTGGGCCTGCCCGTGCACGTCGTCGGCGAGACCACCACCCCGGCCGTTGCCGACGGCGACACCGTCGTCGCGGTCTCCGGATCGGGGACCACGGCAGGCACCGTGCGGGTGGCCGAACAGGCCGTCAAGACCGGCGCCGAAGTGCACGCCGTGACCACCGCGCCGGACTCCCCGCTCGGCACCCTGGCCGCTGCCGTCCTGCTGCTGCCCGCCGCGACGAAGTACCGGCGGCCCGGCGAGGTCCCCAGCGTCCAGCCGCTCTCCAGCCTCTTCGACCAGGCCACCCACCTCACCCTGGACGTCGTGGCCCTCCGCCTCGCGAACCTCCTGAAGGTCGACAACGAACGCGCCCGCACGGCCCACGCGAATACGGAGTGAGGGCGGACGGGGGAGCGGGGTGCCGGCCGCCGCAGGCCCCGTAAAGAGTCAGCCGTCGTTGGCCGGGTTGCCCGCGGTCAGCGCCGGGTCACGGGTCGCCACCGGCTCCAGGATGTCGTCCACGGCCTTGAGCAGCGCGGGTTCCAGCCGGACGCCGGCCGCCTTGACGTTCTCCGTGACCTGCTCGGGGCGCGAGGCGCCGATGATGGCGGCGGAGACGTTGCGGTTCTGCAGGACCCAGGCCACCGCGAGCTGGGCGAGCGAGAGGCCGGCCTGCTCCGCGAGCGGCCTGAGCTGCTGGACCCGCTCCAGTACCTCGTCCCGCAGCCAGCGCGCGACAAAGGTGGCGCCGCCCTTCTCGTCCGTGGCGCGGGTCCCGGCCGGCAGCGGCGCGCCCGGGAGGTACTTGCCGGTCAGCACGCCCTGGGCGATCGGCGACCAGACGATCTGGCCGATGCCCAGCTCCTCACTGGCCGGCACCACCTCGGCCTCGATCACCCGCCACAGCGCGGAGTACTGCGGCTGATTGGAGATCAGTGGGATGTGCAGCTCGCGGGCGAGAGCGTGGCCCGCGCGCAGCTGGTCGGCGGTCCACTCCGACACGCCGATGTAGTGCGCCTTGCCGGCCCTGACCACGTCGGCGAACGCCTCCATGGTCTCCTCCAGCGGGGTGCTGTGGTCGTAGCGGTGGGCCTGGTACAGGTCGACGTAGTCGGTCCGCAGGCGGCGCAGCGACCCCTCGATCGACTCCATGATGTGCTTGCGGCCCAGGCCCCGGTCGTTCCGGCCGGTGCCGGTCGGGAAGTAGACCTTGGTGAAGATCTCCAGCCCCGCGCGCCGCTCGCCCTGGAGCGCGGCGCCGAGCACGGACTCGGCGCGGGTCTCGGCGTAGACGTCGGCCGTGTCGAACGTGGTGATGCCCGCGTCCAGCGCGGCACGGATGCAGGCGGTGGCCGCATCCTGCTCCACCTGCGAGCCGTGCGTGAGCCAGTTGCCGTACGCGATCTCGCTGATGGTCAGGCCACTGCGGCCCAGGCGGCGGTATTCCACGGTGTCAGCTCTCCTCTGTAGGACTACTTCTGCCCTTCCGCACCATCCTGCCCCGCCGCCGCCCATCGACCCGAACGGCCCGGTGAGCACGTCCGGTCACAGGACTTTCGCGCCGCGGCTGCATGACTCCGGTGGCGTGGGTACTCGGCGGAACGATCCCGGGGCAGGCGCGTGGCGCGCCGGTCTTCACGCGTGTCTGTGATGACTCGGGCGGCCGTCGCACGGTAGAAGGACGGGTAACCGGGCCCCCGCCGCCAATACGAAGGAGGTCCCTTGAGTAGGAAGAATATCTTTGTCGTCGGTCTGGACGAGGGAAATCTGACCGAGCTGCAGGCTCTTCCCGATGCCGCGGAATACACCTTCCACGGCCTGCTCACCCCCGAGGAACTGCAGGTCGGCGAGGTGTCCGTACCGCAGCTCCTGGAAAAGGCGTACGGCATCCTGGACGCCTTCGAAGGCAGCATCGACGCCATCGTGACCTACTGGGACTTTCCCGCGAGCACCTTCGTTCCGATTCTCGGCGAGCGGTACGGAACGCGTACCACCAGCCTGGAGTCCATCGTCAAGTGCGAGCACAAATACTGGAGCCGGCTGGAACAGCAGAAGGTCATCGACGAGCACCCGCGTTTCGGCCGGGTCGACCTCTCGTCGGACGACCCGCAGCCGCCCGACGGCGTGCGCTTCCCGATGTGGCTCAAGCCCGCCCTGTCCTATTCGTCGGAGCTGGCCTACGGCGTCAAGGACGAGAAGGAATTCAAGGAGGCGGTGGGACACATCCGGGAGGGCATCAGCCGGGTGGGGCGCCCCTTCGAAGACATCATGGCCCGCATTGAGCTGCCCCCGGAAATGGCCGGGGTCGGCGGGGAGGTATGCCTGGCCGAGGAGGCGATCTCGGGAATCCAGGTGGCCGTCGAGGGCTATGTCCTCAATGGCGAGGTCGTCGTCTACGGGACGCTGGATTCCATCAATTACCCCGACAGCTCCAGCTTCCTGCGCCACCAGTACCCCTCCACGCTGCCCGATGACGTCGTCCAGCGGCTGCGCATCGCCAGCGAGCGGGTGATACGCCAGATCGGGATGGAATCGGCGACCTTCAGCATCGAATTCTTCTACGACCCGCACACCGACGCGATCAATCTGCTGGAGATCAACCCCCGGCATTCGCAGTCGCACGCGCAGATCTTCCACTACGTCGACGGCGTGCCGAACCACCACTGCATGGTCCGCCTCGCCCTCGGCAAGGACCCCCGGCTGCCGCAGGGCGAAGGCCCGTACCGCAAGGCCGCCAAGTGGTACTACCGCTGGTTCACCGACGCCGTGGTCCAGGACGTGCCCTCCCCGGAGGAGATCGAGCGCATCGAGCGGGAGATCCCCGGCGTCCGCATCGAGATGGTGCCGGAACCGGGGAAACGTCTCTCCGACGCGCCGCAGCAGGACAGCTACAGCTGCGAACTGGCCCACATCTTCACCGGCGCCGACAGCGTGGACGAGATGACCGAGAAGTACGACCAGTGCGTGGCCGCCCTCAACCTCACCTTCGAGGGCACCCCACCGCCGGACGACCACGACGAGTGAGCACGGCCCGTCGGCACGGCGAGCGCACCGGCACACCGGAAAGGAGCACGGCAGCCGCATGCAATTCGTGAGCGACCTGCCCCACGCGACGAAGGAAGAGGACCACGTCGCGATCCCCATGCCCGACGGCACCCGGCTCTCCGCGCACATCTGGCGCCCCGTCACCTCCGACGGAGAACCGGTGCCGGCGATCCTGGAGTACATCCCGTACCGCAAACGGGACCTCACCTCCGTCCGCGACTCGATCCACCACCCCTACCTCGCCGGACACGGCTACGCCTGCGTCCGCGTCGACATCCGCGGCACCGGCGACTCCGAGGGCGTCCTGCTGGACGAGTACCTGGAACAGGAACAGGCCGACGCCGAAGAGGTACTCGCCTGGATCGCCGCACAGCCCTGGTGCGACGGGAACACCGGCATGATGGGCATCTCCTGGGGCGCCTTCGCCGCCCTCCAGGTCGCCGCCCGGCAGCCGGCCAGCCTGCGCGCCATCGTCATCGCGTCCTTCACCGACGACCGCTACTCCGACGACATGCACTACATGGGCGGCACGCTGCTCTCGGACAACCTCGCCGAGGCCGGCACCATGTTCGCCTACGCCACCTGCCCGCCCGACCCCGAAGTCGTCGGCGACCGCTGGCGCGACATGTGGCACGAACGGATGGAGGCCAGCCGCCCCTGGGCCCTGGAATGGCTGCGCCACCAGCGCCGCGACGACTACTGGAGGCACGCCTCGGTCTGCGAGGACTACGACGCCATCCGCGTGCCCGTCCTCGCCTCCAGCGGCTGGGCGGACGGCTACTCCAACGCCGTCTGCCGGCTGCTCAGCAACCTCGACGTGCCGCGCAGGGGACTCATCGGCCCCTGGTCGCACAAGTTCCCCCACCTGGGCGAGCCCGGCCCCGCCATCGGCTACCTCCAGGAAGTCGTGCGCTGGTGGGACCACTGGCTCAAGGGCGCCGACAACGGCGCCATGGACAGCCCCATGCTGCGCACCTGGATACAGGACAGCATGCCGCCCTCCACCTCCTACGAGGAGCGGCCCGGCCGCTGGGTCGGCGAGCCCGTCTGGCCCTCGCCGCGCATCAAGGACAGCGTGCACCCCCTCAGCCGGCACCGCATCGGCCCGGCACGGACAAAGGACGAAGGGGAGCAGGACGACGAGGCGGCCAGAGGCGACGCGCTCACCGTCGAATCCCCGCTGTCCGTCGGCCAGTTCGCCGGCAAATGGGCCTCCTACAACGCGCCGCCGGACCTGCCGTACGACCAGCGCGAGGAGGACGGCGGCTCGCTCGTCTTCGACAGCGAACCGCTCACCGAACGCCTGGAGGTCATGGGCACCGCCACCGTCGAGCTGGAGGTCTCCGCCTCCGAGCCCGTCGCGATGGTCGCCGCCCGGCTCTCCGACGTCGCCCCCGACGGCGGCGCCACCCGCGTGACGTACGGCCTGCTCAACCTCACCCGGCGGGACGGCACCGGCGTACCGCAGCCCCTCGAACCGGGCCGGCGCTACCGTGCCACCGTCCAGCTCAACTGCACCGCACAGGTGTTCCCGGCCGGCCACCGCGTCCGCCTCTCGCTCTCCACCTCCTACTGGCCGCTGGCCTGGCCACCGCCCCGCCCGGTCCGGCTGAGCGTCTACGAGGGAACCAGCACCCTCACCCTGCCGGTCCGCCCCAACGACGTACCCGACGACGTGCCCGACCCCGCCTTCGGCGAACCAGAAGGCACCGAGCCGGTCCCCGCCACCCAACTGCTGCCCAAGGAACAGCGCTGGGACGTCAAACGCGACCTGGTCAACTACAACAACGCACTGGAGATCGTGAAGGACGCAGGGCTGGTGCGGTTCGAACAGCCCGGCCTGGACGTCGGCCGCCGCGCGTACGAGCGGTACACCTCCGTCGCCGACGACTTCACCTCCGTACGCGGCGAAACGACCTGGACCATGCGCTTCCGGCGCGGCGACTGGGACGTGCACGTCGTCACCCACACCACCCTGTGGTCCAACGAGGACTGCTTCTGCATCGACGCCACCCTCGACGGCTACGAAAGCGACCGCCGGGTCTTCTCCCGCACCTGGAACGAGACCCTCCCGCGCGACTCCCTGTGACACGGGGTACCCGTCCCGCGCGTCGTCGGGAAAGGGGCGGACATGCGGTGTTTTGATGGCGGCATGGCGTGGGGCCGGGTGAGCAGCGTGATCGAGGTGGCGGTGTGGTGGGCGGCGCTCTTCGCCCTCTGGCTCTTCCTGATCAGTACCGTCGACGCCCTGGAACTCCTCGTCGGCGCCGCCGTCTCCCTGGTCGGCGCGGCCGCTGCCGCCGCCGCACGCCGGGCGGTGACCGACCGGTGAACGCCTGGCTGGTGGCCGCCGCCGCACTGATGGTGGCCGGCCTCGGCCCGGTCCTGTGGTGCGTGGCCACCGGACCGCTCCGCCGCCGCGTCGCCGCCCAGAACACCGGCACGCTGCTGGTCTGCCTCGTCCTGCTGCTGCTCGCCCGCGGCTACGCCCGCCCGCCGTACACCGACGTGGCCCTGGTCGTCGCCCTCCTCGGCCCGGTCGGCACCCTCGTGTACGCCCGGCTCCTCGGGCCCGAGATGGGCGACGACCCGCAGCAGGGACCGCTCACCAAAGCCTTCGCGGTGGTCGCCTCAGCGGCCGTCGTGCTGCCGCTGTGCGTCGCCGAGGGCCCCGGCCGCTCCCTGGTCAAACTCCTCCTCATCGGCGCCATCCTGGTCGGCGGCAACCTCATCTCCTCCAAAGCGCTGTCCGGCGCCCGCCCGAAGGAGGCGGACGACCATGGCTGACGTAGTGATCGCCGTCGCGCTGCTGCTGGTCGCCGCCACCGCCACCGCCGCCGTCGCGGTCCGCGACCCGGCCCGCCAGGCCCTGGTCCTCTCCCTCCTCGGCCTCACCCTCACCCTGCTCTTCACCGTCCTGCAGGCCCCCGACGTCGCCCTCTCCCAGCTCGCCGTCGGCTCGGCCCTGACCCCCCTGCTCATCCTGCTGTCCGTACGCAAGGCACGCCGCCGCTCCCTCGACCGAGTACGCGCGGAAAAACAAGCGGGGGAGGGCGGAACATGAACCGACGGCTGCGGATGTGGGTACTCCTGCTCGGGCTCGCCGGCACCGCGGCCCTGCTGGTCGCCGCCGCCCTCCGACTGCCCGCCTTCGGCAACGACTTCCACCCCTACGGCGACCGCGCCGTCCGCGAAGCACTCGCCCGGCAGACCGCCAACACGGTCTCCGCCGTCAACTTCGACCAGCGCGCCTTCGACACCCTCGGCGAGGAAACCATCCTCTTCGCCGCCGTCCTCGGCACCGTCGTCCTGCTCCGCCAGGCCCGCGACGAACGCCAGGTCGAACCGGCGCCCGCCGACGTCGCGGCACCCGTACGCCGCTACGCCCTCGTCCTGCTGCCCGTCACACTCGTCGCCGGGCTCTACATCGTCGCCCACGGCCAGCTCACCCCCGGCGGCGGCTTCCAGGGCGGCGTCGTCGCGGCCACCGCACTCCACCTGCTCTACATCGCCGTGGACTACCGCGCACTGGAACGCATCCGCCCCCTCGGCCTCTTCGAAGTCGGCGACGCGGCCGGCGAAGCCGCGTACCTCGTCATCGGCGTCGCCGGACTGCTGGCCGGATCCTCCTACCTCGCCAACACGATCCTGCCGCACGGCACGTTCAACACCCTCTCCTCCGGCGGCACCGTACCGCTGCTCAATGCCGCCATCGGGATGGAAGTCGGCTGCGCGGTCGTCGTACTCCTCGCTCGCTTCCTGGATCAGGCAGTCGAGATCGAAGGGGAAGGGCAAGGGGAAGGGCAAGGGGAAGGGGAACGGAAATGATGGACGTACTGCCCTACCTCGTCGCCGCATGGGTCTTCCTCGTCGGCTGCTACGGCCTCGCCACCAGCCGCAACCTCATCCACGCCGTCGGCTGCCTGGCCGTCTGCCAGGCCGCCACCTACGTCCTACTGCTCGCCGTCGGCTACCGCCGGGGCGGCACCTCCCCGGTCTTCTCCGACGTCACCCCCGGCACCCGCCCCCTCGTCGACCCCGTCGTCCAGGCCCTCGCCCTCACCGACGTCGTGGTCGGCGCCACCGTCACAGCCCTCCTCCTCGCCCTGGTCATACAGGTCGCCAAACGGCACCACACCCTCGACCCGGACGAACTGTCGGAGCTGCGCGGATGAACCACCTGCTGCCGCTGGCCGTCGCCGCGCCGCTGCTGGGCGCCGCCCTCCTCGTCGCCGCCGGCCGTTTCGTGCCGCGCGTCGTCGCGGAGGCCGTGGGCGGCACCGTCGCCGCCGCCACCGCGGCCCTCACGCTCTACCTCCTGCTCGCCGCCCCCTCCCCGGTCATCGAATGGGTCGGCGGCTGGACCCCGCGCCACGGACACAGCGTCGGCATCGTCCTGCACGCCGACCACCTCGCCCTCGGCATGGCGGCGCTCGTCTCCGTCCTCGTCCTCGCCGTCCTCGTCTACTCCTGGCACTACTTCGACGAACCGCCCCGCAAACACGCCGGCTCCTTCCCCGCCCTCGTTCTCCTCTTCCAGGCCGGCATGTGCGGCTTCGTCCTCACCGGCGACCTCTTCAACGCCTTTGTCTTCTTCGAACTCATGGGCGTCGTCGCCTACGCACTGACCGGATACCGCGTCGAGGCCGCGAAGGCCGTACAGGGCGGCCTCACCTTCGGCGTCGTCAACTCCCTCGGCGCCTACGCCATGCTGCTGGGCATCGGCCTGCTCTACTCCCGCACCGGCGAACTCGCCATGCGGCACATCGGCGCCGCGCTCGACGCCCGCGGCGCCCCCGACGCCCTCGTCCTCGCCGCCTTCGTCCTCCTCCTCACCGGACTGCTCGTCAAGGCCGCCGCCGTCCCCTTCCACTTCTGGCTCCCCGACGCGCACGCCGTCGCCCCGACCCCGGTATGCATGCTGCTCTCCGGCGTCATGGTCGAACTCGGCGTCTACGGCACGGCCCGCGTGTACTGGACGATCTTCGCCGGCCCCGGCGGCATCCCACCCGAAGCCGTCACCCGCACACTCCTCACCTTCGGCGTGCTCTCCGCCGCCGTCGGCGCGGTCATGTGCTGGTACCAACGCCACGTCAAACGCCTGCTGGCCTACTCCACCGTCGCCCACACCGGCCTCTTCCTCATCGGCCTCGGACTGCTCAAGCCCGAGGCGACCGGCGGCATCGCGCTGTACGTCCTCGGACACGCGGGCGTGAAGGCGGCGCTCTTCGCGTGCGCGGGCATCCTGCTGGACCGCTACGGCTCCATCGACGAGTACGAACTGCACGGCCGCGCCCCCGAACTGCGCCTGACCGCCCTCTACTTCGTCGCGGCCGGACTGGCACTCGCCGGACTGCCCCCCTTCGGTACGGCACTCGGCAAGGCCGTCACGGAAGAGGCCGCCGGACCCTGGCTCACCGCCGTGTTCGTCCTCGTCTCCGCCGTCACCGGGGGAGCGGTACTGCGCGTCGCCGCCCGCATCTTCGGCGGCTTCGGCCCGGCCCCCGCGGACGACGCGGAATGCGAGACCAGCGGCGAACGCGAACAGCCGGAGACCGAACAGCAACTGACCCGGGTCCCCGCCACCATGCTGGCCGTCCCGGGCGCGCTGCTCGCCGGGGCGCTCCTGGTCGGCGTGGTACCGGCCGTCCGCGCCGCCGCGGGGAGCGCGGCGGACGAGGCGACGGCCGGAGCGACCGTGGTCCCCGTCCCGCCGCACTGGTCGGCCGCCGGACTGCTGCTCGGCGTACTCTCCGCGGCCCTCGCCGCCGCCCTCGCACTCCTCGCCGTCCGCCGCCCCCAGCACACCCGCAGCCGCCACTGGATCGACCCCCTGCGCCTCCTCCACTCCGGCCACATCGGCGACTACGTCGCCTGGACCGTCGCGGGGACGGCGTTGCTGGGAGCGCTGGCCTTGTCGGGCGTGCTCTAGGCGGGGGTGCTCCGGGCGGGCGTGCTCTGGGCGGAGGGCGCGTGACGAACCGCGTTCACCAGGTCGGCGACCAGGTTCGCCCGCTCCGCCATGGCATCGATCACCACGTACTCGTGGTCGGCGTGTGCACCGCCGCCGACCGCTCCGAGCCCATCGAGCGTCGGCACCCCCAACGCGGCCGTGAAGTTGCCGTCGCTTCCGCCGCCGACCGCCGTGCCTTCGATACCGGGAAGCAACTGCTGCGCCAGCGCGAAGAGTTCGGCCGAAGCCGACTCGGGCATCGGCGGGCGGCCGACGGCTCCCCGGACCGTGATCTCCGCCCCGTCGAGATGCGGTTCCAGTGCAGCGAACGCGGATTCAACGCGTTCCTTCTCGCCGGCCGACTCGACCCGGACGTCGACGATGACGGTGGCCTCCGCCGGGACGACGTTGTCCAGGGTGCCGGCGGACGCGACGGTCGGGGTGACGGTCGTACCGATATCGGGTCGGCCGAGCGCTGCGATGTCCAGTACCTGATGCGATGCTTCGATCAGCGCGTTGATCCCGGCCGCGGGCTCCAGGCCCGCGTGCGAGGCCCGGCCCGCGACGGAGACCTGAAAGGTGCCGCAGCCCTTGCGGCCGGTCTTCAGGGCCCCGCCGTCGGCGGCACCCTCCAGCACCAGCACAGCGCCGCAAGCAAGGGCCCGTTCTTCGAGGAGGGCCCGAGACGAGCCGGAACCGACCTCTTCGTCGGCGGTCACCAGGATCTCCACGCCCGACCGGTCATCGAGCGCCGCCACGCCATGAACGGCCTGCACCAGACCACCGAGCATGTCGAAGACCCCGGGGCCGGTCGCATGCCCGTCCTCGACCCTGAACGGGCGGCGGGCGAGGGTGCCGAGCGGAAACACCGTGTCGTGATGACCGAGGATCAGTACTCGCGGATCGCCGCCGGCCGACCAGTGGACATGCGGCCCGGCTTCGCTCTCCACGAGGACGGCCTGCCCACCGAGGCGGCTCTCGATGATCGACGCGACGGCCTTGGCCGATGCCGTCAACGCGTCGAGATCGCGCGACGGAGACTCGACTTCGACGAGTGTCCGCAGGTCATCGAGCATCGCGTCAACACGCACGGGGACGGCCTTGTGCATCATCATGCCGCAAGGGTAATTGGCACTCCCTGGACTCAGCCGGTCCCCTCCGCAGTCGAAGCGGACGAGCCGCTGGGCGCATCGGCCGGCGCCTCCGTGATGTCCAGGAAGACGTGATCGGCCTGCGGCCAGGTGTCCTCGACCTCGCGCTTGATCCGTACGCACACCAGCTCCACCCGCTCGCTGTCCAGCCCCGGCGCCAGGTCGATACGGGCCGCCACCAGCCACGAGTCCTCCCCGAGCCGCATCGTCAGCAGCGCCGCCACATTGTCGACCTCGGGCTGCGAGACGAGCAGCGCCCGGATGCGGTCCCGCAGATCCTGGTCGACGGACTCACCGATCAGATGGTCGCGCGCCTCCTTGCCGAGCCGGTACGCCACGTACACCAGCAGCAGCCCGATCGCGAACGACGCCGACGCCTCCCACGCCACCTCGCCCGTGAGCAGGTGGAGCAGCATCCCGGCCGCCGCCAGCAGCACGCCCAGCACCGCGGCGCCGTCCTCGGCGAGCACCGTGCGCAGCGCCGGATCACCGCCGCCGGCCTTCTGTACGCGCAGCTGGTACACCGCCCTGACCAGCGACGTCCCCTCGGCGACGAACGCCACGCCGAGCACGATCAACCCCGCCGCATAACCGCTCGGCGACTCCTGCGAACCCTCCCGCAGCGCGCTGATCCCCTGGAAGAAGGAGAAGCAGCCACCCATCACGAAGATCCCGACCGCGGCCAGCAGCGCCCAGAAGTAACGCTCCATGCCGTACCCGAAGGGGTGGCGGCGGTCGGCGGGGCGGCGGCTGCGGCGCAGCGCGGCGAGCAGGAACAGCTCGTTGAGGCTGTCGGCGACGGAGTGCGCCGCCTCCGACAGCAGCGCGGGCGAACCGGAGATCAGACCGCCGACCGCCTTTGCGACCGCGATGACGAGATTGGCGGCGAGCGCCACGACGACCGTCACCCGGGTCCGGCCGTCGGACTTCTTTCGATTCACCGTGATTCACCGCCGCCATTCGGGGGACGCGGAGGTTCCGGGAGATCCACAATACGCATCAATCGAGCGTGTACCCGGTTCGATGAAAGGGAACCACGGAAAACCTCGGAGGAGATTCCGCAACCAGCCGAAAAGGTGAGTGACAATGGTGGACGTCGGATACACGATGATGACCGAACAGGCCGGGCCGCGCGAACTGGTCGACCATGTCGTCATGGCCGAGCGCGCCGGTTTTGATTTCTCGGTCACCTCGGACCATTACTTCCCGTGGCTGGCCTCGCAGGGCCACGCCCCGTACGCCTGGAGCGTGCTCGGGGCGGCCGCGCAGGCCACCTCCCGCATTCCGCTGATGACGTACGTGACGTGCCCGACGACCCGATACCACCCGGCGGTCGTCGCCCAGAAGGCGGCGACGATGCAACTGCTCGCGCAGGGCCGGTTCCGGCTGGGCCTGGGCTCGGGCGAGAGCCTCAACGAACACGTCGTCGGGCAGGGCTGGCCCGCGGCGCCGGTGCGCCTGGAGAAGCTGGAGGAGGCCATCGAGATCATCCGGGCGCTGTTCTCCGGTGACGAGGTGACCTATCACGGCGAGCACTTCAATGTGGACCAGGCCGTGCTGTGGGACCTGCCCGAGGAGCCGCCGAAGATCGGCGTCGCGGTCTCCGGCGGGTACTCCTGCGCGATCGCGGGCCGGCTCGGTGACCTGGTCATCGCCACCGAGCCGAAGAGCGAGCTGCTGCAGGCGTTCGACAAGAACGGCGGCACGGGGAAGCCGCGCGTCGGCCAGATCCCGGTCTCCTACGATCCCGACCGGGACGCGGCGATCGCCCGGGCGCACGACCAGTTCCGCTGGATGGTCGGCGGCTGGCCGGTCAACTCCGAACTCCCCGGCCCGTCCGGCTTCAGCGGCGCCACGCAGTACGTACGCAAGGAGGACATCGCGCAGGCCATCCCGTGCGGCGACGACGTCGGTACGTTCGTGGAAGCGGTGAAGGCGTACGCGGACGCCGGCTTCACGGAGGTCGCCCTCGTACAGATCGGCGGCGACCAGCAGGAACCGTTCATCGAGTGGGCCCAGAAGAATCTGCTGCATGAGATCCGGGCGTTGTGAGGTCCTGTCGTATGCCCCGCACTTGCCGTACCGTTTCGGCCCCTCTTCTTCCCCCATTGGGGGGTGCGAGGTCCCCTTCTCAACACAGTACCGGCCGGTACTGACAAAGCCGGCGGCCTGTGGACAACGCTACGCAGCGCCCCGCTAACCCCGCTCCTCCCGCCCCCGTCGCTGTGGTTCCACCGTGTACTTCGGGTCCTTCGCCGAGGCGATGCCGGCGTGGAAGATGCCGAAGCGGGTGAGGGCCGAGCCGGTCAGGAGGGCGAGGCCGCCCGCCACCGCTGCCGGGCGGCTGCGGTGGCCCAGTAGGCCGGCGGTCGCGGCGCCCGCCACGGTGAGGGCTTGCGCGCAGCGCAGCAGCTTGCCGGCCGTTCCCGTGCGGTAGGTCTCGGCGACCATGCCGAGCCGCCGCTCGGCCGCGGTGATGGCCGCCTTGTCGGCCGCCGCAGCCAGTAGCGCGGCGCACCGCGCGGGCGCGTTCTCCCCCGTCGGGGACGTCACCAGCGCCATGCCCGAGGCGGCGGCGGTCGCCGACGCGGCGAAGAGGTACGGCAGTTCGCGGTGGGCGCCGTGCCACGCGGGCACCGCCGTGTCCGCCGCGAGTACCGCCGTGTACGCCGTGACAGCCGGGCCGAGCAGTGCCGCGGCCCCCGTCGCGGCGGCGCCCACCCGCGGCAGCCGGCCGGTCACCGCGCTCGCCGCCGCCGCGCCCGCCAGCGGCCCGTACCCCGCCAGCAGCCACGAGCCCACGCTCATCGGGGAGGTCGGTTTGCACACCCGCAGCATGTTGAGGAAGCGGTCGGGGCGGCCCAGGTCGTGGATGAGGGCTGCGGTGGAGAGGGAGATTGCCGCGAGGGAGGAGAGCTTGAGTGCCTTCGCCATGGTGGGGCGGTCGGTCAAGTGGGCGCCTGCGGCCAGTACGGAGCCGGCGCCGGCCAGGCCGCCCGTGAAGAAGTACCCGGCGATGTCCCGGGCCTCCCACGCCGGGGCCTTGATGACGGGCCGTCCGTAGTACGAGTCGAACTCGGCCCGGGGGACCATCAGTTGCTCGCCCTTGCGCCGCCCGTCCTTATGGGGCCGGGCACGGGTGCCGCTCATCGCCGTCCCTTCCGTCGCAGGGTCGGGAGCGCGGGCAGGAGGAATGAGACCGCGGCGCCCGCCGCCAGGGACAGGGCCGCCGCGCCCGCGTGTTTCCACATCGCCGGCAGGTCGCGCGTGGTGACCACCGGGTCCGGTGGCAGTCCGTACACCTCCGGCTCGTCCAGGAGGAGGAAGAACGCGCCGTCGCCGCCGACGCCGTCCTCCGGGTCGTGGCCGTACAGCCGGGCGCCGGATACGCCCGCTTCCTGGAGCTGGTCGACGCGGAGGGCGGCTCGCTCGCGCAGTTCCTCCAGCGGGCCGAACTGGATCGAGTCGGTGGGGCAGGCCTTGGCGCAGGCCGGTTCCTGGCCGGCGCCGAGCCGGTCGTAGCACATCGTGCATTTGAAGGCCCGGCCGTCGTCCGCGCGCTGTTCGATCACGCCGTACGGGCAGGCCGGTACGCAGTAACCGCAGCCGTTGCAGATGTCCTCCTGGACCACGACCGTGCCGTACTCGGTGCGGAACAGCGAGCCGGTCGGGCAGACGTCCAGGCAGGCCGCGTGCGTGCAGTGCTTGCAGACGTCGGAGGACATCAGCCAGCGCATGTCCCCGGCGGGCCGCTGCGGGTCCGCCTCGGTGAGCGGGAGTTCCGTACGGCCGTCCGGCGCGGGTGGGTCCGCCGGTACCCGGCGCGGCGCCGACTGTTCGATGAAGGCGACGTGTCGCCAGGTGGAGGCGCCGAGGCCCTGGGTGTTGTCGTACGACATGCCGGTGAGCGACAGGCCGTCCTCGGGGATCGCGTTCCACTCCTTGCACGCCACCTCGCACGCCTTGCAGCCGATGCAGACGGAGGTGTCGGTGAAGAAGCCGACCCGGTCGGGCGGGTCCGGGTGACCCGCGTCCCCGGCAGGGTCCGGCTCCGGGCCGCTGAAGAGGCTGCCGGTCTCGAAGAAGACGCCGGTCATGACTGCTGCTCGCTTCCCGTGAGCTCGGTGATCCCGGCGCGCCGCCGGTAGTCGGCGACCAGCCGCGGCAGGTCGGGGCCGCGCGGCCGGCGGCCGGGTCGGATGTCGGCGGTCAGCGCCTTGTCCTCCTGGATGTGCGCGTTGGGATCCAGCGCGATGGCCACCAGCTCGTTGGCCGCGTCGCCGGTGACCGTGCCGTTGGGGCCCCAGTGGAACGGCAGGCCGATCTGGTGCACCGTGCGGCCCTGTACGGTCAGCGGCTTCATCCGCTCGGTGACCAGGACTCGTGCCTCGATGGCGTTGCGGGCCGTGATGACCGTGGCCCAGCCGGTGTGCGTGAGGCCCCGCTCCGCCGCCAGCTCCGGGGAGATCTCGCAGAAGAACTCCGGCTGGAGCTCGGAGAGGTACGGCGACCAGCGGCTCATGCCGCCCGCGGTGAAGTGCTCGGTGAGGCGGTACGTGGTGACTACGTAGGGGTAGGTCTCCGCGCCGGGCTCGTCGCCGCTGGGGTGGTAGCGGTTGCCGGGGCGCTGGTAGACCTGGCGCGCGGGCGAGCGGGACCGGGACGGGTACAGGGCGTTGGTGAACGGCGAGTCCTGCGGCTCGTAGTGCGTGGGCAGCGGCCCGTCCAGCAGCCCGGCGGGCGCGAACAGCCAGCCCTTGCCGTCGGCCTGCATGATGAACGGGTCGTCGCCGCGGAGGGCTTCGGGCCCCTCGGCGCCGTCCGGGGGCACGTACCCGGGCTCCTTGTCGGGTACAAAGTCCGGTACGTCGCGGCCGGTCCACTTGCCCGCCTCGGCGTCCCACCAGATGT
The DNA here is from genome assembly GCF_055567935.1 of Streptomyces sp. NPDC026301. NCBI lineage: Bacteria > Bacillati > Actinomycetota > Actinomycetes > Kitasatosporales > Streptomycetaceae > Streptomyces > Streptomyces sp. NPDC026301. The sequence goes on along the minus strand of NZ_JBVHPN010000012.1, from coordinate 123,396 downwards.
ACGCCTTGCGCTCGCTCCAGGGCGTGCCGTCGGGGCGGGCCGAGGCGCGGTTGTAGAGGATGCGGCGGTTGGCGGGCCAGGCCCAGGCCCATTCCGAGGCGACCCAGTCCTGTTCGGTATGCGGCTTGCGGCGGTCGGCCTGGTTCACGCCGTCCGCGTACACCCCGCAGTAGATCCAGCAGCCGCAGCTCGTCGAGCCGTCGTCCGCGAGCTGGGTGTACGCCGAGAGCGGCGCGCCGTCCGGGCCGCGGCCGTTGATCTCGGCCAGTACGGCGTCGGCGACCGGCTCGTCCAGCTCGCCCTGTACGGGATAGTCCCAGGCCAGGTCCTGGATCGCGCGGTCCATCGGGTCGGTGGAGGCGGCCAGCTTCTCCTTGATGCGGCGCCCCAGGTGGTACATGAACCACAGGTCGCTGCGCGCGTCGCCGTCCGGCTCGACCGCGGCGTGGTGCCACTGGAGCCAGCGGTTGGTGTTGGTGAAGGAGCCGGACTTCTCGGTGTGCGAGGCGGCGGGGAGGAAGAACACCTCCGTGCCGATGTCCTCGGTGCGCAGTTCACCGGACTCGATCTCCGGGCCGTCCTGCCACCACGTCGCCGATTCGATGAGGGAGAAGTCCCGGACCACCAGCCAGTCGAGGTTGGCCATGCCGAGGCGTTGCAGGCGGGTGTTGGCGGAGCCGACGGCCGGGTTCTCGCCCATCAGGAAGTAGCCCTTGCAGGCGCCGTCGAGCTGCGCGAGGACGATGTCGTACGCGCCGTGCGAGCCGGTCAGCCGCGGCAGGTGGTCGAAGCAGAAGTCGTTGTCGGGCGTCGCCGCGTCACCGTAGTACGCCTTCAGCAGGCTGACGAGATACGCCCGCATATTGCTCCAGAATCCCTTGTCCGTACGGCTCGCCGTGACGAACGTATCGAGATCCTCGTGCGCGTGGGCGTGCGGCATCGGCAGATATCCGGGCAGGAGGTTGAAGAGGGTGGGAATGTCGCTGGAGCCCTGGATGGAGGCGTGGCCGCGCAGTGCCTGAATTCCGCCGCCGGGCCGCCCGATGTTGCCCAGCAGCAATTGCAGGACGCTCGCCGCGCGAATGTACTGCGAGCCCACCGTGTGCTGCGTCCAGCCCACCGCGTACACGAAAGCGCTGGTGCGGTCCGGGCCGGAATTCTCGGTGAGGGCTTCGCAGACGCGCAGGAATGTCTCCCGCGGCACGCCGCAGATCTCCGCAACCATGTCGGGGGTGTAGCGCGCGTAGTGGCGCTTGAGGAGCTGGAAGACGCAGCGCGGGTGCTGCAGCGTCGGGTCCTGCTCGGCGCGGGACTCGGCCTGGGGGCCGCCCGAGCCGTGGGTCTCGGCGTGCCCCGCCGTGTGGAGGTGGCGCCCGGTCTCGGGGTCCTTCTGCAGCCGTTCGTCGTGCCGCTGTTCCACGTCGCCCGAGGGCGCCTGTACGTCGGCGCCCTGGTACTGCCAGGTCTCCGCTTCGTAGCGGTGCTTCTCCTCGTCCAGGCCCGAGAAGATCCCGTCCAGGTCCTCGGTGTCCTGGAAGTCCTCGCCGACCAGGGTGGCGGCGTTGGTGTACGCCAGGACGTAGTCGCGGAACTCCTTGCCCTCGGTCAGTACGTGGTTGATGATCCCGCCGAGGAACGCGATGTCCGTGCCGGCCCGCAGCGGTACGTGCAGGTCGGCGAGGGCGCTGGTGCGCGTGAAGCGCGGGTCGACGTGGATGACCGTCGCGCCGCGGGCCTTGGCCTCCATGACCCACTGGAAGCCGACCGGGTGCGCCTCGGCGAAGTTGGAGCCCTCGATGACGATGCAGTCGGCGTGCTGGAGGTCCTGCATGAAGGTGGTCGCGCCGCCGCGCCCGAAGGACGTGCCGAGCCCGGCGACCGTGGAGCTGTGGCAGACCCGCGCCTGGTTCTCCACCTGGACGATGCCGAGCCCGGTCAGCAACTTCTTGATCAGATAGTTCTCTTCGTTGTCGAGCGTCGCGCCGCCGAGGCTGGCGATGCCGAGCGTACGGGCCACGCGCTTGCCGTCGACCTCCCACTCCCAGGTCTCGCGGCGGGTCTCGATGACCCGGTCGGCGATCATGTCCATGGCGGTGTCGAGGTCGAGCGGCTCCCAGTCGGTGCCGTGCGGACGCCGGTACAGCACTTGGTGGCGGCGTGCGTCGCCCGTCGTCAGCTGGAGCGTCGCCGAACCCTTGGGGCACAGCCGCCCCCGGCTGATGGGGGAGTCGGGGTCGCCCTCGATCTGGACGACGCGCTCGTCCTTGACGTACACCTGCTGGCCGCAGCCGACCGCGCAGTACGGACAGACCGACTGCACCACCCGGTCGGCGGTGTCCGTACGCGGGCGCAGTTCCTCGGTGTACGCGGACATCGCGGCGCGTCCGCGGCCGAGCGGGTCCTTGCCGGTGAGCTGCCGGTACACGGGCCAGTCGCGGATCAGCCGCTGTACGCCCATGGGTCCTCCCGCCGTCGGTGCCCGGTGCCCGGGGCCCCGTGATGAATGCCTCCAGGGTTGCCCCTGATGCGGCCGGGTGCCCGCCGACAGGCCGCTCACACCCGCCAATCGGGCGAGCGGCCGCGGCCACGGCGTGCGCCGTCCGCCGGCCCGGGACCCGAGGCCCGCCGGCCCGCGGCCCCGAGGTGAGAACCGCGCGCGTGCGGTGAACCCTGGAGGCGTGAGTCACACCGCCCTCATCGTCATCGACATGATCAACACCTACGACCACGAGGACGCCGATCTGCTGCTGTCCTCGGTGCGCGAGGCGCTGCCCGCCGTCGTCCGGCTCATCGAACGGGCGCGCGAGGACGGCGTACCGGTGATCTACGCCAACGACAACTTCGGCGAGTGGCGCTCGCACCACGGCGAGATCCTGCAGACCGCGCTCGCCGGGCCGCACGCGGAACTGGTGGACCCGATCCGCCCCGACGACTCCTCGCTGTTCATCGTCAAGGCCCGGCACTCGATCTTCTACGAGACGCCGCTGGCGTACCTGCTCTCCCAGCTCGGCATCGACCACGTCGTGCTGTGCGGCCAGGTCACCGAGCAGTGCGTGATGTACTCCGCGCTGGACGCGCACATCCGGCACCTGAAGGTCACCGTCCCGGACGACGCGGTCGCCCCCATCCACCCCGACCTCGCCGACGCGGCGCTGCGCATGATGGAACGGAACATGAACACCCGCATCTGCACGGTCGCCACGCTGGACTGGGACGCGGCCGCGCGGCGTGATTGACGGCCGCCGTGCCGGGCACTCGGGTGGCGGAAAGGAAGCCGAGCGGAACGCGAGGCGCGTTCCGCGGTACGGAAAGGGGCGCGTGATGCCCAGCGGCTCCAACGCGAAGCGCGAACGGCAGTACGAGCACATCAAGGAAGGCGCCGAGCAGCGCGGTACCTCCTCCGGGCGGGCGAAGGAGATCGCCGCGCGGACGGTCAACAAGGAGCGGGCCCGCTCCGGCGAGTCGAAGTCGGCGAGCAGGACCTCCACCCAGGACACGAAGTCCGCGCCGGAACGCGGCGGGCAGCGCTCCGGCAACCGCACGGGCCCCAAGGGCCCGACGAAGGACCAGCTCTACAACGAGGCAAAGCAGAAGAACATCGACGGCCGCTCCTCGATGACCAAGGACGAACTGGCGAAGGCACTGGGCCGCTGACCGCCCCGCCGCGCGCCCTACTGCCCGTCGCCCGGGTGCGCCAGATCGTAGGGACGCGGATACGGTCCCGGGCGGAAGGCCAGGTAACGCGCCTCCGTCGTCGGGTCGGACCGCCGTGCCTCCGTGTTGAGCGCGCCGGGCGAGGTGTCGCCCCAATGCCCGGTGGTCACCCGATGGTCGACCGTGTGCAGGGCCGCGAGCTGCTCGGCGGGGGTGAACGCGCAGTGACCGGCGTTGTCGACAAATCCCTGGCGCAGCAGCGCCCCGGATCCGGCGGCCGTGACGGCGCGCTGGTGCGCCGAGGTGACCTGGACCGGGACCAGCGGATCGCCGGTGGTGTGCACGTCCAGCTGCGGGGTGCGCAGCTGCCCGGTGAAGGCGATGTTGCGGGTCATGTAGCGGACGGCGGCGGGATCGGCCTTGACGCGGGGCGCGTCGGCGAGCGTACGGAGGTCGTCGCGCAGCGACAGCCCCGCCGACCTGTAGAGCGCGTCGACCTCCTTGAAACCGGATGACCTGCGCAGCATCGCCGCGTAGTCCACGCTCGTGTTCCAGGACATGTTCCCGTCGGCCCGCTGCTCGGCCTCCTGGCGGCGCCGGAAGGCGGCGTCCAGCAGCATCGTGCTGACCGCCCGGTACTGGTTGGCCTGCTGTGCCGGGTAGTCGTGCGGCGCGGGGCGGTCCTGTTCCGGATCGTTCCAGCCGGGGATGTTGTGCAGCGCGGCGGCCAGCGCGATCCGCGCCCGCCCGGCCGGGGTGCGCTGGGCGCCGGAGACGGCGGTGCCCAGCCGGCCAGCCGCCTGGTCCGCCTCGTCCCCGTCCGCGAAGCCGGTCAGCGGGATGCCGGACCGGGGCGCCAGCAGCGTCTTCAGCGCGAAGACCGGGTCCAGCGTGGAGTTCCAGTTGGCGACGCCGCCCTGGACGAGGCCGCACAGGGACAGCGAGCCGTCGATACGGCCGGGGTGCCGCTCGGCGATGGCGGTGGTGACCAGGCCGCCGTAGGACTCGCCCCAGGCGAGCGTGCGCCGTGCCGTACCGATGCGGTCGGCGAAGGCGTCGAGGGTGGCGACCTGGTCGGGCACCGCCTGCTCGACGGCCCAGCCGGTGGCGGAGTACGAGGACCCGGCGAGCGCGTACCCCTCCTCCAGCAGCAGCTTCTTCGTGGCCTCGTCGGAGGCGTCCATCGCCTCGTTGGGACTGCCGGCCGGCCGGTAGCCGTGGCTGAAGAGCAGCAGGGTGCCGTTCCAGTGGGCGGGCGTGTCGATCAGGTACGTGGCGCCGGACGGCAGCGTGCCTTCGAGGTGGTGCGAGGGTGCCGGTGTTGCGGCGGCGGGGGCGGCCGTGGCGGCGAGGAGCAGCGCGGCGACGGCCGCGCCGGTCCGCGCCCGCTTACGGACTCTCATCAACGGACTCCTTCAGGTAGGGGATGGGCTTCCTCGGCGTCGAACCGGTCGCGGCTGGTCTCCCTGACCCGCCACACCGTGAGGGCGGTGACGGCCGCGCCCGCCGTGAGCAGCAGCGCGACGGGCCCGCTGCCGCCGTACGAAGCGAGCAGGCTCCCGGCGATCAGCGGTGAGAAGCCTGCGCCCAGCAGCGTCGCGGTCTGGTAGCCGAGCGAGGCGCCGGTGTAGCGCACGCGGGTGCCGAACATCTCGGTGAGCAGCGCCCCCAGCGGCCCGTACATCGTGGACTGGGCGATGCCGTGCCCGAGGACGAGCGCCAGGATCAGCAGCCCGGGACTGCCGGAGTCGACCAGCGCGAACACCGGGAACGCGGTGGCGGCGGAGAGCACCGCGCCGGCCAGCACCACCGGCCGCCGCCCGAACCGGTCGGACAGCGCCCCGGCGCACGGCAGCACCAGCAGCGCCGTGCAGGAGGCGAGCGTGACGCCGGTGAGTACCTGCGTCCGCGTGAAGCCGTGCCCGACCGCGTACGACACCATGAAGCTGGTCAGCAGGGACTGGGCGGTGAACGGGCCGATGCCGACGCAGGCCGCCAGCAGCACCGCGCGCGGCTTGCGCAGCACGTCGAGGAGCGGCAGCCGGGCGGCGGTCCGCTGTTCCTTGACCGCGCGGAACAGCGGGCTCTCGGTGACCTTCAGCCGTACGTACAGCCCGGCGCCCAGCAGGACGATGCTGAGCAGGAACGGCACTCGCCAGCCCCAGATTCGGAACTGGTCGTCGGGCAGCGCGGCGACGAGGGTGACGACGACGGTGGACAGGACGGTGCCGAGCGGCGCGCCGAGCTGGGTGAGGCTGGTCCAGCGGCCGCGCGGCCGGCCGCCCGCGTGCTCGGCGACCATCAGCGTCGCGCCGCCCCACTCGCCGCCGATCGCGATCCCCTGGACGACGCGCAGCAGTACCAGCAGGACGGGCGCCCAGACGCCGATCGCGTCGTACGTCGGCAGCAGCCCGATGAGGAAGCTGCCGACGCCCATCAGCACCATCGTCGTCAGCATCATCGACTTGCGGCCGAGCCGGTCGCCGAAGTGCCCGAAGACGAGGCCGCCGAGCGGCCGGGCGAGATACCCGGCCGCGAAGGTTCCGAAGGCCGCGACGGTGCCGGCGGCGGGCGAGGCCGCGGGGAAGAACAGGTCGCCGAAGACGAGCGCGGCGACCGTGCCGTAGACCAGGAAGTCGTAGAACTCCACGGCCGTGCCGAGGAGTCCGGAGAGCGCGACCCGCCGCAGCTGCCGGGTGTCCGGCAGGTCGCTCACGGCCGTCATCCGTAGAAGCGGGAGAGGCTGCGCAGGACGCAGGCGGGCTTCGTACCGCCCTCGATCTCGACCGTGCCGTCCACCGCGATCTGCACCCCGCCCTTCACCTCGTCCACGGAGGCGAGCGTGGCGGCCAGCCGGATGCGCGAGCCGACCTTCACGGGGGAGGGGAACCGCACCTTGTCCAGGCCGTAGTTGACCTTCGTGGTGACGCCCTGCACGTCGAGGAGGCCGGTGAAGAGCGGAATGAAGAGCGAGAGCGTCAGATAGCCGTGCGCGATCGGCGCGCCGAACGGGCCCTGCGCCGCCTTCTCCGGGTCGGTGTGGATCCACTGGTGGTCGCCGGTGGCGTCGGCGAAGGTGTCGATGCGGTCCTGGGTGACGTCCAGCCAGTCGCTCGTGCCGAGGTCGCTGCCGGCGAGCTTCTTGAGTTCGTCGATGCCGTGGACGGTGATGCTCATGAGGTGTTCTCCGTAAGACATAAGAGAGGAAGGCGTCAGCGCGTGCCGAAGAGCGCGCGGACGCGGGGCTTGAGGAGCTTTCCGGAGGCGGTGCGCGGCAGTTCGTCCGCCACCACCACCGACTTGGGGATCTTGTACTTGGCCAGCCGGCCGGCGAGCGCGGCGAGCACCTCGGCCGGGTCCAGGGCGCAGCCCTCCCGGGCGACGACCACGGCACGCGGCACCTCGCCCCACCGCTCGTCCGGTACGCCGATCACGGCGCACTCGGCGATGCCGGGGTGGGCGAGCAGGGCGTTCTCCACCTCGGCGGGGTAGACGTTCTCGCCGCCCGAGATGATCATGTCCTTGAGGCGGTCCACGACGGTGACATAGCCGTCCGCGTCGATCCGGGCCGCGTCGCCGGTGCGGAACCAGCCGTCGGCGAACGCGGCGGCGCTCTCCTCGGGCAGGCCCCAGTAGCCGGGCATCACGTTCGGGCCGCGCACCAGCACCTCGCCGGCCTCGCCGACGCCGGCCGCCGTCAGATCGGGCCGCACCACCCGCACGTCCGTGAAGAAGTGCGGCACCCCGGCCGAGCCCGCCTTCGTGATGGCGTGCTCACCGTCGAGGAAGAGCGCGCCGGGGGACGCCTCCGTCATGCCGTACCCCTGCTGGAAGGTCAGCCCGCGCTCCTGGTACGCGGCGATCAGCGGCCCGGATACGGGCGAGCCGCCGCAGGTCAGGATGCGCAGCGAGGACAGATCGGCGGCCGGCCAGCGCGGGCTGTGCGCGATCCGCTCGTACATCGTGGGCACGCCGAACATGAAGGTGATCCGGTGCTCGGCGATCAGGTCGAAGGTGGCGTCGGGGTCGAAGGACTCCACCAGCACGCAGGTGCCGCCCTTGAGCAGGACCGGCAGGGTGAGCATGTTCAGCCCGGCGGTGTGGAACAGCGGCGCGGAGACCAGCGCCACCTCGTCAGCGGTCAGGTCGGTGTCGACCAGGACGTTCAGCGCGTTCCAGGTGAGGTTGGCGTGCGTGAGCATCGCGCCCTTGGGGCGGCCCGTCGTACCCGAGGTGTACATGATGATGCACACGTCGTCGCCGGTGACCGGCTCGTCGAGCGGCTCCGCGGTGGCGCCCGCGAGCAACTCCTCGTACGCCGGGCCCACTTCGATGTACGTCCGTACCGTGGCGGCCGTGTCGCCCAGGCCGGCCACGAGGCCGGCGTGGGTGGGGGAGTGCACCAGCGTGACGGCGCCCGAGTCGGTGAGCTGGTACGCGATCTCCGGTCCGGCCAGGCGGGTGTTGAGCGGGACGAAGACCGCGCCCAGCGCGCCGGCGGCGAAGAACGTCTCCAGGAAGGCCGGGTGGTTGGGGCCGAGGTAGGCGATCCGGTCGCCGCGCCGGACGCCGGCCGCGCGCAGCGCGCGGGCCAGCCGGGTGGTGCGGTCGTGCAGTTCGGCGTAGGTGGTCGCCGCGCCTTCGTGGCGGACGGCGGTGCGGTGCGGGGTCTTGCGTGCCCGGCGGGCGGGCCACGACCCCAGTCCCTCGTTGCGCACAGCGGCTCTCCTTGGGTCCTTTCGGGGGCCGATCGGGGTCCTTGCTGTGGGGTCAGGCGAGCCCGAGCAGCCGGGCGGCGTTCTCCTTGAGGATCTTCGGCCGGACGGCGTCCTTGATCTCCAGCTTCGCGAAGTCCGCGAGCCAGCGGTCCGGCGTGAGCACGGGGTAGTCGGAGCCGAAGAGCACCTTGTCCTTCAGCAGCGTGTTGGCGTACTGCACGAGCTGCGGCGGGAAGTACTTCGGCGACCAGCCCGACAGGTCGATGTGCACCCCCGGCTTGTGCGTGGCCACCGCCAGCGCCTCGTCCTGCCAGGGGAACGACGGATGGGCCAGGATGATCTTCAGGTGCGGGAAGTCGGCCGCCACGTCGTCCACGTGCAGCGGGTTGGAGTACTTCAGCCGGATCCCGCCGCCGCCCGGCACACCCGCGCCGATGCCGGTCTGCCCGGTGTGGAAGAGGGCGATCGCGCCGGTCTCCTCGATGACCTCGTAGAGCCCGTACGCCAGCCGGTCGTTGGGGAAGAACCCCTGGATGCTCGGGTGGAACTTGAAGCCGCGTACGCCGTACTCCTCGACCAGCCGCCGCGCCCGCTTCACCGCCGCCTTCCCGCGGAACGGGTCGAGCGAGGCGAACGGGATCAGCACGTCGGCGTTGGCCGCGGCGGCCTCGGCGACCTCCTCGTTCGGTACCGGCTCGGTGCCGGTCGCGGACTCGGCGTCCACGGTGAAGACGACGGCGGCCATCTTCCGCTCGCGGTAGTACGCCGCCATCTCCGGCAGCGTCGGCTTCCGGTTGCCCTCGATCTTGAAGTACGCGCTGGAGGCGTCGGCCAGGTCGGCGTCGAGGGACGCCTGGCCCTTGCTGGAGACCTCGGCGTGGGTGTGCACGTCGATGGCGACCAGTTCGTCCACGTTCATCGCGCCGGTCGTCATGGCTCACGCCTCCGGGACGACGGGGGCGGGGATGCCCACGGACTGCGGCTCGCGGCCCACGCTCGTGTGCCAGGCGGCCGCGACGGTCTCCGGGCGCCAGCCGCCGTCCGCGTACGCCACGGACACCTCCTGCGGGTGCGACCACAGGGAGAGCTTGTCGCCGCCGATGCCGACGCACTGGCCGGTGACGTCCTTCGCCGCGTCCGAGGCGAGGAAGGGCACCAGCGCGGCGCAGTCCTCGGCCGTGCCGAAGCCCTCGCCCTTGCGCAGGAAGTCCGGCAGCGGCGCGCCCTGCTTCATGGCCTCGATGTACGGCGCGAACGCCGGGATCGTCTCGGTCATCGCGGTCGCCGCGACCGGCACGATCGCGTTGACCGTCACCCCGGCCCGCGCCAGCTCCATCGACCAGGTACGCGTCATGGCGGCGATGCCGGCCTTGGCGGCGGCGTAGTTGGTCTGGCCGAAGTTGCCGCGCTGCCCGGCGGGCGAGCCGACCAGGATCAGCCGGCCGCCCTCGCCCTGCTCCCGCATCCGCACGGCGGCGGCCCGGGCGCAGGTGAAGGTGCCCTTGAGGTGGGTGGTGAGCACGGCGTCGAAGTCGTCGTCGGTCATCTTCCACAGCACGCGGTCCCGCAGGATGCCCGCGTTGGTGACCATCACGTCCAGCCGGCCGAACTCCTCGACCGCGCGGGCCACCAGCCGGTCGGCCGCCTCGGCGGTGCCGACCGCGACGGCCTCCGCGACGGCCCGGCCGCCGGCCTCGGTGATCGTCTTGGCGGCCTGCTCGGCCACGGCCTCGTCGAGGTCGTTGACGACGACGGAGGCGCCGGCCGCGGCGAGTGCCGAGGCGTATGCGAGGCCCAGGCCGCGGCCGGAACCGGTCACGACGGCGACCTTGCCGGTGAGGTCGACGGGGGAGTGGGCAGTGGGTCCGGACATGGTGACGTCCTCTCAACAAGTGCGCAAAGCAAAGGAGTTGGGCATACGAGGCAATGAGCCGCGGAAGATCGTTCGGCTCGCGGCCCCGCCGAGATCGAAGCTAAGACCAATCATTGTTGACGTCAATGGTTGTTCTCGTAATCGAAAGTGCGGCATGCTGGGACCGCTGGTGAGATGGAGAGCCGGAGAGACCGCCCCGCCCGCGGGGCACCGAACAGGGAGCGCCATGACCCCCCAGGGAACGCCCACCGCCGAGGCCAGGCCCGTCGACGCCGACGAGCCGTGGATGCGGGGGCTGCACGCCGACACCGGATACCTGCTCTACCGGCTGGGCCTGCGCTCCGGACAGCTCTTCAACGCGGCCCTGGAGGAGTCCGGGCTCCGGCTGCGCCACTACGCCCTGCTGCGCTACCTCGCCACCGTCGAGGGCGCACCGCAGCGGGAGCTGAGCGAGCGGCTGGGGTACGACCCGAGCGCCATCGTCGGACTCGTCGACGACCTCGAACGGCTCCGCCTCGTCGAGCGCCGCCCGGCCCCCGCCGACCGGCGCCGCCGCATCGTCGTACTGGCCGAGGCCGGCCGTACGTACCTCCGGGACACCGACGAGGCCAGCCACCGCGTCACCGACGAACTGACCGGCCCGCTGTCGGAAGAGGAGCGCGACACGCTGCACGCGCTGCTGCTGCGGGTGGCGCAGCGGGACGAGGGGCTTTAAGTCGTCGGGATGGGTGCGAAGCGGCCCGCGATGTGCAGGTCCGCCTCGATGCCGGACACCGCGGCGCGCAGCTCCGGCAGGACGTCGGTGACGCAGTCCTCCGCGCTGCGGCGGACGGTGTGCATCGCGACGTTCACCGCCGCGACGACCTCGCCCGTGCCGTCGCGGACCGGTACGGCGATCGAGCGGAGGCCCTCCTCCAGCTCCTCCTCCACCAGTGCGTAGCCCTGACCGGCCACCCGGTCCAGTACGGCGGCGAGTTCGGCGGGATCGGTGACCGTCCGCGGGGTCAGCGGCTGCGCTTCGGTGCGCGCGAGCCGTGCGGACCGCTCGGCGGGCGGCAGGCCGGCCAGCATCACCCGGCCGAGCGCGGTGGCATACGCGGGCAGCCGGGTGCCGGTGGTGATGTTGACGCTCATCACGCGGGTGGTGGCGACCCGCGCCGTGTACTGGATGTCGTCGCCCGCGAGCACGGCCAGGGACGCCGAATCGTGCACGCGCGCCGCGAGCGTGGCGAGGTGCGGCGCGGCGATCCGGGGGAGCGACGTACGGGAGAGCGGGGGATAGCCGAGTGCCAGCACCCGCGGGGTGAGCCGGAAGGCGCGCCCTTCGGAGGTGACGTACCCCAGGTGTTCCAGGGTGATCAGGGCCCGGCGGGCCGTGGCCCGCGCCAGCCCGGTGGCCTCGGCGGCCGCTGACAGCGTCAGCTCGGCGCGCCCGGCGCCGAACGCCGTCAGCACGGTCAGGCCGCGGGCCAGCGACTCGATGAACTCCCGGCCCAGTTCCTGCTTGGAGGCGGCCGTCCAGGCGGCGAGCGGTGCGGGCGGCGGGACGGCCGCCTCCGCCGGCGTCTCCCGCGCCCGCCGCAGCTCCCGCTCCATGCCGTCCACGGTCTCCCGCAGCCGGGGCAGCAGCGTGTCCCGCAGCGAGGCGGCGCTGTGCCGGCTGGTGTGGCTCACCACGCTCACCGCGCACCTGACCGACCCCTCCGGGGCGCGTACCGGCACAGCCAGCGCGACCAGCCCCGGCTCGATCAGCTGGTCGTCCAGCGCCCACCCCTGTTCGCGCGCCTGCCGTGCAAGCTCCTCGAAGAGGTCGCCTTCCGCCGCGGCCCGTGCGGCGTCACGCGGCGGTACCGCAGGAAAGCCGCGGTCCTCCGGGTCGGCGGCCCGGCGCTCCCGCCAGCGCGCCCACTCCGCCTCGGTCCACTCCGCGGCGAACAGCGCGCCCGGCGCCGTGCGCTCGGCCGGCAGCAGGTCGCCGATGCGGAAGCTGAGGGACATCGCGCGGCGCCGGGTCGCCTGGTGCAGGAAGCGGATGCCGTCCCGGTCGGGGACCGCGAGGGACACCGACTCGTCCAGCGCGTCGGCGAGCGCGTCGGCGTGCCCGCCGAGCAGCCCGGGCAGCCGCAGCGCGGCGAGGTAGGCGTTGCCCAGCGCCATGACGCGCGGGGTGAGCGTGGCGTCCCGGCCGTCCAGGCGCACGAAGCCCATGCGGGCGAGGGTCGCGGTCACCCGGTCGACGGTGGAGCGGGCGAGGCCGGTGGCGCGCTCCAGCTCGCTCAGGCTCAGCGTGCCGTCGGCGTCGGTGAGCCGGCGCAGCACGGCGATGCCGCGCAGCAGCGGCGTCACGGCCTCGGCCGGTACCTCGCCGGCGGCGGGCGGCATCGTGGTCTCGGTCGGTGGCATCGGCTCTCCGTCGTGGATCTCCAGTACACCGTAATCGCCCATGATCAAACCGTTGACAGGCGTACGGGGCGGGCGCAGACTCATGGCCATGCGGTCGTGAACATTATTTCACTACGCGAACATCCGCCACAAGGAGCGGTACTCGAACCGATACCGCACCGTCCTCGACGACGAGGAGACACCACATGCACACCACCGTCGGGATCATCGGCGGCGGCCCCTCCGGCCTGCTGCTCGCCCGCCTGCTGCACACCGCCGGCATCGACAGCGTCCTGCTGGAGCGCCGCGACCGCGCCTACGTGGAGCAGCGCCAGCGCGCCGGAATCCTCGAACAGGCCACCGTGGACGCGCTGCGTGCGTGCGGGGCCGGGGCGCGGCTGGACGCGGAGGGCATGGTCCACGACGGCATCGAGCTGCGCTTCGACCGGCGCGCCCACCGCGTCGACTTCCCCTCCCTCGCCGACGGGCGCCGGGTGACGGTGTACGCGCAGACCGAGGTCGTCAAGGACCTCATCGCGCTCCAGCTCGCCGAGGGCGGCCCGCTGCTCTTCGAAGCGGACGTGCACTCCGTGGAGGGCGCCGACACCGACCGCCCGCTGATCCGCTACACCCACGAGGGCAAGGAACAGACCCTCACCTGCGACTACGTCGTCGGCTGCGACGGCTTCCACGGCGTCGCCCGCAACGCCGTACCGGAGCACCTGCGCACCACGTACGAGCGCGTGTACCCGTACTCCTGGCTCGGCATCCTCGCCGACGCGCCGCCCGCCGCCGACGAGCTGATCTACGCCCACTCCGACCGCGGCTTCGCGCTGGCCAGCATGCGGTCCCCGGCGGTCAGCCGGCACTACCTCCAGGTCCCCAACGGCACCGACCCCGCCGACTGGTCCGACGACCGCATCTGGGACGAGCTCGACGCCCGCTTCGCCCTCGACGCCGACCCCAGCTGGCGCCTCAAGCGCGGCCGGATCACGAGCAAGTCGGTCCTCCCGATGCGCAGCCACGTCACCGAACCGATGGCGTACGGCCGGGTCCTGCTGGCCGGCGACGCCGCGCACATCGTGCCGCCCACCGGCGCCAAGGGCCTCAACCTCGCCGCCGCCGACGTCATCGTCCTGGCCCGCGCGCTGACCCACTGGCACGCCACCGGCGCCACGGACCTCCTGGACTCCTACTCCGACACCTGCCTGCGCCGCGTCTGGCGCGCCGAGCACTTCTCGTACTTCATGACCACCACCCTCCACACCGCACCCGACCAGTCCCCCTTCGAGACCCGCCTCCAGCTCTCCCAGCTCGACCGCATCGCGACGTCCCCGCACGCCGCCGCCGAACTGGCCGAGAACTACACGGGTCTGCCGCTCCGCACGCAGCCGGTGGCCTGAGCGTTCACCCGTTCGGCCGGGGGCCGGGGTAGTCGGTGCCGCTGTGACGGGTACTCCGTACGCCGTACGTCCCGGACGGAAAGGCACAGTCATGGCACGCGCGGCACTGTTCGACGTCGACGGCACGCTCGCCGACACCAACCACCTCCACGTCACGGCGTGGTGGGAGGCGTTCCGGCAGCGCGGGCATCACGTGCCGATGACCGCCATCCACCACGCGCTCGGACGCCCGTCGAGCGATCTGATCGCCCATGTACTGGGGGAGGACCGGGACACCGGGCAGGACGCGGACATCAGCGCCGGGCACAAGACGCTGTACGCCACGTACTTCGAGCGGCTGCCCGCGATGGACGCCGCGGGCGAGCTGCTGCGCGCCCTGGCGGCACGCGGCTGGCGGAACGTGCTGGTCACCTCGGCCGGCGGGCACGAGCTGGGCGCGCTGCGCCGGGCCATCGACGCCGACGACGCCATCGTGGACACCGCGAGCGCGGACGACGTCAGCGAGGGCAAGCCCGCGCCCGAGCCGGTGGAACACGCCAGGAAGCTGGCCGGGGTGGCGGCGGAGCAGGCGGTGTTCGTGGGGGACTCGGTGTGGGACATGCAGGCCGCGAGCCGGGCCGGGGTCGGCGCGGTCGCCCTGCTGTGCGGCGGCATCCCGCGGGCCGATTTGGAGAAGGCCGGCGCCTCGGAGGTGTACGCGGACCCGGCCGACCTGCTGGCCCGGCTCGACGACAGCCTCTTCGCCCGGGTGGAGGAGGAGGAATGACCTTGTCCGTGATGCCGGATATGAGTTGGCGCACCATCATGAGTTGAGGCCCGTTCGGCGGGGCACCCGTGGAATCTCGTGCAGTCCCCGGAAGAGAGTCCCGGAAGGACGGAACGGAGCGTTATGACCCGGAAGAACGAGCAGGGCGAGAACGGGCGCAGCGCCGCCAAGGGCGCGGGCCGGGGCGACCCCCGGAGCCGGGACACGGCGGCGAAGGAGGTGCTGGCCGAGTTCGAGGACGCCGAGACGCGCGTCGCCGGCCCCGAACAGCGGCGGCACGTGGCCGGCGAGAGCGGGGACCCCCTGACCACCAGCCTGGACGCCCAGGAGTCCGTCGACGAGGGCGAGCGCGCGAAGGCCGGTACCCGGCCCGACCCGGACGAGCCCGCCCGCACCCGGCCGCCGCGCGCGAAGCGGCAGGGGTCCGCGCGGCCCGAGGAGGACTGAGCGCTGTGGGGGTGTCTTTGTCGTCCCTGTCCGACAGCACCGTGCCGCTGCTCCTGGAGGGGTACGCGTGGCTGCCCGACCGCAGGCGCCGCAACGGCGGCGCACCGGTCCGCACCCGGCTGCTGGGAAAGCCGGCGATCGCGCTGCACGGCCCGGATGCCGTGCGGTTCTTCTACGACGAGAGCCACATCCACCGCCGTGACGCGCTGCCGGGCCCGGTGCTCGACACGCTCTTCGGCCGCGGCGCGGTGCACACCCTCGACGGCGACCGGCACCGGGTGCGCAAGGCCCTCTTCGTGCACCTGCTCAAGGACGAGGAGGGCATCGCCGACCTGACCGAGCGCGCGGCCGCCGAATGGGAGCGGGCCCGCGCCGACTGGGCCGGCCGCCCGCGCGTCGTCCTCTTCGACGCGTTCGCGCTGCTGCTCACCCGCGCGGTTTGCGACTGGGCGGGCATCGCGCTCGACGACGACGGCGCGCAGGAGATGGCCGACGACCTGGTGGCGATGGTGGACGGCTTCGCGACGCCGGGGCCGCGCCACTGGCGGGCCCGCCGTGCGCGCGGCCGCCAGGAGGAGCGGCTGGCGCGCCGCATCGAGGACATCCGGCGGGCCGGGCCGGAGCACGAGGCGTCGGGCCGGCCGACCGGTTCGGCGCTGACGGAGGTGGCCCGGCACCTCGAGGTGGACGGCTCCCCGCTCGACGCGCACACGGCCGCCGTCGAGGTGCTCAACGTCATCCGGCCGACCGTCGCGGTCGCCTGGTTCCTCACGTTCGCCGCGCACGCCCTGCACCGCTGGCCCGAGCACCGCGCGCCGCTCGCCAAGGGCGACGCCGGGTACGCCCGCGGCTTCGCCCACGAGGTACGCCGCTTCTACCCCTTCGTGCCGTTCCTCGGCGGGCTGGCCGCACGCGACCTGGAGTGGCAGGGCGAGCGCATCGGGGCCGGCACGATGGTCCTGCTCGACGTCTACGGCCAGAACCACGACCCCGACCTGTGGCCACGCCCGTACACCTTCGACCCCACGCGCTTCACGGACGCCGAGCCGGGCCGCGACGACCTCATCCCGCAGGGCGGCGGCGAGGTCTCCAGCGGCCACCGCTGCCCGGGCGAGGACATCGTGCTCGCGCTGCTCCAGACCCTCGTACCCCTGCTGGCACGGCTGGAGTACCGGGTGCCGGAGCAGGACCTGACGGTGCCGCTGCACCGCGTTCCCTCGACGGTACGCGGCGGTTTCGTCGTCACCGGCGTCCGCTGACCGGGCGACGCGAGCAGGCGGCAGCCATGACGTCGTACGTCTCGAAATTCGACGGGGAGCCCGGCCTCGGACCCGAGGCCAGGTTCCCGGTCGTCGCGCTCGCGTCCTCGGCCGGCGGGCTCAACGCGCTGTTCCAGGTGCTCGGGCCGCTGCCCGCCGATCTGCCGGCGGCGGTCCTGGTGGCCCAGCACCAGCAGCCCGACCGTCCCAACAGGCTGCCGCAGCTGCTCGACGCCCGCTGTCGGCTGACGGTCCGCTCCGCCCGCGACGGGGACACCATGGAGCAAGGCACGGTGCTGGTCACCCCGCCCGGCCACCATCTGCTGGTGGTCAGCGACAACCGCATCGGGCTGATCGCCGTCGGCGAGCGCGCGGTGCCGCCGCGGCCGACGGCGGACATGATGCTGGCGACCCTGGCCGTGACCTGCGGGCCGCGGGCGCTGGCGGTGGTCCTCACCGGCGTCGGCACGGACGCCCAGTCCGGCATCCGCGCGGTCGCCTGCTGCGGCGGCCGGGCCCTCGCCCAGGACGAGGCGACGTCGGCGCACTTCGGGATGCCGGGCGCGGCGATCCGCACCGGCGAGGTGGACAAGGTGCTGCCGCTGACGGAGATCACCAAGGAGATCCACGCCCATGTGACCACGGTGGTGGAGGAGGGACCGGACAGCGGCGGCAGTGAGGCGTGCTGAGGTGTACGCGTACGACACGGTCCGAGGCGTACGCGTACGGCTCGTAAGCCGTGGGGCCCGGCGTCAGGCGGCCTCGCGCGGCTCCTCCCGCACCACCTCCGACGGCTCCTTGTCGTCCCGCAGGCCCAGGAACCGCGGGTGGCGCAGCATCCCGTCCCGGGTCCACTCCGTGAAGCCGACCTCGGCGACCAGCTCGGGGCGCACCCAGTGCGCGGCGCGCTCCCGTACCGGGGCCGCGAACGGCGAGCGGTCCGTCCCCAGTTCGTCCAGCAGCCCGCGGATGCGGTGCAGCGCGGCTCGGTCGTAGCCGGTGCCGACCTTGCCCGCGTACCGCAGCGTGCCGTCCGCGTAGTAACCCAGCAGCAGCGCGCCGAAACCGACGCGGCTGCCGGCCGGCTCGGTGAAGCCGCCGATGACGAACTCCTGGCCGCGCGCGCACTTCAGCTTCAGCCAGTCGGAGGAGCGGCGTGGCACGTAGGGACCGTCGGCGCGCTTGGCGATCAGTCCCTCCCAGCCCCGCTCGCAGGCGTCGGCCAGCCGCTGCGGCCCGCCCTCGTTGCGGTGCGGGGTGAAGCGCAGCGGGGAGACGAAGCGCAGGCTGCGGCGGAGCAGGGACTTGCGGGTGCGCAGCGGCAGCCGGGTGAGGTCCTTGCCGTCCAGCCGCAGCAGGTCGAAGACGTAGTACGTCACCGCCACCGAGCTGGCGCGGGCCTGCGCGGGGTCGGTGATGCCCATTCGCTGCTGGAGCCGGGAGAATTCGGTGCGGCCCTGCGAGAACGCGACGATCTCGCCGTCCACGGCGAAGTCGCGGGCGCTCTGGGCGGCCAGCGCGTCGGCGATCTCGGGGTAGGTGTCGTTCACGGTCCGGCCGGTACGGGACAGCAGCCGGGTGCGGGTTCCGTCGCGTACGGCCAGCGCCCGGACGCCGTCCAGCTTGCGTTCGAAGATCCAGCCCTCGTCGAAGTCCCGGCGGTCGGAGAGCACGGCGAGCATGGGGTGGGCTGCCAGCTGTTCGCCCGAGGGCGCGTCGGCCAGCAGCCGTCGTTCTTCGCCGGGCAGCGACTCCAGCAGCCCCGCCACGCTCAGCGCTCCTTGCCCTCGTCGGCGCTCTCGTCGGCCGCGACCTGGCCGAGCGTCCGCCCGCTGCGCGCGGACTTGGCCCGGCGCGGGTCCGGTGTGCCGCGCTGCCCGGCCCGCTCGTCGTTCTCCTTCACCAGCAGCCAGGACTCCCGGCCCTCGGACTCCGCCGTGCGGAAGCGGGTGAGCGCGTAGCCGCCGCGCAGCTTCTCGCCGTCCATCCAGAACGTGGCGTGCCCGTGCTCCAGCCGCTCGGCGAAGGTGGCGTCGCGGTCCTTGCGCTTCTTGGGCGGGAGCGGGCGGTACGTGCCCTGGTCCCACACGATCACCGTGCCGCCGCCGTACTCGCCCTTCGGGATCACGCCTTCGAACTCGCGGTACTCCATGGGGTGGTCCTCGGTCGGCATCGCCAGCCGTTTGTCGTGCGGGTCGGTGGAGGGGCCCTTCGGGACGGACCAGGACTTCAGTACGCCGTCGACCTCCAGCCGGAAGTCGAAGTGCATGGTCGAGGCGTCGTGGATCTGCACCACGAAGACCGGGTCGCCGCCGTCGGCGGGCGGCGGCCCGCCGGCCTCCTTGCCCCGCGGCTCACGGGTCCGCTCGAAGTCGCGCTTGCTCTCGTACGTCGACAGTCCTCGCTCGCCCTGCACGGCAACCCCTTCCTGCTGATGGCCGCTGGTGTCAACTGCCGCTGGTGTCACTGTCGCGCACCGGCACGGGTGGCGCACGCGGGAGCGGCGCGGCGGGCGGTCAGACGGAGCGCAGCGCGAAGGAATGGCCTCCGGGGTCCCCGAAGATGCGTACCTTCTCGATGCCTTCCTTCCGCTCGGACTCCATCGGGTGTCCGCCGTAGTCGATCACCTGGCGTTCCACGTCGTCCATGCGGTCCTTGGGCACCAGCAGGTGCAGATGGGCCTGCTGGGAGTCGTGGGGCCGGGGCCAGGCGGGCGGCGCCGCGCCGTGGTCCCGCCGGAACGCCATCCGCGTTCCCTGGTTGCCGGCGATCTCGATGAGTTCGACGCCCAGCTCCGCCGGCAGTTCGGCGCCGATCAGCTTCGCGTAGAACTCCGCGACCGGCTCCGGCTCCGCGCAGTCCAGCACCACTACCCCGGCCTCCACGAAAACGGTGGAATCCGGATCCGGATTCAGTGTCATCGCACGCCCCTCCCCGAAATCGTCCACCCGGCGCCTGCCGCCGGGTGGTGCGGAGGCGAGTAGCCGGGGGCGGCCGAATCATGCGTGGGGCGGGGGCGGTGGGGCCTGCGGACGGCTCCCGGCCGGCCCGCTGGGGCCGGCCGGCCTGTCCGGTGTTGCGCTGTGGGGCCTTCCTTTCTCCGGTCTCCCGTCGGCGGCTACGCCCGCTTGCCGCTCCTCGCGGCCGCGCCCACACAGACGAGCCCGAGCAGGGCGGTCAGGGCGCCGACGATGATGTTGTTGACGACCACTCCGGCGTCGGGGCTGCTGCCGACGATCCACGGCGAAACGATCAGCCACACGCCGATGGCGGACATGGCCCAGCTCAGGCCGTACATCCGCTCCGGTGTAGTGGTGAAGCCGAGCGCCATCAGGCCGATGGCGATGCCCAGGATGAGGTTGTGGGTCACCAGGGCGGGCTGGTTCGCGGTGAAGTGGAGGATCCAGGGCGAGACGGCGCAGTACAGACCGACGAGGAAGACCGGTCCGTCCACGAGCGCCACATCGCGACCGCCGAGCATGCGGGCGTACCTGTCCCGCATCTCGGGAACATCAGGGTGACTGGCGATATCGCCTCTGGTGTGTGAGACGTCTGCCATCAGACTCGTCTCCTTCGTTCTCTGCGGCCCTGCCCGCTGATGCGGCAAGCGCCGCTAGGGCCATCTTGCGCTTATTTCCTCCTTATGTGTAGTTGGGAGCCACGGCGGCGCTCCTAGGGGAAGCGCTGGGGTGGGAAGGGCAGGCCGGTGGGGTGGGCGAGGGTGGCGCGGGTGCGGCGGTAGAGGTGCCAGGCCCTGGCGCGGAGGGGTTCGCGGAAGGGGGCGACGCGGGCGCCGCGGCCCTCGGCCCACCGGCGGAAGAGGTCCGGCGGGGTATCGGCCATGACCATCAGCCGGGCGATGCGGAACGGGTCGTCGGCGGGTGAGCTGAAGGCTCCCAGCGCCGCCGCGGCCGAGGTCCAGCCGGCCGCGCCGACCGCGCGGCGAACCAGCGGGCTGGAGTAGCCGTGCGGGTAGGCGAACGCGGAAACCGGGTGCCCCAGGACGTCCTCGATGCGGCGTTTGCAGCCCGAGATCTCGGCGCACAGCCGCCGCCGCGGCAGCGTGTCCAGCTGCGCGTGGGTGCGGCTGTGCCCGCCGATGCCGATGCCGCAGGCGTCGAGCGTGATGACCTGGCGCCAGTTCAGCATCGGGGCCGGCGGCAGCAGGCTGCCGCCGGGGGAGCCGCCCGGCGCGTGCACGGCGCCCGTGGTGATGTACAGGGTGGCGGGCAGCTCCCGCTCGGTGAGCTGCGGGAGGACCGTCCAGTAGAAGTCGGCGAACCCGTCGTCGAAGGTGAGGACGGCGCACCGGGGCGGCAGCGGCGGGCCGCCGCGCACCGCCGCGACCAGCCGCTCCAGCGGGATCACGGTACGGCCGCTGTCGACGATCCGGTCCAGCTGTTCGGCGAAGACGCGGGGGGTGACGGTGAAGGGGGCGATCCAGGGGGGCGGATCGTCGGACACCGAGTGGTACAGGAAGACCGGCACCGGGTCAGGGCACGTGGTCATGGCGGGCCCCCTTCCGGGGCGGGAGGCGGCGCCGGACCCAATTCCTCAGGGATTCGGTGGCCCCTCGGGGCGGACGGTTCGTAGAAGGCGGCAGCGGCCGACGCCCGGCGGTGCCCGGCCCGGTTGCCGGGGGTGCCGGTGGCGTGCACCAGACCGAGCGGGTGCCCGTGCAGCCGCACCAACGCCAACACGCGCCCGTCCACATCGTCGGCCCCCGAGCTGTCCGGCGAGCGCGGCTCACCGGGCGAGGTCAGGTCACATTCGACGACGTGCACGCGGGTGTCCAGCGAGTAGCGGGCGGCGATCCAGGGGCAGGCCGTCGCGGCGCGCCGGCCGAAGCCGTGCATCATTCCCCCTCGGCCGGCGGGGAAGCGTACCGGGCGCCGGGGCGCTCGGAGATCAGGGTGCGCAGCATCCGGCGGCCGTCGGACACGGCGCGCAGGTGCGAGCGCCCGCTGCGGCGGGGCAGCTCCAGGCTGGGGACCTCGGCGATGCGCAGGCCGGAGCGGAGCGCGTGGGCGATCATCTCCGCCTCGATCTCGAAACCGGCGGCGTGCAGGTCGAGTTCGTCCAGGAAGTCGCGCCGGAAGGCACAGAATCCGTAGCAGAGGTCGGTGAGCCGGGCGTGGTACAGGCGGTTGACGACGGCCAGGAGCGCCAGGTTCCCGGCGGACCGCACATAGGTGAGGCCCAGCGAGCCGCCGCCGGCGACATAGCGGGAACCCTTGACGAAGTCGTAGCCGTTGTCGAGGAAATGGACGAAGTGCGGGATCTCGTCGGGCGACATGCTGCCGTCCGCGTCCAGCGTCACGATGTACGCGCCGGTGGCGGCCTCGAAGCCGGTGCGCAGCGCGTTCCCCTTGCCGCTGCCGCGCTGCTGCACGCTGCGCACGGTGGGCAGGGACTGCTCGGCCATCCGCAGGGTCGCGTCGCTGGAGGCGCCGTCGACCAGGATCACTTCGTCCACGCAGCGCGGGATGCGCTCCAGTACCCAGGAGATGTTGCGGGCTTCGTTGCGGGCCGGGACGACGAGGCTGACGGTGGCCCGTACGGGGCGGACGTCGGTCGAGCGGCGCATCGGCCGCGCGCCGGGCGTGGTGTGCGTACGGCTGCTTGAGGACAGGGCGGGGTGCAGAGGTGTGCTCATGAGGTGACGGCCTCTCCTGATGAGGCGCGGGGGCCGGGCCCGGAGCGGGCGGTGGCAGGCTTGCGCTGCCGTCGGGCGTGGCCCGGGTGAAGAGGCGGTGGCGGGGCCGGCGGTGCCGGCCCGGGCACGGCCTCGGGGGAGGGGAGGGCGCTGGGTGCGGCGGGACATCCCTGCCGCCGGTGCCTCCGGGGCGCCGGAAGACGGCGCCGGGACTGGCCTGTGCGGTCCGCTGGAGAGCGGTCCGCTCCGCCCCGAGAAGCGGAGCCAGGACTTCAGACTCGCAGCACCCTTACCGAGAGTCAAGGCAAAGCGGGCGAATCGCCTGAATTATCGTGGAAGAGACCCTCGGTGGTCACTAACCGTAATATTCGTCGTCTTCCTGCGGGGCCGCGCGCTGCAGTTCCTCGGTGATCCGGCGGGTGATCTCGCCGGGCCGCGCCGGCCGGCCGAAGTGCCAGCCCTGGCCCCAGTCGCACCCCATGGCCCGCAGCCGCTCGGCTTCGGCCGCCGCCTCCACGCCCTCCGCCGTCACCTTCAGGCCGAGCGCCCGCGCCAGCGAGACCAGCCCCCCGATGACCCGCCAGCTCCGCTGCGCGGCGGCCCCCGACCGGTGGGTGTCCGCGACGAACGACCCGGCGATCTTCAGCCCCGAGACCGGGAGTTCGCCGAGGTACCCCAGCGGTGACCAGCCGGTGCCGAAGTCGTCCACCGCGAGCGTGATACCGGTGTCCGCGAGGCTGCGCAGCGTCGGCATCGAGTCGTCGTCGGACCGCATCACGGCGCTCTCGGTGATCTCCAGCTGGAGCCGCGTCGGGTCCAGCCCGGTGGAGCGCAGCACCCGGCCGATGTCGGCCGCGAGCCGGGCGTCCCTGGCCTGGTGGACGGAGACGTTGACATTCATCTGCGGGGCCGCGGGCCCGAACCGGCGGACCCACTCCGCCGCCTGCCCGCACGCCTCCTCCAGGACCCAGCGGCCCAGCCGCATGATCATCCCGGTCTGCTCGGCGGTGGCGATGAAATCGTCCGGGCTCAGCACGCCGAAGTCCGGGTGCCGCCACCGTACGAGCGCCTCCACGGCGGTCAGCGAGCCGTCCGACAGCGTGCACAGCGGCTGGTAGTCCAGGAAGAACTCGCCCCGCTCCAGCGCCACCGGCATCCGCACCGACACCGCGTAGCGGGTCACCTCGCGCGCGTGGTGCCCCGGGTCGAAGAGCGTCCACCGGCCGCGGCCCGCCTCCTTGGCCCGGTACAGCGTCAGGTCGGCGGCGCGCACCGCGGCCTCCGGCGTGGTCGTGGCCACCGACCGCTCCAGCACGCCCACGCTGGCCCGCACCGACAGCCGGCGGTCGGCGACCGGTATCGGCGTGGACAGCGCCGCCAGCGCGGCCTTCGCCACCGTCACGGCGTCCTGCTGCCCCCGGGAGCGCTCCAGCAGCACCACGAACTCGTCGCCGCCCAGCCGCGCCACGAGATGCCCCAGCGGCGTCATCGCGGTCTCCAGGCGCCGCGCGACCGCGACGAGCAGCTCGTCACCGGCCGCGTGCCCCAGGCTGTCGTTGACGAACTTGAAGCCGTCCAGGTCGAGGTAGCAGATCCCGAACCGGGCGTTGGCGCGGGGCGCCCGGAAGAGCCGTTCGAGGCGCTCGATGAAGGCCGCCCGGTTGGGCAGCCCGGTCAGCGCGTCGTGGGTGGCCTGGTGGCGCAGCCGCTCCTCCAGCCGGTACCGGTCGGTGATGTCCTCCAGCAGCGCCACCTGGTAGTGCGGCACCAGCTCCTCGTCGCGGATCAGCGAGCACGTCAGATGGGTCCAGACCACCTCGCCGTCCCGCCGGTAGTACGGCTTGGTGCACTCGAAGCGCTCCCGCTCGCCCCGGATCAGCGCGTCGTACGCCTGCCAGGTGCCCGGCTCGTCCTCCGGGTGCACCAGATCGGTGATCCGGCGGCCGCGCAGCTCCTCCACGCGGCCGCCGAAGATGTCCAGCATCGCCCGGTTGACCTCCAGGATGTTGCCCTGCAGATCGCCGATGCCGATGCCGATCGGGGCGTTCTCGAACAGCGCGCGGAAGCGGGCCTCGGTCTCCCGCAGGGACCGCTCGGCCGCCTGCCGCGCGGTGTCGGCGGCGGCCCGGATCTCTTCCTGGTCCCGCAGCGTCCGCTCGCGCAGCGCCGCCGCCCACCCGGCGGCGAAGGCGCCGGCCACGACGGGCCCGCGGTCCTGCGGTACCGCGTGCGCGTGCAGCAGCTCGACCGCGCGGGCCAGCACCGAGGGGTCGGTGTAGTGCGCGTCGACCAGCAGCGCCCCGGCCTCCTCGGCCGCGCCCGTGGACACCGGGCCGCCCTGCCAGGACCGGCGCAGCAGTTCGACGGTGCGGGCGGTGAGCTGCTGCCGCGCACCGGGTTGCACGGTGAGCCCCAGCCCTTCCCGCAGCAGCGCGGACCAGGACTCCTCGAAACGCCCGGACGCCCCGCGGTCCGGCTCCGCAGCACTCACGGACGACGCCCCACGCCGGCCAGGCCGGTCATCCGCTCCGGATGCGGCCCCACCGTTTCCGGCGTCTCGGGCCGCCACTCGGGCAGGTACACCACGCCCGGCTCGACGAGCTCGAAGCCCTTGAAGTACGCGGTGATCTGCGCCCGGGAGCGCATGGTGAGCGGCATGCGGGTGCGGGCGTACAGCGCCTGGTGCGGGCCCGCCTGGTCGGGGCGGCCCTCCAGCGACGCGTGGGAGAGGGCCAGCGCACTGCCCGGCGGCAGCGCGTCCCGCAGCGCGGCGACGATGCCGGGCGGGTCCGCCTCGTCCGGTACGAAGTGCAGCACCGCGACCAGCAGTACCGCCACCGGCTCACCCGGACGCAGCAACTCCGCGACGGAAGGCCGGGCGAGCAGGCCGTGCGGGTCCCGCACGTCCGCCTCGACGACCTCGACGTGCGGGTCCTCCCGCACCAGCAGCCTGCTGTGCGCGACGGCGACCGGGTCCACGTCCACGTACACCACCCGGGCCTCCGGGCGTACCCCCTGCGCGACCTCGTGCACCGCGCCGAAGGTGGGGATGCCCGAGCCCAGGTCGAGGAAGCGGGTGATGCCCTCACCGGCCAGATACTGCACCGCGCGGCGCAGGAACGCCCGGTTGCTCCGCATGATCATCGGCAGGTCGGGCCAGAGGGAGATGGCCTGCCGGGCCATTTCGCGGTCGGCGGGGAAGTTGTGCGAGCCGCCCAGGAAGAAGTCGTACATCCGGGCGGCGTTCGGGCGGTCCAGATCCGTTCCCGGCGGCACCCACGACGCAGACCTCGACGAAGACCGCTGCATCACCGACCCCTTCCGCACCCGGCGGGGAATCCAGCCTCAGGGCTCTCCACAATTCTCATCTCGGGGCCATGGGCGTGCAAGCGGGTGCGCCGTCCGCCGCGTACAGGCGTCCGCGGCTCGCGAGGTCGGCGGGGCCCGCCCGAGAATGGACAAACCATGCCCGCACGCATCGAGGACTACGGGATCATCGGCGACCTGGAGACGGCCGCCCTGGTCGGCAGGGACGGCTCCGTCGACTGGCTCTGCCTGCCCCGCTTCGACTCGCCCGCCGCCTTCGCCGGCCTCCTCGGCACCGACGGGCACGGCCACTGGCGGATCGCCCCGGCCGGCACGGACCCGCCCTGCACCCGCCGCGGCTACACCGGCGACACCCTCGTCCTGGAATCGCTCTGGGAGACCCCCGAGGGCACGGTCCGCGTCCTGGACTTCATGCCCCCGCGCGACCGGGCGCCCCGGCTGATCCGCATCGTCGAGGGGCTGACCGGCGAGGTCCCGATGTACAGCGCGCTGCGGCTGCGCTTCAACTACGGCCGGGTCCTGCCGTGGGTGCGCCGCACCGGCCACCACCGCATCGCGACCGCGGGCCCGGACGCGGGCTGGCTGCGCGTGCCGCCCGGCGTGCACACCTTCGGCTCCGACGGCGCCACCTGCTCGGAGTTCACCGTCAAGGCCGGCGACCGGGTCCCCTTCGTCCTCACCTGGCAGCCCTCGCACCTGCGCACCGTCCAGGGCATCGACCCCGAGCGCGCCCTGCGCGAGACCACGGAGGGCTGGCAGCGCTGGGCGGCGACCTGCCGGTACGCGGGGGAGTGGCGCCCCGACGTACTCCGCTCGCTGATCACCCTCAAGGCCCTCGCCTACCGCCCGACCGGCGGCATCGTCGCCGCGCCCACCACCTCGCTGCCCGAGGCCATCGGCGCGCCGCGCAACTGGGACTACCGCTTCTGCTGGCTGCGGGACTCCAGCATGACGCTCTCCGCACTGCTGCGCGGCGGCTTCCACGAGGAGGCGGCCGCCTGGCGGCGCTGGCTGGTGCGCGCGATCGCGGGCGACCCCGCGGACCTGCAGATCCTCTACGGCGTGGCGGGCGAGCGCCGGCTGCCGGAATCCACGGCGCCCTGGCTCCCCGGCTACGAGGGCTCGGGCCCGGTCCGGCTGGGCAACGCCGCGGTCGACCAGTTCCAGTTGGACGTCTACGGCGAGGTGGCCGACACCCTGTACCTCGCGCAGGCGGCCGGCATCCCCATGGAACGCCGCGTCTGGTCCCTCTTCCGTACCCTCATGGACGCGCTGGAGCAGCGCTGGCGGGAGCCGGACGAGGGCCTGTGGGAAGTGCGCTGCGGCCGCCGTCAGTTCGTGCACTCCAAGGTCATGGCGTGGGTGGCCGCCGACCGCGCGG
This sequence comes from Streptomyces sp. NPDC026301, assembly GCF_055567935.1. Classification (NCBI taxonomy): domain Bacteria; kingdom Bacillati; phylum Actinomycetota; class Actinomycetes; order Kitasatosporales; family Streptomycetaceae; genus Streptomyces; species Streptomyces sp. NPDC026301. The sequence goes on along the minus strand of NZ_JBVHPN010000012.1, from coordinate 96,530 downwards.
TACGCCTCGCCGAGAAGACCGGCCTGCCCGCGCCCCTCGCGCGCTGGCGGGCGCTGCGCGACGCCGTGCACGCCGACGTCTGCGCGCGCGGATACGACGCGGACCGCGGCGTCTTCGTACAGCACTACGGCAGCCGGGAGCTGGACGCCGCCACGCTGTTCATCGTCAAGACCGGCTTCCTGCCTCCGGACGACCCGCGCGTGATCCGTACGGTGGACGCCGTACGCGCCGAACTGGACCAGGACGGTTTCCTGCGCCGTTACTCCGGTGGCGGGCCCGCCGACGGGGTGTCGGCCGACGGGCTGCCCGGGACCGAAGGCGCCTTCCTGGCCTGCTCGTTCTGGCTCGCCGACGCCCTGCTCGCCACCGGCCGGCACACCGAGGCCCGCGCCCTCTTCGCGCGCACCCTGGCGCTCGGCAACGACCTCGGCCTGTTCGCCGAGGAGTGGGACGGCGCGGCCGGCCGCCAACTGGGCAACATGCCCCAGGCGTTCACCCATGTCGCCCTGGTCAACTCCGCTTTCGACCTGGCGGCGGCAGGCGCGGACCGCGGCCCCGTGTGAGGGCTCGGACACCGGCCCCCGGGCCGCGCGAGGCCGGTTCCCGCCGTCTCGGGAGGCCGTCGGCGGGGTACCCGGCGAGGGTCCCGCACGACGAGACGAGAGGGGCCCGCTCATGGCCGAGAAGCAGCAGGACGTCGTGGAGCTGCTCGAACAGCAGCACCAGCAGATCCGCCGCCTCCTGGAAGACGTCGTGAACAACAAGGGTGAGGAGCGCAAGCACGCGTTCCAGCGCGTGGTGCGCCTGCTCGCCGTGCACGAGACGGCCGAGGAAGAGGTCGTCCACCCCTACGTCCGCGACCACGTCGAGGGCGGCGAACAGGTGGTCAAGGACCGGACGGCGGAAGAGAAGAGCGCCAAGGAGGCGCTGAGCCGGCTGGAGGACATGGACGTCGACTCGCCGGAGTTCCACGACCGGTTCACGGCGGTCCGTCAGGACATACTGGCGCACGCCGAGGCGGAGGAGAAGTCCGAGTTCACCCACCTGCGCGCGGTCTCCGACCAGCGCGGCCTGGAGGGGCTGGCCAAGGCGGTCAAGGCCGCCGAGGCGGTGGCGCCGACCCACCCGCACCCGGGCGCCGAGTCCGCGGCCGCGAACCTCCTCGTCACCCCGGTGGCCTCGCTGATCGACCGCACGAAGGACGCGGTGCGGGCGGCGATGGGCAAGCACTGACCTTCACCGGAACGTCCACCGCCACACCCATAGGCGGCCCCGCCCTCACGGCGGGGCCGCCGTACTGCGGTTCCGCGTCTACCGGTCCTCCTCCCGCGGGAGGAGGGAGCCGAGGGGGCCCAGATCGAGGTTGAGTTCGTTGCGGCCCACGTCGTAGCGGGCGCACAGCTCGTCCATCCGGCGTTCCAGCAGCATCAGCGTCGTACCGATGCGCTCCTCCTGGTCCTCGGACAGATTGCCCTGGTCGACGCGGCGCAGCGCCTGCCGCTCCATGAGCTGGTGCAGCAGCTCCACGACGGTCAGCACCAGCCGTACGAGGTCCCGCTCGACGCTCTCCTCGTCCAGTTCCACGCGCCTGCTCACGGCCGCCTCGCCTCCTCCACACGTACGGGTTCCGCCCCTACCGGTTCCGCCCGTACCGGATCCGCCTCCACCCCTTCTTCCGGGCCGAGTTCGACGAACGGCGACGGGACGTTCTCGTTCACCGAGCTGATCAGGGCGCGCAGGTCGACCCGTACGAGATCCACGTCCGCGATGCGCAGGGTGAGGTCGCCGGCGATCACCACGCCGCCGGCGAGCAGCCGGTCGAGCAGGTCGATCAGGGCGACGGGGGCCTGCGGGCCGGCGGCGGGAGTACTCATCGGGTGCTCCCTCCGGCATCGTCGTCCGGCAGGTCGGTGAAGGAGTACGGGGCCCAGGGGCCGGTCAGTTCGATCCGCAGGGCGGGGGAGCGGGCCGCCAGCTCGCCGACCCGCTCGGCGAACGCGCCGGCCGCCTCGCGGCGTACCAGGTACGCGCCGTTGAGGAGGTTCGGGCCGCGCTGGACGGCGGGGCGGGCGTCGGCCGGGGCCCGGCCGGCGGCGTCGGGCGCGCCGGACGCGGCGACGGCCTCGGCGAGCCGGCCGTCCTGCGGGCGGTGCAGCCGGCTGTGCTCGGCGGTGCGCGCGAGGGCGTCGTGCACCGCCCGGGCCAGGCTGTCGGCCTCCTGCAGCGCGGTGTCCTCGGCCTTGCGGTCCCGCAGCCGCCGCCGCAGGAACTCCCGCCCGGACTCCGCCTCGGCCGCGGGCCGTTGCCGCGCCGGGGGAGCGGCCGGGGGAGCATCGGACGGCCGCTGCGATGGCGGCGGGGCGGCGGCCGGCTTCCGGTCGTCCGGGGGCTGCTGGGCGTACGCCTTCACGCCCCACTCCAGCCGCCCTTCCAGCCGGGTCAGCAGCCGCTCGAACCGCTCGGTGTGCGCGGCCAGCGCGGCCCGGACCGCGTCCTCGTCGCGGTACACCGTGACCAGCCGCAGCGGCAGCACGCCGACCGCCGCCGCGGTCTCGTCCACGACCTGCCGGTGTGCCCGCGCGGTCGCCTCCAGCCACGTCAGGTCCTCCAGGCGGTCGCGCACCGCCGGCTGGTCGAATTCCGCGGCGGGCACCTCGGACACCAGCGCGGCCAGCGGCCCCTCGGCCACGGTGCGCACGGGCGCGTCCCCGATGCCGAGCAGGCCGGCGGGCGGCCGGGCGCCGCGGCGGAGGACGGCGTAGGCGTACGTCAGCAGGCCGTCCTGACGCGTGCTCACGGTGACTCCTCCTTCCGTTCCTCCAGGGCGTCCCCGTCCTGGCGGCTCTCCAGAGCGGCCAGCCGGTCACGCAACTCGGCGTTCTCCCGGGCCAGTTCCTCGCGGCGGGCGCCGGACGACAGCGACGGGTCGTCGCGCCACCAGTCGATGCCCATCTCCTCGGCGCGCTCCACGGAAGCCACGATCAGCCGCAGTTTGATGGTCAGCAGTTCGATGTCGAGCAGATTGATCCGGATGTCACCGACGATCACCACGCCTCTGTCCAGGACGCGTTCGAGGATGTCGGCGAGGTTGGCGCCGCCGCCGGCGCCGGGGGAGGGATAGGACATGGGGTAAGCGCTCACCTCACCTGTTCCGGCTCGGGCTCGAGCTCGGATGCGTCGGCGGGTTCTTCCTCTTCCTCGTCCTCGCCCTCGTAGGCCGCTTCCTCGTCGTCCTCGTCGTCCTCGTACGCCTCGGCGTCACCCTCGGCCTCGTCCTCGTTCCCGTCCTCCTCCTCGTACGCGCCGGTGTCACCCTCGCCTTCGTCTTCGCTCTCGTCCTCGTACGTGTCGGCGGCGCCCTCGTCCTCCTCGCGGGCGACCGCGTCCTCGTGGGACTCGACGACCTCGCCGTCGCGGATCTCGCCGCGCCAGCCGTCGGTCGCCTCGCCGCGGAGCATCACGAAGCGGCGGAAGTGCTTCAGGTCGAGCCGGGCCCGCCGTCCCTGGGCGCGCCACAGGTTGCCGGTCCGCTCGAAGAGGCCCTTCGGGTAGTACTCGATGACCAGCAGGACGCGGGTCAGGTCCGGCGTCAGCTCGTGGAAGGTGACGACGCCGTTGACGGTCGCCTTCGCGCCCTGTGCCGACCAGGCGATGCGCCGGTCCGGCAGCTGCTCGGTGACGGTCGCCTCCCAACTGCGGCTGGACCAGAGTACCTTGGCGCGCCAGGTGGAGGTGGTGTCGTCCGTGCGCTCCACGTCCTGCACGCCCTTGGCGAAGGAGCTGAACTCCTGGAACTGCGTCCACTGGTCGTACGCGGTACGCAGCGGCACCCCGACGTCCGTGTCCTCGACGACGGTGACGAACCGTCCGGTCCCGGTGCCCTTCCGTGTGCCGCCGCTCCTGCCGCCGCGGACCAGCCGGCCGAGACCGGGGCCGAGGGCGAGGCCGGGGCCGTTGCCCTCGGCCATGTCCTGCAGCCGGGTGGTCGCGGCGCCCAGCTTCCGGCCGCCGGCGATCAGCAGCCGCTGGGCCTGGGCCGCGGCGAACGCGGCGGCCTCCTCCTTGAGCCGGTCGGTGGCCGGACTGCGAGCGATGCTCTCCTTGAGGCGCTGCTTGGGGTCAGCCATCGGTACGCTCCCGGCTCCGGCCGGACTGCTTGCCGGACGACTTGGGGGACGGTTTGGCGGACTGCTTGGCGGCGCTCCTGGGCCCGCTCTTGGCCGTGCCCGCCTTGGCCGTACCTGTCCTGGCCGTCCCGGTCTTCGTAGTGCGCCGGGCCCGCTGGGCCGCGGGTGCCGACTTGCCGGTGGCCTTCTTTCGCTGCGTCCGGCCCTTCGGGGCCGCGCCGCGCTCGTCGTCCGGAGCCTCGTCCGCCTCTTCGGCCCCTTCCGCCTCGGCGGGCTCCTCGTCCTCGGCCCGCGTCTCCTCCGTACCGCCGGTGAGCTGTTCCTGGACGCCCGCGGTGCGTGCGTGCAGGCTGTCCGCCAGCGCGTCGATGCGGCGGCTGACGAACGCGTCCGCCGCCGCGCGGCCCACTCCGCCCAGGTCGTCGCGCAGCTGGTCGCGCAACTCCGCGAGCTGCGGGTCGGCCTTCAGCCGCTCGTCCACCAGGCCCAGCAGCCGCTGCGGGTCGAGCTGCAGCCGCCGTCCCAGTACGATGCCGCCGACGCTCAGGGCGAGCTTCGCCTTCTTCGTGCGACCCAGTGCGTATCCGCCGGCGACGGCCAGTGCCAGTGCCGCCCGGTTGTTCATCCCAACCGTCTCCTCGTCCTTCTCACTGTCCGTGGAGCCACTGTTCCCGCGTCGCTTCCAGCCGGTCCAGCAGCGCGTCCTCGCGTCGGTCGAACTCCGCCTCGTCGATCAGGCCGTCGTCCAACTCCCGCGCCAATTCCCGTAGTTCGTGCTGGATCACCCCGGGGTCGTGGTACTGCCGCTCCGCCTCGGCGACGAGCTGGCGCAGTACCCACCCGGTGCCGCGCACCGGCGCGGCGGGCAGCAGCAGTACTTCCTTGAGCAGGCCCATCAGTCCCGGCCCGCGTGCTCGGCGGCCGGCTGGGCCGGGCGCACGAAGCTGTACGGCGGCAGCGGGCCGTTCACCAGCAGCTCCAGCTGCGGCTGCTCCTCGGCGAGCCGCGTCGCCGCCTCGGTGAAGGGCGCGGTGTCCGTCCGCGGCAGCAGGAACGAGAGGTTCACCAGCCAGCCCGTCCCCTCGGGGCCCGGCGCCGACTGCTCCGCCAGCGGTGCCAGGGCCCGCTCGACCGTGTGCGCGTCGCGCACCTCGCGGGCCCGTACGGCGTTGGCCACCAGCTCGCCCAGCCGCACCCGCTCGGGGTAACCGCCCCCGCCGGACGCCTGCAAAGCCTCCGTGAGGCGGCGCACCTCCGACTCGTCGTCGACGACGAGCCGCAGCACGACCTCCTCGCGGTGCGCGGCCTTGACGTTGTACTCCACCCGGCCGGTCAGCTCGGCCAGCTGTGCCTTGTAGTGCTCGGTGTGTTCGCCGAGCGCACCGCGCACCGCGTCGTCGTCCGTCGAGAGCGAGCCGAAGCGCAGTGGCAGTACCGCGCCCGCGCTGCCCGTCTCGGTGAGAACGTGCTGGTGGGCCAGCAGGTCGCGGCGCTTGGGGCGCAGCCCGTCGGGGCAGTCGCTGACGACGGCGGACAGTTCGCCGGCCCGTATGATCCGCACCGGGCGCGGCGGGTCGCCGACGCCCAGTACCTGCTGCTCGGGGGTGGGGTGGTCGGCGTGCGCGATGCCGTAGACGTAGGTGGTCATCAGCTCTCCTCCTTCTTGCGGGAGCTGGTGGCGGTGCGCCGCGGCCGGCGTTGCGGCTCTTCGTCGCCGGACCTGCCGGAGGCCGCTTCGCGGCCCTGCCCGATGGCGTCGGCGAAGGTCTCGGCCGCGCCCGAGAGCGCGCCCTTGCTCTTGCCGCGCGCGCCGGACTCGGTCATCTCGCCGACCAGGTCGGGCAGTCCGGGCTCCTTCTTGGGGCCGGACTCCAGGTCCAGCCGGTTGCACGCCTCGGCGAACCGCAGATAGGTGTCCACGCTCGCCACCACGACACGTACGTCGATCTTGAGGATCTCGATGCCGACCAGGGAGACACGCACGAAGGCGTCGATCACCAGTCCGCGGTCCAGCACCAGCTCCAGTACGTCGTACAGGCCGCTGGTGCCGCCGCCTCCTCGGCCGCCTCCTTCTTGTTGAGCGGGAACCACAGTCATCTCTACGGGTTTCCTTTCGCGCGTTCGTAGCGGCCGACACGCCGGTACCCGGTGAGCACGCCCTCCTGATCGAGGGTCAGCTCGTACAGCGCCATCAAACTCATCGTGTCGGGCACCCTGGCGAGCTCCAGTACTTCCGCTTCCAGGAGCCAGCCGTCCCCGGTCCGCTCGCAGCGGGTCACGGTTTCGGGCTGCAGTCCGGTGAGCTCGGCGAGCTGGGCGCGCGCCGCGCGCATCAGCTCGGGCAGTGCCAGGCCCTTCGCGGGGCCCCGGCGGTCGCCTTCATCCGGTGTCTTCGCTTTGTCCGTCATGAAGTCATCTCTGTCGGGCTTCTCCGTCCGGGCGTCTCCGCCGGGAAGTCCATGCCGCACCGAGTACCGCCGAGGGGCGAGGGGAAACCCATGTGCCCCGGCCGGTTCGCGCGGCCCGCCCGGGTGCCGGGTCGCCGATCTTCGCGGGCGACCCGATGATGGATTGAGGCCCGTCGGGCGGGGGACCCGGTGATCAGCCGAAGGGGACGGCTGTCACCCCATCCGGTCAATGGTCAATGCGGAGCAGGAGGAATCAGTGGCCGCGCAACCCCACGACCACCACGACGACGCGGGGAGCGGCGCCCCGAGCGGGCAGCCGCAGAACCCCAGGGAGAAGCACCCGCAGCCCGACTTCCCCGCGCAGGAACAGGAGCATCCCGGCTGGACCGGGCCGATGGACCCGCCACCGGACCACGGTGAGGACTCCTATCGCGGCAGCGGCCTGCTGACGGACCGCAAGGCGCTGCTGACCGGCGGCGACTCCGGCATCGGCCGCGCGGTGGCGCTGGCCTTCGCGCGCGAGGGCGCCGACGTGCTCTTCACCCATCTGCCCGAGGAGGCCGACGAGGCCCGCGAGACCTCCCGGCTGGTCGAGGAGGCGGGCCGGAAGGCCGTCGCGGTCCCCTGCGACATCCGCGAGGAGTCCGCGTGCCGGCAGCTCGTGGAGCGGACGGTCGCGGAGTTCGGCCGCATCGACATCCTGGTGAACAACGCGGCGTACCAGATGGCCCAGCCGGACGGCATCCAGGCCATCAGCACGGAGCAGTTCGACCGGGTGCTGCGCACCAACCTCTACGGGATGTTCTGGCTGTGCAAGATGTCGCTGCCGCACATGCCCAAGGGCGGCTCGATCATCAACACCACGTCCGTACAGGGCTACAAGCCCAGCCCGCACCTGCTGGACTACGCGACGACCAAGGGCGGCATCGTCACCTTCACGCAGGGGCTCGCCCAGATGCTCGCGCCCGACGGCATCCGCGTGAACGCCGTCGCGCCGGGGCCGGTGTGGACGCCGCTGATCCCGGCGACGATGCCGGACACCGTGGAGTTCGGGAAGCAGGCGCCGCTGGGCCGCCCCGCGCAGCCCGCCGAGATGGCGCCCGCCTATGTGTTCCTCGCGTCCGAGCACGCCGCGTTCATCACCGCCGAGATCGTGAACGCCACCGGCGGCACCCCGCTGCCTTGATGGGCTGGTGGCGCTGGCTCAGGTGGGAGGCCGCCGCCGTCCTGCGCGCCGCGCGCGGCGCGGTGACCGGCCCCGGGCCGGAGCGGGACGCGGCGGTGCAGTCGCTCAAGGCGGCGGCCGCCGCCGCGCTCGCCTGGGCCGTGACGGGCTGGTGGTGGGGCGCGCCGATGGCGCTGATGGCCCCGTGGACGGCGGTCGTGCTGGTGGAGCACACCGTCTACCGGTCGGTGCGGTCCGGGCTGCAGCAGCTGGCGGTGATCGCGGCCGGCACGGTCATCGCGGCGGGCGCGGCGACACTGACCGGCAACAAGATGGGCGCGATGCTGCTCGCCCTCCCGCTCACCGTCCTGCTCGGCAATTACGCGCGCTTCGGGCGGCAGGGCATGTACGCGTCCACGACGGCGCTGTTCGTGCTCGCGTACGGCTCGTACTCGCTGTACGACATCGGGCACCGGCTGCTGGAGTCGGTCATCGGCGCCGCCATCGGGATCGCGGTGAACGCCCTGGTCTTCCCGCCGGTGCACGCCCGCAGCGTGCGGCACATGCTCTACACGCTGCCGCGGGACAGCGCCGACCTGCTGCACACCATCGCCGACGGGCTGCGGGAGGCGGGCGACGAGGGGTACGGCCCGGAGGACGCCGAGGGCTGGCAGGACCGGGCGCGGCGGCTCGCCAACGCCGTCACCGACCTGCACACCGCGCGCAGCTGGGACCAGGAGAGCTACCGCCTCAACCCCGGTTACCGGCTGCGCCGCCGCGGCCGCCCGGCGCCGTCGGCGGACTGGGACGAGACCTGGGACGGGATCAGCGAGCACCTGAAGACGCTCACCCGGACGCTGCGTGAGGCGGCCCCCGACCGGCACGACCTGGCCCCGCCGCCGCCCGGCGCGCTCGGCCTGGCCGCCGATGTGCTGGACGCGGCGGGGGACGTCTGCGAGGACGACCTGTACCTGCTCGACGAGGGGCCGGAGGAGGAGCGCGAGGGCCGGCGGGCCGAGGACCTGGACCGCGCGTGGGAGGCGCACCGCCGGCTCAAGGACTGGCTGCCGGAGCTGGACGGGGACTCCTCCGTCTCGCTCGGCGGCCTGGTCGCGGAGATGCAGCGGCTGCTGTACGCGCTCGGACCGCAACTCCCGCTGCGGTCCAGGGCGGCGTGAGGGCGCGTCGACCGCGGCGGCCTCAGGACGCCTTCTTTTTCTTCTGACTCTTCTGGTCCTGCTGGGTTTTCCGGCTCTTCTGGGTGCGCTTCTTCGTGTCGCCGCCGGACTTCCCGCTGCCGCCCTTCGCCCGGTCCACGCTGGCCTGCAGGGCCTCGCGCAGGTCGATGACGTTGGTCGCCTTCGGCGCCGGCTCGGCCTTCTCCACCGTCTCGCCGGTGCGCTTGGCCTCCACGAGCCGCTGCACCTTCTCCTGGTACGTGTCGTGGTACTCGTCCGGTTCCCAGTCCACGGACAGCGCGTCGATCAGCTGCACCGCCGTCTGCAGCTCCTTCTTGTCCGGCTTGGCGCGCTCCGGCAGGGTCGGCAGTTCCTTGTGCGGGTCGCGGACCTCGTCGGCCCAGTGCAGGGTGTGCAGGGTCAGGATGTCGTCCTCGGCCTTGACGGCGACGAGGTACTCGCGGTTGCGCATCACGAACGTGGCGATGCCCGCCTTGTTCGCGTGCGCCAGCGCCTCCCGCAGCAGGCCGTAGACCTTGGCGTACTCCTTGCTCTTGGGCGCGAGGTAGTACGTCTTGTCGAAGAAGATCGGCGCGACCGCTGCCAGGTCGACGAAGCCGGTGATCTCCAGGGACTTGGACCGGCCCGGCGCGATCTCGTCCAGCTCCTCCGGCTCGACGAGCACGTACTCGTCCCCGGCGTCGTAGCCCTTGACGATGTCGTCGTACGCGACTTCCTTGCCGGTGCGTTCGTTGACCCGCTTGTTGCGCACCCGGTCGGAGGTGCCGCGCTGGAGCTGGTGGAAGTGGACCGTGTGGCTCTCCGTCGCGGTCACCAGCTGTACGGGCAGGGAGACCAGCCCGAACGACAGCGCACCGGCCCAGACTGCGTGTGCCACCTGCCGCCACCTCCTCGTCCTCCCATCGCACCCCGTACCGGCGGGGTCCGCATCCCGGTGTGCGCCGTACGGAGCACACCGGGGGAGGGCGGAGGTTTGGGCTCCCGTGAGCGTGGCACTCGGCTTCCCGGCCGAGCGGCCGGCCATGGGAGAGATGGGAAAGCGCCGGGCCGGAAGGGTGAATCCGGCCCGGGGCGACCATGCCGGGGGGAAGGGCGGCCGCGCCGGGCCGCCCCGTGTGCGGTCAGGTACGGCGCTCCTCGACACCGAGGCCGAGCGCCCGGGCGATGTCCTGCACATTGGCGAACCGCTCCCCGCCCGGGAGGTTCTCGGCCCGCGCCAGGACGCGGTCCGGCGCGTTGTTGTCCCGCAGGGAGTCCAGCACGGCGGCCCGGTCGGCGGGGTAGATGCTGGGGTCGAGGTGGCGGGCCAGGTCCGACCGGATCTCCACGTCCTCGGCGGACATCCCCGGGGGCGTGCCGCCTTCGAGGGTCCCGTCGGGCGAGCGCTGCACCGCCGGCTGGTCTTCGCCCGCGGGCTCGGGCTCGTGCTCCTCCTCCACCCGGATGCCACGATTGGCCCGCAGCTCGCCCTCCAGGCGCTTCTTCACCTCGTCGTCCTGCAGCGGGCTGTCCGGCCCGCTCCCCTTCTCGGCCATGTCTTCCTCCAGAGGTCGGTGCTGTTGGGCTGCGTGCCGCCGGGCCGTCCGTCGCCGCGCGTACGGTGGTCGCGGTGACCTGCCGCGGCGCCTCCGGAGTGCCCGTCGGCGCGGCACCGGAAACCCGAAATGATCAGCTTCGGTCCAACGGCGCAGCGGCCCGGAAGCGGCCCGGCCCGGCGATCGGTTCAGGCGGTCTTCGGGTGGCTCGACAGCGGCGGGGTGGGCGCGCCGCTCGCGTTCCGCAGGCCGCTGAGCAGCGCGCCCACCGCCTCGGCCGCGGTGCTCTCCGGCCGCCAGCCCAGCTCCTCGCGCGCCCGGCCGCAGTCCATCAGCGGCAGCCCCAGCACCGCGTCGAACAGGTGCGGCGAGGCGCGTACCAGCCGCAGCCGCCAGCCGGTACCGAGCGCGGCGCGGGCGGCCGCGGCGGGCATCCGTACCGTACGGGCCTTCAGCAGCCGCGCCAGGAACGGCATGTCCACCGGCGGCTCGGCCGCGAGGTTGAAGGCGCCGCGCGCGTCGCCGAGGACGGCCAGCCGGTACGCCCGGGCCGCGTCGTCGGTGTGCAGTACCTGGAAGCGCAGGCCCGGGACGTCCGGCAGGAACGGCAGCAGCCCGGGCCGGGCCAGCCGGCCGACCGGCGCGGGCACCGCGGGCCCGCCGAAGATCCGGCGCTGCTCGGACGCCGCCTCCTCCTTGAAGAGGAACGCCGGGCGCATCCGCACCACGCGCATACCGGGGTGCTCGCGCTCGTATCCGTCCAGTACCCGTTCCAGGTACGCCTTCTCGCGGCAGTACGCGGCGTCCGGCCAGCCGTGCGTCGGCCAGGACTCGTCCACCTTGTGGTCCTTCGGGCCGGGGGAGTAGGCCCCGACCGAGGAGGCGTGGACGAGCGCGGGCACCCCCGCCCGGGCCGTCGCCTCGAAGACCCGCAGGGAGCCGAGGACGTTGGTACGCCAGGTCTGCGGTGGGTGGTGGGTGGGCTGGAAGGCCCAGGCCAGGTGCACGACGGCCGCCGCGCCCGCGAAGTCCGCCGCGAGGTCGCACTCCTCGTCCGCGATGTCGGCCGCTGTCCAGGTGGTCTTCGGCGGCGTGTCGCGCGGCGTGCGGCGCGCGATGCAGTGGACCACGTCGATCTGCGGGTCCTCGCTCAGCACACGGACCACGCTGGTGCCGACGTTGCCGGTGGCGCCGGTCACCACGACCCGCCGCTCGGGGACACTGCTCATGAGCTGCTTCCTCTCCTGCCGCAGGCGCGGTGCGCCGACGGGTGGACAGTGCCCGTGTTGGGTGCCCCGCGCGGCCGTCGTTACACGTCGGAGCCGATGTCCAGCTGCTCCAGCGGGTGCAGCGCGGGGCCGTTCAGCACCATGCCCTCGGTGGAGAAGCGCGACCCGTGACAGGGGCACTCCCACGCCGTCTCCGCCGTGTTGAAGGCGACCAGGCAGCCCAGATGCGTGCAGCGCGCCGAGACCGCCTGTACCGTGCCGTCCTCGTCGCGGTACACCGCGCACCGCCGGGCGCCGATCCGTACCACCGCGCCGGTCCCCGGCGGGATGTCGGCGACGGAGTCGACGTGCGTGGTGCGCAGCCGGTCGCCGATGAAGTGCTGGGCGACCTTCGCCTGGTGGCTGAGGAACGCGGGCGCCTCGCGGACCGGGCCCCACAGCCGCCGCGGGTCGTACAGACCGGCCCACGGCGGCGGGTCGCCGCTGATCAGCCCGGCGATCAGGCGCCCGGCCAGCGCGCCGCCGCTGAGCCCCCAGCCGCCGAAGCCGGTGGCGACGTAGGTGTGCCGGGCGCCGGGGTGGAACGGCCCGATCAGCGGCACCGTGTCGGTGGAGTCATTGTCCTGGGCCGCCCAGCGGTACGCGACGTCCGTACCGGGGAAGTGCCGCTCGGTCCATTCGGCCAGCCGCCGGAAGCGCGCGACGGCGTCGCCCGTGCCCGGCGGGAACTGCTCCCCGGTGACGACCAGCAGCCGCCGGTCGGTGCCGTACGGCGCGGTGCGCACCGAGCGCTTGCCCTCCTCCTCGGTGATGTACATGCCCCGCACGTCGCGGTCCGCCTCGATCGGGGCCGCGACCACCAGCTCCCGGCGGGGCGAGAGCCGGGTGAAGAGCAGCGCCCGGTCGAACACCGGGTAGTGCGTGGCGACGACCACCTCGCGGGAGGTGACCGTCGCGCCGGTCTCGGTCGTCACCCGGCACGGCGCGCCCTCGTGCAGCCCGGTGGCGCGGGTGCGTTCGTACACCTCGCCGCCGTGCTCCCGCAGGTCCTCGGCGAGCGCCAGGAGGTACTTGCGGGGGTGGAAGAGCAGCTGGTCCTCGACGCGCACCGCGCCGGCCACGTCGAACGGCAGCCCGGTCTCGGTGACGTAGGAGGCCGGCAGCCCCGCCTCCTGCGCCGCGTCGGCCTCGGCGCGCAGCTGGTCGGTGCCGGCCCGGTCGCGGACATAGGTGTACGCGGGGAAGCGCTCCAGCTCGCAGTCGATGCCCAGCTCCCGCGCGACCTCGGCGACGCGCTCGACGGCGCCCTGCTGGGAGACCGCGTAGTGCAGGGCCGCGCCGCCGCCGCGGGTGCGGCGCAGCTTGTCGTAGACCAGCGTGTGCAGCGCGGTGAGTTTGGCGGTGGTGTAGCCGGTGACGCCGGCGGCGATCCGGTCCGCTTCGAGGACGACGACGCGGCGCCCCGTCCGGGACAGCTCCCACGCCGTGCTGATCCCCGCCATGCCGCCCCCGATGACCGTGACGTCCGCGTCGGTGTCCTCGGTCAGCGGGGCGTACGACGTGGTGTGCGCGCTGGCCATCCAGTACGACTCGTCGATGCCGGGAAGGTCTGAAGTGTGGGACATGCGGGGACGGGTGCCCCTGCCGGGCCGGGCCGAAGCCTGCCGGTCCGGTGATGCGCCCGTACGGAGGGGCCGCGGCCGCCGGGAAGCGGTGGGGTGACCGGGGCCCGCCCGGTGTTGCGGGTTCCGCCGGGATCCGGACCATGGAAGGGGGCGACCCGGGTGAGGAGGCGGCATCATGGGCGGCGACCTGCTCGCGGCGGTGCGGACCTCGGGGCGCTACCGGACCGTCGCGGAGGCCGAGCGGGCGGTCCAGCACGTACTGGCGGCCTTCGCGGGCCAGCTCACCGGCGAGGAGCGGCTCGCGTTCCTCAGGTCGGTGCCGCCCGAGGCCGGGCGGATCATCGCCGGCGGGATAAGGGACGAGCGGCCCCGCACCGCGTGCGAGTTCGTGGACAGCGTGGCGGCCCGCACGGAGGGCGCCACGCACGCCACCGCGCGCTGGGACGCCAGCACCGTCCTCACCGCCATCGGCGCCCACCTGGGCGAAGAGCTGCTGGAGCGGGTCCTGGCGCAGCTGCCCCGGGGCTACGCCCTGCTGTTCGGCCGCGCCGACCTCACGCCCACCGCCTGATCTGTTCCTTTTCCGGCGCTGGGACGTTTGGCCGTGCCGTCGCATGGCACCCGTGCGCCGGGCCATGGGCTCCATGGGGATGGGAAAAGCGCCGGGCCGGGACCGTCGTACCGGCCCGGCGCGCACCCCTGTATGGAAACGACACCCCCATAAGGAAACGACAGAGCCATTCGGCCCAATCCTGCCCGATCGGTCGAGTTGCGGCGTTACGGACTTGAGGTAACGGGAACTCGTCCGATGGCGCCCGGAGGGTCCGGACGCGCCGCTTCCGCGAAAGGTGGCAGCACTCATGGGGCACGGCGGCGACGTCATCGAAGAACTGACCACCGACCACCGCGAGGTGACCGAGCTCTTCCAGCAGATCGAGAGCAGCACCCCGGGCTCGGACGAGCGCAAGCGCCTCGCCGACCACCTGACGATCGAGCTGGTCCGGCACTCGGTGGCCGAGGAGCAGCACCTGTACCCGGCGGTGCGCAAGCACCTGCCCGAGGGCAACGCGCTCGCCGACAAGGAGATCGCCGACCACAGCCGGGTGGAGGAGCTGCTGAAGAACCTGGAGAAGACCGGCGCCGAGCACCCCGACTTCAACCACCTCGTCGTCAAGCTGCGCACCGAGGTCACCGAGCACGTCAGGGACGAGGAGGGCCGGCTCTTTCCGCAGCTGCGCGACGCCTGCCCGCCGGAGGAGCTGGCGGCGCTCGGCGAGAAGATCCGCAGCGCCAAGAAGTCGGCGCCCACCCGCCCGCACCCCAAGTCCCCGACCACTCCGCCCGCGAACAAGCTGCTGGCACCCGGCGCGGGGCTGGTCGACCGGGCCCGCGACTTCGTCACCGGACGCGGCAAGAAGTAAGCACGGCCCAGCAGTCACGCCACCTGGGTCACCTACGTCAACGAGGAGAGACCAGCAGACATGCCTACCGCACGCGACATCATGTCCCCGGGCACGGAGTGCATCGGTGCCGAGGACAGCGTCATCGAGGCCGCCCGGCGGATCACCTCGCTCGGTGTCGGGGCACTGCCGATCTGCGGCACGGACAACAAGCTCAAGGGCATGCTGACCGACCGCGACATCGCTGTGAAGGTGCTCGGGACAGGCAAGGACCCGGAGAAGACCACGGCAGGTGAGCTCGCGCAGGGCGAAGCGGTCACCATCGGCGCCGACGACGACGCCGAGGAGATCTTCGCGACCATGGCGCACCACAAGGTCCGCAGGCTGCCCGTCATCGACGGCCACAGCCTCGTCGGCATGGTCGCGCTGGCGGACGTCGCCCGCGCGCTGCCCGACCCGCAGGTCGGAGACCTTCTCGAAGCGCTTTCGACGGACTGAGGCGCCGGCCCGCCGGTTCCCCGGTACGCCCGCCCGTACGGCCGGCGGGCGTACCGGTGTCACCGGCGGGCGTACGCACGTACGGACCGGGACACCGAGGCGGCGGGACGGACGAGGAAGGTGACCATGGCACCGAACGAGGAAGCGGCGCTCACCGATCGCAAGCGTGCGGTGGCGGGCGGGGTCGCGGACCTGGACGCGGGCGCGCTGGAACGGGCGCTGCGCGAGCGGGTCGACGGGGAGGTGCGCTTCGACGCGGGCAGCCGCGGCGCGTACGCCACGGACGGCTCGAACTACCGCCAGGTGCCCATCGGCGTGGTCGCGCCCCGGAACGTACGGGCGGGCGCCGACGCGGTCGCCGTGTGCGCGGAATTCGGGGCGCCGGTGCTCTCCCGGGGCGGCGGCACGAGCCTGGGCGGCCAGTGCACCAACACCGCGGTGGTCATCGACTGGACGAAGTACTGCCATCACCTCGTCTCGGTCGACCCGGAGCGCCGCACCTGCGTCGTCGAGCCCGGCATCGTGCTGGACGACCTCAACCGGCAGCTGGCGGAGTACCGGCTGAAGTTCGGGCCCAAGCCGTCCACGCACAGCCACTGCGCGCTCGGCGGCATGATCGGCAACAACTCCTGCGGCGCCTCGGCGCAGGCGTACGGCAAGACCGCGGACAACGTACGCCGCATGGAGGTGCTCACCTACGACGGCACCCGGATGTGGGTCGGTGCCACCTCGGACACCGAGTACGAGGAGGCCGTGGCCGGCGGCGGGCGCAAGGGCGAGCTGTACCAGGGCCTGCGGCGCATCGCCGACCGCTACATGGGCGACATCCGGCGGGGCTACCCGCGCATCCCGCGCCGTGTCTCCGGCTACAACCTCGACGCGCTGCTCCCGGAGAACGAGTTCCACCTCGCCCGCGCCCTCATCGGCAGCGAAGGCACCCTGGTCACCGTGTTGCACGCGGAGCTGGACCTGGTACCGGTACCGCCCTTCGAGGCCATCGTGGTCCTCGGCTACGACGACATCTGCACCGCGGCCGACGACGTGCCGCGGCTGCTGAAGCACTGCCGGCCCAGCCAGCTGGAGGCGCTGGACGGGCGGATGGCCCAGCTCATGCGCGAGGAGGGCGCGTTCCTGGACTCCATCGAACGCTTCCCCGAAGGCGAGAGCTGGCTGCTGCTGCAGTTCAGCGGCGACAGCCAGGAGGACGTCGACGGGCAGGCGTGCGACCTGCTGCGGGCCATCGGCCGCCGCGAGGACGACCCGAGCGTGGCGTTCTCCGACGACCCCGAGCGCGAGCAGAAGATGCTCAAGGCGCGCGAGGCCGGGCTCGGCGTGACCGCCCGCCCGCCGGACGACCGGGAGACCTGGGAGGGCTGGGAGGACTCCGCCGTACCGCCCGACAAGCTCGGCGACTACCTGCGCGACCTGAAGAAGCTCTTCGCGGAGTTCGACTACGACCACCCGTCCCTCTACGGGCACTTCGGGCAGGGCTGTGTGCACACCCGCATCCCCTTCGACCTCAAGACCGCCCAGGGCGTCGCCGACTTCCGGGCGTTCGTGCACCGCGCCGCCGACCTCGTCGCCTCCTACGGCGGGTCGCTCTCCGGCGAGCACGGGGACGGGCAGGCCCGCGGCGAGCTGCTGCCGAAGATGTTCGGCGAGCGGCTGGTCACCGCGTTCGGCGAGCTCAAGGCGCTGTTCGACCCGGACGACCGGATGAATCCCGGCAAGGTCGTCGCGCCCCACCGCGTCGACGAGAACCTCCGGCTCGGCCCGCACTGGCGCCCCGAGAGCCACGCCACCCACTTCGGCTATCCCGAGGACGACCACTCCTTCACCCGGGCCGTGATGCGCTGCGTCGGCATCGGCAACTGCCGTACCCACTCCGGCGGCGTGATGTGCCCCTCCTACCGGGCGACCAACGAGGAGGAGCACTCCACCCGGGGGCGCGCCCGGCTGCTCTTCGAAATGCTCGGCGGGCACGGTGACTCGCCCGTCACCGACGGCTGGCGCTCCACCGAGGTCAAGGACGCCCTGGACCTCTGCCTGGCCTGCAAGGGCTGCAAGTCCGACTGCCCGGTCGGCGTCGACATGGCCACCTACAAGGCCGAATTCCTCGCCCACCACTACGAAGGGCGGCTGCGGCCCGCCGCGCACTACTCGATGGGCTGGCTGCCGCTGTGGGCCCGGCTCTCCCGGCTCGCCCCGCGGCTGGTCAACGCGGCGCTGACCGCGCCCGGCCTCGGACGCCTCGGGAAGCTCGCGGCCGGGGTGGCCGGGGAGCGTGCGGCACCGGTCTTCGCCGAGGAGTCGTTCGTCCAGTGGTGGCGGGCGCGCGGCACCCCGGAGCCCGACCCCGCCGACCCGCGCACCGTGGTCCTGTGGCCGGACACCTTCAGTACGTACTTCCACCCCGCCATCGCCAAGTCGGCGGTGCGGGTACTGGAGGACGCGGGCTTCCGCGTCGCCGTGCCCACCCAGGCCGTGTGCTGCGGCCTGACCTGGATCTCCACCGGCCAGCTGCGCACCGCCAAGCGCGTCCTCGGGCGCACCCTGGAGGCGCTGCGGCCCTGGCTGGAAGCCGGTACCCCGGTCATCGGCCTGGAGCCGTCCTGCGCCGCCGTCTTCCGCGCCGACGCGCCCGAACTGCTGCCGGAGAACGAGGACGTCCAGCGGCTGGCCGGACAGTTCCGCACCTTCGCCGAGCAGCTGCTCAACCACGCGCCCGACGACTGGCGGCCGCCCCGGCTGGCCCGTACCGCCACCGTGCAGACCCACTGCCACCAGCACGCCGTACTGAAGGACGACGCCGACCGGGAGCTGATGCGCCGGGCCGGCATCGAGGCCGACGTGCTGGACGAGGGCTGCTGCGGGCTGGCCGGCAACTTCGGCTTCGAGCGCGGCCACCACGACCTGTCGATGAAGGTCGGCGAGCTCGGCGTGCTGCCCGCCGTACGGGACGCCGCGCCCAGCGCCCTGGTCATCGCGGACGGGTTCAGCTGCCGTACCCAGATCGAGCAGGGCGGCACGGGGCGCCGCGCGCTGCACCTCGCCGAGGTCCTCGCGCTCGGCCTCGACGGGCCGCTGCCGGCCACCGGGCCCGAGGCGCTCGCCCTGCGGCCCGCCGCCCGGGCCGGGGACGCCCGGCTGCTCACCGCGGGCGCGCTGGCCGCGCTCGGCGTCGCCGCCGCCGTCGCCCGGTCGGCGGCCCGCCGCCCGCACCGCACGTCACCCATGCGAAATGAGAGGTAATACCAGTGTCGATCAAGGTGTCCGACTACGTTCTCCAGCGGCTGCGCGAGTGGGACGTCGACCACGTGTTCAGCTACGCGGGTGACGGCATCAACGGCCTGCTGGCCGCCTGGGGGCGGGCCGACAACAAGCCGGAGTTCGTCCAGGCGCGGCACGAGGAGATGGCCGCGTTCGAGGCGGTCGGCTACGCCAAGTTCTCCGGCCGGGTCGGCGTCTGCGCCGCGACCTCCGGGCCCGGCGCCATCCACCTGCTCAACGGCCTCTACGACGCCAAGCTCGACCACGTGCCCGTCGTCGCCATCGTCGGCCAGACCAACCGCAGCGCCATGGGCGGCTCCTACCAGCAGGAGGTCGACCTGGCGAGCCTGTACAAGGACGTCGCCTCCGACTTCTGCGAGACGGTGACCGTCCCCGAGCAGCTGCCCAACTGCATCGACCGGGCCATGCGCACCGCGATCGCGCGGCGGACCGTCACCGCGATCATCATCCCCGCCGACGTGCAGGAGCTGGACTACTCCCCGCCGCAGCACGCGTTCAAGATGGTGCCCTCCAGCCTGGGCATGGCCCAGTACGCGCCGGTCCCCGCGAATCCCGAGGTGGCCCGCGCCGCGAAGGTCATCAACGAGGGCGAGAAGGTCGCGATCCTCATCGGGCAGGGCGCCCGCGGCGCCCGCGCCGAGGTCGAGGAGCTGGCCGACGTGACCGGCGCCGGCGTCGCCAAGGCGCTGCTCGGCAAGGACGCGCTGCCGGACGACCTGCCGTACGTCACCGGCGCCATCGGCCTGCTCGGCACCCGGCCCTCGTACGACCTGATGATGGACTGCGACACCCTCGTGGTGATCGGCTCCAGCTTCCCGTACACCCAGTTCATGCCCGAGCTGGACCAGGCGCGCGCCGTCCAGATCGACATCGACCCGCACATGGTCGGCATGCGCTACCCCTTCGAGGTCAACCTCGTCGGCGACGCCAAGGACACGCTGCGGGCGCTGCTGCCGCAGCTCAAGCGGAAGAAGCACGGCGCCTGGCGCAAGAAGATCGAGAAGGACACCGGGCGCTGGTGGGAGGTCATGCAGCGGCGCGCCGCCGTGGACGCCGACCCGATCAACCCCGAGTACGTCGTGCACGCCCTGGACCAGCTGCTGCCCAACGACGTGATCCTCGCCGCCGACTCCGGCTCCGCCGCCAACTGGTACGCGCGCCACCTGCGGATGCGCGGCGCCATGCGCGGCTCGCTGTCCGGCACCCTGGCCACCATGGGCCCCGGCGTGCCGTACGTCATCGGCGCTAAGTTCGCGCATCCGGAGCGGCCCGCGCTGGCCATCGTCGGCGACGGCGCGATGCAGATGAACGGCATGGCCGAGCTGATCACCGCGCGCAAGTACTGGCAGCAGTGGTCCGACCCGCGGCTCATCATCGCCGTCCTCAACAACCAGGACCTCAACCAGGTGACCTGGGAGATGCGGGCGATGTCCGGGGCGCCGCAGTTCGAGCCCTCGCAGCACATCCCCGACGTGCCGTACGCGGACTTCGCGCGCTCCATCGGTCTCGGCGGCGTCCGCGTGGAGAAGCCCGGCGACGTGGAGTCGGCGTGGCGCCAGGCGCTCTCCGCCGACCGCCCGTTCGTCATCGACTTCCGCACCGACCCGGCCGTGCCGCCCATCCCGCCGCACGCCAGCCTGGACCAGATCGAGGCCGCGGCCACCGCGATCCTCAAGGGCGACAGCGACCGCGCCGACGTGATCAAGCAGGGCTTCAAGGCCAAGGTGCAGGAGATGCTGCCCGGTCACCGCCACCGCGAGGACCGGCCCGGCACCGAGGACGGCAAGAACGCCTGATGACGGACGCGCACGAAGGGCGTGACGGGCCCCCGGTGGAGTCGGTCGGGACGGCGGTGTACACCGTCCCGACCGACGCCCCGGAGGGCGACGGCACCCTCACCTGGAACTCCACGACGCTGGTGCTGGTCACCGTGCGCTCCGGCGGCGCCACCGGCTTCGGGTACACCTATGGCGCGCCCGCCACCGCACAGGTCGTCAGCGGCCAGCTGGCGGACGTGGTGACCGGGCGCTGCGCCTTCGATGTGCCGGGCGCCAACGAGGCGATGAGCCGGGCCGTCCGCAACGCGGGGCGGCCCGGCCTCATCGCCGGCGCCATCTCGGCCGTCGACCTCGCGCTGTGGGACCTCAAGGCCCGGCTGCTGGACCTGCCCCTGGTACGGCTGCTCGGGGCGTGCCGGGCGGAGGTCCCCGTGTACGGGAGCGGCGGCTTCACCACGTACGACGCGGGGCAGCAGGAGCGCCAGCTGCGGCACTGGGTCGAGGAGCAGGGCATCCCGCGCGTCAAGATCAAGATCGGTGAGTCGTGGGGCACCGCGCCGTGGCGGGACGCCGAGCGCGTCACCGCGGCCCGCCGCGCCATCGGCGACACCACCGACCTCTACGTCGACGCCAACGGCGGCTACTCCCGCAAACAGGCCGTCCGCGTCGCGGCTCACCTCGCGAGCCAGGGCGTCACCTGGTTCGAGGAACCGGTCTCCTCCGACGACCTCACCGGGCTCGCACACATTCGCGCCGCCGTCACCCCCGACGTCACCGCCGGCGAATACGGCTACGCCCTGCCGTACTTCGGGCACATGCTGCGCGCCGACGCGGTGGACTGCCTGCAGGCCGACGCCACCCGCTGCGGCGGCCTCACCGTCTGGCTGCGCGCCGCCGCGCTCGCCGAGGCCGCCGGGCTGGACCTCTCGGGCCACTGCGCGCCGCACGTCCACGCCCACGCGGCCGCCGCCGTGCCCAACCTGCGCCACCTGGAGTGGTTCCACGACCACGTGCGCATCGAGAACCTGCTCTTCGACGGCGCCCTCGACCCGGCCGGCGGCAGCATCACGCCCGGCGCCGACGGCGCGCCGGGCCACGGGCTGACGCTCCGCGCCGACCTGGCCGAGCAGTACCGCACCGGCTGACCCGCGCCCGCCCGGTACGGAGCACTCCCGCACCCCACGGAGACCGATGACCGCCATCGAACTGCCCGAAAGCCACGCCTATCCGCCCCAGGTACTGCGCGACTACGCCGTGCTGGCCGACGGCGAGCGGGCGGCGCTGGTCGGCCCGCGCGGCGAGATCTGCTGGCTGTGCGCCCCGCGCTGGCACGACGAGGCGGTCTTCGCCACCCTCATCGGCGGGGGCGGGGTCTACGCGGTGACGCCGCGGGAGCGGTACGTGCCCGGCGGCCACTACGAAGGGGGCACGCTGATCTGGCGCAGCCGCTGGATCACCCAGAGCGGCATCGTCGAGTGCCGGGAGGCACTGGCGTACCCGGGCGACCCCGACCGCGTCGTCCTGCTGCGCCGGGTGCTGGCCTGCGAAGGCCCCGCCCGGCTGCGGGTCGTGCTGCACCCGCTGGCCGATTACGGCGCCGAGCCGCTGCGCGAGCCGCACCGCGACGAGCACGGCGTGTGGACCGCCCGGGCCGGCGGCCTGCACCTGCGCTGGACGGGCGGCGCGGAAGCCCGCCTCACGGACGAACCGGCGGACCCCGGCCCCGAAGCGGACCCCGGCACCGGTACCGGCTCCGGTACCGGCCGACACTTCGACCGCCGCCGCGCCACCCGCCTCGTCCTCGACCTGTGCCTGGACCCCGGCCGCCAGCACGACTTCGTGCTGGAGATCGGCCGCAGCGCGCCGGACGGCCCGCCACCGGAGCCCGACGCCGCCTGGGCCCGCACCGAACGGGCCTGGCAGGAGGCGGTCCCCGCGCTGGACCACACCGTCGCCGCCGCGGACGCCCGCCAGTCCTACGCCGTGCTGCGCGGCATGACCGGCGCGCGCGGCGGCATGATCGCGGCGGCCACCACCAGCCTGCCCGAACGCGCCGAAGAGGGCCGCAACTACGACTACCGGTACGTCTGGATCCGCGACCAGTGCTACGCGGGCCAGGCCATGGCGGCGGTGGGGCACTACCCGCTGCTCGACGCCGCCGTCGGCTTCATCGGCGCGCGGCTGCACGAGGACGGGCCCGGGATCACCCCCGCGTACACGGCCGACGGCGGACCCGTACCCGACCAGCGGGAACTGGACCTGGCCGGCTACCCCGGCGGCTACGACCGGATCGGCAACAAGGTCAACCGGCAGTTCCAGCTCGACGCCTTCGGCGAGGCGCTGCTGCTGTTCGCCGCCGCGGCCCGGGCCGGCCGGCTCGACGGCGACGGCTGGAAGGCCGCGGAGATCGCCGCGGACGCCGTCGCGCACCGCTGGCGGGAGCCGGACGCCGGCATCTGGGAACTGGACGCGCGCGCCTGGACGCACAGCCGCCTCATCTGCTCCGGCGGGCTGCGCGCGATGGCCGCGGCCGGGCCGCCGGGACCGCAGGCCCGCAAGTGGCGCGCGCTCGCCGACACCCTCCTCGACGCCACCACCGCCACCGCGCTGCACCCCGACGGCCACTGGCAGCGCGCCGCCGACGACCCGGCACTGGACGCGGCCCTGCTCATTCCGTCCCTGCGCGGCGCGCTGCCCGCCGACGACCCACGCACCCGCGCCACGCTGCGGGCCTACACCGAGCGCCTGACGGACCACCACTACGCGTACCGCTTCCGGCACGACGACCGGCCGCTGGAGGAGGCGGAAGGCGCCTTCGTGCTCTGCGGCTTCGTGATGGCGCTGGCGGAACACCAGCAGGGGAGGGAGATCGAGGCGTACCGCTGGTTCGAGCGCAACCGTGCCGCGTGCGGCACGGCCGGGCTGTACGCCGAGGAGTACGACATCACACAGCGTCAGTTGCGGGGCAATCTCCCGCAGTCCTTCGTGCACGCGATGATGCTGGAGTGCGCGGTCCGGCTGGCCGGCGCGGACGGCGTGCCCGAACGGCCCACCTCCTCTCGCGGCGCGCGGACGTGAGGAGTGGAGTGGAACGTGCCACCGGTCCGCACTCCCGGCGGGACGGGGCCGACCACAAGGAGACGTGACATGCCGCGAGGTTCCAGCAACAAGCGCGAGCGTCAGTACGAGCACATCAAGGAAGGCGCCGAGAAGCGGGGCACCTCGTCCGGGCGGGCGAAGGAGATCGCCGCGCGGACGGTGAACAAGGAGCGGGCGCGCTCCGGTGAGTCCAAGTCGGCGAGCAGGAGCTCCACGCAGGACACCAAGTCGGCGTCGCAGCGGGGCGGCCAGCGCTCCGGCAACCGCACGGGCTCCAAGGGACCGACGAAGGACCAGCTCTACAACGAGGCCAAGAAGAAGAACATCGACGGCCGCTCCTCGATGTCCAAGGACGAGCTGGCCAAGGCCCTCGGCCGCTGAGAGCCTGTGTCTGAACCCCGGCCGGTCACCGACCGCCCCGGCTGCCCCCGGCCGGTGCGGCGTCCCGGTCGTGGGCGCGCCGCCCCGCGACGTACGTGGCGCGCACCGCGCGGTCGTCGCCCATCGCCGCCAGGACGAACAGCAGCTCCTCGATGTCCTCGGCGCGCGCCGCGCGCCGGGCGAGCAGCGGAGTGGCCCGGGGATCGAGCACCACGAAGTCCGCTTCCTGGCCGGGCGCGAGGGAGCCGACGGTCTCCGCGAGGCCCAGCGCGGCGGCACCGCCCCGCGTGGCCAGGTAGTACGCCTGCACGGCGTCGATCGGGGCACCGCAGAGCGCGGCGGCCCTGTACGCCTCGTACGCCGTCGACAGCATCGAGAAGGTCGGGCCCGCGCCGACGTCCGTGCCGAGCCCGACGGTCACCGGGTGCGGGCCGCCCGCGGTCTCCCGCACCGGGAACAGCCCGCTGCCCAGCGCCAGGTTGGAGCCGGGGCAGTGGGCCAGCGCGGTGCCGGTGGCGGCGCAGCGGTCGCGCTCGGCGGGGGAGAGGTGGACGCCGTGGGCGAGGACCGCGCCCGGCCCGAGCAGCCCGTAGTGGTCGTACACGTCCAGGTAGCCGGCGCGCCCGGGGAAGAGCGAGCGGGCCCACTCGACCTCGTCGGGCGTCTCCGAGACATGGGTGTGCAGGAGCGTGCCGGGGTGTTCCCGCCACAGCGCGGCGGCCGCCTCCAGCTGTTCCGGCGTACTGCTGGGCGCGAAGCGGGGCGTGATCGCGTACTGGGCGCGCCCCTTGCCGTGCCAGCGGGCGAGCAGCGCCTTGGACTCCTCGTAACCCCGCTGTGCCGTGTCGAGCAGTGGGGCGGGCGCGTTGCGGTCCATCAGGACCTTGCCGCAGGCGATCCGCAGGTTCCGCCGGGCCGCTTCCTCGAACAGCGCGTCGGCGGACTCCGGATGGACGGAGCCGAAGACCAGCGCGGTGGTGGTGCCGTTGCGCAGCAGCGCGTCGCAGAAGACGGCGGCGGCCTCGCGGGCGTACCGGCCGTCGGCGAACCGCTCCTCCTCGGGGAACGCGCGCCGCTCCAGCCACCCCATCAGGTCGGCGCCGAACGCCGCCATGACGTCCGTCTGCACGCCGTGCACGTGGGTGTCGACGAACCCGGGGACGATGACGTGGTCCGGGTAGTGGGCGGGGCTGACGCCCGCGGGGAGCCGGTGGCGCAGCGCGGCGTACTCACCGGCCGCGGTGACCCGGCCGTCGGCGCAGATCAGCAGCCCGTCCGGCGCGTACGCGAACGCCTCGTCGCGGCCGGTGCGGAACGGATCGGCCGGGAAGCGGACGAGCGGTCCGCGTACGGCGGTGACGGCCGGAGCGTCCTCGGTCATGCCCTCTTTCCACCGTGTCAGGGCAGCGGCGGGGACTCGTCGTCGTTGACGTTCTCGTCGTCCACGATGTGCACCGCCGCCTCCTCGGCACCCGCGGCGCCGCCGTCGATGCCCACGTCCCGGGCGACGACGTCGTTGGCGTTCCGGCCGCGGTTCGGGAAGCCTTGGTCGCCGCCGACGATGCGCCCGGCGCGGTCCTCGCCCGCCTGCTCGTCCACCGGCTCGCCGTCGCTGTCCGGCTCGTCACCGATGCCGTCGCCGGCGGGCGGCGTCACGTCCGGCAGCTCCTTGTCCAGCCGCTCGTCCAGGCTCTCGCCTTCGCGCTGCTCGTTCGCCGTCGTGCCCGTCTGGTTCACCGCGAACGGCTTCTCCGGCGGCGAGTACCCCTCGTCCAGCTGCTGGTCGGCGTCGGGCTCGTCGAGGGCGTCCTCCATGTCGAGGTCGTCGGGCTTGGCCGACACGTCGTAGGCGGGCGGCTGGTACACCTCGTCACCCATCGCCTCGTCGGACATGGCCGCTCTCCTCTCCTGGACTGCCGTTCCGCGGGACCTCGCCGGTGTCTTCTCCGGCCGGTGCAGAACAACGGGTGCCCGTTTCTGCCCCACTGCACCCACCTTGCGGAACCGTCACACATCGTGCAAACGCAACGTCGGGCGGTCAGCGAGTACCCGTGTGTCACCGGCTCACCGCTCCTTGTGAGAATGCGCACCCACTCGGTGGAACCCTTGGGGCACAAGGGATCCGCGGCAGGGTGACGGCCATCGCACCCCGTACCCGTTTGATCGGCCGCACCGGTATGTGAAAGTCGAATCTTGTCGTGCCCGAGGCGTGCGCACTGCGTACTCCTTCCGGCCCGGCATCGACCGATTCTCGGCACCCCAGGCCCGCCACCGCACACAGCCGTGCCCGCGCGCCCGCCGAGCCGCTTTCCGAGCCTGACGGGCTCATCACGAAGTGTTCCGCTAGTGCCTTCTCCCGTCCTTGCTCCTGGCCGCGTCCCCGCGCAGGCGACCGCACCCGACAGTGCGACCGCCGCCGATTCCGCGGTCCCCGCCGACCCCGTCGCCGAGCCGGCCGATCCCGCCGGTGATCCACGGGGCGACAAAGCCCCCTCCGTCGTACGCCGGTACACCGCGAACCTGAAGTACCTCTTCGGGCGCGGCCGTACGGGCGGCGCCGGCGGCGACCACGCACCGTGGCGCTCGCTGCGCTACCGCAGCATGCGCTGGTGGTCGGTGGCCAACCTGGTCTCCAACGCCGGTACCTGGATGCAGCTGACCGTCCAGAACCTGCTGGTGCTGCAGCTCACCGGGTCCGCCGCCGCCACGGGGCTGTCGCTCTCCGTACAGGCCGGGCCCGGCCTCCTGATGGGCCTGTTCGGCGGCGCCGCCGTCGACCGCTGGCCCCGGAAGCTCACCGCCGCGGTGAGCCAGGCCGTCCTGGGGCTGGTCGCCTTCTCCACCGCCTTCCTGGTGGCGACCGACCAGCTCAACTACGGCGTGCTCATGGCGCTGTCCGCGGTCACCGGCCTGATCGCCACGGTCGACGGCCCCGCCACCGCGCTGCTCGGCAACGACCTCGTGCGCCGGGAGGACGTGCCCTCCGCCATCGCGGTCGGCTCGCTGGTGCACAGCGTGGGCCGGCTCGGCGGTACGGCGCTGGCCGGTGTGGCCGTCGGTGTCCTCGGCACGGGCGCCGCGTACGCCGCGAACGGCTTCTCCTTCCTCTTCGTCGCCGCGGTGATCCCCTTCCTGCGGCCGGTCAGCCAGGCGCTTCGTGGGTCCGGCGCCGACAAGGGCGGGACGAACGCACCGGTGAGCCTGGAGAAGGCCCCCAAGCCGGTCGCCGAGCCGGTCGCCGTCGACCCCGAGCCCGCCATGACCGCCCGCGAGGGCATGGCCTTCTTCATGCGCCGCCCGCGGCTGGTGGCGCTGGCCGTGATCACCGGCCTGAGCGCCGTCTTCGGCCGGAACTACCAGCTCACCCTGGCCGTCCTGGTCACCGGTCCGCTCAGCGCGGGCGCCGGCGCGTTCGGCACGGTCTCCTCCGTCCTGGCCGCCGGCGGCATCGTCGGCGCGATCCTCGCCGCACGGCTGCGCAAGCCCTCGGTCAAGCTCGTCGGCGCGCTCGCCGCCGCCGGTGCGCTGCTCCAGGTCGTCGCGGGGCTCTCGCCCTCGCTGATCTTCCTGCTGGTCCTCGTGCTGCCGATGTCGGTGGTGGAGTCGGTCTCCGACACCGCGGGCACGACGGTGCTGCAGACCGACCCGCCGGCGAACATGCGCGGCCGCGTGCTCGGCGTCTGGCGGAGCCTGAGCACGGGCTGGGGCCTGGTGGCCCCGCCGCTGCTCGGCCTCCTGATGGAGCAGGTCGGCGCGCGCGGCGCCCTGGTGGCCGGTGGCCTGATCATCGCGGCCGTGACCGGCCTGGGTGCACTGCTGCACGCCCGCAAGGGCACGATCCGGACCGCGCCGGTCACCGCGGCGGCCTACCGGACCGCCGCCTGACGGGACGGGCACGCACCCCGCACGCGCGAAGGGGCCGGGACTCATCCGAGTCCCGGCCCCTTCGCGTCGCTGTGACGTCTCCTGCTCGTCTCGCTATGAGGTCTCCTCCTGGACGTCCTCCACCACGGATTTCTCCAGCGCCGCCCGGACCAGGGCAGCGGCCAGCGTGGCGGTGTCGCCGGCGGACACCAGCCGCGCCAGCTCCTCCGGCTTCTTGGGCAGGCCCAGCCGCTCCGCGCCCTGCTGGGCCTTGCTGTCGATGTACGGAGCGAGGTCCGGCCACACGGCCTGGGCCTCGCGCAGGAAGATGTCCGCGCCGGCCGGGCCGAGCCCGGGCACCTTCTGCAGCAGCTCCTTCAGCCGGTCCACGTCCCCGCCGGCCTCGTCCCGCAGCCGCCGCAGATCACCGTGGTACTCGTCCAGCAGCAGCTGCGCGCCGTCCCCGAGCTGGGTGGACGTGCGCTCGTCGTACCGGCGGTAGCTGCCCCGGCCCAGCGCGTCGACCCGCTGCTGCCAGGTCGCGTCCCGCATGGACCGGGCGTCCCGCATCCCCGCCTCGAAGAGCTCGCGGGCCGCTGCCACCGCCACCGAGGCCCGGATGCGCGCGCTGAGCAGGCAGGACAGTACGAGCAGCTGGTACAGCGGCTGCGGGGTGTCGCGGAGCGTGATGCCCGCCTCCGCGGCATAGGTCTGCCCGTGCGTCTCCAGCAGGGCCTGTACGGTCTTCCGCCGGTCCGCCGTCATGGCCTCGCACTCCTCCGTGAGAGCTGTCCGCGCCGGTTCAGTGGGCGCCCCGCGAGGCGCCGCCGAAGAGCCGGGCGAGCGCACGGAAAGGCAGGGTGACCACGGCGGCAATGGTGCTGCCGATGGCCCGCAGCACGTCGGCGATGGCGCTGAGCACGATTCCTCCTCATATCAGGGGGACTGTTCCTGTCCCTCGGGTTACCGGAATCGCGGAACGTAATCATGGCCGGTGGGACACGCGGGCCCGCTCCATCAGCCGCGCCCGCCGCCCCGCCGCCGCGCGGCCCGCGGGGGAGAGGCACCACTCCCACCACCGGTCCAGCGCCTTCGGCGTCACCTCGTCCGCCGGGACCACGGCGGGCCAGCGCAGCGCCCGCGCCTGGGCGCTCACCTTCGCGCCGCCCAGTACGGGATCGACGGCCAGTACCGGCGTGCCCGCGCGCAGCCCCAGCACCATGCCGTGCAGCCGGTTGGTGACCACGGCGTCGAGCCGGGCGGCGAGCCCCATGAACTGCTCCGGCGTCGCGCAGTGCCGCCAGTCGTCGATGGCGAGCCGGGTGTCGGCGGCCACCCGTGTGCAGTCCAGCCGGGTGAGCCACTCGATCAGCTGTCCGCCGACCGTGTCGTGCCGCCGCCGCTCCGCGTACTCGCCCTGCCCGTACGTCAGCACCACCCCGGCCAGGGGTGGCACGGGGTGCAGCGGGGCCGTGGCGGCCAGGTCCACAGAGGGCGCGGCGGCCGGCTCGTCCCGGGCGAAGACCCGGTCGAAGCCGGTCACCGCGGGGTCTTCGGGGTCGATGACGCTCACGCCGACGGCGAGCCGCCGACAGGCGCTGAACTGCCGGTGCAGTCGCCGCAGTTGCTCCCCGTGCGCCGGTCCGCAGGTGAAGACGACATGGCCGTACGCGGCGGGGTCCGCGGCGTCCAGCGGCATGCGTTCCGGTGCGAAGCCGCGGCTCCAGGCGGTGTCGTGCGCGATGCCGCACGCCGTGAGCGCCTGGGAGACCCGGCGCTGGGCCAGCGCGTCGCCGACCGTGACCTCGCCGTCGTCGAAGCTGAACCACCCGGTCAGCAGCGTCCGTCCGGGTCCTCCGGGACGGGCGAGCAGGTCGTCGGTCAGGGCGTTGAGGGGCTCTCGCATGCCGTGCTCCTTTGCGTTGTCGCGCACTCAAGAGGCGTACCCCGGCCGTCGCCGGTAGAACGGACGCAGATGTGTAAAAGCATGGAAATGGGACACTCGAGGTCCGTGCCACCCAGTGCCATGCCGCACGGAAAGGAGGACGACGCGTGACTGCCCTGCCCTTGCAACCGACGTGGCGGCGTGCCGTCGTGACCGGAGGTGCCGGCTTCCTCGGTTCGCACCTCTGCGAACGCCTGCTGGAGAGCGACGTCGAGGTCGACTGCGTGGACAACCTGTGCTCGGGGTCGATGGAGAACATCGAGCACCTGCTCGGCCGCCCCGGCTTCCGCTTCCTGGACCGGGACGTCTGCCTCCCGCAGTGCGTGGACGAACTCCGCGGCCCCTACGACCTGGTCCTGCACTTCGCGTGCCCCGCCTCACCCGCCGACTACCTCCGGATGCCTCTGGAGACGCTCGACGTCGGGAGCCTCGGGACGCGGAACGCCCTGGCCATCGCGCACCGCGACAGCGCACGCCTCGTCCTCGCCTCCACCTCCGAGGTGTACGGCGACCCCCTCATGCACCCGCAGCGCGAGGACTACTGGGGGAACGTCAACCCGGTCGGCCCGCGCAGCGTGTACGACGAGTCCAAGCGGTTCTCCGAGGCGCTGGTGACCGCGCACGTCGGAGCCAAGGGCACCAACGCCGGCATCGTGCGGATGTTCAACACCTACGGCCCGCGGATGCGCGCCCACGACGGCCGGGCGGTCCCGACGTTCATCTGCCAGGCGCTGGCCGGCGAGCCGCTGACCGTGGCCGGCAGCGGCGAGCAGACCCGCTCGCTGTGCTACGTCGACGACACGGTCGACGGCATCCTGCTGGTGGCCGCGAGCCGGGCGGTACGCCCTGTCAACATCGGCGGCGGTGAGGAGACACCCATCGCCGAGATCGCGCACCGCATCATCGCGCTGACCGGCTCCCGGTCGGAGCTGCGGTACATCGAACGGCCCGAGGACGACCCCGAACGGCGGCGGCCCGACACCACGCTGGCCCGCGAGATGTTCGGCTGGGAGCCGAAGGTCGCGTGGGAGGAAGGCATCAAGCGCACCATCGGCTACTTCGCGAGCCGCGACCCCCGCGAACGGCTCACCGCGCAGCCGGCAGCGGCCCCTCCCGCCCATGCCGCCCCGCCCGAAGAAGCCCCGCACCCGTGAACGGATCACTCCATGCGCGTCCTTGGTGTCAACGCTCTCTTTCACGACCCCGCAGCAGCCCTCGTCATCGACGGCACGACCGTCGCGGCCGCGGAGGAGGAACGGTTCAGCCGTCGTAAGCACGGCAAGCGCCCGGTCCCCTTCTCCGCCTGGGAACTGCCCGAGCTCTCCGCCCGCTGGTGCCTGGAACAGGCCGGCCTGACCCCCGCGGACCTCGACGCCGTCGCCTACTCCTACGACCCCGAACTCTCCCGTCCCGCCGAGGCGATGGGCCTGGACGACCCCTGGGACCACCTCCGCCAGGAGTACGCCCGCCGGGCACCGGAGTTCCTCGCCGAGGCGCTGCCCGGCCTGAAGCCCGAACGCGTCCGCTTCGTGGCCCACCACGTCGCCCACGCGGCCTCCGCCGGGCTCGCCTCCCCGTACGACGACAGCGCCGTCCTGGTCCTCGACGGCCGGGGCGAGTGCGCCTCGCACCTCGCGGGCGCCTACTCCGACGGCGAGCTGAAGGTCCTCGCGGCCCAGGAACTCCCGCACTCCCTCGGCCTGTTCTACGAAGAGCTCACCGACCACCTCGGTTTCCTGCGCAGCAGCGACGAGTACAAGGTGATGGCGCTCGCCTCCTACGGCACGCCCCGCTTCCGCGACCAGCTGCGCGAGTACGTCTACGCCGATGGCACCGGCGGCTACGTCGCCGAACACGTGCCCTGGGAGCGGATGGTGCCGCGCCGGCTCGCGGGGCGCCGGATCACCAGTGACCACGCCGACCTCGCCGCCAGCGCCCAGGCGTGCCTGGAGGACATGACGCTCGACCTCGGCCGCTGGCTGCACGAGAAGACCGGCCGGCGGACCCTGTCCCTGGCCGGCGGCGTCGCGCTGAACTGCGTGGCCAACTCCCGGCTGTACCGGGACGGCCCGTACGAGGACATCTGGGTCCAGCCCGCCGCCGGTGACGCCGGCACGGCGCTCGGCGCCGCGCTGCACGTCGCCCAGGAGCAGGAAGCGGCCCCCGTCTCCCCGATGCCGACCGCGGCGCTCGGCCGCGGCTGGTCCGACGAGGAGCTGCGGGCCGTCCTGGAGGAGGCCGCCGTACCGTACGAGGAGCCCGACGACATCGCCGAGACGGTCGCCGAGGAGCTGGCGAACAACGGCATCGTCGCCTGGTACCAGGGCCGCAGCGAGTACGGCCCGCGCGCGCTCGGCCACCGCTCCCTGCTCGCGCACCCCGGGCACCCCGACAACCTGGAACGGCTCAACGCCGTGAAGGGCCGCGAGGAGTTCCGGCCCGTCGCGCCGATGGTCCTGGAGGACCGGGCGGCCGAGCTGTTCGAGGGCGGGCCGCTGCCCAGCCCGTACATGCTCTTCGTGCACGACGTCCGCGAGCCGTGGCGCGCGAAGATCCCCGCCGTGGTGCACGTCGACGGCACGGCCCGCGTGCAGACCGTCGAGGAGCGCACCGAACCGCTGGTGGCCCGGATGCTGGCGGCCTTCGACCGGCGCACCGGCATCCCCGTCGTGGTCAACACCAGCCTGAACACGGCGGGCCGCCCCATGGTCGACAGCCCGCGCGAGGCGCTGGAGTGCTTCGGCAGCGCGCCGGTCGACCTGCTGGCCATCGGGCCGTTCGCGGTCCGCCGGGGGAGGGCGTTCGCATGACACCACCCGACACCCCCGCGAGTACCGCGACCGGCACCGCGGACCCCGTCCACCGCGCCGCCGGAGCGGAGGTCTCCTACGCCGTTGTGATACCGACCCTCGGCAGGCCCTGTCTGACGGACTGCCTGCGGGCCCTCGCCGAGGCCGGCGAGCCGTGGCCCGACCAGGTGGTACTGGTCGACGACCGGCCCGAGCCCGGGGAGCCGCTGCCGCTGGAGGCCGCGGGCCCGCTGCGCGACCGCGTCCGTACGACGGCCACCGGCGGGCGCGGCCCGGCCGCAGCCCGCAACGCCGGCCTGGCCGCCGTCGGCACGCCCTGGGTCGTCTTCCTCGACGACGACGTGCGGGTGACGCCCGACTGGAGCCGCCGGCTCACCGCCGACCTGGCGGCGGCGGACGTCCGCACCGGCGGCGTGCAGGGCCGCATCCACGTGCCGCTCGACGCAGGCCGGCGCCACACCGACTGGGAGCGCGGCACCGCTGGGCTGGAAGGCGCCGCCTGGGCGACCGCCGACATGGCCTACCGCAGCGCGGCGCTCCGCGACGTCGGCGGCTTCGACGAGCGGTTCCCGCGCGCCTTCCGCGAGGACGCCGACCTGGCGCTGCGCGTACTGGACGCGGGCTGGGTCCTGCGCCGCGGCGAGCGCGTCACCCACCACCCGGTACGCCCCGCCGACCGCTGGGTCTCCGTACGTGTCCAGCGCGGCAACGCCGACGACGCCCTGATGCGGCGGCTGCACGGCGGCGACTGGTGGCACCGGGCCGACGCGCCGCGCGGCCGGCTCGCCCGGCACGCCGCCATCACCGCCGCCGCGACGGCGGCGGCAGCCCTGGCGCTGGCCCGCCGCCCGCGTGCCGCCGCGCTCGCCGGGTCCCTGTGGGCGCTCGGCACCGCCGAGTTCGCCTGGGCCCGCATCGCCCCGGGCCCGCGCACCCGGCACGAGGTCACCACCATGCTCTGCACCAGCGCGGTGATCCCGCCGCTCGCCGTCGCCCACCGGCTGCGCGGCGAGCTGGCGCACCGGCGCGCGGCGGCCTGGCGAGGTGCCGCATGAGCGATCCGCGCCACGACGACACGCTTCCGGCGGGGGATACGTCCGGCGGGCGGCACGAGCGGCCCGCCGCCGTCCTCTTCGACCGGGACGGCACGCTCATCGAGGACGTGCCCTACAACAGCGACCCGCGGCTGGTCCGCGTGCTGCCCGGCGTGCCCGAAGCGCTCCGGCTGCTGCGCGCCGCCGCCATCCCGACCGCCGTCGTCAGCAACCAGTCGGGCGTGGGCCGCGGCCTGCTGACCGAGAATCAGGTCCGCCTGGTGAACGCCCGGGTGGACGACGCCCTCGGCGGCTTCGGCACCTGGGTGTACTGCCCGCACCACCCGGAGGACGGGTGCCACTGCCGTAAGCCCAAGCCCGGCCTGGTCATCGAGGCGGCCCGCCGGCTCGCCGTACCGGCCGAGAAGTGTGTGGTGATCGGGGACATCGGCGCCGACGTGCTGGCCGCGCAGGCGGCCGGTGCCCGCGCCGTCCTCGTACCGAACGCCGTCACCCGCGCCGAAGAGGTGACCGCCGCGCCGCACACCGCGCCCGACGTGCTCAGCGCCGTACGGCAGCTGCTCGGCCACGGCCCGGAGACCGCGCCCGTCCCCGCCGCCGAGACCTGGGGGTGGGACCGATGAGGTCACTCGTGGTACGCCTCGACAGCTTCGGCGACGTGCTGCTGGCCGGCCCGGCCGTCCGGGCCGTCGCCGCACACTCCTCGCACGTCACGATGGTGTGCGGGCCGCGCGGCGAGGACGCGGCGCGGATGCTGCCCGGGGTCGACGAGGTACTGGTGTGGGAGGCGCCCTGGGAGGGCTTCAGCCCGCCGAGCGTCGAGGACGCGGACGTGCACGGCCTGATCCGCCGGGTGCGTGACGGCGCGTACGACACGGCCCTCATCCTCACCTCCCACCATCAAAGTCCGCTGCCCGCCGCCCTGTTGCTGCGGATGGCGCACGTCGGCCGTATCGGCGCCGACAGCCGCGACCACCCCGGCCGGCTGCTGGACGTACGCCACCGGCGGCTGCCGGGCCGGCACGAGGCCGAGGCCGCGCTCGACACCGCCGCCGCGCTCGGCTTCGTCCCCGAGCCCACCGACGACGGCCGGCTGCGCGTGCTGCCGCCGCCGGACACCGTGGGCCTCACCGGCAACGGCCCCTACGTCGTGGTGCACCCCGGCGCCAGCGCGCCGGCCCGCGCCTGGAGCCCGTACCGCTGCGCCGAGGCGGTCGCCGCGCTGGCCGACGCGGGCCACCGCGTCATCGTCACCGGCGGGCCTGATGAGACCGAGCTGACCCGTGAGGTCAGCGGCACCGTGGCGCGCGACCTCGGCGGCCGCACCGACCCCCGCGGGCTGGCCGGAGTGCTGCGCTCCGCCGACGTCGTGGTCAGCGGGAACACCGGGCCCGCGCACCTGGCGGCGGCCGTCGGCACGCCCGTCGTGTCGCTGTTCGCTCCCGTGGTACCCGCCGAGCGGTGGGCGCCGTACGGAGTGTCGACGATCCTCCTCGGCGACCAGCAGGCGCCGTGCGCCGGGACCCGTGCGCGGCACTGCCCGCAGCCAGGACACCCCTGCCTGGACGACGTCACCGCGACCGACGTGGTGCTCGCCGTGCAGAAACTGCTCAAGGAGAGCACATGAACATCCTCATCTGGCATGTGCACGGCTCCTGGATCACCGCATTCGTCCAGGGGGCGCACACCTACCTGGTCCCGGTGACGCCGGACCGCGGCCCGGACGGCCTGGGCCGCGCCCGTACCTGGGACTGGCCGGCCTCCGTCCAGGAACTCTCCCCGGAGCAGCTGCGCGAGGCCGACATCGACCTGATGGTCCTGCAACGCCCGCACGAGGCGGAGCTGGCGTACGAATGGACCGGGCGGCGCCCGGGACGCGACGTGCCCGCGGTCTACGTCGAGCACAACAGCCCGCACGAGACGCCCGTGGACACCCGCCACCCGCTCGCCGACCGCGATGACATCCCGCTCGTCCACGTCACCCACTTCAACCGGCTGATGTGGGACAACGGCCGCGCCCCGACCACCGTCGTGGAACACGGCATCATCGACCCGGGCCCGCGCTGGACCGGCGAGGAGCAGCGCGCCGCCGTCGTCGTCAACGAACCGGTGCGGCGCGGCCGTACCACCGGTACCGACCTGCTGCCGCGGTTCGCCGCCGCGGCGCCGCTGGACGTCTTCGGCATGCGCACCGAGGGGCTGGCCGGCCATCTGGGCCTGCCGCCGGACCGGTGCCGCACCCGTGACCTGCCGCAGGAGGAGCTGCACACGGCGCTGGCCCGCTGCCGGGTGTACGTCCACCCGATCCGGTGGACCTCGCTCGGGCTCTCGCTGCTGGAAGCCATGTTTCTCGGGATGCCCGTCGTGGCACTGGACACCACCGAGGTACGCGAGGCCGTCCCCGAGGGGGCCGGCGTGGTCTCGAACCGGCTGGAGACGCTGACCGACGCGGTCCGCGGCTTCGTCGCCGACCGGGACCTCGCCGAACGGACGGGCCGGGAAGCGAGGGCCGCCGTACAGGCCCGCTTCGGGGTGGGGCGCTTCCTGGACGACTGGGATCAACTCATGAAAGAGGTCACGCGATGAAGCACGCAGCATCCGCGCCCCACGTCGCCATGGTCTCCGAGCACGCCAGCCCGCTGGCCGCACTCGGCGGCCCGGACGCGGGCGGTCAGAACGTGTACGTGGCACAGCTCGCCCGGCACCTCGTCCGCCGCGGGCACGACGTCACGGTCTACACCCGGCGTGACGATCCCGCACTGGCGCACACGGTCACCACCCGCGACGGCTTCAAGGTCGTGCACGTGCCGGCAGGCCCCCCGGCCCCCGTGCCGAAGGACGAACTGCCCGCGCACATGCCGGAGTTCGGCCGCTACCTGGCGCGTACGTGGGCCGCGGCGCCGCCCGGCCTCGTGCACGCGCACTTCTGGATGTCGGGCACGGCGGCCCTGGCCGGCGCCCGCGAACTGGGCATCCCCGTCGTCCAGACCTACCACGCGCTCGGCACCGTCAAGCGGCGCTACCAGGGCTCGGACGACACCAGCCCGCCCGAGCGCATCGAGACCGAGGCCCGCATCGGCAGAACGTGCCGCCGCGTCCTCGCGACCTGCTCCGACGAGGTCGGCGAGCTGCTCGCGATGGGCATCCCGCGCGACCACGTACGCGTCGTGCCGTGCGGCGTGGACACCACCCACTTCGCGCCCGTACCCGACGCCCGGCGCCCCGACGCGCCCAAACGGCTGCTCGCCGTCGGCCGGCTCGTCCCCCGCAAGGGCTTCGACCGGGCCATCCGCGCCCTGGCCGGCATCCCGGACGCCGAACTGCTCATCGCCGGCGGGCCCGAGGAGCCGCTGCTCTTCGACGACCCGGAGGCGAACCGGCTGCGCAAGGTGGCCGAGGAGCACGGCGTGAGCGAGCGGGTACGGCTGCTGGGCCGGGTCTCGCACGACGAGATGCCGGCACTGATGTCCAGCGCCGACCTGGTGCTCTCGCTGCCGCGCTACGAGCCGTTCGGCATCGTCCCCATCGAGGCGATGGCCTGCCGCACCCCGGTGGTCGCCACCGCCGTCGGCGGACACCTCGACACGGTCGTCGACGGGGTCACCGGCGTCCTCGTCCCGCCGGTCGAGGAACACGGCCTGGACCGGATCATCCGGAACCTGCTGGACGACCCCGAACTGCTCGCCCGCCTCGGCGCCGCGGGCCGCGAACGCGCCCTGGACCGCTACACCTGGGACCGCGTCGCCCAAGGCGTCGCCGCCGTCTACGACGGCCTGCTCTCCGTACCCGCACTCTCGGGGGTGGCCCGATGACCGCACTCGACGACGGCCGGCACTGCGACGAACTGCAGGACGCGCTGGCCCGCTTCCGCGCTTCCGCCTCCCGCATCGAATCCTGGGGCTGCCGCCTGGCCGACCGGCTGGGCCGGGGCGCCCGTCTGCTGGTCGCCGGCAACGGCGGCAGCGCGGCCCAGGCGCAGCACCTCACCGCCGAACTCGTCGGCCGGTACCGCGAGGACCGCCCGGCCTACTCGGCGCTCGCGCTGCACGCCGACACCTCCTCCACCACCGCCATCGCCAACGACTACGGCGTGCAGGAGGTGTTCGCGCGGCAGACCCGCGCCCACGGCCGCCCCGGCGACATCCTGCTGCTGATGTCCACCAGCGGCGCCAGCGCCAACCTGCTGACCGCCGCCACCGAGGCCCGCCGCATCGGCATGACCGTCTGGTCGCTGACCGGGCCGGCCCCCAACCCGCTGGAGGCGGCCGGGGACGAGGCGCTGTGCGTGGACGCGCCGGTGCCCGCCACCGTCCAGGAACTCCACCTGGTCGCCGTCCACATGATCTGCGAGGCGTTCGACCGGACCGTCGCCCGGCAGGACGGCGCCGTACGCCAGGAACCGGTCCTGGACACCGTACGGGTGGAGGAAGCATGAGCCGTACCGCGCCGCTGCTCGTCGTCGGCGACAGCCTGCTCGACCACGATCTGTCCGGGCGCGCCGAACGCCTCGCGCCCGACGCGCCGGTGCCTGTACTGAAGGGCCTGCGCCGCACCGTCCGGCCGGGCGGCGCGGCGCTCGCCGCCTGCCTGGCCGCCGAGGACGGCCGCGAGGTCACCTTCGTCACCGCGCTCGGCGACGACGAGACCAGCCGTACCCTGCGCCGGCTGCTCTCCGACCGGGTCCAGCTGGTCGAACTCCCGCTGTCGGGCGCGCTGTCCAGCAAGACGCGGCTGATGGCACGGGACCGCCCGCTGCTGCGCCTGGACGAGGGCGACGGCCGGGCGGGCGGCGCGACGGAGGAGGCCGAGCGGGCCATCGCCGCCGCGGGCGCCGTGCTCGTCGCGGACTACGGCCGGGGCACCGCCGACGCGGTACGCGGAGCGCTCGCCCGCGCCGCCCGGCACGTACCCCTGGTCTGGGATCCGCACCCCAACGGGCAGCCGCCCGTCCCGGGCGTGAAGCTGGCCACCCCGGCTGCGGCCGAGGCGCGCGCCTTCGCCACGGTGCTCGCCGAGGAGGCCCGGCCGGCCGTGACCCGTACTCGCCGGGGCGGCGCGGGCGACGAGCCGGCCGCCGACGGCGCGCGCGTACAGCTCGCCCAGGCCGCATCCGACGCCCGTACGCTGCTGCGGTCCTGGAAGGCCGCCTCGGTGGCGGTGACGATGGGGGAGCGCGGCGCGCTGCTGACGCACGGCGAGGCGCCCATGCTGGTGCCCGCACCGTGGAGCGCGCAGGGCGACGCCTGCGGCGCCGGGGACTGCTTCGCCGCCTGCGCCGCCGGGCTGCTGGCCGACGAGGCGCTGCCCGAGGACGCCGTGCAGGGCGCCGTCCACGCGGCCACGCAGTTCGTCGAGGACGGCGGCGCACACGGCTTCACCACCCACTTCACCTCCGCCGCCGCACCGCAGGGCGGCGGCGAGAGCGCCGCCGAACTCGCGGCCCGGGTACGCGCGGCGGGCGGCACCGTCGTCGCGGCCGGCGGCTGCTTCGACCTGCTGCACGCCGGGCACGTCGCGCTGCTGCAGGCCGCCCGCCGGGCCGGCGACTGCCTCATCGTGTGCCTGAACTCCGACGCCTCCGTACGCCGCCGCAAGGGCGACGAACGGCCCATCGTGCCCGCCGCCGACCGGGTACGCGTCCTCCAGGCGCTCGGCTGCGTCGACGCCGTCACCGTCTTCGAACAGGACACCCCCGAGCAGGTACTCCAGGAACTGCGCCCGCACATCTGGGTCAAGGGCGGCGACTACGCCCTGACCCGGATGCCGGAGACGGAGGTACTGGAGGGCTGGGGCGGCCAGGTCATGCTGCTGCCGTACCTGGACGGGCGGTCCAGCACCAAGCTCGCCGAGCGCGCCGCAGGACGGCTCGCCGAGCCGCACGGCGACCCGCTGCCCGGCGCCGCGGCCGACAGGGTGGTGTGATGACCTCCGCCGCCGTACCGACCGGGCCCGCCTCGCCCCGCCCCCGCCTGCTGGTGCTGCGCGCGCTGGGCCTGGGCGACCTGCTGGCCGGGGTGCCCGCGCTGCGCGCCGTACGCCGGCACTTCCCCGGCCACGCGATCGTGCTCGCCGCACCGCCGGGCCTGACCGACGCGGCGCTGGCCACCGGCGCCGTGGACGCCGTGCTCGCCGCGCAGGCACCGTCCCGCGGCGTGCCCTCGCTGCGGCACTGGCCGGGCGCGCCCCCCGATGTCGCCGTCGACCTGCACGGCAACGGCCCGGCCAGCGCCGACGTGCTCGCGGAGCTGCACCCCGGACGGCTCATCGCGTACGCGGCCCGGGACTCGCCCGCCGCCGCGCTGGGCGTCTGGGAGCGCGGCGAGCACGAACGCACCCGCTGGTGCAGCGTCCTCGGCGCGTACGGCATCCCCGCCGACCCCGAGGACTACCGCATCCCGGCCCCCGAGGAGCCCTCCGCCGCACCGGGCGCCGTGGTCATCCACCCCGGGGCCGACGCCGGTTCCCGCCGCTGGCCGGCCCGCCGCTTCGGCGCGGTCGCCGCCCGGCTGCGCGCCGCCGGGCGGCGGGTGGTGGTGCTCGGCGGCCCGGGGGAGGAGGACCTGACCCTCACCGTCGCGGAGGCCGCCGGGCTCGGGCCCGGCGAAGTCCTCACCGGCGGGCTGCCGTTCGCCGAGCTGTCCGCGCTGGTCGCGCACGCCGCCGTGCTCGTCAGCGGCGACACCGGCACCGCGCACCTGGCCGTCGCGCACGGCACACCCTCGGTGACCCTCTTCGGGCCGGTACCGCCGCGCCTGTGGGGCCCGCCGCCCAGCGACCGGCACACCGCCCTGTGGCACCCGGGCCCGCCCGGCGACCCGCACGGCACCGAGCCCGACCCGCTGCTGCTGCGGATCGGCGTGGACGAGGTACTGGAAGCCGTGCTCTGGCACGACCGCGAGGTCACGCCCATGCCCCGCGCCACCGAGGCCGGCGGCACGCCGTCCGGCCGCGCCCGGCTGCGGCGCAGGCTCCGGGCCCCCGGCGCGGTCCCGTACCACAGCGCACCCGGCGCGGCCCGGCCCCGGACCACCGGGGAGGCCCGCCCATGACCGCCGACCAGCACGCCGTCTCCGGGCTCGCCGGGGACAGCGCGCAGCGCCCGGCCCGTACCACCGTCGCGATCATCACCCGCAACCGCCGCAACGGGGTCCTGCATACTCTCGACCGGCTCGCCGAACTCCCCGAGCGGCCCCCGGTGATCGTCGTGGACAACGGCTCCGACGACGGCACCGCCGACGCCGTACGCGCCCACCCGGCCGGCGCCGAAGTGCTGTGCCCCGGCCGCAACACCGGCGCGCTCGGCCGGACCCTCGCGGTGCGGCACGCCCGTACCCCCTATGTCGCGTTCAGCGACGACGACTCCTGGTGGGCCCCCGGCGCCCTGACCACCGCGGCCCGGCTCCTGGACGACCATCCGGACCTCGGACTGGTGGCGGCGCGCACCCTCGTCGGGCCCGACAACGCCGAGGACCCGCTGAACGCCGTGCTCGCCGACTCGCCGCTGCCGGCGTCCGACCGGTTCCCGGGCACGCCCGTCCTCGGCTTCCTGGCCTGCGCCGTCGTCGTCCGCCGCAGCGCCTACCTCGACGTCGGCGGCTACCACCCGCTGCTCTTCTTCGGTGCCGAGGAGACGCTGCTCGCCTACGACCTGGCGGCGGCGGGCTGGGGCGTGACGTACACCCCCGAGCTCACCGCCCACCACCACCCGGACGCCGCCGCCAAGCCCGGCAGGTCCCCGCTGCTGCAACGCAACGAAGCGCTCACCGGCTGGCTGCGCCGCCCGCTGCGCGTCGCCCTGCGCCGCACCGCCACGCTGGCCGGCGCGGCAGCCCGCGGCGAACCGGGCGCCGCGGCCGCTCTGTTGGGCCTGCTCGCCCGCATCCCGCCCGCACTCACCCGGCGCCGGCCGCTGCCCGCCGACGTGGAACACGCCATCGGCCTCCTGGAGCGCCCGGCCCGCACACCGTCCTCCGTACGACCAGGGACACACCAGCCATGACACACCACGAGGGGAACGACACCGCGCTCGACACCGCGGACACCGCCGACCAGGTGGCCGGGCCGGACGGCCGCACGACCGTCGTGGTCATCACCCACAACCGCCGCGCCGAACTCCTGCGCACGCTCCGCTCGTTGCGCGCGCTGCCGGAACGGCCGCCGGTCATCGTCACGGACAACGGCTCCACCGACGGCACGGCGGAGGCGGTGGCGCGGGAGTTCCCCGAAGTGCGGCTGCTGCGTCCGGGCCGCAACCTCGGTGCCGTCGGCCGCAACCTCGCCGTCCACTTCGCCGGCACGCCCTACGTGGCGTTCTGCGACGACGACACCTGGTGGGACCCCGGCGCCCTGCGGCACGCGGCGGACGTCCTCGACGCCCGGCCCCGGCTCGCCGCCGTCACCGCCCGCATCGTCGTGGAACCGGCCGGGACCGAGGACCCGGTGGTCGCCGAGCTGCGCGACTCCCCGCTGTCCGGCCCCGACTGGCTGCCGGGCCCCGCGCTCGGCTCGTTCCTCGCGGCCGCGACCGTGCTGCGCACCGAAGCATTCCGCGAGGGCGGCGGATTCCACCCGGGGCTGTGGCTGGGGGGCGAGGAGGAGCTGCTGGCCACGGACCTCATCGAGCGCGGCTGGTGGCTCGCGTACGACGCACGGCTGACGATCCATCACGCGGCGTCCACCGCCCGGGACAGTACCGAGCGGCGGGTACTGGGGCTGCGGAACACACTGTGGTTCACCTGGCTGCGCAGGCCGCTGCTGCCCGCGGTGCGGCGCACGGCGCACCTGGCACGCACCGTCCCGCACGACCGTGCCTCGCTGCGCGCCTTCGGGCACGCACTGGCCGGGCTGCCCTGGGTACTGCGGCAGCGGGCCGCCGTCTCCGCCGGTACGGAGGCGCGGATCGCGGCACTGGAGGAGGCGCGGCGGGGGTCCGGGGCACGGCGGTACGTGGGGTGAACCGGAAGCGGTGGCGCGGCGCGTTCGGCCCAGCTCGACACGCATGGTCCGGCACCACCGTGGAACCCTGGACAAGGCACCCATACCACCCCGTTATTCCGATCATTCCGAGCATTTTCGTGAGGACGTGAGCGCAATGCAGGTCGCATTCCTGGTGGCCCCCGAAGGCGTCGAGCAGGTCGAGCTGACGGAGCCGTGGCAGGCCGTGAAGGACGCCGGGCACACCCCGCGGCTGGTCTCCACCAAGGCCGGGCAGATCCAGGGGTTCAACCACCTCGACAAGGCCGACACCTTCGACGTCGACTCCACCGTCGGCGAGGCGCGGGTCGAGGACTACGGCGGCCTCGTGCTGCCCGGCGGCGTCGCCAACCCCGACTTCCTGCGCATGGACGAGAAGGCCGTCGCCTTCGCCAAGGGCTTCTTCGACGCGGGCAAGCCCGTCGCCGCCATCTGCCACGCCCCCTGGACGCTGGTCGAGGCCGACGTGGTGCGCGGCCGCACCCTGACCTCCTGGCCCAGCCTGCGGACCGACATCCGCAACGCCGGCGGCACCTGGGTCGACGAGCAGGTCAAGGTCTGCACCGGCGGCCCCAACACGCTGATCACCAGCCGCAAGCCGGACGACCTGA
This sequence comes from Streptomyces sp. NPDC026301, assembly GCF_055567935.1. NCBI lineage: Bacteria > Bacillati > Actinomycetota > Actinomycetes > Kitasatosporales > Streptomycetaceae > Streptomyces > Streptomyces sp. NPDC026301. Next base: position 53,537 of record NZ_JBVHPN010000012.1, on the reverse strand, counting down.
GCGCCTTCAACGGCGCGCTGGTCAAGGAATTCACCGCCCAGGACCACCGGTCCTGAGCGCCCCCCACTCCTGACACAGCTCGTTCCGAGCAGGAGGCAGCGATGCGCGCCCTCACCTGGCACGGGAAGCGGGACGTACGGATCGACACCGTCCCCGACCCGAAGATCCAGGATCCGACCGACGTGCTGGTGAAGATCACCTCCACCGGCATCTGCGGTTCGGACCTGCATCTGTACGAAGTACTCGGCCCCTTCCTGGAGCCCGGTGACATCCTCGGCCACGAGCCGATGGGCGTCGTCGAGGAGATCGGCTCCGAGGTGACCAGGCTCAAGCCGGGGGACCGGGTCGTCGTGCCCTTCAACGTCTCCTGCGGCACCTGCTGGATGTGCTCCCAGGGCCTGCACTCGCAGTGCGAGACCACCCAGGTCCGGGAGCGCGGCAAGGGCGGCTCCCTCTTCGGCTACACCAAGCTGTACGGCCAAGTGCCGGGCGGCCAGGCGGAGTTCCTCCGGGTGCCGTTCGCCGATCAGCTGCCGATCAAGGTCCCGCACGGGCCACCGGACGACCGTTTCGTCTACCTCTCCGACGTGCTGCCCACCGCGTGGCAGGCGGTGGAGTACGCGGACGTCCCGCCTGGCGGCACCGTCACGGTCCTCGGCCTCGGCCCGATCGGCGACATGGCCTGCCGGATCGCGCTGCACCGCGGCGCCTCGAAGGTCATCGGCGTGGACCTGGTACCGGACCGCCTCGCGCGGGCGCGGGACCGCGGCGTGCACACCCTGGACCTCAACGAGTTCGGCAAGCACACCGCCGACGAGATCCGCCGGCTCACCGACGGCCGGGGCACCGACGCCGTCATCGAGGCGGTCGGCATGGAGGCGCACGGCACGCCAGGCGCGAAGCTCGCCCAGCAGGCCGTCGGGCTGCTGCCGAGCCCGGTGGCCGAGAAGATCACCGAACGCGCCGGGGTGGACCCGATGGCGGCCCTGAACACCGCGATCGACGCGGTCCGCCGGGGCGGCACCCTCTCCATCTCCGGCGTCTACGGCGGCAACGTCGACCCGCTGCCGATGCTGACCATGTTCGACAAGCAGCTCCAGATCCGGATGGGACAGGCGAACGTCCGCCGCTGGGTGGACGACATCCTCCCGCTCCTCGACGACGCGGACGTCCTCGGCGTCGAGGACTTCGCCACCCACCGGCTCCCCCTGGAGGAGGGCCCCGAGGCGTACGCCACCTTCCAGGCCAAGCGGGACGGCATGGTCAAGACACTGCTGCAGCCGTGAGGGCCGCAGCCGTGAGGTGACGCCGCGCCCGGGGCGTCAGTGCGGCAGGCCGAATTTCTCGGCCCAGCGCATGACGTCGCCGGTCGCGGCGTTCCCGCCGCACAGCACCAGCCCGATGCGGGCCTCGTCCCCGACCCGCTCGACCACCTGACGGGCCGCCGGCAGCAGACAGCCGGCGGCCGGCTCGGCCCAGACCTTCGCGTGCTCCGCGAGGTCCAGGACGCCCTGCACCGCCTCCCGGTCCGGCACCACCAGCACCTCGTGCACCAGCTCCGCGACATGGTCGTACGTGAGCTGCGAGGCGGCCGGGGCGCTCAGCGTGGACACGATCGAGGACAGCTCGACGGGCACCGGGCCGCCCGCGGCGAGCGCCTCGGACATCGCCTGCGCCCCCTCGGTCTCCACACCCCAGACCCGCACCCCGGGGCGGCGCGCGCGCAGCGCCGCCGCGACGCCCGCGATCAGCCCGCCGCCCCCGATACTGACCAGCACGTCCGTCAGCTCGCCCGCGTCCTCCGCCAGCTCCAGGCCCACGGTGCCCTGGGCGGCCACCACCACCGGGTCGTCGAAGGGGTGCACCAGCGTCAGGCCGTCCGCCTCCAGCTCCGTGACCAGCTTGAAGGCGCCCTCCATGTCGTCGGTGAGCTGTACCGAAGCGCCGGCCGCCGTGGCGATGTCGACGGCACGCGCGGGCGCGGAGCGCGGCATCACCACGGTCGCCTTCAGCCCCAGCACCCCGGCCATCACGGCCAGCCCGATGCCGTGGTTGCCGCCGCTCACCGCCACCACGCCGGCCGCGCGGTCCGCCTCGCTCAGCGACAGCAGCTTGGCCGTCGCCCCGCGCGCCTTGAAGGAGCCGGTCCGCTGCAGCAGTTCCAGCTTGGCGGTGACGGGCGCGCCGAGCAGCGCGGTCAGGCCGGGACTGGACACCGTCGGAGTCCGCACGCCGTACTCGGCGATCCGGTCGGCCACTGCCTCGATGTCCGCGATGCCGATCACGGCACCCTCCCTCTCCGTCGGCGTCCACTCCGCTGCCACCTGCTGTTACGCAGGCGGCCAGTGCACCGACCCTACAACTGGCGGGTGGGCTTCGACGGGCGGTGGCCGACGTCCGGACACCGGCGCGTACCGGCCGGTACGCAACCTTTCCCGCCGCTCGGCGGTCTCTCAGGCACGCACCACGACCCGGGAGCCGCGCATGACCGGTACGCGCCTGATCGTCAGCCTCATCGGCGCCGTCCTCGCCCTGTGGGGCCTCGTCATCTACGGACAGGCGGGGACCGCGTCCGACCCCGCCGTGTACGACCGCCAACGCCCCCTGCTCGTACAGGAGATCACCGACGAGACCGAGGCGTCGGCCGGCGCCGACACCGAGCTCGCCCGGCAGGACGAGCGGCTCGGCATCGGCATGGCCGGCGGCGGCGTGCTGATCGCGGCGGCGCCCTGGGTGAGCCGCCGCCACGCCCGGCGGTGACGCCGCCGGCGCTCGGCGCGGCCGCCCTACCAGGCGGAGCGCAGCGGCCACACCGTGAGCCGCTCGACGTGCATCCCGCCCTCCTCGGCGAAGGTGCCCAGGCCCGTGTCGGCCGGGTCGGGGAAGATCTGGTCGGTCAGACACACCGCGCCGTCGCCCGCGTACACCTCCACCGACGAGCGGTCCACGATCAGCCGCAGCCGCAGCACGCCGTCGGTGAGCGCGAAGGGGGCACGGTGCACGGCGGGGAACTCCGGCGCGAAGCCGACATCGCCGGACGCCGTGCGGTCCACGTACAGCTCGCCGTCTCCGGAGTCGTAGCCGATACGCGTCCGGTGCCCGCCCCCGGTCCGCACCTCCAGGCCGCACCGCCGCGCCCCGTCCGGCCGCAGCACCGCTTCGATCTCGTACGTCTGGCCTGCGTCCCGCAGCAGCCGGGTGGCGCCCGCCCGCACCCGGCGGCCGGCGATCCGCAGCGCCGGGCTGCGGCGCAGCGTGGCCAGCTCGGCGACCGGCTGCTGGACGAGTTCGGCGCCGCCGTCCGGCGCGGCCCGCAGGCCCAGTTCGCGGGGGAAGCCCATCGCGCTGCGCCACGGGCTGGTCGGGATCTTCTCGCCGTACAGCCAGTTGTTCATCCAGGCGACCAGGACGCGGCGGCCGCCCGGTGCGTCGTTGTACGTGACGCCCGCGTACGCGTCGGCGCCGTGGTCCAGCCAGCGCGGCGCGTCGTGCGGGTCGGCGGTGAAGCGGGTGCCGTCGAAGTCGCCGGTGAAGTACTGCCCGGCCGAACCGCCCGCCGGGCCACCGGGGTTGAGGTTGACGATCAGCACCCACTTGCGGCGTGCCGGGTCGTCGCCCACGGGCAGCTCGAAGAGGTCAGGGCACTCCCACACGCCGCCGGTCGCCGCGCTCGGCCCGAAGTCGCTGCGGTGCGTCCAGGACTTGAGGTCGGGTGAGGTGTAGACGCTGATGCGGTGCTCGGCGGAGAGCGCGAGGACCATCACCCAGCGGGCGGTCGGCGCGTGCCAGAAGACCTTGGGATCACGGAAGTTGTCCGAGCCGATGTCGAGGACGGGATTGCCCGCGTACCGCTTCCAGGTTGCCCCGTCGTCGATGCTGTAGGCGAGCGACTGCCGCTGCCCGCCGGTCGCCTTGACCATGCTGGTGTAGATCGCGACGAGCGGCGGATTCGCCGCGGTGCCCAGGCCGCTGGTGTTGTCGCGGTCGAAGACGGCGCTGCCGGAGAACACCATCTCCTCGTCCGTCTGCGGGATGGCGACCGGCTGCTCCTCCCAGTGCAGGAGGTCGGTGCTGACGGCGTGGCCCCAGGACATGTTGCCCCAGGTCGCGCCCGAGGGGTTGTACTGGAAGAAGAGGTGGTACTTGCCGTTGTGGTGGATCAGCCCGTTGGGGTCGTTCATCCAGTTCTCGGCGGGGGAGAAGTGCACCTGCGGGCGGTAGGTCTCGTCGTACGCGCGCGGCGCGGCGGCCGTCGCCGGGGCGGTGGACCAGGCGCTCAGCGCGCCGGTGCCGGCGAGGGCGAGCGCACCGGCGAGGACGGTGCGGCGGGCGGGGTGGCGGTGCGGGGTGTCGGGCATGGGAGTGCCTCCGGTAGGGCAGCGCGGCCAACTGGCCTGCATGCGGGGCAGGGAATGGCGGGTGAGTCCCGCGCGTCCACGGCTCCCGACGAACCGGACGGCTGGGGTGACACGTTCGTACGCGGCCGCCGCCGACATGGCGACCGCGGCAGACTGTAGAAGGCGCGCCCGCGGTTGTCCAGGGGGCTTGGGGGGTCTTAAGGGGCTTGGGGGCCTCTGACGATCAGCGGGGCGGGTCGGCGGGGCACCCGCACGACGTGCGATGCACCAGCGTCGGCTCCAGCAGCACGGTCCGCTTCGCGCCGCCCGGGTCCGCGATCCGGTCGATGAGCATCCGTACGGACTTGGCGCCGATCTCCTCGACCGGCTGGGCGATGGCCGTCAGCTGCGGCTGCAGCAGATCGGCCCACTCGAAGTCGTCGAAGACGCTCAGGGCGATGTCCTGCGGCGCCTTCAGGCCCAGCCGGGACAGCGCCCGCAGCACGCCGAGCGTCATGTGGTTGTTGCCCACCACCAGCGCGGTCGGCGCGTCCTTGCCGCGCAGCAGCCGCTCGGTGACCTGCTGCGCCATGTACGCGTGGCTGTGCCCGGCCACCACCAGCTCCTTGGCCGGGTCCAGGCCCTGCCGCTTCATGCCGCGCTGCCAGCCGCGCACCCGCTCCGAGCTGGTACGGATGCCGCGCCGCCCGGCGACCATGCCGATCCGGGTGTGGCCGAGGTCGGCGAGGTGGTCGACGAGGCGGGCGGTGGACTCCACGTTCGCCGTGCCGATCTGGTCGAAGGCGGCGGAGGCGCAGCGGTCGATCAGGACGGTGGGCAGGCCGGTGTCGGTGAGGTACCGCAGCGCGGCACTGCGGGGGCCGGCCGCGGTCGCCAGCAGCAGCCCGTCGACGCGGCGCTGGTGGAGGTTCTGCACGACCCGCAGCTCCTCAGCCGGGTCGTCGTGGGTGTCGGCTATCAGCAGCGTGTAGCCCGCGGCGCGGGCGGTGGCGTCGATCGCCGAGACCATGTCCGCGAAGTGGAAATTGGTGACCGCCGACACCGCGAGGCCGAGCGTCTTGGTGCTGGAGGTCACCAGCGAGCGGGCGATGGTGTTGGGGATGTAGCCCGTGCTGCGCATGGCGGCGTGGACCTGGTCGCGGGTCTCCTCCTTGACGAACCGGGTCCCGTTGATCACGTGGGACACGGTCGAGACCGAGACCCCGGCCCGACGTGCCACGTCGGCCATGGTCGCCATGCGTGCCTCCTCCGGTCTGCCGTCCCCGTGATCGTACGTGAAGCGGTCTCCGAGAAAAGCGCTTGCGCAAACGCTTGCGCGAAATCGTTCGAGCGGTCACGATGCCGTACCGGGCGGTCGCATCCCGACCGGACGCCCCGGCACCCAGCGTCGCGTGCCGAGGTTTCCGTGGCCGCCCCCTCCGGCTGCCGTGCGACGCGGCACCGGCTCCCGCCGCCCGTCCCGCCGACGGACGCCAGGCGGCGGGAGCACCGCACGCCCCGGTCCGCCGGACGACCGGACCGGGACGTGCGGGCGCAACCGGTACCAGCTGACCCCGCGTCAGCCCACCTGAAGGAGAGCTGCCTTGGCCCGCACCGACACCGTCCTCCCACCCGAACCGGGCGCACCGCCGCGCAAGCGCGGACGGGCCGCGGTCATCGGCGCGTCCGCCGTCGCCGCGCTCGGCGGCTTCCTCTTCGGCTACGACACCGGGATCATCTCCTCGGCCCTGCTGTACATCGCCCCGGAATTCCACCTCAGCTCCGGCATGCAGCAGGTCACCGTGGCCTCCCTGCTGCTCGGCGCGATCGTCGGCGTACTGGTCAGCGGCGCGGTCACCGACGCCGTCGGCCGTCGCCGCACGCTGCTCAGCGCCGCCGGCATCTTCACCGTCGGCGCCCTGGGCTGCGCCGCCGCACCCAACGACGCCGTACTGATCGGCGCCCGCTTCGTCCTCGGCCTCGCCATCGGCACCGCCTCGCTCGCCGTGCCCGCCTACATCGCCGAGATCGCGCCCAAGGAGAGCCGCGGCAAGCTGGTCTCGCTCAACCAGCTGATGATCACCGTCGGCATCTTCGTCTCCTACCTCGTCGGCTACGCCTTCGACGACTCGCACGGCTGGCGCTGGATGCTCGGCCTCGGCGCCGTGCCGTCCCTGCTGATGTTCGCCGGCGTACTGCGGCTCTCCGAGAGCCCGCGCTGGCTGCTCACCCACGGACGCCCCGACGAGGCCCGCGCCGTGCTGTGCCGCACCCGTACCGCCGAGGAGGCCGAGCGCGAGGTCCGCGAGATCGAGGCGCTGGCCGCCCAGGAGTCGAAGATCGGCTACCGCGACCTGCTGCGCCCCGCCATGCGCCCGGCCGTCATGCTCGGCGTCGTCGTCGCCGCCACGAACCAGCTCGTCGGCGTCAACGCGGTGATCTACTACGCGCCCACCATGCTCAAGCAGGCCGGTTTCGCCAGCTCCGCCGCGATCCTCTCCTCGCTCGGCATCGGCCTGGTCAACATGGTCCTCACCGGCATCGCGCTGCTCCTCGTCGACCGGGTCGGCCGCCGCCCGCTGCTGCTCGGCGGCACCGGCGTCGTCGTCCTCGCCCTCGCGCTGCTCGGCGCGCTCTACCTCTTCGGCGGCGGACAGCCCGCGAACAGCGGCCTGCTGGTCGCCGGACTCTGTCTCTACATCGGCGCCTTCGCGCCCAGCCTGGGCCTGGCGATCTGGCTCATCAACAGCGAGATCTTCCCCACCGCGGCCCGCGGCAAGGCGTCCTCCTTCGGCAACGTCACGCACTGGGGCCTGGACTTCGCCATCTCGCTCACCGTGCTCACCACCATCCAGGCCCTCACCCCGACCGGCCTCTTCTGGCTCTACGCGGTCTTCGGCCTCCTCGGCGTCGGCTACCTGTACCGGAAGCTGCCCGAGACCAAGGGCCGCAGCCTGGAGGACATCTCGGCCTCCCTGCGCGGCGAACACGTTGGTCGTTGACCCTTCCCACTCCTTACCCACAAGGTGAGTAGGAGCCTGTGGCCGATCCGCGGCCAGGGGCGGGGCCATGTGGCCCCACCGTCCATCCGCACCGCTTCCGTGGGAGAGCTGTCGTATGAGCCACCTTTCCGAGCATCTGCGCCAGGCCACACCCGTCGTCGCCGAGCGCGGCGAGGGCGTCCACCTTTTCGGTACGGACGGCCGCCGCTATCTGGACTTCACCGCCGGCATCGGCGTCACCAGCACCGGCCACTGCCACCCCCGCGTGGTCGCCGCCGCCCAGGAACAGGTGGCCACCCTGATCCACGGCCAGTACACGACCGTCATGCACCAGCCGCTCCAGAAGCTGGTCGCACGGCTCGGCGACGTACTGCCCCAAGGGCTCGACAGCCTCTTCTTCGCCAACTCCGGGAGCGAGGCCGTGGAAGCCGCGATGCGGCTCGCCCGGCAGGCCACGGGGCGGCCCAACATCGTCGTCTGTCAGGGCGGTTTCCACGGCCGCACGGTCGCCGCCGCCTCCCTCACCACCTCCGGCACGAAGGTCCGCACGGGCTTCGGCCCGCTGATGAGCGGCGTGCACGTCGCGCCCTTCCCGAACGCGTACTACTACGGCCGCCACTACGGCTGGGACGAGGAGGCCACCACCCGTTTCGCGCTGCGCGAGTTCGACCACCTCCTGCAGACCGTCACCGACCCCTCCGACACCGCCGCGATCATGGTGGAGCCGGTGCTCGGCGAGGGCGGCTACGTCCCCGCCAACAGCGCCTACCTGCAGGGCCTGCGGGAGCGCGCCGACCGGCACGGCATCCTGCTGATCCTGGACGAGGTGCAGACCGGCGTCGGGCGCACCGGCCGCTTCTGGGGCCACGACCACTTCGGCGTACGGCCCGACATCGTCATCACCGCCAAGGGCCTGGCCAGCGGCTTCCCGCTGTCCGGCATCGCCGCCCCCGAGGCGGTGATGGCCAAGGCCCGGCCCGGCTCGCAGGGTGGCACGTACGGCGGCAACGCGGTCGCCTGCGCCGCGGCCCTCGCCACCCTCGACGTGGTCGAGGACGAGGGGCTGGTCGGCAACGCCGCCACGATGGGCGCCCGGCTGCGCAGCGGCCTGGAGGACGTCGCCGCCAAGCACCCCGCCATCGGCGACGTACGGGGGCTCGGCCTGATGCTCGCGAACGAGTTCACCACCGAGGACGGCGAACCGGACCCGAAGACCGCGACCCGCGTCCAGCAGGCCGCCGTCGAGGAGGGGCTGCTGCTCCTGACGTGCGGCCCCTGGGGCAACGTCGTCCGGCTGATCCCGCCGCTGATCGTGACCGAGCAGCAGATCGACGAGGGGCTGCGGGCCTGGTCCGCCGCCGTCCAGGCGGGCTGCGCCGACCGCTGAGGCGCCGCCCGGACCGGCCGGCCCCGCACGGCAGGGGGCCGGCCGCCCGTACCCGTTCCGCGTACCGATCCGCCGGGAGGCACCGCTCATGACCACGACCACCAGCACCCAGCCGTCGGGCTCCCCGGACGCACCGCGCTCCGGCATCCGCGTCGTCGACGCCGTCCCCAAGCAGCTCTTCATCGACGGCCGGTGGCAGGACGCGGCCGGCGGCCGCACGCTCCCCGTGGACGACCCCGCCACCGGCCGCGAGCTGTGCCAGGTCGCCGACGCCGCGGCCGGGGACGGCCGGCGCGCCCTGGACGCCGCGGTCGCCGCGCAGAAGGACTGGGCGGCCACGGCCCCGCGCGCCCGCAGCGAGATCCTGCGCCGCGCCTACGAGCTCCTCATCGAGCGCAAGGAGGACCTCGCCCTCCTGATGACCCTGGAGATGGGCAAGCCGCTGGCCGAGGCGCGCGGCGAGGTCGGCTACGCGGCGGAGTTCTTCCGCTGGTTCTCCGAGGAGGCCGTCCGCATCGACGGCGGCATGTCGCGCACGCCAGACGGCGCCAACCGCGTCCTGGTGATGCGCCAGCCGGTCGGCCCGTGTCTGCTCATCACCCCCTGGAACTTCCCGCTGGCGATGGGCACCCGCAAGATCGGCCCGGCGGTCGCGGCCGGCTGCACGATGATCCTCAAGCCGGCCCCGCAGACCCCGCTCTCCAGCCTGGCGCTGGCCGCGATCCTCACCGAGGCGGGCCTGCCGCCCGGCGTCCTGAACGTCGTCACCACCACCGACGCGGCTGGTGTCGTCGAGCCCCTGCTGCGCAGCGGCGACATCCGCAAGCTGTCCTTCACGGGCTCCACCCAGGTCGGCCGCATCCTCCTGGCCCAGTGCGCGGACACCGTCGTGCGGACCTCCATGGAGCTGGGCGGGAACGCGCCGTTCCTCGTCTTCGCCGACGCCGACCTGGACAAGGCGGTGGACGGCGCGATGGTCGCCAAGATGCGCAACATGGGCGAGGCGTGCACCGCGGCCAACCGCTTCTTCGTGCACCGCTCGGTGGCCGACGCCTTCGCCACCCGGCTGGCCGAGCGGATGGGCGCCCTCACCGTCGGCCCCGGTACGCAGGACGGCACCGATGTCGGCCCGCTGATCGACGCGGCCGGCCGGAACAAGGCCGCCGACCTCGTCCAGGACGCCGTACAGCGCGGCGCCAAGGCCCTGATCGGCGGTGAGGCACCGGACGGCGCGGGCTATTTCTACCCGCCCACCGTCCTCACCGACGTGCACCCCGACTCGGCGCTGATGTCCACCGAGATCTTCGGCCCGGTCGCCGCGATCCTCACCTTCGACGACGAGGACGAGGCGGTCGGCGCCGCCAACGACACAGAATGGGGACTGGTCGGCTATCTCTTCACGGAGAACCTGGACCGCGCGCTGCGGGTCGGTGAACGCCTGGAGACCGGCATGGTCGGCGTCAACACCGGGCTGGTCTCCAACCCGGCCGCGCCCTTCGGCGGCATCAAGCAGTCGGGGCTGGGCCGCGAGGGCGGCCGGGCCGGCATCGAGGAGTTCCTGGAGATCAAATACCTGGCCATTCCGGCCGGCCCGGGCTGACCGGCCACCGCTGCTCCGTTCGGTCTGATGTGCTACTGCAATCAGGCGGTCCCGGTTTCGGCAGGGTGGCGAACGGGTCGTGGCCGGTGATTCTCCCAGAGAACAAGCCACCTCCTCATGGGAGAAAACATGTCCATCCGTACCGCCCTCGTGGCGACCGCCCTGGCCGCCGCGACGGTCCTCGGCGGCGCCGCCACCGCCGTGGCCGACTCCGAAGCGGAAGGCTCGGCCTACGGCAGCCCGGGCGTCCTCTCGGGCAACGTCATCCAGGTGCCGGTGCACGTTCCGATCAACGTGTGCGGGAACAGCATCAACGTCATCGCACTGCTGAACCCCGCGTCGGCCACCTGCGTGAACGACGGCCACGGCCATCACCACCACGACAACCACCACTGGAACCACTGAGCGGTCGCCGAACCGCGCCGCACCCGCCGCCGGGCCCCTGGGTCCGGCGGCGGGTGCCGTGGTGAACGAGGCGTCTCGGTGGTGTGTCGGTCAGGGCAGGATCTCGACGTACCCCTCGGTTCCGTGCACGCGGATCCGCTGCCCGTCCCGGATCAGCCGGGTCGCTTGCTCCACGCCCACGACAGCCGGCAAGCCGTACTCCCGGGCGATCACCGCGCCATGGGTCATCAGACCGCCCACCTCCGTCACCAGGCCCGCGATCCCGACGAACAGCGGCGACCAGCTGGGGTCCGTGAAGGTCGTGACCAGGATGTCGCCCGCCTCGAGATCGGCCTTCGCCATGTCGAGAATGACGCGGGCCCTTCCCTCGACGGTCCCGGCGGAGACCGGCAGGCCGATCAGGGCGCCGGCCGGCGCGTCGTCGCGCCGGTACGCCCCGGTGACGGCCTCGCCGTCCGAGGTGAGCACCCGGGGCGGGGTGAGCGCCTGGTACGACCGGAAGGCGTCCTTGCGCTGCTGGATGAGCCGGCCGTCCACCTGGTTCGCGCGCACGGCGTCGTGGCACTCCTGGAACGTGAGGTAGAAGATGTCCTCCTGCTCGGGAAGCACGCCTGTCTGCACGAGGCGCTCGGCCTCCGCCAGCAGGGCCTGCTTGTAGACGAAGTAGCGGCTGACGATGTTGTACTTCGGGTACTCCCGGTAGCCGATGAAGGTCCGGACCCGGTCGATCATCCGCTTGGTCTCGTCGGCCTTCCGGTCCCCGTCCGGCAGGGCCCGCAAGCGTGCCAGCACGTCCTGTTCCTTCTGCCGCGCCTTCTGCCGCCCCTGCTCGAAGCGCCGCTCGGCGGCGCCCGGCTCGGAGTTCCTGACATTGTCGAGGATCACGGGCACGAGCGTGGTGGGGCGCTCGCGCCACCGCGGCCTCGTGATGTCGATCTCGCCGGCACAGCGCATGCCGTACCGGTCGAGGTAGCCCTCGATGGCGTCGCGGGCTTCGGTCCCGCCCGGGAGCTTCGCCAGCTCGTCCAGGAAGGCGTTCTCCTCGGCGTACTCGGCGTCCTCGACGCCCCGCAGGAACGCCACCACCTCCGGATGCGGGCGGATCACATCCGCGACGTCGAGCAGCGCCAGCCCCATCTCCGAGGTGACATTGCCGGGGGCGGACAGCGTGAGCGTGTCAGCCGCGTTCTTCTCGCCCAGCCACTCCCGCAGCTTGTCGTTGAGCCACCACGTGGCCTCCATCCCCGCCATGATCGCCTGCATGCTCAGCGGATCACTGAGGATCCGCTTGTGCTCCTCGAAGGCCTCCAGCAGGAAGTCGAACAGCGCCGGCCCGGTCTTCGTCCGGATGTCGCGCTCCAGGGCGGCGAGGGAGGCCCGGCTGCGCTCGATCAGCTCGGTGACGAGGGCCGGATCGGTCTCGACCGGGGCGGACGCGCCGCCGGTGGGGGCACCTCCCCGGCCCCCCGGGCCCGGGGGAGGCCCGCCGGGAGCCGCGTCCGGGAGCGACGGGACGAAATCGTCGCGGGCGAGGACAGTTTCCAGCGCGTCCCTGACCAGCGGGTCGCCTTTCCCCATGATGTCCAGCAGGGCGGTGCGGCTCGCGGGCGATGCCAGGCGCCGGGTGACGTCGACGAACAGCCTCCCGCCGGCCTCGTGCATCGGCACCATGGCCGTCAGCTGCCACATGGAGAACCCCAGAGGCCGCATGGGGTCGGTCATCATCTGCTGGTGACCGACGGAGACGTAGACGTGATTCTCCTGGCCGTCGGCCTCGGGAATGGGGAACAGCGTCGTGATCGGCCGGCTCTGGACGATCTGGAAGTCGTCGTCGACCAGGCACCATTCGATGTCCTGCGGGCGGCCGAAGTGCGCTTCGATCCGCCGCCCGAGCCGCACGAGCCGCACGACCTGCGCATCCGTCAGCGCCGGCTGCTCCTGCCGCCGCGCGTCGATCGCCACTTCCTGCGTACCGCCGGCCGGCAGGGCGCGGACGGCACGCTGCTTGGCGGCGATCGTCCTGGCGACGACCTGGCCGTCGCGCACCGTGAAGACGTCCGGGTTCACCAGGCCGGAGACCAGAGCCTCACCGAGGCCGAAGCCGGCGTCCACGGTGGCGACCTTCCGGTTGCCCGTGACGGGGTCTGCCGTGAACAAAATGCCGGCCGCATGGGGGAGGACCATCCGCTGCACGACCACGGCCATGTGGACCGTACGGTGGTCGATGCCGTTCCGCCCGCGGTAGGTCACGGCCCGCTCGGTGAACAGCGAGGCCCAGCACCGGCTGACGTGCTGGAGGATCGCCGCCGGCCCCACGACGTTGAGGTACGTGTCCTGCTGGCCGGCGAAGGAGGCCGTCGGCAGGTCCTCCGCCGTCGCGCTGGACCGGACGGCGTAGGCGGCTTGCTCGCCGTGTCGGGCGAGCGCGCGGGTGATCGCCGCCGCGAGATCCTCCGGGATGGCGATTTCCTCGATGGTCCGGCGAATCTGCGCGCTGAGCGTGCGGATCGCCTCCCGGTCGCCCTCGTCCCCCTCGCCGGCAAAGCGAGTCACGCGCGACAGCTGATCGAGCCGATCGCCGATCGACGGCGCCTCCGCCATGATCCGCCGGAAGGCGTCCGTCGTCACACAGAAGCCGTCCGGCACGCGGATGCCGTCGATCCGCGACAGCCCGCCCAGGTGCGCGCCCTTGCCGCCGACGACCGCGACCTGCGTCTCGTCGACGTCCTGAAGATCCAGTACGTACTGCTCCAGCACTGCTCATGCCCCGTTTCCGCAGGTTGTGGCCTCGGCCGACGATTCTGCGGCACGCCCCGGGTCTTGCCGCAAGCCCCCCAGTGCGCTATAGCTTAAGAGTGGCAAGGAGAGCGCTCTCCTTGCCTTTTGCTCTACCGCCCTCGAACGCGGTGGCTCGCCACACCGAACCATGCGGCCGAGCCCCGAACGGTCAGCAGGACGAAGACCGCGACGCATCCGACGACGGCGAGAGCCGACGTCAGGTAGACGGCGGTGTACGCCCACTGGGGATACAGCTCGTCGACCCCCGGGAACATGTCCCGGTACCGTCCCCCGCCGCCCATGCTCTCCCTGAGCCGTTCCGAGCTGGCTGCGAGCTGTTCCAGCGTGGCTTGTGTCGTCATGGTCACGAAGGCCCGGGCAGTGGCCAGCGGCGCGAGCAGCCCGACGACGACGAGCGTGACGACGCGGGCGCGCGGCCGGGGCAGCCGGAGCGCGAGCGCCAGGCCGGCCAGCGTCGCGGCCATGGCCCCCAGCGCCACGACCACGATGGCGGTCGGCCCCACGGCGCTCCTGGGAAGGCTGGGGAATGCCACTCCGACGCCGTACTTGGCGGTCTGCTCCCGAACGGTCCGCATGTAGTCGTCGAGGTGTCCCAGGATCGCCTGGTACGTCAGGACCTCCACGACGGCACCCACGACCGCGAGGACGGCCAGACACATCAGTACGGCCATGGCCGCCGTGACGGCGGCCGGCCGGCGGACGCGCGGGAGCGGTGACTGAGGCTGGGGCTGTTGGGGCTGATAACCGTACGGCGAGGACGGATAGCCGTACGGCGAAGGCGGGTAGCTGGGCGGCTGGGGCAAGTGACCGGACGGGGGCGGCACCTGGCCGACCGCCGGGGGAGGCGGTGGCTGCACGGGCGCGGGCACGGGCAGGGGCTGCGGATGCTGCCGGGCCGGACGGGATTCGCGGAAGTACCCGTGGGAGGCGGGCAGCGCCAGCAGGGTGAGCGAGGCGACCGTCAGCACCAGCATCCCGCTGGTCACGACGCGGGTCATGCCGCCGTACCACGGCACGGAGTCAGTGGCGCTCACCGCCAGGAGCGCGATGTCGAAGCAGCCGGACAGTCCGCCGACCACCCACGTCAGTACCCGGGCCGGTTGCCTGCCCCGCCCGTCGAGGAACGCCAGCAGCGCGCAGCCGGCCCCGAACACGATGGTGAGCAGGGCGAACGTGACCAGCCCCGCCGCGGCGAGCGTGCCCGCCGACTCGTCGCCCGCCCGCTCGCTCCGGTAGTGGCTGAACTCGGGAGCGGCGAAGAGCGTGCCGATCGCGGACACCAGGGCCAGCGCCGCCACCCCGGCGAACAGATAGCTCGCCGCGAACACGGTGCCCGGAGGCGTCGGCCGCGGTCCCTGTCTCATTGTGGTCACCGGTCAGGCCCCCGTCGGATCGCTCGCCCGACGGCGGCGCAGCAGCACGGCGCCCGCCACGAGCCATGCCGCGAGGGGCAGGGCCGCGAGCGCGTAGAACAGCGGCTTCGACGTCGCCGGTGTGGGTTCGGCGTAGGCCTCGGGCAAGGGTCTGGAGGTGGTCAGGCCGCCGAGCCACACCTCGCGTTTCGTCCCGCTCGGTGCGTACAGCGCGTCGCGCGCCGAAGTCGCCAGCCGGGGGTGGTCCTTGGCGAACGCGGCGGCGCTCAGCTTGTTCTGCGCGATGCGGGTGAAGTCCACGCCGCCGTAGACGTAGGTCCGGGTGTAGACGGTGTTGCCTTTGGTGGTGGTGTGCTTGACCTTGAACTCGCCGTTCTTGTACGAGCGGACGTAGCGGTCGAAGACCTCGCGGGGCGTCCAGTTCTTCCGGGAGGCCCAGCGGCTGATGTCGCCCTTGCCGATCACGTCGGAGTACGCGGTGTGCTTGGTGGCGCCGCGCTTGCGGAACCACTCCGCGGCGACCCGGCTGGCGTAGACCCGGCGCAGGTCGGCGTACTCGGGCGCGTGGTTCACCGCGTGCTGGACCCGCGGCAGGATCGTCGTGCGGTACAGGTCCTCGTTGTGCCGGGTGGCCGCGTCGTCCCGCTGGACGCACGTCGCGGCGCCCTGGGCCTTGACGACGTCCGACTCCATCTTCACCCGCAGGGGCGCGTCCAGGATGTACAGCTCGTTGCCGTTGTCGCGGACGGTGGCCCTGCCGGGGACGATCCACTGCCGCATGGACAGGCAACTGGCGTCACCCCGCAGGGAGTTCCAGAACTTCCGGCCGCCGGCGGTGTCGGGATGGATGAACTTCGCGACCGACTTCTTCATCGCGAGGTCGGCCTCCAGCAGCACCCGTCCGGCGTCCGTCTTCCCGAACTCGGCGTCGATGATCCGGTCGGGTTCGTCGGGATTGAGGTTCACGGTGAAGGCGGACGGTGGCAGCGCCAGCCAGACGAAGAACGCGTCGGAGGCGAGCCGGGCCGCGCGCCGGCCGCCGAAGGACCGCTCGTCGGTGGTCAGCTTGTCGGCCTTGAAGCCGTACTGCACGCCGGAGCCGTTGTGGTACGTGTCGGACACGTAGCGCAGCTCCAGTGTGGAGAAGTCGACGCCGCCGAGATCGCGTCGGCCCATCGCCGGGGCGTCACCGTTCTCGGCGAGATCCTCGGCGTGCCAGTCCTCGGTCAGCCCGGCCCGGATCGCGTCCTCCAGCGAGTCGGCCGAACCCTCCAGCGCCTCGGTCATCGAACTGTCGGCCGGCAGCTGTCCGGGGGCGGCCAGCACGTCCGGCGCGGCCGCGTCACCGGCCGGCCCGCCGCGTGGCCCGCCGGACGGGCCTTGCGGGGTCGGGACGCCGCCTCCGCCCTGGGCGGGGGGTGGCGTGCCGCCGGCGCCGGGGGTGGGTTGCGGGGTGCCACCCGAGGACCCAGGCGTCACCCGCTGTCCGAGCGCGGGGAAGTACCGGACGTCCGACCGAACACCGAACCGCGCCGCCAGCTCCTTGATCATCTCGACCGACTCCGCGGTGGGCCGCTCGCCGAACACGGTGATCAGGCGGCAGCCGGTCGCCTTGGCGATCTTCATCAGATCCTCGAACTGCTTCCGGCCCTCGTCGGTGAAGACATCCGCGCCGGACTTCATCTCCACGATGACCTTGAGCTTCTCGAAATCCGCGGCGTCGAGCGGGCGGTCGTCCTTGTGCAGCCCCAGGCCCCTGAGCTTCGGCAGCAGCTTTCTGGGCACCCTCTTGCCGTACTTCCAGGCGCCCCGCTGGTCCAGCCCTTCCTTCTGGAGGTACTCCCGCTTGACCAGCGGCTCGAACCCATCGCCCTTGTGCTTGCTGTTGAACGCATTGATGTAGCCGGCGCGCCACTGCTTCCAGTCCGGAACCGCGGTGCCCTCTTTCTGCACCTTCCAGTGGGCGAACATGAACTTCTTGGTGCCCCAGACGTACTTGCCGGGGGCGTCGAGGCTGTTCAGTACCCGGTCGGACGGCTCATCGATGTCGCTCAGTACGCCGGGCTCCCGGAAGACCTCCTTCTCGAAGATCTTCCGGAACTTCTGCCACGTCATGCCGCCCTTGTTGTACATCTTCCACCGGGCGAACATGTGCTGCCAGGTGCCCCAGTCGTAGTCGTCCTTGCCCCCGATCGGGCGCAGGTCCGCCTCTTTGGGCTCGGGGATCGCCTTGAGGTCGTCGGCGTTCGTGTACTGATAGACGCCCCTCACGTACGTGTCGGCATTCCACTCCACGCCCGGGAGCGGGATGTCCGGAGCGGCGACGGCCGGCGTGGACGGGGCCACGAGAGCGATCAGGCTCAACGCGGTGGCCGGCGTGAAGGTACGGATTCTGAGGAGCGCTAAAGGCGTCGACACCCCGTTATTGTCTGGACTCGGTCAATAAGGGTCAAGGAGTCGCCCCGGGTGCGGAAAAGGGCGGGCGGAAGCTCGTACACCGGCGGAAATGCGGGCGTTTGCCGTACGGCGGGTGGTGGTACCCCTGTGGCGCACGCCCGGCGGCCCGCCGGGCCCGGACGCCCGGCGCCCCCGCCGGGCCGGCAGAAGACCGTCGAAGGAGACAGTGCCGTGGCCTCGAAAGCCGACTCGCAGCTCACCTATACGGTCCCGGGCATGAGTACCTCCGAGGGTTCGGAGGTCATCCAGCTGCTGCGGATGCGGCTGCACGCGCTCAACGACCTCGCCCTCACGCTCAAGCACGTCCACTGGAACGTGGTCGGCCCGCACTTCATCGCCGTGCACGAAATGCTCGACCCGCAGGTCGACGCCGTACGCGACATGATCGACACCACCGCCGAGCGCATCTCGACGCTGGGCGGCGAGCCCGCCGGTACGCCCGGCGTCATGGTCGCCGAGCGCACCTGGGAGGACTACGCCATCGGGCGGGCCGAGTCGATCGAGCACCTGGGCGCGCTGGACGTGGTGTACACGGGCATCATCGAGGACCACCGCGAGGCGGTGCGCGCCACCGACGAGCCCGACCCGATCACCCAGGACATGCTCATCGAGCAGCTGCGCAGCCTGGAGCTGTTCCAGTGGTTCATCCGGGCGCACCTGGAGAACTCCGGCGGCAAGCTGAGCACGGCCCGGCAGACCAGCGAGACGGACGCGGCGCGGGCGGCGGGCCGACAGGCTCGCCAGCAGCCCTGACGCTCCGCGAACCGGACGGGAGAGAGACCGTCTGAATCGTTTTTGCGCCGCGCCCGGCGAAGTGTTGCCGGGCGCGGCGCTTTGTGTGGACGCCCCCTTGACGCTTTCTGCTTCGGCGGCCTAACTTGGGCGCACTGAAACGATTCAAAAAGTTTCGCCACCGTACACCGCCGAGGTGATCCATGCGCACGCCCGACCCGTCCGCCGTGAAAGCCGCCCTGAAGGCCCAGGTGATCGAGACCCCGTCCTGGGGTTACGGCAACTCCGGCACCCGCTTCAAGGTGTTCGCGCAGCCCGGCGTCCCCCGCGACCCCTACGAGAAGCTGGACGACGCCGCGCGGGTGCACGAGTTCACCGGCGTCGCCCCCGTGGTCTCGCTGCACATCCCGTGGGACACCGTCGAGGACTACGGGAAGCTCGCCGAGTACGCGGCCGAGCGCGGCCTGACGCTCGGCGCGGTCAACTCCAACACCTTCCAGGACGAGGACTACAAGCTCGGGTCCGTCACCCACCCCGACCCGGCCGTCCGCCGCAAGGCCACCGACCACCTCCTCGCCTGCGTCGACATCATGGACGCGACCGGGTCCCGGGACCTGAAGCTGTGGTTCGCCGACGGCACCAACTACCCGGGCCAGGACGACATCGCCGCCCGCCAGGACCGGCTGGCCGAGGCGCTGGCCGAGGTGTACGGGCGGCTCGGCGACGACCAGCGGATGCTGCTGGAGTACAAGTTCTTCGAGCCGGCCTTCTACACCACCGACGTGCCCGACTGGGGCACCTCGTACGCGCACTGCCTGAAGCTCGGCCCGAAGGCGAAGGTCGTCGTCGACACCGGGCACCACGCGCCGGGCACCAACATCGAGTTCATCGTCGCCTTCCTGCTGCGCGAGAAGAAGCTCGGCGCCTTTGACTTCAACTCCCGCTTCTACGCGGACGACGACCTCATGGTGGGCGCGGCCGACCCGTTCCAGCTCTTCCGGATCATGCACGAAGTGATCAAGAACGGCGGGCTGGAGGCCGCGAACGAGGTCAACTTCATGCTCGACCAGTGCCACAACATCGAGGCGAAGATCCCGGCCGTCATCCGCTCCGTCATGAACGTGCAGGAGGCCACCGCCAAGGCGCTGCTCGTGGACACGGGGGCGCTGCAGGCAGCGCAGCGTTCCGGCGACGTGCTCGCCGCGAATGGCGTCCTGATGGACGCGTACAACACGGATGTGCGGCCGTTGCTCGCGGAGGTGCGGGAGGAGATGGGGCTGCGCCCGGACCCGGTCGCCGCGTATCGCGCCTGCGGGTGGCAGGAGCGGATTGCCGCGGAGCGGGTGGGCGGCACGCAGGCCGGGTGGGGCGCCTGAGAGGCTGCCGCGCTCTGTTCAACGGCGACTGCCGGTCGGCTGTGGCTGGTCGCGCAGTTCCCCGCGCCCCTGACGGGGCGCCACCTCAGACTCCCATCGTGAAGGACTGAAACACTCATGGCATCCCACCCCGAAGTCGACGCCCTGCTGGAGCGCGCTCACCGCCTCGGTGCCGATCCGCGTAATACCAACTACGCGGGCGGCAACGCCTCCGCCAAGGGGGTCGCCACCGACCCCGTCACCGGTCGGCCCACCGAGCTGATGTGGGTCAAGGGCTCCGGGGGCGACCTCGGCACGCTCAAGGAATCCGGTCTGGCCGTGCTCCGCCTGGACCGGCTGCGCGCGTTGACCGAGGTGTACCCGGGCGTGGAGCGCGAGGACGAGATGGTCGCCGCGTTCGACTACTGCCTGCACGGCAAGGGCGGCGCGGCGCCGTCGATCGACACCGCGATGCACGGTCTGGTCGACGCCGCGCACGTCGACCACCTGCACCCCGACTCCGGCATCGCGCTGGCCTGCGCCGCCGACGGCGAGAAGCTGACCGCCGCGTGCTTCGGCGAGCAGGTCGCCTGGGTGCCGTGGCGGCGCCCCGGCTTCCAGCTCGGCCTGGACATCGCCGCGATCAAGGAGGCCAACCCGCAGGCCGTCGGCGTCGTCCTCGGCGGCCACGGCATCACCGCCTGGGGCGCCACCTCCGAGGAGTGCGAGCGCAACGCCCTGTGGATGATCCGTACGGCCGAGACGTTCCTCGCCGAGCAGGGCAAGGCGGAGCCCTTCGGGCCGGTCGTCGAGGGGTACCAGGCGCTGCCCGAGGACGCGCGCAAGGAGCGGGCCGCCGCCCTTGCCCCGGTGATCCGCGGCCTGGCTTCGGCCGACAAGCCGCAGGTCGGCCACTTCACCGACACCGAACCGGTACTGGACTTCCTCGCCCGCGCCGAACACCCCCGGCTCGCCGCCCTCGGCACCTCCTGCCCCGACCACTTCCTGCGTACCAAGGTCCGCCCGCTCGTCCTGGACCTGCCGCCCGCCGCCCCGCTGGACGAGGCGATCGCGCGGCTGAAGGAGCTGCACGAGGAGTACCGGGCGGAGTACCGCGCCTATTACGAGCGGCACGCCACCCCCGACTCCCCGCCGCTGCGCGGCGCCGACCCGGCGATCGTGCTGGTCCCCGGCGTCGGCATGTTCAGCTACGGCAAGGACAAGCAGACCGCGCGGGTGGCGGGCGAGTTCTACCTCAACGCGATCAATGTGATGCGCGGCGCCGAGGCGGTGTCGACGTATGCGCCGATCGCGGAGGCGGAGAAGTTCCGGATCGAGTACTGGGAACTGGAGGAGGCCAAGCTCCGGCGGATGCCGGCGCCCAAGCCGCTGGCCACTCGGGTCGCGCTGGTCACCGGCGCCGGTTCGGGCATCGGAAAGGCCATCGCGCACCGGCTGGCCGCCGAGGGCGCGTGCGTCGTGGTCGCCGACCTGAATGAGGAGAGCGCGGCCGCGGTGGCCGAGGAGCTGGGCGGCGCCGACAAGGCCGTCGCGGTGACGGTCGATGTCACGGACGAGGATCAGATTGCCGCCGCCTTCAAGGCCGCCGCGCTCGCCTTCGGGGGCGTCGACCTGGTCGTCAACAACGCGGGCATCTCCATCTCCAAGCCGCTGCTGGAGACCACCGCGAAGGACTGGGACCTGCAGCACGACATCATGGCCCGCGGCTCCTTCCTCGTCTCCCGCGAGGCGGCCCGCGTGATGACCGCGCAGGACATGGGCGGCGACATCGTCTACATCGCCTCCAAGAACGCCGTCTTCGCGGGCCCGAACAACATCGCGTACTCCGCCACCAAGGCCGACCAGGCGCACCAGGTCCGGCTGCTCGCCGCCGAGCTGGGCGGGCACGGCATCCGCGTCAACGGCGTCAACCCCGACGGGGTGGTGCGCGGCTCCGGGATCTTCGCGGGCGGCTGGGGCGCGCAGCGCGCGGCGACGTACGGGATCGAGGAGGAGCAGCTCGGCGAGTTCTACGCCCAGCGGACCCTGCTCAAGCGCGAGGTGCTGCCGGAACACGTCGCGAACGCGGTGTTCGCGCTCACCGGCGGCGACCTCACCCACACCACCGGCCTGCACATCCCCGTCGACGCCGGCGTGGCCGCCGCGTTCCTGCGCTGACGCGGGGGCGACGTGACCGGCACACTCTCCTTCGCCGCCGTGGATCTCGGCGCCACCAGCGGGCGCGTGATCCTCGGCCGGGTCGGCCCGGACAGCCTCGATCTCACCGAGGCGCACCGGTTCGCCAACACCCCGGTGCGGCTGCCCGACGGGCTGCACTGGGACACGCTCGCGCTCTACCAGGGCGTACTGGACGGACTGCGCGCGGCGGCGCGCGCAGGCGGCGCGGCGTCCGTCGGCGTCGACACCTGGGCGGTGGACTACGGGCTGCTGGACGCCGACGGCGCGCTGCTCGGCCAGCCGTACCACTACCGGGACGGGCGTACGGAGGGCGCCGCCGAGCGGGTGTGGGCCGCGGTGGGGCCCGAGGAGCTGCACGCGGTCACCGGGCTGCAGCACCTGCCGTTCAATACCGTGTACCAGCTCGAAGCGGCCCGGGGCAGCGCGCCGCTGGCCGCCGCGCACACCCTGCTGCTGATCCCGGACCTGCTCGTCCACTGGCTGACCGGCACGGTCGGCGCGGAGGAGACCAACGCCTCCACCACCGGGCTGTTCGACGCCCGTACCGGCGCCTGGTCCGCCGCGCTGCTCGACCGGCTCGGCATCGACCCGGCGCTGCTGCCGCCGCTGCGCCGCCCGGGGGAGCCGGCCGGCACGCTGCTGCCGCACGTCGCCGAGTACACCGGCCTGGCCGCGGCGACCCCGGTGACCACCGTCGCCTCCCACGACACCGCCTCCGCGGTCGCCGCCGTGCCGGCCACCGGGCCCGATTTCGCGTACATCTCCTGCGGCACCTGGTCGCTGGCCGGGCTGGAGCTGGCCGCGCCCGTCCTCACCGAGGAGTCCCGGGCCGCCAACTTCACCAACGAACGCGGCATCGACGGCACGGTGCGCTACCTGCGCAACATCATGGGCATGTGGCTGCTGGAGGAGTGCCGCCGCACGTGGGAGGCGGAGGGCTCGCCCGCCGCCCTGTCCGACCTGCTCGCCGAGGCCGCGCGGGAGGAGCCGTTCGGCGCGCTCGTCGACCCGGACGCGCCCGAGTTCCTGCCGCCGGGCGACATGCCCGCGCGGATCCGGAGCTTCTGCCGCCGTACGGGTCAGCGCGCCCCGGAGAGCCGGGGCGCCGTCGTCCGCTGCATCCTGGAGAGCCTGGCCCTGGCCCACCGGCGCACCCTGCGGCAGGCCGCCGAGCTTGCCGGGCGGGAGATCCGCGTCGTCCACCTGGTCGGCGGCGGCAGCCGCAACGAGCTGCTCTGCCGGCTGACCGCCGACGCCACCGGGCTGCCCGTCGTCGCGGGCCCCGCCGAGGCCACGGCGCTCGGCAACGTCCTCGTACAGGCCCGCGCACACGGCCTCGTCCCCGACCGCGCCGCGATGCGCCGCCTGGTCGCCGCGACCCAGCCGCTGCGCCATTACGCGCCGCACGGCGACCGCGCCGCCTGGGACGCCGCCGCTGCCCGCATCGGGGTGGCCTGAGCGGCGCGCATTGGTCCGAGTGAGGTGCGGAGCGGCCCGGTCCGTTTTCACCGCTCGCCTTCAGGGGCACTCGTGACTCCATGAGAAGCACGGAGGGTACGGGCGACGCGGACACCACCACCGCGCTCACCCTGTACATCAATGGCGAACGCCGGGCACACGTCGTCGACAACCGCACCACGCTGCTCGACCTGCTCCGCGAGGAAGTACGGCTGACCGGCGCCAAGAAGGGCTGCGACCACGGCCAGTGCGGGGCCTGCACGGTCCTGCTGGACGGCCGCCGGGTCAACTCCTGCCTGCTGCTCGCGGTGGCCGCCGACGGCGCGCGGGTGACGACCGTCGAGGGCCTGGCCGAAGGGGACGCGCTCCACCCGCTCCAGGAGGCGTTCATCGCGCACGACGGCTTCCAGTGCGGCTTCTGCACGCCCGGCCAGATCTGCTCCGGCGTCGGCGCGATCGCCGAGGCACAGGCCGGCTGGCCCAGCGCGGTGACGCCCGACGGCGCCCCGGACGGCCCTGTGGAGCTGACCGGCGGCGAGGTACGGGAGCGGATGAGCGGCAACATCTGCCGCTGCGGCGCGTACGTCAACATCATCGACGCGGTCCAGGAGGCGGCCCGGTGAAACCCTTCCGCTACGAGACGGCCACCGACCCCGCGACCGCCGTCGACCTGCTCTCCCGCGCACCCCGCGCGGCCTTCCTCGGCGGCGGCACCAACCTGGTCGACCTGATGAAGCTCGGGGTCGAGGTCCCCGAGATGCTGGTCGACGTGAGCCGGCTGCCGTTCGACGAGATCGAGGAGACCGACGGCGGGGGACTACGGGTGGGCGCCACCGTGCGCAACAGCACCCTCGCCGTGCACACCGCCGTCCGCGCCCGCTATCCGGCGCTCTCCCAGGCCCTGCTGGCCGGCGCCTCGCCCCAGCTGCGCAATCTCGCCACGATCGGCGGCAACCTGCTGCAGCGCACCCGCTGCACGTACTTCCAGGACATCGGCAAGCCCTGCAACAAGCGGCGGCCCGGCTCCGGCTGTCCCGCGCGCAGCGGCATCCACCGCGACCTCGCGGTCCTCGGCGCCTCCCAGCACTGCGTGGCCACCCACCCCTCGGACATGGCGGTGGCCCTGACGGCCCTCGACGCGCAGGTGCACTGCGTCTCCGCCGACGGCGAGCGGACCCTGCCGGTGGCCGACCTGCACCGGCTGCCGGGCGACACCCCCGACCAGGACACCGTCCTGCGGCACGGGGAGCTGATCACCGCCGTGGAGCTGCCCCCGCCGGTGCCCGGCGCCCGCTCGGCGTACCGCAAGGCCCGCGAACGCGCCTCGTACGCCTTCGCGCTCGCCTCGGCCGCCGCCGACCTGCGGGTGAGCGACGGCAAGGTCGAGCACGTACGGCTCGCGTTCGGCGCGCTCGCGGCCAAGCCGTGGCGCGCCCGTGCCGCCGAGGCGGCGCTGCTCGGCCGCCCCGCCACCGAGGAGTCCTTCGGCCGGGCCGTGGACGAGGAACTGGCGGCCGCCGAGCCGCTGCGCGACAACGGCTACAAGATCCCCCTGGCCCGCCGGCTGGCCGTCGCCCTGCTGACGGACCTCGCGGGCACGCACGCGGAGGGTGCGCGATGACGACCTTGCCCCGGACCCTGGGCGCGGACACCGCACGGCTGGAGAGCCGCGAGAAGGTGACCGGCACGGCGCGGTACGCCGCCGATCACGCACACCCCGACGGCCTCTTCGCCTGGGCGGTGCCCGCCACGATCGCCCGCGGCGAGATCACCGCCGTCGACACCGACGCCGCGCTCGCCGACCCCGCCGTCCTCACCGTGCTCACCCACGAGAACGCGCCCCGGCTCGCCGAAGGCGACGACCCCACCCTCGCCGTCCTGCAGTCCCGGCACGTCGCGCACCGCGGCCAGATCGTCGCGCTCGCGGTCGCCACCTCCCTCGAAGCGGCCCGCGCCGCCGCGACCGCGGTACGCCTGGACTACACCTCCGAGCCGCACGACGTCCTCCTCACCCCCGACCACCCGGGCATCTACGCGCCCGAGACCGCCAACGGCGGCCACCCCGCCGACCGGATCCGCGGCGACTTCGACACCGCCTACGCCGAGGCCGCCGTACAGCACGACGCCGTCTACGAGACCCCGCCGCTGCACAACCACCCCATGGAGCCGCACGCCGCCACGGCCTGGTGGGAGGGCGAGCGGAAGCTGTGCCTGCACGATTCCAGCCAGGGCTCGTCGACCGTTCAGCAGATGCTGGCCCAGCTCTTCGCACTGGGCCCCGAGCAGGTGCTCGTCACCAGCGAGCACGTCGGCGGCGGCTTCGGCTCCAAGGGCACCCCGCGCCCGCACGCGGTACTCGCCGCCATGGCGGCCCGCGTCACCGGCCGCCCGGTCACCCTCGCCTTCGCGCGCCAGCAGATGCCCGCCGTCACCGGCCACCGCGCCCCGACCATCCAGCACATCCGCATCGGTGCCGACCGCGACGGCCGCATCCAGGCCCTCGCGCACGAGATCACCACCCAGTCCTCCACGGTCCAGGAGTTCGTCGAGCAGGCCGCGGCGCCCAGCCGGACGATGTACGTCTCGCCGGCCAGCCGCACCACCCACCGGGTGGCCCGGCTGGACGTGCCCACCCCGTCCTGGATGCGCGCGCCCGGCGAGTGCCCCGGCATGTACGCGCTCGAAGCGGCCATGGACGAACTCGCCCTCGCCTGCGACCTGGACCCCATCGAACTGCGGGTACGCAACGAGCCCGACCGCGAGCCGGACTCCGGCCGCCCCTACAGCAGCCGCCACCTCGTGGAGTGCCTGCGCGAGGGCGCCCGCCGCTTCGGGTGGCAGGACCGCGACCCGCGCCCCGCGGCGCGCCGCGACGGCCGGCTGCTGCTCGGCACCGGCGTGGCCGCCTCGACGTACCCGGTGATGGTCGCCCCGTGCCACGCCGAGGCGCACGCCCGCGCCGACGGGCTGATCGACGTCCGCGTGAACGCCACCGACATCGGCACCGGCGCCCGTACTGTCCTCGCGCAGATCGCCGCCGACGCGCTGCGGCTGCCCCTGGACCGGGTCCGTGTCCACGTGGGCTGCAGCGAGCTGCCCGAGGCCCCGGTGGCCGGCGGCTCCTCCGGTACCTCCTCGTGGGGAGCGGCGGTGCACAAGGCGTGCGACGGGCTGCGGCGCGCGCTGGAGGAACACAGCGAAGTACCGGCGACGGGCCTGACGGTCGGCGCCGACACCACGGAGGAGAGCAAGGGCGGCAAGGAGTACGCGCGGCACGCGTACGGCGCCCAGTTCGCCGAGGTACAGGTGGACACCGCGACGGGCGAGACCCGGGTACGGCGGCTGCTCGGCGTCTTCGCCGCGGGCCGCATCCTCAATCCGCGCACCGCCCGCTCGCAGTTCCTCGGCGGCATGACGATGGGCCTCGGCATGGCCCTGACGGAACACAGCACGATGGACCGCGAGTTCGGCGACTACGCGGAACGCGACCTGGCCATGTACCACGTGCCGGTCTGCGCCGACGTGCCGGACATCGACGTGCACTGGATCGAGGAGGAGGACCCGCACCTGAACCCGATGGGCTCCAAGGGCATCGGCGAGATCGGCATCGTCGGCACGGCTGCGGCCGTCACCAACGCCGTCCATCACGCCACGGGCGTACGCATCCGTGCGCTCCCTGTCACCCCCGACGCGCTGCTGCCGCACCTGCCCTGAGCGTACGGGCCGGGTACGGCAGCGGAGGTGACGGTGCGTCAGGTCGTTGGCAGGGCGGCGGCGAAGCGCGTCGCGATCGACGCGGGCGCGGTGATCGCGCCGCCCACGACGACGCCCCACGCGCCCGCGTCGATGGCCGCCCGGGCCTGCTCGGGGGTGTGCAGCCGCCCCTCGGCGAAGACGGGAACGGCCACGCGCCCGGCCAGCTCGGCGACCAACTCCAGGTCGGGGCCCGGCTGCTGACGGCTGTACGGGGTGTAGCCGGACAGGGTCGTGGAGACCACGTCGGCGCCGAGCGCGGCCGCCGCCACACCCTCCTCCACCGTGGAGACATCGGCCATCAGCAGCCCGCCGAGGGCATGCACCGCCTCGACCGTCTCGCGCAGCGGGCAGCCGTCCGGGCGCGGCCGTGAGGTCGCGTCGACGGCGACGATCTCCGCGCCGGCCTCGGCGACGGCCCGCGCGTGCGCCGCGGTCGGCGTGATGTAGACCCCCTGGGCACCGTCCTTCCACAGCCCGATGACCGGCAGGCCGACGACGGACCGGATGGCCCGGATGTCGTCCACGCCCTGCACGCGCACCCCCGCCACCGGCGCCCCCGCGGTCACCGAAGCGGCCATCGCGGCCATGTGTTCCGGCGCGCGCAGCGGGTCGCCGGGCGGGGCCTGGCACGACACGACCAGCCGGCCCCGCAGCCCGTCGAGCAGCTCACGGACACGGGCGGCGGGCATGGTGGTCCGGCTGGGGGCGGGTGAGGTCTCGGTCATGCGGTGTCCTTGTCCTTCGCATCGTTGTCGTGGTCTGCCGACGGTCGGCCCTCCAGCAGCAGGGCAGCCGCGCCGATCACCGCGGCGCGGGGCCCGAGCGCGGCGGGCACGGGCCGTACGCCGGCGGGGCCGGGCAGCAGCTCGGCGGCGAACGCCTCGGTCAGCGGCTGCCAGAACGGGGCGCCGATGGAGGCGACGCCACCGCCGATCACCACCCGCTCCGGGTCCACGGTGTTGACCAGCCCGGCCAGCGCGCGGCCCAGCGCACCCGCGCCCTCGGCGAGGGCGGTACGGGCGGCCTCCGCACCGGTACGAGTCGGGGTGTGGCTCTCCGCCAGCGCCGCGACCGTCCGCAGGTCGTGCACGTCCGCGTCCCCGGTCAGCTCGCGGAACCGCGCGGTGATCGCGGGGCCGGAGGCGACGGCCTCCAGATGTCCCGCACGGCCGCAGTTGCACGGCCGCCCCGCGGCTTCGGGCACCGCGATATGGCCGAACTCGCCCGCCGTCCAGTGCGCACCGCGCAGCAGCCGCCCGCCGGTGACCAGCCCGCCGCCGATGCCGGTGCCCACGCTCACGTACAGCACGGAAGCGCGGCCCGCGCCGGCGCCGTAGGTCTGCTCGGCCAGCGCGAAGACGTTGGCGTCGTTGTCGGCGGCCACCGGCAGCCCGAGGCGGGCGCTCAGCTCCTCGCTCAGGCGGGTGCCCGCCCAGCCGGGGAGCAGTGCGTTGGCCGACAGCACCACGCCCCGGTCGCGGTCGATGACCCCGCCCGTACCGATGCCCAGGCCCTCCGCGCCTTCCCACCCGGGCAGTTCGCGGACGGCCGCCGCGATGGCGTCGAGCACCGCGGCGCGGCCCTGCGCCGCGGGCGTGGGCCGGACGAGCGAGGCCAGCAGTGCGCCGTCCGCGGAGACGACACCGGCGGCGATCTTCGTGCCGCCCACGTCGACGCCGAGCAGCGTACGCGGCGGGGCCCCATGAGCCCGTACGTGTGCCTCCCGCGCGGCCGTCACGGCTGCGCCCTGCGGACGGTGAAGCGGATGTCGTAGCGGTCGGCGCGGTAGATCGTGGTCGTCGCCTCGACCGGGGTGTCACGGCGGTCCAGACCGACCCGCTGCACCCGCAGCCCCGAGCTGCCCAGCGGGACGCCGAGCAGGGCCGACTCGGTGTCGTCGAGGTCGACGGCCCGGATGATCTGGTCGGCGGAGCGGATGTCCAGCCCGTACCGCTCGTTGAGCAGCGCGTAGAGCGAACCCGTCAGGTCCTCCTCGACGAGCCCGGGGACGCGGTCCGCCGGAAAGTGGACGTTCTCCAGGCACATGGGAGAGCCGTCGGCGAGCCGCAGCCGGGAGACGCGGACGACGTCGGAGTCCGGCGCCACGCCGAGCCGCTCGGCGAGCTGCCGGCCGGCCCGTACCGTCCCGGCCGCCAGCAGCCGCGAGGCCGGTTCGAGGTTCCGCTCGGCCATGTCCTCGGAGAACGAGGTGAGGGTGAGCGACTTGGAGACGACGGGGGGAGCGACGAACGTGCCCGCGCCCTGCACCCGGTAGACACTGCCCGCCGCCTCCAGCGCGTCCAGCGCCTGCCGGACGGTGTTGCGCGAGACGCCGTGGCGTGTGGCGATCTCCCGCTCCGTGGGCAGCGGTGTGTGCGGGGGAGCCCCGGCCATCTCGGCCAGCAGCGCCAGCCGCAGTTCCTCGTGCTTGGCCTGTCGGGCCACGCTTCACCATCCCCACTCGGAGTCCGATAGGTACCCATCATAGGTACCAACCAATAGAGAAAATAACACGGCGTCTCTTGTGCTGCGCCCTTGTCACTGTCAAATTGGTACCGTCCAATCGCAACGGAAAAACGGAAAAGGGGTACGTGATGGCGGCAGCCGCTACCACCGTGGTGCCGAGAGACGCCGGTCTGCGGCCGGTGATCGGCGTGGCCCTGGTCGCCGCGCTCGGCGGCCTGCTGTTCGGCTACGACACCGGCGTCATATCCGGTGCCCTGCTCACGATCGAGTCGGACTTCCAGCTCTCCGCCTTCGGCTCCGGCGTCGTGGTGAGCGCGATCCTGGTCGGCGCCATGGCCGGTGCGGCGGCCGCGGGCAACCTCGCCGACCGGTACGGCCGCCGCCCGGTCCTCGTCGCCGCGGCGGGCGTCTTCACGCTCGGCGCCGCCATGGCAGCGCTCGCGCCGTCCGCCGCGCTGCTGACCGCCGCCCGCCTCGTCCTCGGCCTGGGCATCGGTACGGCCTCCAACCTCGTCCCGGTCTTCATCGCCGAGGTCGCGCCGCCCCGGTACCGCGGCCGGCTGGTCGGCCTGAACCAGCTGATGATCACCCTCGGCATCGTCCTCGCCTACCTGGCCAACTACGGCCTGGAGCACGCCACCCACAGCTGGCGCTGGATGTTCGGACTCGCCGCCGTGCCCGCGCTGCTCTTCGGCGCCGGGATGCTGCTGATGCCCGAATCCCCGCGCTGGCTGGCGCTGGGCGGCCGTACCGAGCGGGCCCGGGCCGTCCTCGTACGGCTCCGCGGTCCGGGCGACCCGGCGGCGGTGGACGCGGAGCTCGCCGAGATGGCCGCGCGGCCGGAGGGCCGGACGGAGGCGGCGCCCCGCAGGGGACGGTGGCGGGCGCTGGCCGGCCGCTCCGTACGCCCGGCCATCGTCGCGGGCGTCGGCCTGCAGATCCTCGGCCAGGCGTCCGGCGTCAACACCGTCATCTACTACGCGCCGAAGATCTTCGAGAGCAGCGGCCTCGGCTCGTCCTCGGCCATCCTCGCCACCGTCGGCGTGGGCCTGGTCAATCTGCTGATGACGCCGGTCGGGATGTTCGCCGTGGACCGCATCGGCCGCAAGAAGCTGCTGGCGACCGGCGCCTCCGTCATGACCGTCGCCCTTGCCGGACTGGCGGTCACGCTCGCGGCCGGCGGCCAGGGCTCCTCGTCCGGCGGCCAGGGCTCCCCGTTCGCCTGGCTCGCCGTCGCGTTCGTGGTCCTCTTCATCGCCGCGGTGGCCACCACGCTCAACGTGGTCGTCTTCATCATCCCGTCGGAGCTCTACCCGCAGCGCATCCGCGGCACGGCCATGAGCGCCACCATGTTCTCGAACTGGACCATGAACTTCCTGGTCTCGCTCACCTTCCTCACCATGCTCGACGCCCTCGGCGGCGCCGCCACGTTCACGGCGTACGCGGTGGTGTGCGCGCTGCTGACGCTGTTCACCGTGCGCTGCATCCCCGAGACCCGCGGCAAGTCCCTGGAGCAGATCGAACGCGAACTCACCCGCGCGTAGCGGCTCGCTCGGCCTCCACCTGCTCCAGCGGCTTGCCCGCCGTGTTCGGCATGAACATCCCGAGGACGCCGCAGATGAGGAGCGCTCCGGTGAGGAAGGCGGCGACCGGGGTGATGCCGGTCTTGGCGAGCGCGGGGACGAAGAAGGACCAGACGCCGAGGACGACCCGCGCCATGCCGAAGGAGATGCCCTGCGCGGTGCCGCGCAGCATCGTCGGGAAGACCTCCTGGCTGATGGTCTTGTAGACGCTCTCGCCCGCCATGGCCTGGCCGACGCCGAAGAGCACCACATTGAAGACGATCACGGGCAGCGTGAAGGGCAGGACCAGGAACACCCCGTACGCGCAGATCTGCATCACCGATCCGACGGCCCACATGATCTTGCGGTGCCGGTGGCCGCGGTCGGCGTAGCGCATGTAGACCGCGACCGTACCGACGATCACCAGCGCGAAGCTGGCGCACGAGAGTGCCACGCTGGTGGCCTGACTGCCCGCGCCCAGGGTCTGGACCATGTACGGGGTGAAGATGCCGTTCGTGCCGGCCGCCAGGTTCCAGAAGAGGTAGATGCCGCCGGTGAACAGCAGCGCCCGCAGATGGGCGCCGCGCAGCAGTTCGCGGACCTTGGGACGGGCCGCGGCACCGGCCTTCGCCGCGGTCCGCCAGACCGCCGACTCGACCATGCCGCGGCGCAGCGCGTACGTCACCAGCGACACCACGAACAGGTGCAGGAAGACGATGCGGATGCCGAGCAGACCGAGGTCAGACAGGGCCCAGGCCACCAGCAGTACGACCACCGGGCCGAGACTCCAGGTCACCTGGGTCAGCCCGAGCAGCTTGCCGCGCGCCTTGGCCGGGGAGAACTCGCCGACCAGCGCGAGCGAGGTGGGCACGTCCGCGCCGACGGCCAGGCCTACGAAGAACGTGCCGGCGAACAGCATCAGCGGGTTGACCGCGAAGGCGATGAGCAGAATGGCCGCCGCGTACACGAGCAGGTCGTACTGGTAGATTCGCTTGCGGCCGAGTTTGTCGCCCAGCCGCCCGCCGATGAAGGCGCCGATCGCCGCGCCGATGGCGTTGGGGCCGATGGCCGTCAGCGCGCCGAGGCCGCTCTCGGAGAGTCCGAAGCGGTCCTGGAAGAGGGCGAGGCCGGAACTGAGCGCGACGATCGACCCGGCGTCGAGATAGGACGCCATGCCGGCCAGCCCGGTCCACTTCCACTGCTGCCGCGAGACGGCGCCGTCCTCGGCCGCCCCGTCAGCGGCGGACTGCGTGCTCTGCACGGATGTCACCTGGACTCCTTCGCCCTCGCATGTGCATTGAAACGACTCAAACAATGAATGTGAGAGCTCGACGGGTCAATAGGTGGTGCAGATTTTCTGCTTTGAAACCTTTCATTCACCGCGTCCGATCGACGCGTCCGGTCGACCACCCGGGGCGGGCGACCCGGTGCGCCTCCGGGGTGCTCGTCGGGGCGTGCTTCGAGTTGCGCTTCGAGGTGCGCTTCGGAGGTGTCCGGCATGTCGAACGCGGCGCCATCGGGCGCGGCCTCGCGAACTGCTCGTCCCGAGGGGCGCATTGCGCCGCTGACCTGCGAAAAAGAGGTCCTCGTAGGGGTGTTGGGGGCGGCCGGAATCGACTAAAATAGAAGCAGTGTTCGAGGGAGCTCACGGGGGGTCCGGGGCTCTCGACCACGACAGGAGGGACCCTGTGACGGCTGCCGTAATGTCTTCGACGCGCCCGCTGTTCGACCTGCCGTACGCCCCGCTCGCGAAGAGGCCGCTGCCGCCAGGCCGGCCGCGCGAGTGGTACATCGCTCACAACCGCCGGCTCAAGGCCATGCGTCTGGCCATCGCCCTGCTCGACTCCGGTGTGCACACGCCGGACCGGGCGCCTAACCGACTCATCCGTGACACCGCCGCGCTCGTCGGCATCCACCGCCCGTCCGACACCACCTGCCACATGGTCCGCACTCTGATGCGTTACACCCGCTGACGCGACCGCCGATGCGGAGGGGCGGGCCGGTCTTCCGGCCCGCCCCGTCGTCGTATCGGGGGCCGTATCGGGGGCGGGTCAATTGGGGTGGGGGAGAAGGCCCAGTTCGCGGGCGCGGCGGACCGCGGCGGTGCGGCGGCTCACAGAGAGCTTGCGGTAGACGCTCTTCAGGTGCGTTTTGACGGTGTTGACCGACAGCTGGAGTTCGGCGGCGATCTCGTCCGTGGCCATCGTGCGCGCCAGTTGGGCCAGTACGTCGAGTTCGCGCCTGCTGAGCGCCACGGCCGGCTGCCGGGCGGTGCCGTCGTCGCCTGCCGGGGACGCACCATTGCGCGTCGGGGACGCCCCGTTGTGGGCCGGGGACGGGGGCGCACCGTTGTGGGCCGGGCCGGTCCAGGCGCGGACCATCTGGAGCGCGGCGTGCGAGGGTTCCGTGGGCGAGCAGGCGGGCAGCGGGGGCCGCTGCGCGATCGCGGCGAGTTCGGCGGCGGCGCGGAACCGCCCGCGTAACGCTTCCAGGAGGGCGAGTTCGACGAGGCAGTCCCGGCGCAGCGCCCCGTTTCCCGCGGCACCGGCCGCCCTGAGCCCTGCCGTCAGCGCGCTCTCCGCCGCCGACAGCCGCCCGCGCCGCAGCTCGGCACCGCCGCGGACCAGCTGGATCAGCGCGCGCAGTTCGGGGCGGTCCGCCAGGGCCTCGCGGGGGAGGAGGGCGAAGAGGCGCTGTGCCTCGGCCGCCGCGTCCGGCGCCGCCGCCGGGTCCCGGGTGCGCTCCAATTGCGTACGGATCACCGCGTGCGTGAGGCGGAGCCGGGTCCGGACGGCGTGGTCGGCGGACGTCGCCGGTCCGGCGAGCAGGCGCTCCGCTTGCGTCAGGGCCGTGGCGCAGGCCGTCGCGTCACCGTGCGACAGCGCGCTCGCCGCGGCGACGAGTGCCGTTTCGGGGCTGCCGTCGGCCGGGGCGGCGGCTGCGGTGGTGAGTGCGGCTGCGGCGTGCGGCAGCCGGGTCGCCGTCAGGCCCAGTACCTGGCCTATCGCCAGCTGGTGGACGATCAGCCGGTGCGCGTACGGCCGGTCGTCCGCGGCGAGTGCGTGGCGTACCGCCTCGGAGAGCGGGCCGTTGTCGCTCAGCCAGGCCGCTGCCCGGCGGTGCAGTTCGGCGACCTGCCCCGGGCGTTCCTCGAGCAGCCGGCGGCGCAGCGCCTCGCCGGTCATGCGGTGGTACCGGTACCAGCCGTGCCCACACGCTTCGAGGGACGCGTGCGCGCCGGCCACGGTGGCGAAGTGCCGGCCCGCCCGGTCGCCCGCCACCGCGGCGGCCAGCGCCGCGTTCACCCGGTCCAGAATGCTCGTCGCCAGGAGCAGGCCGCGCACTTCGGACGGCTGCCCGTCCAGTAACTCCTCGACGAGGTAGCCGACGACCGCGTCGTCCGTGCCGCTGAACCCTGTCGCGTACCGCTCCGGATCGGGCTGCCGCGCCAGGGCCAGGGCGGCGAGCCGCAGCCCCGCCGCCCAGCCCTCCGTGCGCTTGCGCAGCGACGCCACGGCGGGGCGGGGGAGTGCGACGCCGTGGAGCGCGAGCAGCGCCGCCGTCTCCCGGTCGTCGAAGGCCAGCGCGCCGGTGCGGAGTTCGGCGAGGTCGCCGGCGAGGCGGTGCCGGTGGAGGTGCAGCGGCGGGTCCCCGCGCGCCGCCACCACCAGCCGCAGCGCCCGGCCGGAGTGCGTGAGCAGGTACGACACCCCGGCGGCGCACGGCGAACCGGCACCCGGCCGGAAACCGTCCAGCACCAGCACCACCGGCTCGCGCCGGGCCCTGAGCGCCTCGGCGAGCCGGGCGGCCGTCGCGAGGCCGCCGCACGCGGAACCGGGCCGTGCGGGAGCGGGCCGTGCGGGGCCGGACGGACGCCACGCCGAACCAGGCCACGGACTTCCGTCCGGTACCGCGTCCCCGTCCCGTACCGCAACGCCCGCCGCCCCCAACGCCCCTGTCACCCGCGCCCAGAAGAGGCCCGGCGGCTCCGGGGCGTCATCACACGTCACGCGGGCCACGGGGCCCGGTGCGGTGCCCGCGTGCGCCCACTGCGTCAGAAGGGCCGACTTGCCGGCTCCCGGCGGGCCGATCAGCACGGTCAGTGGTCCGAGTACACCGGCGGAGAGCCGTTCCACCAGCCGGGGCCGGGGGACGAGCCGGGTGTCCGGGGACTCGCCCATCGCCGGCCCCTCGCTTCGCGGTGTCGCTCTCGGAGCGGATGCGTCCGACGAGTGCCGACGAGTGTGCCGTCCTTTCCTGCGCGTGGCAGCCCGCGCCGACGCATCTCACTCCGGGAGCCGTACCGCCTTCCTCAACCGGCCGGGTGCCGCCCGGTCACTTTGGTGAGTCGGTCAGGTCCCCTGGAGGGCGGAGATCAGTTCCTCCTCACGGTCCTTGGTGAGCGAGGTACGGATGACGGTGGGGTTGAACGGGCGCAGCGCCTCCCGCACCCGGTCCGGCGTGGACCGCCGTACGAGGGCGAACACCGCGGCGCGCCCGGGTTCCAGCGTCCCGGCCACGTCCTTGATGAACTTGTCGTTCACGCCGACGTCGGTGAGCTTGCCGATGGCCGCGCCCGAGGCGGCGCCGACGGCCGCGCCGAAGACGGGCATCAGGAACAGCATCCCGAACAGCGTTCCCCACAGGGCGCCGCTGGCCGCCCCGGCGGCGGTGGTGTGGTACGTCTGCTCCACATGGATCTTGCCGTCCTGCGTCCGCCACGCCAGCGCGGCGTCCTCCAGGTCGAGCAGCTCCTGGCGGGAGAGTTCCTTGCCGAGCCGCATGACGGCCTCGGCCTTCTCCTTGTCGGAAAAACCGAGTACGACGAGATCGGTCATCGCAGCCTCCTACGGAACGGATCCGGCGTCCCATTGAGCCGCCGCGCGCGCCGGTCCGCGTCACCCGGAACGGGTGAAGTACGCCCGGGCCGGCCCGCCCGGTGCCGTCACGGAAGGTGTTGGTCCGGCAGGTGCCGGTCCGGCGGTCCGCGCTGCCCGTGCCAGTCGTGGACGACGACGCTGGCCACCACGAGGTCCTGGAGCGACCTGCCGTGCCGGCTGACCGGTATCCAGAGCAGGCCCCACGGGAAGGCGACGCACAGCGCCGCCCGCAGCAGGGCGCGGCCGGCGCCGAGCGGCCGTCCCGACCGCGCGGCCACCCGCAGCCCCATCAGCCGGGCCCCGGCCGTACGGCCGGCCGTCAGCCAGCTTCCCGCGAGATAGCCGACCGCGAGGGCGGCACCGCACGCGGTACTGGCCCGGGGCGGCAGGTCGGGGATCGCGAACGGCGGTCCCGTGACCATGAAGCGCACGGCCCCCGCGGCCAGCAGCGCGGCGAGCCCGATGCCGAGTACGGCGAACGTGTCGACGAGCGCGGCGGCGGTACGGGACACAAGTCCCGCCGCCCGCCCCTGCATCCGGAACGGGTCGTACTGCCGCCCGGACTCGGTCACGGCGGCGCGTCGCCCTTCGCGGGCGGGCCCGGCCCTGGGAGCTCCGGTGGGGTGCCGTCGCCGCCCCTGCGCAGCAGCCGGCCGGCGGCGCGGTTCACCAAGCGGTCGGCACGGATGGCCTGGACGCGGAACGCGTCGACGGTCTCCTCGGCCATCCCGCCGCCGGTCTCCCGCACGACCCGGCCCACGTCGATCTCCTGGAGCACCTGCTCGGTGAGTGCTACCAGGTCGATCTCCCGGAGCACCTGCTGGGTGAGTCCGACCAGGTCGATCCGCGCCACTATCGCGTCGATGTCGACCCGGTCGGCGATCCTGCGGACATCGACC
Source organism: Streptomyces sp. NPDC026301 (assembly GCF_055567935.1). Taxonomy (NCBI): domain Bacteria; kingdom Bacillati; phylum Actinomycetota; class Actinomycetes; order Kitasatosporales; family Streptomycetaceae; genus Streptomyces; species Streptomyces sp. NPDC026301. Next base: position 16,870 of record NZ_JBVHPN010000012.1, on the reverse strand, counting down.
CGGTCCGCCACGGCATCGGGATCCACCCGGGCCACGACGGCGTCGACATCCACCCGGGCCACCACCGCGTCGAGGTCCACCCGAGCTACCACCGCGTCCAGGTCCAGCTGCTCGAGCACGGGGCTCAGCACCGTACGGACCACTGCCCGGACCGTCGTACGGAGCGTCACCCGGACCGTCGTACGGGCCAACTCCTGGACACTTTCCGCCACTTGTGCCACACCCGCCGGTACGAGCCACCGTGCCGCGGCCCGGCCCCAGGTGACGGCCCAGCCGCCGGTGTGTTCCTTCACACCGGCATCGCAGCACACCCGGCAGGGCCCGGCCTCCTCCGTAACGGGTGAACGGACCCGGGGCCGGAAACCGCGCTCTCAGTTCCGGTACACGTCCACGATCCGGTCGATCACCGCGGCGGTCGTGCGCAGTTCGTCCTCCGAGAAGCCGTCCAGCGCGTCGGCGAGCCACTGCCGCCCCGTCGCCTCGGCGCGCAGTACGACGTCCCGGCCCTGTTCGGTGATCCCGGCCCGGCGCACCCGCTGGTCGCCGGGCTCGGGCGCGGTCGTGACGAGGCCCTGGTCCTCCAGGCGCCGGACCTCCCGGGTGACGTGAGGGGCCTTGACCATCAGGGCCTCCGCCAGCTCGCCCAGGCGCAAGGGGGAGGGGGCCGTCGCGAGCGCGCGCAGGAGGGCGAGGGATCCGCGGTCGACGGCCACACCCGACTCCGAACGGAGCCGCTTGTGCGTGCGGTTTCCGGCCATTACGTAGGCGAGTCCGGAGAGGGACGCGTACAGGTCGCTCATCGGGGCCCGGTCGGGGGATTCGGTGTGGTCCACGCCCCGATCATGTCGTACGGACGGGATGGATGGACCCGGCGGGACGCCCGGGGGCGGGTTGGCGGAAAACGTGCCCATTGCATGGACCGGGTGGAAGTACGGGATTCCCGCGCGGTGATCTCGGTGTTACCGTCGGCAGCACGTAGTTACTTTTGTTAAGTAAGGCGCGGGCGAGGGCTGCCTGAAGGAGGTCGGTACCTGCCCAGGAAAGCGTCAAGCGCCAACCCCGTTCCGCCGTTTCCCAAGGGAGAAGCCGTGCGCATCACCATCGACGAGGACAAGTGCTGCGGTGCCGGACAGTGTGTGCTGGTCGCGCCCGAGGTGTTCGACCAGCGTGACGAGGACGGCGTGGTGGTCCTGCTGGACGCCGAGCCGCCGGAGCGGCAGCGCGCGGCCGTCACGGAGGCGGCGCAGATCTGCCCCGCGGCGGCCATCACCCTCGCCTGATCCACCGTCAGCAGCGACCGCCGACCTCTCGTCCCCATCGGCTCCTGAACCGACCCGTCGTCACCATCCGCTCCTGCCCCGCCCCACCGTGGAAGGACAACGATGACCCAGGCCCCCGAAGCGCCCGCCTTCACCACGCAACGCGCCACCGGCTGCCCCTTCGACCCGCCGCCCGCGTCCCAAGAGCTGCGCGCGCAGGCCCCGGTGACCCGTGTGTCGCTGTGGAACGGGTCGACGGCATGGCTGGTGACCCGGCACGAGGACCAGGTCGCGGTGTTGCGCGACCCCCGTATCAGCGCGGACAACGAGCGCCCCGGCTACCCCAGCCTCAGCGCCGCCGCAGCGGCCACCCGCGCCGACAACCGCACGTTCATCACGATGGACGAGCCCGAACACAACGCCCAGCGGCGCCGGTTCACCGGCGACTTCACCATCAAGCGCACGCAGGCACTGCGCCCCCGCATCGAGCGCATCATCACCGACCTGCTCGACGCCATGGAACAGGCGGGCCCGCCGGCCGACCTGGTCACCGCGTTCGCGCTGCCGCTGCCGTCGCTGGTGATCTGCGAACTGCTCGGCGTGCCGTACGAGGACCACGGCTTCTTCCAGCGCGCCAGCGCCGTACTCATCGACACCCGCAGCGACCCCGAGGCCGCCCTCGCCGCGTCCCGGGAACTGACCGACTACCTCGGGAAGCTCGTCGAGTCCAAGGCCGCGAATCCCGGCGACGACCTCCTCAGCCGCCTGGCCACCCAGTACCTGAACACCGGCGAGAGCACGGTCGACGAGTGTGCCAAGCAGGCCCGGCTGCTGTTGGTCGCGGGGCACGAGACGACCGCCAACATGATCGCGCTCGGTACGTGTGCCCTGCTCCAGCACCCCGACCAGCTGGCCGCGGTCCGGGACGGCGACCCGCGGCGCGTGGCGAACGCCGTCGAGGAGCTGCTGCGGTACCTGACGATCACGCACATGGGGCGGCGCCGCGTCGCCGTCGCGGACATCGAGGTCGGCGGGCAGCTCATCCGGGCGGGCGAGGCGTTGATCTGCGCGGGCGACCTGGCCAACCGGGACCCGGAGGTCTTCGCCGACCCCGACCGCCTGGACGTGGACCGGTCGGCCCGCGCGCACCTGGCGTTCGGCTCGGGCCCGCACCAGTGCCTGGGCCAGAACCTCGCCCGTATCGAGCTGCAGCTCGCCTATCCGGCGCTGCTGCGGCGGTTCCCGGGCCTCCGGCTGGACCGGCCGCTGGAAGAGGTGCCGTTCCGTACGGACATGGCCGTCTACGGCGTGCACGAGCTGCCCGTCAGCTGGTGAAACGGCGCTGCCGGTCAGCCGGTGAACGGCTGACCGGTCCCGCGCCATACGGCCTCGTGCTCAGCCGACCGGCAGCCGGCTGCTGATCTTGTGCGTCTTGCGGGCCGTGCGGGCGCGCAGCGCCGCCTCGCGGCGGGCCTGTTGTGCCGCGTGCCGGCCCTGCCAGGCGAGGGACGGCTTGCCGTGGGTGTCCGCCGAGGCGATGAGCAGCCCGCCGAGCATGGAGAGGTTCTTGAGGAACTGGATGCGCTCCTGGGTGCGCGTCTGTTCGTCCTCCGCCTCCCAGAACCGGTGCCCGGCGAGGGTCGTGGGCACCAGCGTGGCCGCGATGGCCAGCGCGGACGCCCGTGGGAAGCGGCCGATCGCCAGCAGGGAGCCGGCCACCAGCTGGACGCCGCCGCTGATCCGGACGAGCTGCTCGGTCTGTTCCGGCAGGCCGGGGATGCGCTGGGCGATCGGCTGGGCAACCGGCTCGGCGGCCGGGACCAGGGGCTCGGGGTTACGCAGGGTCTGGAAGCCCTGGATGACGTAGGTCGAGGCCAGCATGGGCCGGGCGAGAAGTCGCAGTACAAGCATGGCCCACGAGTGCCCCTTCGGGCCGGACCTCATCCCTCGCTTTCGCCCGCGCCCCTCGGATGGGGCAACCACCGCTCCGGCCGCCCTTCACTCTCCGCCCGGCACCGTCTTTACTTCAGTCGTGACCTACGAGATCCGCGCCCTCCCCGCCGACGACGCCGGCCCGCCCACCGGACCGTCCCCGGAGGACCGGGCCCCCCGCCTGATCGACAAGCTGCTGCCCGCCCCCGTGATCACGGCCGAGGCCTTCCACGACGCCCCCGTGTCGGAGATGTTCCCCGAGGAACGGGCCCTGGTGGCCGACGCGGTACCGAAGCGGCAGCAGGAATTCGGTACGGTGCGCGGCTGCGCCCGCGACGCGCTCGCCCGCCTGGGCTTCGCCCCCGCGCCCCTGCTGCCGGGGCCCGACCGCGCGCCGCGCTGGCCGGCCGGCGTCGTCGGGGCGCTCACCCACTGCACCGGCTACCGCGCTGCCGCGGTCGCTCGCGCCACGGACGTGCTGACCCTGGGCCTGGACGCGGAGCCGCACGAGCCGGTGGCCGATCCGGGCGTACTGGAGCTGGTCACCCTCCCCGAGGAGCGGGCCCAACTGGCCGGGCTGGCCGAGCTGATGCCCGAGGTCTGCTGGGACCGGCTGATCTTCAGCGCGAAGGAGAGCGTCTACAAAGCCTGGTACCCGCTCGCCCGCCGCTGGCTCGGTTTCGAGGACGCGCACCTCACCCTCGACCCGACGGACGCCACCTTCACCGCCCGCCTCCTCGTCCCCGGGCCGGTCGTCCGGGGCCGGGAGCTCACCGGCTTCAGCGGCCGGTGGCTGATCGGATCGGGGCTGGTGACGACGGCCGTCGTGCTGCCTGCCTGACGCCGTACGGCAGCGGATGCGGGGCGGCGTGCGTGGGCGCAGCCTGGTAGGGGACCCAAAAGGGAGCATACGGGTCACGAAGTCACGGAACCGCAGGTCACAGGAGTGACTATCGGTACGTTTGCGTTTCGATCGGAGCGGGGCGTACGCTCGAAAGAGCCTAAGAGTACGAAACAGTTTCGATCCGTTGTTCGGGGTGGGCATGTCCGTCACCACGCCGCCGTCCGCCGCCCCCGCGCCGCGTCACGGCGAAGGGGCAGCGCGGCGGACGCGGCTCTCGCCGGAGCGCGAGAGCGAGTTGTACGCCGCGGTCCTGGACCTGGTGCGCGAGGTCGGGTACGAGAACCTCACCCTGGACGCCGTCGCCGCCCGCTCCCGGTGCAGCAAGGCCACGCTGTACCGCCGCTGGCACGGGAAACCCCGGCTGGTGTGCGCCGCGCTGCGCCATCTGCGGCCGTTCTCGCTGGAGGACCTGGACACCGGTTCGCTCCGCGGTGACGTGCACGAGCTCGCCCGGCGGATCGGGGACGCCAAGAAGGACATCGACCTGATGCGCGGCATCACGCACGCCGTGCACAGGGATCCGGAGCTGGCCGAGGCCATGCACACGGCCCTGATCGAACCCGAACTGGAGGTGATGCAGGCGATGCTCGACCGGGCGGTCGCCCGCGGCGAGGTCGACCCCGGCTGCCCGGCGATCCCCTTCTTCCCGCACGCACTGTCCGGCGCCGTCTTCGCGCGCCCGATGATCGAGCAACGCCCCGCGGACGCCGCGTACCTCACGCGCTACCTGGACGCCGTGCTGCTTCCCGCCCTGCTGCGGACCTGAGAGCCCGTGACACAGGCTCTGCCGCCCGCGCGCGACGCCGGGCGGCACGCACGAGAACCATCCCCGAGGACCCCGGAAGAGGAGCACCGGGCCCCGGAAGATCCGAAGGACTCCGTATGACCTCCACCCGTGTCGATGCAGGCGCCGACGCCGGGCAGCCGGCCGAGGCGCCGTCCGGCGGCCGGGCGACGGGGCACACCCCCCACCGCTGGTGGGTGCTGGCCGTCATCGGCCTCGCCCAGCTGATGGTGGTGCTGGACGCCACCATCGTGAACATCGCCCTCCCGTCCGCCCAGCGCGACCTGGGCTTCAACAACGACGGCCGGCAGTGGGTCGTCACCGCCTACTCCCTCGCCTTCGGCTCCCTGCTGCTGCTCGGCGGGCGGCTCGCCGACCTCTTCGGACGGAAGACGACGCTGCTGATCGGTCTGGTCGGCTTCGCCGGGTCCTCGGCACTGGCCGGTGCGGCCAACGGCTTCTCGATGCTGGTCGTCGGCCGGGCGCTGCAAGGCCTGTTCGGCGCGCTGCTGGCGCCGTCCGCGCTGTCCCTGCTCACGACGACGTTCACCGACGCCAAGGAGCGCGCCAAGGCGTTCGGCATCTTCGGTGCGATCGCCGGTTCCGGCGGCGCCATCGGACTGCTGCTCGGCGGCGTACTGACCGAGCACCTGGACTGGCGCTGGACCCTGTACGTCAACCTCGCCATCGCCGTCGTGGCGGTCATCGGCGCGCTGATCTTCGTCCGCCGCCCCGCGCCCAGCGCACGGCCCCGGCTCGACCTCTTCGGCACGCTGCTCGTGGCGGCCGGGCTCTTCGGCATCGTCTTCGGCTTCTCCAACGCCGAGACGCACGCCTGGAGCCACTGGATGTGCTGGGCCTTCCTCGCGGCCGGGGGCGTGCTGCTCCTCGCCTTCTTCCTGTGGGAGACGCGCGCCGGGCACCCGCTGCTGCCGCTGCGCGTGCTGCGTGACCGCAACCGCGCTGCGTCCTTCATATCCGTGTTCGTCTCCGGCTCCGGCATGTTCGGGGTCTTCCTCTTCCTGACGTACTACCTGCAGCAGACCCTGGAGTACACGCCGGTCAAGACCGGCCTCGCCTTCCTGCCCATGGTCGGCATGCTGATGGTGATGGCACAGCTGTCGATGAACATCCTCGTGCCCAAGATCGGCCCCAAGCCGATCGTGCCGCTGGGCATGTTGTTCGCCGGGGCCGGCATGGTCTGGCTGACCCGGCTGGACCTGGACAGCACGTATGCCGCGCACGTCCTGCCGCCGCTGCTGGTGATGGGCTTCGGCCTCGGCATGGTCATGCCGCCCGCGATGAGCCTGGCCACGCTGGGCGTCGCGCCCAGCGACCAGGGCGTCGCCTCGGCGACGGTCAACACGATGCAGCAGGTCGGCGGCTCGATCGGCACCGCGCTGTTCAACACGATGGCCGCCAGCGCCGTCACCGACTACCTCGCGGACCGCAAGCCGACCAGGCTGAACCAGGCCGAAGCCGCCCTGCACAGCTATGACGTCGCGTACTGGTGGGCCGCCGCCTTCTTCGCCGCCGGCCTGGTCATCACGGCGCTGCTGTACCGCAGGGGCAAGGCCGTCGCCGACCACGGCCCCGCCGTGCCGGTGGAGCCGGAGCACCACGAACACCACGGTCATGGCCACGGCCGGCACGGCGCCGCGCACGACACGGCCGAGCTTCCCGTGGCCGACGCGGCCACGGCGACGCCCGAGGCGGAGCCGACCCCCGTGACCGCCGCGGTCGCGACGCCGGACGGTCCCTCCGTGCACGGCCGGGTGCTGGACGCGGTCGGCGCGCCCGTGCCGGCGGCCGCCGTCACGCTGATCGACTCCCACGGCAGCCAGCTCGGCCGCGCCACGGCAGCGGCGGACGGCCGGTACGCCATGGCCACCCCGGCCGCCGGCAGCTACGTACTCGTCGGTGCGGCCGCCGGGCACCAGCCGCGCGTGGCCACCCTGGCCATCGGCGCCGAGCCGGTCGCCTTCGACCTGATGCTCGCCGGGACCGGCGGCCTGGAGGGCACGGTGCGGACCGGCTCGACGCCGGTGCCCAGCGCCCTGGTCGTGGCCACCGACGAGCGCGGTGACGTGATCGAATCGTCCTCCTCCGGCGAGGACGGCGGCTACCGCCTGGCCTCGCTCGTGCCGGGCGTGTACACCCTGACGGCGAGCGCGGCGGGTTTCCAGCCGTACGCGAGCATCGTCGAGGTCTCCGGCGGCGTGCCGACCCGTCAGGACGCGGTACTGCAGCCCGCGGCCACCCTCAGCGGCACGGTGCACAACGGCGCCGGTACGCCGCTGGGCGAGGCCCGCGTCTCGCTGCTGGACCCGGCGGGCAACGTGGTGGCGGTCCGCACGACGGGCCCGGACGGCGCGTACGCCTTCACGGACCTGGTGGGCGGCGAGTACACGGTCGTGGCCAGCGGCTATCCGCCGGCGGCCACCCCGCTGACGGTGACCGAGCAGGGCGAGGACGGCTTCGACATCATCCTCTCCCACGGGGACTGACCCCCAGGGACTGACCACAGGGTCCTTCGGAACTGCCTTCGACGGGCACAGACGGGCACAGGGGAGGGCATCGGCGCGCTGCCGGTGTCCTCCCCTTCGCCGTACGGGCGTTGGGCGTTGGACGCTGGACGCGGTCCGGCTACCGGGTTAGGTTGCCGTAGGCAACTATTAACTCCATGGCGTGTCCGGTGAGAGGCGAGGAATCGTGACAGCAGTCGTGCAGGGCATCTGTGCCCCCGGTTTCGAGAACGTCCGCGAGGAGTTCGCGCGCAACTTCGCCGAGCGCGGCGAGGTCGGCGCCGCGCTCGCGGTGACCGTCGACGGAGAGTTCGTCGTGGACCTGTGGGGCGGGCACGCCGACGCCGCCCACAGCCGCCCGTGGGAGCGGGACAGCCTGGTCAACGTCTACTCCACCGGCAAGGGCATGACCGCGCTCTGCGCCCATCTGCTCGTCGACCGCGGGGAGTTGGACCTCGACGCGCCCGTCTCCCGTTACTGGCCGGAGTTCGCCCAGGAGGGCAAGGGCGACATACCGGTGCGCTGGCTGCTCTCCCACCGCGCCGGCCTCATCGCGCCGCGCGAGCGTCTGGCCCCGGGGGACGTCTACGACTGGGAGAAGACCTGCGCCGTGCTGGCCGCCACCGAACCGTGGTGGGAGCCCGGCACCGCCCAGGGCTATCACGCCGTCAGCTTCGGTTTCCTGGTCGGCGAGCTCGTCCGCCGTATCACCGGCACCTCGCTCGGCACCTTCCTGCGCACCGAGATCACCGAACCGCTCGGCGCCGACCTGTACATCGGCACTCCCGAAGCCGAGCACGCCCGCTGCGCCGAGATGATCGGGCCCGAGGGGGGCGGCACCCTGCGTGCGATGTTCCCCGGGATGCCCGAGGGGCCGATCCGGTCGCTGGACGCGCATCCTCTGGCGGGCCTGGCCGTGGCCATGGGGCATCTGCCCCTCGGGGACGTGAACAGCGCCCCGTGCCGCAGTGCCGAGATCCCCGCGGCCAACGGCAACGCCACCGCGCGCGGCCTGGCCACGGTCTACCGCGCCCTCGCCAACGGCGAGCTGGTCGGCGCCGGCACGCTGGCGGCGATGCGCGCGCGGCAGAGCCGCGGCGACGAGATCGACCTGGTGCTCAGCGCGGCGGCCCCGGAGCGGCTGCCGTTCGCCTGGGCGGCCGGGTACATGCTCAACGGCTTCGGCTTCCTCGGCCCCAACCCCGGCACGTTCGGCCACGGCGGCGCGGGCGGCTCGCTGGCCTTCGCCGACCCCGAGAACCGGCTGTCCTACGCGTACACGATGAACAAGTTCGGCGGCAGCACGACCGGCGGCGATGTCCGCAACCTCAAGCTGGTCGAAGCGGTGTACGCGGCCCCGGCGCTCGGCGAGCGCGGGGAGTGACCCCTACGGCCGACGGGTCTGCGGCGCGGCGCGGCGCGACGCCCGCAGGCCGCGCAGCGTGACACCGGCGATCAGGGCGACCGCCACCAGGCAGGCGCAGTACCCGGTCACGCCGCCCCACGCCCCGGAGGAGTACGCGAGGCCGCCCGCCGAGCCGCCGATGGCGCTGCCGATGTAGTAGAAGAACAGGTACACCGCGGCGCCCTGGGCGCCCAGCACGGTGGACCGGCTGCCCACCCAGCCGCTGGCCACCGCGTGCGCGGCGAAGAATCCCGCGGTGAAGACCACCAGGCCGGGGAAGATCGCGCCGAGGCTCGGCACGAGCATCAGGGCCAGCCCGGCCAGCGTCACCACGAGGGCGGCGCACAGCACCACCGGCCGGCCGCGCCGGTCCACGAGACGGCCGGCTGCGGCGGAGGAGAACGAGCCCGCGATGTACGCGATGAAGAGCAGCCCCGCGGTGCCCTGGGACAGGCTGAAGGGCGGCGCGACCAGCCGGAAGCCCAGGTAGTTGTAGACCGTGACGAAGCCGGCCATGGCCAGGAAGCCGATCAGGTAGAGGCGCAGCAGGCCGCTGTCCGGGAACGCGCGGCCGATGCCCGACGCCAGCGCGCGGACGCGCGGCTCACGGGGCACGAAGCGGACCGAGGCCGGGATCGTCCGGCGGAAGACGAGCGTGCACAGGGCGGCGGCGACGCCCACCGCGCCGATGGCCCAGCGCCAGCTGCCCGTCACCTCCAGCACGCCGTCGGCGAGCAGCCGGCCGATCATGCCGCCGATGCCGTTGCCCGCCACGTACAGGCCCATGGCCTGGCCCAGCGACTCGGGGTGCACCTCCTCCGAGAGGTACGACATCGCCGTGGCCTGCAGTCCGGCCAGCGCCAGCCCCTCCAGGACGCGGATCGCCAGCAGTACGCCGAAGCCGGGCGCGAACGCGGCGGCGATGCCGAGCACGGCGGCCGCGGTGAGCGAGAGCGTCATCATGCCCGTCCGGCTCCAGGCGTCGGACAGGGCGGTCAGCGGGACCACCGCGATCGCCATCGCGGCGGTGGACACCGAGACGGTCAGCGACGAGGCGGCGGGGGAGAGGTGCAGGTCGGCGGAGAGCGCCGGCAGCAGCGCCTGGACGCAGTACAGCGTCATGAAGGTGGTCAGCCCGGCGGCGAAGAGCGCCAGGGTGGCCCGCCGGAAACCGGGGGTGCCGCGGGAATGGGCGGCGGCCGGAGGATCACCGTGCGGGGGAGTGGCGGAGGCTTCGGAGACGGTACTGCGTTCGATCACGCCTTCGACCGTAGGTACCGGAGTTCTGTTGCATCAAATGCATCGGAGTGGAGAATACGATCCACATATGGAACGAAGCGTGGAACACGGTGCCCCGGGCGACCCTCTCGCGCAGCTCTGCCCCGACCTGACGCGCTTCGCGGCCGTCGGCCGGCTGGAACACCTCTCGGCGGCGGCCGACGAGCTGCGCACCCCGCAGTCGACCGTCAGCCGCAGCGTCGTACGGGTCGAGGAGGCCGTCGGCGTCCGGCTCTTCGGCCGCGAGGGCCGCGGCATGCGGCTGACCCGCCAGGGCCGCGCCTTCCTGGCCCGCGTCGAGCGCGGCCTGGAGGAGATCGGCGCGGGCTACGAAGAGCTGCGCGCCGACACGGACGCGCCCGGCATGGTGGCGCTCGGCTTCCTGCCCGCGCTCGGCACGGCCCCGGTGCCGCTGCTGGTCCGCTGGTTCCGCGCGCTCCATCCGGGCGTCCGCTTCCGGCTGGTCCAGGACCACCCCGAGGGCCTGCTGGAGCGGCTGCGGGCCGGCGAGGTCGACCTGTGCCTGACCTCACCACTGATCGAGGAGCCGGGCGTCAGCCACCGGGCCGTCACCCACGAACCGCTGCGGCTGGTCGTCCCGGCGGGCCACCGCCTCGCGACCCGGCGGCGGGTGGACATCGCGGAGGCGGCGGGGGAGGACTTCGTGATGGCGGCGTACGGGTACGGGCTGCGCCGGCTCGTCAACGACCTCTGCGGCGCCGCCGGTTTCACCCCACGGGTGGCGTTCGAGGGAGCCGAGGTGGCGACCATCCGCGGCCTGGTGGCCGCCGGCCTCGGCGTCTCCGTCCTGCCGTCCTCGCCCGCGGTGCTCCCCGGCGTGGTCCAACTGCCGCTCACGGACGCGGACGCGTACCGGACGGTCGGCCTCACCTGGATCACCGACCGCCCCCGCACCCCGCTCGTCACGGCCTTCACCGACCTGGTGACCGGCCGCGCCCAGGAAGCCTTCGGCACGACGTTCGACGACTGAGCCGAGTGCGGTGTCCGCCGCCGGGCGCCCTCACATCTCGTGGGCCGGGTTCCCGCCCCAGCGTGCGTGCGCGGGCACCTCCTCGCCCTTCATGAGGAAGGAGTCGGGGGCGAGCGTCGCACCGTCGCCCAGCGTCACGCCGTAATGGACCAGGGTGCCGGTCCCCAGGGTGCAGCCGTTCCCGAGCGTGCTGTGGTCGGACTTGAAGGTGCCGTCCTCCTGGGAGTGGCACTGGATGACGCTGCTCACGTTGAGCGTGCAGTCGTCGCCGATCGTGACGAGCGTCCGCTCCGGCATCCGGGCGCCGTCATCGAAGAGCCGCCGCCCCAGGCGGACGCCCAGCAGCCGCCAGAACAGGCCCTTGAACGGCGTGCCGTTGAGCAGCCGCAGCTCCATCGCCTGGTGCTTCCAGAAGCGTTCGTGCTGCCAGAAGTGCGGGTGGTAGATCGAGCAGAGGCGCGGGACCTGCCGCCGGAACCGGGTACTGGCGCGCTCCAGGAGCCCGGTGTACAGGACGCTGAACACCAGGGTCAGCAGGGTGGCCAGCGCGATCGCCGCCGCGCCCCACGAGGAGTACAGCTCGACGGCGCTCCAGCCGACCGCGAGCACGCCGAAGGTGTAGATCCACCGCGCGAGCAGGAACGAGCCGAGGGTGACGAGGTTGTGCCGGTTCTTGGCCCGCAGCCGGCGGCGGAACGCGTCACCGTCCCTGAGGTGGTCGAAGGACGTGTCGCGCTCGACGGTCCGCGGGATCTCGAAGCTGGGCGAGCCCAGCAGCCCGACGCCCTCCCGGACGGGCCCGTCGACGGGGACCATCACCTTCGTGGCGAGCAGGCAGTTGTCCCCCGTCCGCCCCCGCGAGGGGTAAGTGACTTGATTGCCGAGGAAGTTGTGCGGACCGATCGTCACCCGGGTCACGCGGAAGGACGTGCTGGAGTAGTCCGCGTTCATGAGCGAGAGGCCGTCGGCGACCATGGTGCCGGTGCCGATGGAACTCAGGTACGGGCTCTCGTGCTTCACGTCCGTGCCGAAGTTCGACCCCGTCTGCTCGACCTCGGACAGGTCGTACGAGAGGCCGCGCAGGTAGTGGACGATGTACGAGCTGTCCCCGAAGAGGCGCAGGAAGAACTTGTTGTTGCTCAGCCGCGCGATCGCCCGGTGGACGGAGTAGTGGAACCCGTACAGCGGATAGACCCGGTCCGGCTTCACCAGAAGGTGGAGCAGGCGGGGCACGGTGCACACGAGGAGCAGGCCGAGCAGCAGCGAGCCGAAGAACAGCACGAACGACGCGGCCAGCGCGTCACGGTAGAACGCCCAGCTCGTGACGGGCGGCGGCTGTTCGGACAGGAACGCGGTGAGCTGCGGTGCCTCGGCGAGCAGCAGGTCGACGCCGCCGATCACCAGCGGCACGTACACGATCAGCACGGTCAGCAGCTGTGTGACGCTGTAGACCACCTTGCGCCGCGTGGGGAGGTCGGCGGGGCCGACGGTGCGGAAGTCCGTCCCGGTGGGCTGCCCGGGCGTCCCGTGCCACCGCTCGCCGGCGGGCACCGCCTGCCCGGCGTGCAGCGACGAGGCATGGCCGAGCTGCGCCCCGTCGCCGAGCGAGGTCTCGATGTCGAGCACCGTGGCCTCGCTGATGTACACGTCCTTGCCGAGGGTGACGGGGCCGGTCCGGATCCAGCCCGCCTCGGCCCGGTAGCAGCTGAGGTACGCGTCCTTGCGGATGACCGTGCCGTCGCCGACGGAGAGCAGGTCGGTGCAGACGGGCACGTGCTTGGAGAGCACCGTGACGTCGCGCCCGATCTTCGCGCCCAGCGCCTTCAGGTAGAGCACGTAGAGCGGCGAACCGGCGAACAGGACCAGCGGGTTCGTCTGGACCAGCGTCCTGACGAGCCAGAACCGGAGGTACGCCGGGCTCCAGATGCGGATCCGCTGTGCCGTCCACCGGCCGATGAGCAGCCACTTGGCCAGGATCGGCAGGACGCACACGGCGACGAAGACCGCGCCGCCGAACGCGACCGCCCGCAGGTACCCGTCGAGCAGGCCCGCTCCGGCGGCGATCCAGTCGTAGCCGCGGGCGATGACGAGTGCGGTGAGGTAGGTGTAGCCGAGGAAGATCAGCAGCTGGAGCGCCCCGCACAGGACGTACTGCGGCGTGCCGGCCCGGGCCGGTGCCACGGCCTCGGACGGGGGCGTCGGTGAGGGCACTGGTGGCCCGCCGGTCACCGGCGCGGGTGCGGGCTCCGCGAGCGCCGACGCCAGGCTGCGGATCGTCGGGTACCGGTAGATGTCCTTCATCGACACCGACGGCAGGTCGGGACGCTTCCTGACCCGGGCGCAGAACTGGGCCATCAGCAGCGAGTCGGCGCTGAGGTCGTCGAAGAAGTGGCTGTCGAGCGGCACGTGATCGACGTGTACGACGCCCGCCAGCACCTCGGCCAGCTGGCCCTCGGTGCCGGCCGACGGCGCGGCGTACACGCGTGGGACGGTTGCGGGTGCGTCCAGGTCGGCTGTCGAGACCTGGACATTCTTTCCCACCACTGGAACTCCTTGAGAGTGACGATCGAGCGGGCGGGCAGGGCGAGGTGGCGCCTTCCGCAGTCTTCGGAGAAAACGGGACAGAACCGATCCCCCAGGTTTCCGGAGCCGCCCCGCCGACCGGCCGGTGCCGCCCCGCCGACCGGCTGAGCGCAGCCCGCCGACCGGCCGGAGTGCCCCCGCCGCATGGCGGGAACCGGCCGCGGGCACCCGGAAGCAGGCAGTCGGCGTGGTACACATCGGGCGGTGGCCTGAGGGTGAGCGGAGCACGCGTGATCCGGGTACTGGTGGTGGACGACGAGGCCCTGATCCGTACGGGCTTCCAGCACATCCTGGGCGCGGCGGACGACATCGAGGTCGTGGCGGCGGTCCCCGGCGGCCAAGCGGTGCGGACCGTACGGGAGTTACGGCCGGACGTCGTACTGCTCGACATCCGCATGCCGGACGTGGACGGGCTCACCGTCCTGACCGAGCTGCGCCGGCTGCGGCAGCCGCCGGTGGTGGCCATGCTCACCACGTTCGACACCGACGAGTACGTGGCGGCGGCGCTGCGCTCCGGAGCCGACGGCTTCCTGCTGAAGGACACCGACCCCGAACAACTCCCGCACCTCGTCCGCACGTTGGCCGCCGGTGGTGTCGTGCTGTCCGCCACGGTCACCCGGACGGTCGTCAACGGCTACCTGGACAGCGGCCCCGACGCGCCCGCCGTGCGCGGCGTGGCCCGGCTGACCGCCCGCGAGCGCGCCGTACTCCTCCTCATCGCCGAAGGGCTCTCCAATGTCGAGATCGGTACGCAGATGCACCTGAGCACCGGCACGGTCAAGGACCACGTGAGCGCCATCCTCACCAAGCTGGGGGTGAGCAGCCGCGTCCAGGCGGCGCTGCTCGCCGAGCGCGCGGGGCTGCTGCGGCCGCCGCGGAGCGGGGAGGGCGCATGAACGCCTGCCGCCTGCCGGCATCGCTGAAGTCCCGCCGCCCGCCGGTGCTGTTGCTGGACATCGCCCTCATCGCCGCCATCCTGCTGGACGCCTGGGCCCACTACGAGCCGGACGAGCCGTGGGGCGCCGCGTTCTCCCTGCTCGCCGCCTTCTCGCTCGCCCTGCGCCACCGCCTGCCGCTCACGACCTTCGTGCTCACCCTGCCGGCCCTCGTGATCGCCGACGCGAAGTACGCCTCGCTGGCGGCGCTGTACACCTTCGCCTCGCTCACCCACCGCCGCCTGCTCCTGGCCGCCTGCGCCCTGACGGTCGTGGCGGGCCACGTCGTGCCGTGGCCGTACCCGGAGTACGACGACTACCAGGACACCTCCACCCTGATCCACGTCGGCTACAAGCTGGCGATGGCCGCAGCGCCCGTCTTCCTCGGCCAGCTCGTCCAGGCCCGCCGCGACCTGTCGCTGCGGCTCGCCGAGATCTCCGAGGCGCGCGACCACGAGCGGCTGCTGATCGCGCAGACCGTGCTGGCGAAGGAACGCGCCCAGCTCGCCCGGGAGATGCACGACGTGGTCTCCCACCAGGTCAGCCTGATCGCCGTTCGGGCCGGGGCGCTCCAGGTCGGCACCCGCGACCCCGCCGTGAAGGAAGCGGCGGCCACGATCCGGCGGCTCAGCGTGCAGACCCTGGACGAGTTGCGGCACATGGTCAGCGTGCTGCGTGCCTCCGGAAGCCGCCCCACGGAGCTGACTCCCCAGCCCTCCCTCGCCGATCTGCAACGCCTGGTGGGCTGCAGCGGCATCGAGGCCGAGCTGAGGACCGACCTGCCCGACGGCCTCCCGCCGCCCGTCCAGCGCGCCGTCTACCGCACCGTCCAGGAAGCCCTCACCAACGTACGCAAGCACGCCCCGGGCGCCACCGCGACGGTCCGCATCCACCACGACGACGGCACCCTGCACGCCACCGTCACCAACACCGCGCCCACCCGCCCGGCCCTGCCGCTGCCCAGCGCCTCCCACGGCCTGATCGGCCTGCGCCAGCGCGCGGAACTCCTCGGCGGCACCGTCACCGCGGCCCCCACGGCCGCCGGCGGCTTCCGGCTGCATCTGACCCTCCCGGTCGGGCCGTAGGGGTACGCGGCCGGGGGCGCCGCACCCGACCGCAACGGGCACAGGATGTCGGGTCCGGCACAGTGGTCCCTTCCTAACGTGGTGGTCGAAGGGAAGGAGGCAGGAGTGCTGGAGCGGCTGAACCAGTCCCTGGAACACATCGAGGCGCATCTCGATCAGCGGATCGAGGTGTCCGAGCTGGCACGGATCTCGATGACGTCCGAATATCACTTCCGTCGGATGTTCTCCGCGCTGGCCGGGGTCTCGCTCTCGGAGTACATCCGGCGCAGGCGGCTGACCGTCGCGGGTGCCGAGGTACTCGCCGGGCAGCGGACACTGCTGGAGATCGCGGTGCGCTACGGCTACACCTCGGGCGAGGCGTTCGCGCGTGCGTTCCGCGCCGTGCACGGCGTGGGGCCCGGCGAGGCCAGACGGACCGGTGCGGCGCTGCACTCCCAGCCACGGATGTCCTTCCGCCTCATCATCGAAGGGAACAGCAGCATGCGATACCGGGTCGTGGACAGGGAGCAGTTCCGGGTGGCCGGCAAGAAAGCCCGAGTCCCGCTCGTCCATGAAGGGATGAATCCGTCGATCGCCGACTTCATCCGGAGCATCGACCAGGAGACGATACGGCGGATCACCGCACTGTCCGACCAGCAGCCGGAGGGGATCGTCGCCGTGAGCGACGACCTCGACCCGAGCCGGGCCGAGGGCACCGAACTGGACTACTACCACGGCGTGGTGACCCGATCCGAAGTGCCCGAGGACCTGGACGCGCTCACCGTTCCGGCGGGGACGTGGGCCGTCTTCGAGAACTCCGGCCCGTTCCCGCAGGCGCTCCAGTACCTGTGGCGGGACGTGTTCACGCAGTGGTTCCCGTCCAATCCGTACCGGAGCCGACCGGGACCGGAGATCCTGCGCACCCGGCTGTCGCCGGACCGGGCGCAGGCGGACGCGGAACTGTGGATCCCCGTGGAGCGCACGGAGGTCTGAGTGGGCGGCGTCGTGAGGTGAACCCGCCGTCGGCTATGAGGCGGGCGGCCGGGCGCCGGAGCGCAGCATGGCGCGGGCGCGGTCGACCAGGGCGCGGGGGGGGGGGGGGGGGGGGGGGGGGGGGGAGGGGGGGGAGGGGGGGGGGGGAGGGTGGGGGGGGTACGGAGGGCGGAGGCGAGACAGTTTATGTGGGGGTGGGGGGTGCGGAGGGGAGAAG